>CAVAJR010000082.1:0-2058 GCA_963589005.1 Bacteroidaceae bacterium | reverse complement strand
TATGCAGACCTTCTGAGTTCCGAATATCGGAGTTCCCTTATCTCTGCCGTCGCATGTAGATGTGTCTGTATGAAGCAGACGCTCAGACAATGTACCGTCAGGTCCTGTGACGCATACCTCACCGTTTGAGTCGCAGACAAAGCTTGCGCCGGATATCGTAGTATTGGCAGTTATCTTCATGTTTGAAGGGTCGTTTATATTGGCAGGATTGAAGAATTTTCTGCATCTTATTTCTGAAATACCCGCTATACGGAAGCCTGAAGGGATAGAAGGCGTGAAGCGCTGCTCGGAGACAGTTTTAAGTCCCTGAAGGTTGAGAAGTACGGCATCATATATTTTCTGAACGTATATAGGCTCGGAAACCACTTTTGACATATCACCGTCAAAATTGCAGAGGTTTGCGGCGTTACAACAGTTATCTCTTGTGTCCGGTGAGACGCAGCCTGTATTGCAGCCGTTGCTGCAGCCTGCGCCTGCTGTCTGTGAATATGAGGGATGGCAGTTAGAAAAGCAGTTCATATTTTCCTCCTTTTATATAATACTGAAAGCTGTAGTTTCTTCATATTATTCTGAAATCCGCTTATTGTGACTGATGAAACGGAAATGGCAGTGATGAAATTTTGCATTTGGAGTCAAATATGTGAAATATATATTATGCATAAATATATATGATATTGAATTAATATGCATACAAATGAGTAATGATTGTAAGTTCAACTGATATATATCATTCTTATACGAATTAAAACTGATGATATAAATAAAAAAATTTTCTTAAATTATGTAGATATTTTTAATAAACGTGGTATAATCTTGAACTGTGAGAGAGATATTTGTATATGAAGCATTTCATATATGATATATGATCATGACTCATTATACTATTGTATTTTTAAGGAGGTTATTTAAAATGACTTGCACAATGGATGAAATCGTAGAAGCTTGCAAACAGAGAGGTTACAAGGCTAAGTATAAGATCGATTCAAAGAACAATTCTCAGTATGCTATCCTCGAAAAGAATGGTTTTAAGTTTGATCTTCGTTATGAGGACAAGGGCAGAGCAGGTGGCGTAAGAACTCACGTAGGAAGCCTTATGAAGGATTTCCCTGGTACAACTGATGAAGTTCTTGATTTCTTCGACGCAGCTATCGCTGATCGTAACTACGATGTTAAGATCGCTGATTATGTTGAACCAAGACTTGATGACGCTGAATAATATACTTATTTGAAATTTTACAGGCGCCTGCCGCGTATGATTGCGGCGGGCGCTTTTTCTGTTGTTTTGTGCGCCCGCGCACCTGTGCAACTCATGGACGCCGTGAGGCGTGGGTCAAAAATAATATTTATTATTGATATTATTGGGGTTGATTTTTTAATCCATATGATTATAATAAATGTTAGCACTCGTGAATGGTGAGTGCTAACATATTTGGTTGTACAGATAAATAATTAAATTATACAAAGAGGTGCATATTATGGCAAAGAAACAGTTTAAGGCAGAATCAAAAAAGCTGCTCGATATGATGATCAATTCGATCTACACAAATAAGGAAATATTCCTCAGAGAACTTATTTCAAACGCAAGCGATGCTATAGATAAACTTTATTATGAAGGTCCTGAGGGTATGACAAGAGATGATTTCTATATCGCTCTTGAAACAGACTATGAGGAGAGAACACTTTCGATCATCGATAACGGTATCGGTATGAGCAAGGAAGAACTCGAAAAGAACCTCGGTACTATCGCACGCAGCGGCTCGCTCGAGTTCAAGAAATCTCTCGAAGAAAATAAGGATGTAGATATCATAGGTCAGTTTGGTGTAGGCTTCTATTCTGCATTCATGGTAGCAGATAAAGTAACAGTAATTTCAAGAAAATACGGCGAAGAAGAATGCTGGCAGTGGGAATCAGAAGGCGCAGACGGATATACGCTCCTTGAAAGTGCGATGATAGGTCACGGCACAAGAATAATCCTTCATATTAAGAATAACACTCCTGATGACAATTACGATGAATACCTGATGGACTACAAGCTCCGCTCTCTCGTAACGAAATATT
>CAVAJR010000081.1:0-2118 GCA_963589005.1 Bacteroidaceae bacterium | reverse complement strand
ATGAGTTTATAATTGATATGGGCAAAACGAGAGCAGGTGATGAAAATGGCAATAGTAACACAGAATACTTGGAAGGCTGGAATTCTTGGGCTTGTTGTTGGTGATGCTCTTGGCGTACCGGTTGAATTTACTTCTAGGGCAGAACGTGAAGTCGATCCGGTAACAGGAATGCGGGCATATGGAACACACAATCAGCCCGCAGGAACCTGGTCAGATGACAGCAGCATGGTATTCGCTACATTGGACAGCATCAACCAAAGAGGCGGAATTGATTATCAGGATATTATGGAGAAATTCTCGGAGTGGTGTCACTATGGCGAATATACCCCGTTCCATGAGGTGTTTGATATTGGCATTACAGTATCCAGAGCGATTTCTCGGTATGATCAGGGAACTGCACCGGTGGAAGCCGGAGGCAACAGCGAATTTGATAATGGCAATGGATCGCTTATGAGAATACTTCCGGTTTGTCTGCATTTATATAATCGGCAAAAAGTGATATGTACATCGGAGAATGAAAGCATCTATACCATTCACAATGTATCAGCACTTACTCATGCCCATCTTCGTAGTCAGATGGCATGTGGGTTTTATTATTTTATGGTCAAAGCTGTGCTTGGTCAAGAAGGAAAACTGATTAGCAGGCTTCAAAGTGGCATTGATGACGCGTATAGCTATTACAGGCAGGATTTTCAGAACCGCACGGAGTTGGAAAATTTCACAAAACTTGCTGTTTTAAAAGAGTTCTGTAAGATGCCGGAAGGTGAGATTAAGAGCAGCGGTTATGTGATCGATACGCTAGAAGCAGCAGTCTGGTGTCTGATTACAACAGAGTCCTTTCCCGAAGCAGTTTTGAAAGCGGTTAATTTGGGGGATGATACAGACACAGTTGGAGCTGTTACAGGTGGACTTGCCGGATTGTATTATGGATATGATGCCATTCCGACAGATTGGATACAGGCTTTGCAGAAGCTGGATTGGATAGAGGAACTGTTGGGAAACATAAAGATTGTGTAGAAATATGGCTTGTTGGAGGCATTGAATGACTAAACAAGAAAAAGTTGAGATTATACAGTCACTTTTGGAAGAAGGTTGTGTAAGTAAGTTCTATGAGGCACTAGAGAACATAGGTGATCTTAAAGGGAATTATTTTGATTATATGACCACGAAACCAGTTAACTGCAATGAGGAGTTAAAGAGAGTATCCGATGCAGATTATGAACTGTGCACGGCTTTGCTTACCATGCTTCTTAGGGAAGACCATTTTAGCAACGGTTCTTTTATACGCCGGGTGCAGGCCGGTGAGGTAAGAACAGTACTTGAAAGAATGATTAACGTTTTGGAGAGTACTTCATAATTGGAATCTGGCTCAAACGTGATTTTCTAGACAGAATATAAAACTATGAAGCGAGGTAGTGGATATGGAAAAAGATCCGTTTAAGGAATATTTAAGGGAGTCTGAACCGGATAAAGCTCATAAGGGGTATGCTTGGAGTACGGCAATCGGACTTCAGGCAGTGGACGGACTCAAACCATCTAAATATCTGATTGATACCGCTATTCAGAATATTGAAGGCAAAATCACGATGAAAGAAGCACAGAGCCTTATTGACAGTTACTATGAGGAAAGACCTGTCCATTTATCTGATGATGAGCGTACCGAAGAAGCAGATAAGGTTTCGTCCCGTATTGCAGAAATTCTTTCCGAAACAGCGTTCTCATTTTCTCCGAATGAATATATCTCTATCCACCGCAAACTCTTTCAGGGGATTTATAAACACGCCGGAAAGATTAGAGATTACAACATTACAAAGAAAGAATGGGTGCTTGATGGGGCAACTGTAATGTATGGCAGTGCGTCCGAACTGAGAGCCACACTTGAATATGATTTTTCCCAGGAGAAGGATTTTAGCTATAAAGGGCTTTCAATGGACGAGATTATCCATCATCTTGCGGTATTCATTTCAAGGTTATGGCAAATCCATATCTTCGGGGAAGGCAATACGAGAACAACAGCAGTGTTCTTCATCAAATATTTAAGGACACTTGGTTTCTCTGCAACCAATGATATTTTTGCGGAAAATGCGTGGTATTTCAGAAATGCACTTGTCCGTGCAA
>CAVAJR010000080.1:0-2264 GCA_963589005.1 Bacteroidaceae bacterium | reverse complement strand
ATGTTAAGTTTATATCATATTTTGGGTTCAATTACTATTGCATTAAGATGAAACAGCGGAAAATGTTGTGTTCACTTCAACCGGAATCATTTCTGTATCGTTTAGAAGTATAAAATCAATTTTACTATTTTTTAGAAGAATAATGGTGCGTAATGAAAATATCTGACATTGACTGTTAAATTGTGAACTTCCAGAGATAGCAAAAGGCTTGCTATAAGCGCTTTAGCTGCGAAATTTCTGGAAGCTCATGCTGCGTTTGCCCACATTACTCTTGTGTATACAAATTTAGCAAGAAAGATAAGTTTTATGCATATCGCACAATCACTAATGTCTAATCTCCATAAAAACCACGAATTGTTAATTTTTTATCACTTTATCACACTATACCCTTGCAATAATAATAATAATAATAATAATGTATCTTCTTTGATACATGCAATCGGTAAACGATTGTTAATTGCTAGACAATTAAGTATCAAGGAGGGTTTTCTAAATGAAAAAAATTATTGCATTGGTTATTGCATCAGTGATGACTTTAGGAATGGCATCGTTGTGCAGTGCAGACATTGATCCTGTAGAGATTTCAGGTTCTTACACTATTCGTCTGGGTACACCTACTGGTGGAAATCACCAGCAAAACAAAACAATGGATAAGTTTAAAGAAGAGATTGAAGCTGCGTCTAATGGTGCAATCACAGTTGAACTTTATCCTACAAGCCAGCTTGGAACAGCAGCTCAGATGATTGAGGGGGTTCAAAATGGTGACATAGAAGGTGTATTAATACCTTCATCATACTTTGCAACAGCAGCTCCTGCTATTGCAGTTCTTGACATTCCATTCTTATTCCCTTCAGATGGAACAGCAGCATCAATGTGCCAGACAATTCTTGAAAATGGAACAAGTCTTGATGATTATCTCTATGATAAAGGCTTCAAGGTAGGAGCATGGTTACGAGGAGGAAACAGCTATCTTCTTACAACATTTGCAGTTAGTTCCATGAGCGACTTCTCAGGACATTCACTTTGGACATTGCCATCACCTCTGCTTAGAGAGTCATTAGAGTGTTATGGTGCACAGTCAGTAGGTCTGGATCCTTCAGAACTGGCTTCAAGTTTACAGAATGGCACAATTGATGGCGTACTGAATGACTGCACTTTCTGGAATACGCAGGGACTTGCAGACAGTGCTAAAAACATTAATCTGTGTCCGGCAGGTGCATTTGTAAATGCATTTTTCTTTAGTGCAGACTGGTATGACACACTTCCGGCAGAGGTTCAGGATCTCGTTATTGCAGCTGCAAGAGACGCAGTTGATAACTATGAAGTTGAATATATGACGCAGTATGAACAGGATACCATGGATTCACTGGTTGCAGACAAAGGCTGCACATTACATGAGCCATCAGAGGAACTTCTTGCTGAAATGAAGGCGGCTACTGAGAAAATTCATGAGGAATTCAAGAATACAAATGCGGATTGCGCAGCAGTTTATGATGAGTTCGCAGAACTTATTGCAAACTACGCAGAATAATTCTTATTTGTTGTAATTTTGGATATTTTTGAATCTTGGGTTCATCAAACAGTATCCATTGTTTGATGAACTCAATTCATGTAAGAAAAGAGGTTATTATGAAATCGTGCGTAAAGGCAATAGGATATGTCCGCAGATTCATGTATATGATCTCAGGTGCATTTATCGGAATGGCAACGGCGCTTGCTGCACTTAATGCAATATTGAGATTTATGGGGCTGGGACTTAGCTGGGCAGATGAATTATATATTTATTTCGTTGTACTTATGGTGTATTTGATCCTTCCGCAGCTGGAGGGAACCGGAGATCAATTATGCATAACAGCTATTGATTCATGGGTTAAAAATGAAACAGGACAGAGAATACTCAATTATATCAGAGGTTTGCTGACAGGCGGAGCATTGTGCGTAATAGCTTATTACGGCTTCAATGTTATGCTGAAAGCATTTAAACGAAACCAGGTGTCATACATACTTCAGCTTCCTAAGGGAGTTTTGTACGGAATAGTTATGGTTTGTTTATTTATTACAGTTGTTGTATGGCTGGTTCTTATGATTTGCAATAAGGGGGAATTCGATAATGACGCTCACTAGTATAATTATTCCGGTAGCCATTATTTTAATCGGACTGTCACTAATAAAATGTCCTATTTACGTGTCAGTACTTGCAGCAGCAATGTATCTGCAGGTATTTGTCAATCACATGTCATTGAGTAATTTATTCACAGGAATAT
>CAVAJR010000079.1:0-2291 GCA_963589005.1 Bacteroidaceae bacterium | reverse complement strand
GGGTGATATGGATCGTTTCTGGGCAATTTTGGAAGAGAGACTGGAACTGTGCCACCGCGCACTGCGTTACCGTCATGAGAGACTGCTTGGTACGATCTCTGATGTTGCACCGATTCTGTGGCAGTATGGAGCACTGTCCAGACTGAAGAAAGGTGAGACCATCGATAAGCTGTTATACAATGGATATTCGACTATTTCACTGGGCTATGCAGGACTGTATGAGATGTGTGTCCGTATGACAGGTAAGTCACATACAGATCCGGAAGGAAGAGCATTTGCAGTCAGTGTTATGCAGAAGCTGAATGATAAATGTAAAGAATGGAAAGAAGCAGAGCACATCAGCTATTCCGTATACGGTACTCCGATGGAGTCTACCACATACAAATTCGCTAAATGCTTACAGAAGAGATTCGGTATCATCAAGGGCGTAACGGATAAGAACTATATCACGAACAGTTATCATGTACATGTAACTGAGGAGATCAATGCATTCGATAAGCTGAAATTTGAAGCTGATTTCCAGAAGCTGTCTCCGGGCGGCGCGATCAGTTACATTGAAGTACCGGATATGCAGCAGAACATTCCGGCAGTACTTTCTGTTATGAAGTTCATCTATGAGAATATCATGTATGCAGAGCTGAATACCAAGAGTGATTACTGTGAGTGCTGTGGTTACGACGGAGAGATCCAGATTAAGGAAGATGAATCCGGTAAGCTGATCTGGGAATGCCCGAACTGTGGTAATACAGATCAGAACAAAATGGCAGTAGCCAGAAGAACCTGTGGTTATATCGGAACACAGTTCTGGAATCAGGGAAGAACCCAGGAGATCAAAGACAGAGTATTACACTTATAATTTTATAGACGTTTACAGGATGAGAGTAAAAGAGACGAATGGCCGTCAGGGTGGTTCGTCTCTTTTCTTTTGAAAATACAGGGTGAGTGATAATGAGCTATAATTTGAAACTATAGTTGATTATAAGGAAAAACAATTTTACGAAAAAGTGGCAAAATGATACACTATTATCATATCACAATAGTAGGTTTATACATAGCGCCTATAAAACCACATTACATATAGATATAATCTATTTGTGGAGAGAGAGAATACGTGGTAAATTAATAAACGGTGTTCAAGTTGTAGATACACTATGGAGGGAAATATAATTATGAAATACGAATCATTGGCTATACATGGCGGAAGACAGGAAGATGGGGCAATCAAAGGAGTAAGTTATCCCATTCATTTGTCAACAACGTTTGTACAGGATTCGATCGGCGAATATGGAGAGTTTGTATATAGCCGGTCTAACAATCCGACAAGAAATAATGTAGAACAGTTAATTGCACAGCTTGAGGGAGCAAAATATGCGTTAGCTATGAGCAGCGGTATGGCGGCTACAGCGCTTGCATTTGCGTTGTTAAAGCCGGGCGATAAGGTGTTGATTAACAGTAATGTCTATGGCGGAACATGGAATTACGTATCACATGTATTTGAAGAACGCCAGATTGCACATGAAGTTGTAAATGATTTTAATACATATGATTTTGAACAGGTGACACCTGATACCCGTATGGTATTTATTGAGACACCTTCCAATCCGTTATTAGATGTAACAGATATTAAACGTGTCTGTACACAGGCAAAAGCAAAAGGACTGTTATGCGTGGTAGACAATACATTCATGACATCTTATCTTCAAAAGCCATTGGATCTTGGAGCGGATATTGTGGTATATTCTGCAACTAAGTATTACGCTGGACACTCAGATGTGATTGCCGGAGCGGTAGTGGTAAATGACGATAAATTATATGAACAGTTGAAGTTCCATCACAAAATATTAGGAGCAATTTTAAGCCCATTTGATTCATTCCTGCTGGCGAGAGGTATCAAGACATTGCCTGTCAGAATGGATCGTGCAGAAGCAAATGCGCAGAAATTAGCAGAGTACCTGGAACAGCATCCGGCGGTAGATAAAGTGTATTATCCGGGATTGAAGTCTAATTCGGGATACGAACTGCAGAAGGAACAGGCATCAGGATGTGGAGCTTCGTTTTCTATTCTTATGAATAAGGATTATGATAGCGTTAAATTCTGCAATTCATTAGAGATATTTGATCTGGCTGTAAGCCTTGGAGGTGTGGAATCACTGGTATGCCATCCGGCAACGATGACACATGAATCATATTCACCGGAGCTTCAGGAAGAAATCGGAATCAAGAATGAATTGCTTCGGTTTGCGGTTGGTATTGAAGCAATAGAGGATTTGATCGCAGATATTGAGCAGGCG
>CAVAJR010000078.1:1426-2323 GCA_963589005.1 Bacteroidaceae bacterium | reverse complement strand
CATTCAATGCAACATTTAGTACAACTTATGAAATCGATCAGAAATATGGTACTAGCTACCATCAGAACTTCTTAGCATATCTCAAGATGTGCCAGGAGAAGGATTATACAATTGACGGCGCTATGACAGATCCTAAGGGCGACAGAGGACTTGCACCTCATGCACAGGAAGATCCGGATATGTATCTTCATGTTGTTGAAAGACGTCCTGATGGTATCGTAGTTCGTGGAGCAAAAGCTCATCAGACAGGTATTATCAATTCTCATGAAGTTATTGTAATGCCTACAATCTCAATGGGACCTGATGACAAGGATTATGCAGTTGCATTTGCTTGTCCTACAGATGCAGAAGGAATTCTTATGATCATCGGACGTCAGTCTTGTGATACAAGAAAGACAGAAGGAACCACAATTGATGTTGGTAACAGCGAATTCGGTGGTGTTGAAGCCCTTGTTGTATTCAACGATGTATTTATTCCGAATGACAGAATATTCCTTAATGGAGAGACAGAGTTCGCTGGAATGCTTGTAGAGCGTTTCGCTGGATATCACAGACAGAGCTACGGCGGATGTAAAGTTGGTGTTGGTGATGTTCTTATCGGTGCAGCAGCAGTTGCAGCTGATTATAACGGAGTTCCGAAAGCATCTCATATCAAAGATAAACTTATCGAGATGATGCACCTTAACGAGACATTATATTGCTGTGGTATTGCATGTTCAGCAGAAGGACATCCGACTGCATCAGGAAACTACATTATCGACCTTCTTCTTGCAAATGTTTGTAAGCAGAATGTTACACGTTTCCCATATGAGATCGCTCGTCTTGCTGAGGATATCGCAGGTGGTATCGTTGTTACAGCTCCATCAGAGGCAGACTTCAGAAGCCCTGTTGTTGGAC
>CAVAJR010000078.1:0-1416 GCA_963589005.1 Bacteroidaceae bacterium | reverse complement strand
TGGAAAGGGAGTTACAGTTGAAAATCGTCTTCGTATCTTAAGACTTATCGAGAACCTTTGCCTTGGTACAGCAGCTGTTGGATATCGTACAGAGTCTATGCACGGCGCAGGAAGCCCACAGGCACAGAGAATTATGATCTCTCGTCAGGGTAACCTTCCAATGAAGAAAGAGCTTGCTAAGAAGATAGCTAAAGTAGTAGAATAATTCAATTTTCGGAGGAGAAATACATAATGAGCTGGCAGGAAATTTATGAATCAAGAATTATGCCTGTAGAAGAAGCAATTAAGCTTGTAAAATCAGGCGACCGCATTATGCTTGGTCACGCAGTAGGCATTCCTACTTATATCACTGATGCGATGGTAGACCACAAAGAAGATTATAAAGATGTAGAAGTACTTCAGATGGTACCGATGGGCAATAATAAGCTTTCAGCACCTGGATCAGAAGGACATTTCCGTCTTAATTCTTTATTTGCAGGCGGACTTATCAAGAAGGATATTATAGAAGGACGTGCAGACTTTACTCCTTGTTTCTTTAATGAAGTTCCTGGACTGCTTAAGGAATGCCTTCCACTTGATGTTGCAGTTATCCAGGTTACTCCACCAGATGAAAATGGTATGGTTAGCTTAGGAACATCAGTTGATTATTCTGTACCTGCTGCTAAATTAGCAAAGAAGGTTATTGCAGAAGTTAACTCAAAGATGCCTAGAACATGCGGAGAATCTACTCTTTCAGTAGAGGAGATTGATGCATTTGTACTTAATGATCATCCGGTGCTTGAACTTCCGCTTGCAAGGATCGGAGATGTTGAAAAAGCAATCGGTGAGAACTGTGCAAAGCTTATTAATGACGGTGATACACTTCAGCTTGGTATCGGAGCTATTCCGGATGCTGTACTTCTTTTCCTTAAGGATAAGAAGGATTTAGGTATCCATTCAGAAATGATTTCTGACGGAGTAGTTGAGCTTGTTGAAGCAGGTGTAATTACAAACAAGAAGAAAACTCTCAAACCGGGAAAGAGCGTTGTTACTTTCCTTATGGGAACTCAGCGTTTGTATGATTATGCAGATAACAATCCGGATTTGGAGATGTATCCAGTAGATTATGTAAATAATCCATACATTATAGCTCAGAACGATAATCTTGTTTCTATTAACTCTTGTGTACAGGTTGACTTCACCGGTCAGGTATGTGCTGAGAGTATTGGATCTACACAGATCAGTGGTGTCGGCGGACAGGTTGACTTTGTTCGCGGAGCAAAAATGAGCAAGGGTGGACGTTCTATTATCGCAATCGGTTCTACAGCCGGACATGGAAAGGTTTCTAAGATCGTTCCTTTCCTTGATAATGGAGCAGCCGTAACAACATCAAGATGTGATGTTGATTATATCGTTACAGAGTATGGTATAGCTAAG
>CAVAJR010000077.1:0-2360 GCA_963589005.1 Bacteroidaceae bacterium | reverse complement strand
TTCCATATACATTGAAGAATCTTTCATGGACTTCCGAAAGTGCTACAGATAATACGATAACAGTGCAAAGAAAGTGGCTTGATAAAACTATAGGACTTGGTGTTTATGTAAGTCAAGATGATTGGAATGCAGTACCTGGCGGAACTTATTCAGATGTTCTTATATTTACGGCAACAACAGTTACGGATAGAGATCAGGAGGGCAAGATGAAGAAAAGATTTTTATGTTTTGCCCTAGCGGCAATGATGATTGGAGGAAATGTAACGGCAGCCATTCCTGTCTATGCGGCAGACAATGGTACTAGCATAACCCTCACAAAGAACGAAGATGATCCATACACAGGCAGGGAATATGTAGCGTCATTCGACAAGACTTCTGTAAGTGATATCACGCTTCCGGATGAATGGTCATGGGCTGCTCCTACGCAGACACTGACAACTGAGTTTGCAGAGGCTGTTGCAATCCAGACTGTAAATGCTTCTGAACTGAATCGTGTAACCGTAAAGGTAAAAAAAGAAGCTGATACAGAGGCACCTACAGGAATCATTAAGATCGAAACTAATACATGGAATACATTCCTTAATACAGTTACATTTAATAAGCTTTTTAAGATGACCAAGACTGTAACGATTGAGGCAGATGATAATCTGGCAGTATCATCTGTTCAGTATTATGCATCAGCATCAGCACTTACACTTGAACAGGTAAAGGCAATTGGAACAGATGACTGGAAATCTTATCCGGAGAATGGCTTTAATCTGGAACCTACTAGTAGCTATGTGGTATATGCACTTATTACAGATACATCAGGCAATAAGACATATATTTCTTCTGATGGATTGGTATTCCTCACAGAAAAAGCACCGGAGGCTTTTGTGACAGCTATCAGCAAGAACTCTTTTACGATAGAGGTACATAATGATGCGGATGCAGTGGCTGGTATAAAGGAAACAGGTATTAAATACAGAAAAGCCGGAGACACGAGCTGGACAGTCTTAAAGGCGGATACGGTAAGTGCAGTCAATATATTGACGGCAAATGCACTTGGCACTGGAGAGACATATGAGGTACATGCATTTGTTACTTATATAGATGGGACATCATCGGAGACAGTGGACGCAAATACCATTAATGTAACGACAGAAACACAGGAATTGCCGTCAGGAAGTATCGCTGTCAATATCACAAGCAAACTGACAGAGAGCAGGAATGCGGTGATTACCATCGAGAAGGGCAACAATATTATTGCTACAACGCAGGCAAATGGAATCACAAACAGTGGAGTATATACATCTGATGCTTTTAAGAATCTGCCGGATGGTGTATATAATGCGGTGATTCGTACAACTGATGGCAAATTTGTTGAGACAAAAATGATTACTGTCAGAGATGGAAGTGCGAACACAGTATCTTTTACCATTAAGGAAGGCAAGCTTAAGAGTATTGTAAGGGTTGTAGATGATGTAATGCCTGTTGCAGTAGAAGGACTTACTGATATTCTTGAGGATACAAATATTATTTCAGCAGATGAGATAAGCAACATTAAAGCAGGAAAACTGAGCGTCACTGTAAAGTTTCAGGTTCAGAGTGCTGACACAACAAGTACTGGAGCTGATCAGATAGATAGCATAGCAGCCGAAAAAGGCTATGTAGTGGATACACTGCTTGATATGTCTTTATTTAAGATAACTAAGAATCTGACAGAAGCAGATGCCTCAGATTCAGAGACTAATATCGGAAGTATTAATACAAAAGTTCTTGAAATAGCAGTTCCTTATGATACAACAAAGGAGAATCTCAGTATAATCAGATATCATGGTGGAGTAGCTTCTGAACTGACAAAACTGAGTACACAGCCAAGTGGAAGTTATACAGATGGTAGCTTCTATATAGGAGATGGATATATTTATATCTACGCAAGCGGATTTTCAGTATATGGAATTGCTGAGCCAAAGAGCAAGGCAGACGGACCGGATGCACCGAGCGGACTTGTACCGACAGCACCTACTACAAGTGGCGGAAGTGACGGAAAGATCAGTGGAGTAACCACAGCAATGGAGTACTCTACAGATAACGGAAACACTTGGACTCCGGTAACAGCTAATCCTATTACCGGACTAAAAGCAGGCAAGGTACTTGTAAGAATTGCCGGAACTACTACAGTTAATCCAGGTAAGAGTGCAACAGTGGTAATTCCGGAATATACAGCCCCTTCTGCTAATAAGAAAAAAGGACCTGCAGCGCCAGATTCATCAAAGTTCACTCTTACAGCACCAACGAGTGCATCCGGAACAGATGGCAAGATAAGCGGTGTAGATGCAACAATGGAATACTCCACAGATGGTGGTACTACATGGAAG
>CAVAJR010000076.1:0-2377 GCA_963589005.1 Bacteroidaceae bacterium | reverse complement strand
GACCCCGCCAAACTCTCTTGGGATACTTTCCGTTCGAGCGGTGCCGGTGGACAGCATATCAACAAGACATCATCTGCTATACGTATTACTCATTTCCCAACAGGAATCGTAGTAACATGCCAGAATGAAAGATCACAGCATATGAATAAAGACAAGGCTATGCAGATGCTCAAGGCTAAGCTGTTTATGATTGCACAGGAGGAAAAGGCGGCTAAGCTTTCGGGAATAAGAGGCGAGGTTACAGACATAGCTTGGGGAAACCAGATAAGATCTTATGTTATGCAGCCATATACCATGGTAAAGGATCACAGGACAAATGAGGAGAGAAGTCAGGTAAATGATGTGCTTGACGGAGAAATAGATCCTTTTATAAATGCATATCTTAAGTGGATAGCGCTAAAAAACAGTCAGACAAATGAATAAACAAAGCAATGTGCCAGCCGACAGACCGGCACATATAATGTGCACAAACGCGTAACAAATCAGTTAACAAAATCTTTATAATTTTAAGATTGTTTTTAAAACGTTGTTGTGATAATATATGTTAAGAATTTATTACGCAAATATTTCAAACAAAATTAAATGGGAGATGACTTAATGAAAAAAAGGCGAATTACAGCTGCAGCCGTAGCTGCGGCAATGGTACTCGCAAATATATCAATGGTTTCTGCCGATGATCTTGAAAATCTTAAGAATCAGAAGGCAGATACACAAAGCAGTCTGAGTGCTATAAATAGTTCTATTGATAGCCTCGAGGATCAGAAAAACGAGGTTTTAGGACAGATCGATTCAGTTGATGCACAGCTGATAATAACTCTTGCATCTATCGACAGCTTAAATTCTCAGATTGATGATAAGAATGCAGAAATTGAGCAGACAACAGCTGATCTTCAGGTTGCTGAGCAGGAAAAGGCTGTTCAGTACGAGGCAATGAAGAAGAGGATACAGTATATCTATGAAGCAGGCGGAAATGCCGGATGGGCTACATTCCTTCTTGAGGAAAATGATATTACTGAACTTTTGAATCAGGCTGAATATACTCAGAAGATGTATGACTATGACAGACAGTGTCTTGAGGAATATGCAGCAGTTGCAAAGCAGGTTTCAGATCTTCAGACTCAGGAGCAGCAGGAGCAGGCAGAGCTTGTTTCTATGAAGAATGAGCAGGAACAGCAGGAGCAGCAGCTTCAGGATATCCTTATAGATCTTCGTGCATCATCAGATAATTATGATGAGCTTCTTGCATCAGCTCAGTCAAAAGCAGATACATATCGTCAGCTTATTGACGAACAGAATCAGCAGATTCAGGCACTTGAAGAACAAAGAGCAGCAGAAGCAGCAGCCGCAGCGGCAGCAGCACAGGCACAGGCAGAAGCTGAACAGGCAGCCGCAGCGCAGGCAGCAGCTGATGCACAGGCACAAGCAGAGGCAGCAGCCGCAGCATCTGCAGCGCAGCAGGCACAGCAGAGTGCAAGCAATAATACAGCAGCTGATACAAGTTCAAATACCGGAAACAGCGGCAATACTGCAAGCAGCGGAACAACTACTGACAGCGGAAACAGTGGAAATTCCGGAAGCAATACAAGTACAGACAGCGGAAATTCAGGCTCAGATTCAAGCTCAGACAGTGGAAATTCAGGCACAAGCACAGGAAGCGCTCTTGGCCAGGAAATTGTAAACTATGCATTGCAGTTTGTAGGCAACCCATATGTTTATGGTGGAAACAGCCTTACAAACGGAACAGACTGTTCCGGATTTATAATGCTTGTATATGCACATTTCGGATATAGCTTGTCAAGATCATCTGCAGCTCAGAGAAGCAATGGACGTGCAGTATCATATGCAGAGGCACAGCCTGGAGATATAATCTGCTACAACGGACACGTTGCTCTATATATTGGCAACGGTGCGATAGTTCATGCAAGTGATGAAGCTACCGGAATCAAGATCAGTCCGGATGCATCCTACAGACAGATACTTACTGTAAGACGTATTGTAGGCTAATTAAAAAGAATATGATTTTTAGAGGTGAAGCAGATAGCTTCACCTCTTTTCAGGTTCTTTATCCGGTAAATTGTAAGACTGGATATCATGGATAGAAAAATCTTATCTAATTGAGAATATTTTGTATAGATAGCTCTAAAAATAGGGAGATAATTATGAAAAATAGTGAGAATTCCCTATAAAAATATAGTTAATATACCGCCTTGAACACATTTTTATTTTTAATATAATTATCTATAAGATGCGGTTCAATGGTGTTTTGAACCGATAAATCTGTAAAATTTAATGGGTAGACAAAAAGCTTTCGTTTGAAAGGAGAAAAAATGGCAAAGATTAAAGTAGGTGTTGCTGGTTACGGAACAATCGGTATGCG
>CAVAJR010000075.1:1937-2379 GCA_963589005.1 Bacteroidaceae bacterium | reverse complement strand
CTTCAATATATTCGAGAATCTCATATATATCAGCAAAATACTCATAAAATGTACTTCTGTTATATCCTGCTAAGGCAATTACTTCTTTTACAGATATTTTTTCAATTGGCTTTTCTTCATATAATCTGCAAAATACATGAATGATATTTTTTCGTGTTTGTTCTGTGATTTCAGGCTGCTTATTCATCTTCCCCACCGTCCGACATTATTCATATGATTGTTGGTTGATATGTTATACTTTCATTTTTATAATGCAATTGTACAACACTATGTCGGATAATGAAAGGAAGATTTTTATGAATGCAATTATCATTTACTATTCCCGTTCAGGAAATACTCAAAAATTAGCAATGCAGCTACAGCAGGACTTAGGAAATATTCCTGCTATTAAAATAGAGCCTGAAGAAGCATACGGCAATTATATTATGTCTTGTCTGCGTGT
>CAVAJR010000075.1:0-1899 GCA_963589005.1 Bacteroidaceae bacterium | reverse complement strand
ATTTCATTCGTCAATGTGACACAAACAGCAAAATTATTATTCCATTTGCCACCTACGGCATGAGCGGTATCAATTGGACCAAAAAGACTCTTAATGCTTTATTTGATGAATCACAAATCAAATTACCATTTGACAGCGGCGTATTTAAAAAAGGTGATTATAAAAAATGGCTCTCCGAGATTCAACATTTAAGTGTAAATTGATTTATTCCAATCTCCGATAATAAAAGTAAAACATCGGTGCCGTTGTGCACACTGCAATGGTATCCGCGATCGGCTCAGCCAGATATACACCCATTACCGCATTCGGTAACATGCGCGGCAAAATAAATATCAGCGGTATCAGTATAATGATTTTCCGCCATATCGTAAGAAAGATTGCTTTCTTCGCCTGATCCAATGCCACAAAGCTATACTGGCACGCCACTTGTACTCCATAGATGAAAAGCATTGCCAGATACGCCCGCATACTGCTCTTCGTATATGTAATCAGTGCAGTATCTGCGGTAAAGATAGCCGCAACGACTTCCGGCGCAGACATACATCCAATCCAGATTATGCATGATCCGCTGACACAGCAGACAAGCAGTAATCGAAATGTTTGCTTGACCCGGGCGATATTCTTTGCGCCCAGATTATAACTTAATAATGGCTGCGCCCCTTGTACCAACCCCGGCAGAAGCAGCATAACGAACTGCATAATACTGTTCAAAATACTCATGGATGCGACCGCCATATCGCCGCCATACATTTGCAGCGATGTGTTAAAGCTGATCGCAACCATATTTTCAGTCAGCTGCATCAGCGCAGGTGAAGCGCCAAGCAAAATACACGGCCAGAGCAACAGTCCATTAAAACGAATATTCTTCCAATATAGCTTTAATTTGCTTTGCGGTTTGATAAGATAATGGATCACAAAACAAGTGGATACGCCCTGTGAAATAATCGTTGCCAGCGCTGCACCTTGCACGCCCATTCCGAATCCATTGATAAATACCGCATCGAGCACGATATTGGTCACAGCTCCAACCGCCACATTGCACATACTGATCAGTGTCTTGCCCTGTGCTGTGATAAATGCATTCAGCCCTAAAGTAAGCTGTGTGAACAATGTACCGAGGCAATACACATTCATATAATCAACAGCATAGCGAATCGTGTCATCACTTGCGCCAAAGATCTGCAGAATTCTTTTACCAAACAACAGCATAATTCCTGTTAATACTATGGAGATTACGATCAGCATCCACGTACAGCTTCCCATTACTTTTTCAGCCTGCTCATTGTCGCCTTTCCCCATAAAAATAGATGCTTTCGGCGCCCCTCCCATACTTACGAGTGCTGCGAATGCCGAAATAGCCAAGATCACCGGTGCTGTCACACCAACTCCTGCCAGCGCCTGCTTTCCAACTTCCGGAATATGTCCGATAAACATCTTATCTACCAAATTATACAAAATATTAATAAGCTGTGCTGCTACAGCCGGAACCGCAAGCCTGAAAAATGCTTTTGGTACAGGCATCGCAGCCAGCAGATCATTATCTTTTTTCATCGTTCTCCTACTCTATCTGTGATGATCACATTTCTGGCACTGCACCATCTCATTTGCACTATCTTCTTTAAAAAAGATATCCGACCACTGACAGATATTCTGCAGAATAGGTACCACTGACTTTCCTTTTTGTGTCAATGTATACTCTACCCGAGGCGGGATTTCATCATATGATTTTCTGTCAATAATCCCATCTTCTATCAGATCTTTTAATGTGGCTGCCAGTACCGCATCCGTAATATTGTACATCTCTCTGCGCAGTTCGCTATAGCGCAGTTTTTCGTTGGCAGATAGCACGCATATAATCCGAGATTTCCATTTGCCACCGAATATCGCAAGTCCATATTC
>CAVAJR010000074.1:2068-2467 GCA_963589005.1 Bacteroidaceae bacterium | reverse complement strand
AAGGATGAAGATTACAATATAACTATGGGAGAGGGCTGGACCAGGGGTCCTGATGGCTACTGGTACTGCAAAAGCTCTGTTGCAGTTGGGAATGAGTCCCCTGTGCTGATTGAGAAATGTACACTTGGTACTGATGAGGAGGGAAAGCGCCTGAGCGTGGATATTCTTGTTCAGGGAGTGCAGGCTGAGCCTTCAGACGCGGTAAATGAGCTGTGGGATGCGACCGTATCAGGCGGAATCCTGACACCGCCTAATGGAACGGAGTGACGATATTATGAAAAGACATATTTACATAATCGGATTACTTATGCTGCTTTTTTCGCTTGGTTTTGCAGCTGCGGTCTTTGCAGCCAATAACGCTGCTGTGATTTATGACGGAGATAAAGGAGAATTTGATTT
>CAVAJR010000074.1:0-2058 GCA_963589005.1 Bacteroidaceae bacterium | reverse complement strand
ATCACAGGACGGCAAAGCTCTGCGTGAAAATGAAAAACCTGTCTGCGCCGGCAAAGCTGTATCTTCGCGCCGAGTCTTGCGGAGATGATGCAAAGGCGCTGGAGCCGCTGGTACTTGAGATAAAAAACGATGGAGTTGCTGTGAATAAAGGCGGCAGCCCCGGCAATGATGTCCTGCTTGGAACATTTTGCGATGGTGACAGCAGCATATTTGATATGACCCTGACTGTACCGGTTACCGTAGGCAACGAACTGGCCTTTCATACCGAACGGCTGAGATGGATATTTACAGTACAGGAGGATGGCGGACAGAAACATTCAGGTGAAATAGTTACGCCTAAAACCGGCTATTCAGGAACATCGATATATGTATATGCTGCAGTAATGCTGATTGCCGTGTCCGGAATTGTTATCCTGCTAAAAAAAAGACCGGGAAACAGATAGGGTACAGTATAAATTCATAAGAAAAAACAGCAGGAGAAACTCTTGAACCGGAAATAAATATACATAATATGCAGATGTATACACCTGAAATTGATTGCAGGGACAGATTATGCCGGACTTTCCGGAATTATCAAAGCTGCTGCATCAAGCTTGATGCAATGCAAAATTGCAAACGAGATAAAAACTGAGACGCAAATAAGACGTAAAAAAATACGGTGCATTTGCGTCTCGCTTATAATATGATTATTTAAAATATATTACATAAGAAGTGTTGTGCTGAAAGAAAAAAGAGATATAGAAAGCAGGATTAATGACAGCATATCACCCAAACCGGACTTTAACCTGAGTGTGAATGATGATAATACCGTATCTCTTGAGATAAGCAGAGGCAGATATACACCGTAGAGAATAAAAGAGCTTTCCAAAGATGTTCTGCGCACATTAGGATTCTTTACGGAAGATGGGGAATACAATAATGCTGCCGCTATATTTGCTGATGCAAACAGTTTTTACGGGAAAGATATTACCCGTTTCGGCAATTCAATCAGCGAGATAATGGATAGAGAAACAGTCAGCAGGGTTTCTGTACCGGAGCAGTATGATAAGGCGGTTTCATGCTTTGAGCGATATTATCAGTATGAAGAAATATCAGGAACAGAAAGAAAAACTGTAGAGCTTATTCCGGAAGCTGCTTGCCGTGAGGCCGTGGCCAATGCATTAATACATCGTGAATGGGACATTAATTCGCATATATGAATTGCTATGTTTAAGGACAGAATTGAAATAAATTCGCCGGGAGGACTTCCTGAGGGAATTACCGGAGAGGAATATCTGCGAGGTGGTATTTCATATCTGAGAAATCCTATACTGGGTAATGTATTTTTTAGAATGCGCTATATAGAAATGTTCGGAACAGGAATAAGCCGTATTCCGGAACTGTACCGGGATGCCGCCGTTAAGCCGGAGCTTAATATTACAGAGAATGTTATAAGTGTAATTCTGCCTGTATTAAAAACCACCTATGATGTTACAGAAGACGAAGCAAAAATTATCAGCACGCTTAAAGGCGCTTATCAGATGTCAGGCAGTGAAATTTCCAAAGCCTCAGGTTTCAGCAAGGCTAAGACTATCAGACTTCTGAATACGCTGACAGACAAGAAATTTGTAAAATGCGCAGGTTATACATTATCTTATGGAAGAAAAACACCTGTAATAACATAAATATAATGCTGACCGTTTCAAGTTTACTTGAAGCGGCCAGTCTGTATTCAGGCAAGCCTGTTGGTGTCTGAATCGTGCAGATAGCTGTCAAGATTTAAGGCAGCCGTATCTATAACCCTCTGTCTTGTTTCCTTAGGAGTCCATGCAACATGAGGTGTTACAAAGCATTTCGGGTGGTCTGCAAGAGGATTGTTTTCGGGAGGCTCTTTTTCAAGCACATCAAGACCTGCGGCATAGAGTTTGCCTGAGTCAAGCGCCTCAAGGAGTGCTGCCTCATCTATCAGAGAGCCTCTTGCGGTATTTATTAATATTGCGCCGTCTTTCATCTGTGAGATAAACTTATCATTAATCATATGATAATTCTCGGACGTTGCAGGGCAGTGCAGAGAAACTA
>CAVAJR010000073.1:0-2497 GCA_963589005.1 Bacteroidaceae bacterium | reverse complement strand
TAATACGACTGGGCAGTTACAAGCCCATTACCTTTAGGTGATGGGTAGTTGACAAAAAACCTCACATAAAAATTATTCAGTTAGCCAGCCGTAGCTCTCGGCCAGTTCATTTGACTTGGTAAAGAAGGGTTCCATTGATAAATAGCCGTCAGGCGAACATTCGCTGTAAAAGCTGTCAATCTCATCTTCAGACCAGCCAAGAGTATTTTCAAGAAAATCAAGTGAATCCGTTTGATAGTCACGTATAAGAGTGAGCTCATCAGGAGAAATACCGTAGGTGCCGTTTGACGTATAGTTGTCCTCAAGCTGGCTTAAATAATCATCTGATATATATTTGCAAAGGTAAAAAGCAGAATAAATACCCATTCCAAGAGTATAATAATCGCCGTCACCAGCATCAAACTGCTTCTTTGCAGCAAGTACCCTTGAATAATTATAATAAAATTCGGTAACGTAGCAGTAATGACTCCAGCTGCTTATCGAATAGGTTTCGTCGAGAGCTGCATAATATTCATCAATTATTCCGTCATAGTCACCTTCTTCATACATGGCATCGAGCTTCTTGTATTCTTCTTTTTGCCAGGCCTTTTCGGCGGCATAAAAGTCTTCATCATTTTGCAATGTGTTCTTTTTTACAATAAAGACCGCAATGATGATAACGGCAGCTGCTGCCAAAAGGATGCCGATGACAATGAGAAGCCTTTTGACGGTCTTGTTCATTGCTTTGCTGTAGTCGGCTTCTGATTCCTCATCGAGGTTATCGAGCTTTGTTCTCAGCTCTTCCATATGCTTCATATACTCGGCTTCGGAGGCTTTGTCATTTACACCTCCACAGTAGGGGCATTTTAGAGCCCAGTCGGCAAATTCGCCTCCGCAATTCGGACAGATCATAGATTACTCCTTATTAAAGATTGCTGTGTGTTTATATTTGATATCATATCATACAACCTTGTGTTCAAGCCATTTGCGGCTGTGAAACCTTATTGAAAATAGAATAGCCCTGAAGGTCCAGTCAGCAAACATGCCGATCCATACGGCAATAGGGCCAAATCCGTGTGCACGGCAAAGATAGATGGCAAGGCTTACACGGAAGATCCACATCGAACACGTTGACAGGATCATGGAAAATCTTACATCACCTGCAGCACGTAGTCCGTATGCAGGGATAAATGCGAGAACCCAGACAATCGGCTTTACTATAACTATATATGTCATCATGTAAAAGCACATATCTGCGCTTTCCTTTTCCATGCCGGCTATCATGGTAACGGGTATTGTAAGTGCAAGTATCAAAAGACAGCTGCCTATCATGACTATTTCTGAGATGACAGTCAGTCTCTTTATATAGTATACAGCCTGTTCCTTAAGACCGGCACCCATGCATCTGCCGACAATGGTCATGAGGCCTATGCCTATGCCGACGGTTGCTATGCTGGCAAGGTTCTCGAGTATAGCTGTCATAGCCTGGGCTGCGATAGCTGCCGTGCCAAGCGTAGATACCGTTGACTGGATAGCCAGCTTTCCGAATTGGAACATGCCGTTTTCAATGCCTGAGGGTACGCCGATAGAGAGAACGACCATTATAAGCTTTATATCGGGACGTATCTTGAGGTAATCCCTTACAACTATCTGCTGCTTCGGAACTCTCTGGCGGCAGGTTATGATTATTGCCATCAGTATTCTCGAAATAAGCGTGGATATTGCAGCGCCTGCAACGCCCATGCCAAGTCCGAATATCAAAATAGTATTTCCTGCAAGGTTTGCAAGGTTGCACATAGCGGAAATAGTCATTGGAAGCTTTGAGTTCCCTTCTGCTCTAAAAAATGCCGCATATGCATAAAAGAGACCTATAAACGGATAAGATATGGCAGTTATCAGAAAATAAATGAGTGCATTTTCCATGACATCTGCTTCGACATCTCCGAAGATAAGCGAAAGCAGCGGAGCTCTTAGAGATACACAAACGATCATAAGTGCCACGGAAATGACCAGCATCGTCAAAACGATCTGCCTTGCAGCCTTATTGGCGGCTTTTGGATTTTTCATCCCGAGATACTGCGAACAGACGATCGCGCCGCCAGCGGTAAGTGCCGTGAAAACCTGGATCACGAGTACATTTATCGAGTCTACAAGCGATACAGCAGAGATTGCGGCACTTCCGACATTGCTGACCATAACGCTGTCAATGGTTCCCATAAGGGAATTTAAAACCTGTTCTATCATAAGAGGTACGAGAAGTACCAGAAGATCATGATTTGAAAAGAGCAGCTCACTCTTATTTATTTTTGAATTCAGCAAATTTCCCACCTCTGTTTATAACTTATAGCATCAGCTGATACCTGATTGAACCTTAGTATCATACCACAGCGTTGTGCATTATACCAACCTGTCTTTTACAGTTGACACTCACACATTATTTCCACATAATATAATGTGTGAGTGTAGAGATGAGCAAAACGCATTGATTTAAACACAAGATTCGGCAGTTGGTTACTGT
>CAVAJR010000072.1:0-2521 GCA_963589005.1 Bacteroidaceae bacterium | reverse complement strand
ACCTGGAATCATTGTAACTCCGCTTGCAGTAGACGAGTTCAACGGCCCGCGTGGAAACTTCTACAAAAACATGTTTGCAAAATGCCCGGCAGGAAGACCGGGAACCGCTGATGAAGTGGCGAATGTGGCTGAACTTCTGATGAGTGATAAGGGAGCATTTATCACTGGCTCTACATTCCTGATTGATGGCGGTGCGACAGCAAGCTACTATTATGGCCCGCTTAGAGAAAAATAATAAATAGTAAATAGAATTAGATGCACTCGACAAGGTTCGGGTGCATTTTTATGTATGTTTGATAATTTAACAAACATCTCACAAGATTTGGGCGGATTTTTGGTTGTGAAGCGTATGATTACATGTTATAATAAATTGCACATATAATGTAATTTATTTCAAAACAAACAGACGAGGTGAAGCCGGATGCTAAAGAATAATATTGAGGTAGATGTTAAAGTGAAGTGCATAGAAGCAGAAAAAACGCAGGGAAAGCTCGCTGAGGATGTGGGAACCACTCCGTCTTATGTAAACAGATTAATAAAAAAGAGTGACAGCATTGTCAACAAGACATTCATTCAGATGCTGGAATCGCTGGGATATGATATCCAGCTTACTTATATAAAGAGAAACGAGGAGTGAGCATGAGCCTAACGGTCAATATTTATTATTCTGGTCGAAACGGAGTTGTCCGTAAATTTGCAAAAGAAATGATAAGCAGCGGTACAGTTTCTGCAATAAGAAAAGAACCGGGAAACCTCCGATATGAATACTTTTATCCTGTAGAGGATGAAGAAACGGTTTTGCTGATTGATAGCTGGGAGAGTCAGGAATCAATTGATGCTCATCATGAAACAGAAATGATGAAGAAAATTTTCGAATTGAGAGAAAAATACGATCCTCACATGAAGTATGTCGCACAATGGTTACAAACAGGGCAACACAACAGAATATAACAAGGACTATGCTGTGGATGCTTATACGGGATAAGAAGAACGGAGGTGCAGCCGCATATGATTTTCTGCTTTTCAGGAACAGGAAATAGCCGATATATAGCAAGACGATTCGGTGAAGCATTGCAGGATACGGTAATAGATCTTAATGCAAAAATTAAAGCACAGAATAATTCATCGATACAGACGGGACCAGATGTGATCATTGTAGTTCCGACATATGCATGGCGTATTCCACGGGTTGTATCAGAATGGCTTACTAAAACGGAACTGACATCTGCCGAACGTATTTGGTTTGTTATGGATTGCGGCAGCGAGATTGGAAATGCCGCAAAATACAATAGGCAACTTGCAGCACAGTTGAGCCTGACCTATATGGGAACGGCACAAGTCGTTATGCCGGAGAACTATATTGCTATGTTTGGTGCACCGGAGGCAGACGAGGCTGTGAAAATTGTAGAGAAAGCAAATCCGGACATTGAAGCTGCTATTGCAAGAGTTAAGGAACGACAAGAGTTTCCTGCACCTCGAAATAATTTGCATGATCGCATCATGAGTAACCTTGTGAATCCGATTTTTTATCATCTTATAGTCAAGGCAGACTCGTTTTATACAAGTGAAGCCTGTGTTGGATGCGGACAATGTGCTTTAAAATGTCCGATGAACAATATTCAAATTCAGAATGGAAAACCTGTGTGGGGCAAGAAGTGTACGCATTGCATGGCCTGCATCTGCTATTGTCCTATGAAGGCGATTGAATATGGAAGGAAGAGCGTAGGAAAACCACGCTACCACTTCAAGGAGGTATCATTATGAATATTCGTCCGTCCGCAGTAATCCGCCAGGATTACAATGAGATTGCAGATATGTGCCGTAAAACGGCAGAGCCGATATTCCTAACCAAGAATGGTGTAGGAGATTTGGTGGTTATGGATATTGAAACTTATAACCGGCGGGAAAAAATGTTGAAATTAAGGGAAGAACTGCTTGCTGCTGAAGAAGACAGAATGGCAGGAAGAAACGGATGTACTCTTGATGAGCTGGATGCATACCTTGATGACGTGATTGCAGAGGTATAGTGTATGGCAGATAAGAGATACAAAGTGATTGTTTCTGGCAACTCAATTTTACCATGAATCGGTGAGGAGTTGTTCTATTTTGCAATCAAAAGAATGCCGTAATTACGCGGCTTCTGGCGTTTTGCAAATGCCTAGTAATCATAAAAAGAAGAGGAGGCAGTTTATGATTCTGTACCAGGGTGTAAATGGATAATATTCTGGAGGAGGAAAGTGAACACCATGATTTACACAAATAAGTATCCCTCACCGCTGGGAACAATTACGATTGCCTGTGATGAGAAGGCAATCATAGGGCTGTGGTTCGATGGGCAGAAGTATTTTGGCAATATTCTGCCAGACGAAATAGAAACAAAGGAGCATCCGCTGCTGAAAGAGGCGAACAGATGGCTAGATATCTATTTTTCAGGACAAGAGCCGGATTTCCTCCCGCCCCTGCGCTATGGTTCTACAAAGTTTCGCAAAATGGTTTGCGACATTATGCTGACAATTCCTTA
>CAVAJR010000071.1:1092-2573 GCA_963589005.1 Bacteroidaceae bacterium | reverse complement strand
CGTTTCTGTGTTTCTGGAACCAGTCTCTGATATCTTCTCTTGTAGGATCCGGATTCTCCTGAAGAAGCTGATATGCTGAAACTATAAATCCCGGTACGCAGAAACCGCACTGTACTGCACCGAGGTGAACCCATGCATCCTGCAGAGGATGAGGGTGAAGCACTGTACCGATACCTTCGATAGTAATAACTTCGCTGTACTCAGTAACCTTTGAGATTTTTCTGGTGCAGGAACGAATTACTTTGCCGTCCAGAATAACTGAACATGCACCGCATACACCTGTGCCGCAGCCTACTTTTGTACCTGTAAGACCAAGTCTTCTGAGTACTGTAGCCAGCGTATCCTTTGAAGGATCGCAGATGAATGTACGGTCAGCGCCATTGATTTTCAATGTCATTTTCATAAATTGTTTCATACGTTTTGCCTCCGTAATGTTCTAAAATAGGGAAACCTCGAGTCTTTCCCCAGCTTATTCTCTAATTTTAGCAAGTTTTCAGGCTATAGGCAACATATATTTTGGTTGAAATATAATACATATTTGCTGTTTTTGTTGCAGTCCTCAAATATCAGAGCTTCCTGCCGCACAAACACACCTTTGATACTGCAGCAGTATAAACTTAAATACTATCTTGCCGGCATATCTGCACAGGCCGCAAAACAGAATCTGTGCTGATAACGATAAAATAATCGCCTCGGCTCCAAAGGCTTTGGCGATTATCTGTTATTTATGCGATTTTGGTTTATGTAATACTAAATTTGTTTCCTGCCGGTCAGTTGGTCCTGCGTCCCACCAGATATAAAATTATTCCCAGGGCTATACATATGACACCTATAATCATAGTCACGCTCTGCATCATTGCGAAATCCGAGAACAGTCCGCTGCCGTATGTATCCAGATAATATTCTTCAGCCCATGAGCCTTCATACCAGTTGATAAATACCTTGGCAAAGATTGCAAAGACTCCGATTCCCAGATACAGACCTCCCAGCCTCTTTACATCTCCGAAACCCAGATGTGTCTTAGGATTTATCGGATACATCTCAGGGTCATCTATCGCCGAACCCTTGAATTTCCATTTGGCCAGCACATATATTACCGGAACAAACAGCACCCAGATCATGCCTCCAAGGAAGTAATCCATACCGTTAACAAGTGTTGACAGTATGCATATACCCAGTACAAGAATGCTGCATACGGTGTGCAGTCCCTTGCCGCCCGGGAACTTAAACGGAATTTCTTCTGCCGGAATTGTTCTCTTGAGCTTCATGCAGGCAATTACCGTCAGGGTCACAACCATTACCATAAAGAATACATCAACTACAACAAGGAATGTAAAACTGAACGGTATCAGCGCCAAAGTCACTACGGCTACAAATATAAGGCCTACGTAAGGAACACCTCTCTTTTTGGTCAGGCTGGCGACAAATTTCGGTCCGAAGTGTTCGTCAGCCAGCATAAGAACACATCTTGATCCCGTTGT
>CAVAJR010000071.1:0-1082 GCA_963589005.1 Bacteroidaceae bacterium | reverse complement strand
ACGTTAAATATGGAAGCCTGCCCTATAATTGCAATAATCATAAAGCCTATGCCTGCTGCAGGTCCTACAAACTGTACAAGAACCGCTGAATATCCGATGCCGTCAGGCTCGGTTGTCCAGTCTGCCCATTCGCCTACAGAACCAAGTCCTGCTATTGTCGGCAGAATGTATGTCAGCGCAATCAGCGGAACAACTATCATCAGCGCTTTAGGAATAATCTTGTGTGCGCCTTTAATCTCTCCTGCAATTACCGACAGCTCGTCAAACCCTGAATACATCCAGATTGCGATTGCCAGACCTGCGCCGATATGACCGAATGCATTGTCATATTCATCAGAGAAGAACGGCTGCACAGGGCTCTGATTCATATTCATGAATCCCACCACTGTAACTGCTGCGAATGCAATAACAATCAGTATTGAAAGTATTGTGCTTACAACACTTACATCCTTGACACCAAGTACGTTAATGGTGAAGAATATCAGCACCATCACAACCTTGAGTACGAAACTCATGGTATCTGACAGCGGGACAATTTTGCCCAGATAGCCGATTGCCAGAACAACATAGACGGTGTTGCATACAAGCGACCATATTACATTGCAGAATACCATAATGGCAAACCAGAATTCGCCCAGAGCCTCTTTGACCCACATCAGGTTGCCGCCTTCAACGGGTCTTGCCGAACCCATTTCCGCACAAATCAGCGAATACGGCACTGCCCATACTATCGGAAGCACCAGCAGCAGTACGATTGTAAGTCCCGGCCCGCATTCAGGAATCATTTCTTCAATTCCGAAGGCTCCGGCACAGCATATAGCGTAGAACATCCCTACGACGGACATTACTCCCACATTGCTCTGCACGACATCCTTCACACCATGTCTTGCTTCTAACTTTTCCATCGTTTTTCTCCTTCAGATGACAGCGGGGTCATATATGCTGTCACTCCCCCAGCTATAACTCTTTTTTTACCAGTTCAACTGTAATATCAAGTTCATCTGCGCACTGCAGATAGTAATCAACCTGTGCTTCACTGAGCATATCCGATGAAATAAGGCCTGTCTGTTCGTATTTATCTT
>CAVAJR010000070.1:0-2573 GCA_963589005.1 Bacteroidaceae bacterium | reverse complement strand
GGAGCAATGGCATTATCACTTGCAGCATGCGGTTCATCTTCATCATCGGATGCATCCTCATCATCAAGTGCATCATCAGAAGTATCCAATGAAACAGCAGAGGGTACAACCTACAAGGTTGGAATTGTTAATTATGTAGACGATGCATCTCTTAATCAGATCGTATCAAATATTGAAGCAGAGCTTGACAAAAAGGGTGAGGAATTAGGTGTAAAATTTGACTATGAGCCATATTATTCAAATGCCCAGGCAGATTCAACTGTCCTCAATCAGATAGCAACAGATCTTGTAGCGGATGACGTAGATGTTATCGTAGCTATCGCTACACCGGTAGCAATAACAATGCAGACAGCAACCGAGGAAAATCAGATCCCGGTTATTTTCTCAGCTGTTACTGATCCTGTAGGAGCAGGACTTGTAGAGTCTATGGATGCACCGGGAGGAAATCTTACAGGTACATCTGATGCACTTGATACATCAGCTATTATGAATCTTATCAAGGCTCAGAATCCTGATGTAGCAAAGATCGGTCTTTTATATGATACAGCTCAGGATTCATCTGAGGCAGCTATTGAAGAGGCTAAAGCATGGTGCGATGAGAACAGCGTTGAATATATAGAGAAGACAGGAAGCACAACAGACGATGTTTCACTTGCAGCTGACTCATTGGTAGCTGAGGGTGTAGATGCAGTATTTACACCTACAGACAATACTATCATGACTGCAGAGCTTTCTATCTATGAAACATTTATAAAAGCAGGCATCCCACAGTATTGCGGAGCAGATTCATTTGCTTTAAATGGTGCATTTGCAGGATATGGTGTTGATTATGCAAATCTCGGAGTAATGACAGGAGATATGATCGTTGATGTACTTGTTAACGGAGCTGATGTAGCAAAAACTCCGGTTCAGACATTTGACAATGGTATCGTTTCGGTAAATACAGAGACTCTTGAGGCTCTCGGATATGACCTTGAGACCATTAAATCTGAGTTCGAGCCGCTTTGCTCAGGATTTGTAGAACTTACTACACAGGAGAACTTTGAATAATAGTGCCTTATATGGTATAGTTACATATGTTCAAGATAACAGTGGACTGTCGCATTAAATGCATAATGTGACAGTCCCTTTTGGATAGTAAAATCAAGGTAGGAAAATCAATGTCAAATTTTATCACTTGGTCCATAATCGAGGGTGCGCTTGAGCTTGGACTTATTTATTCGCTCATAGCGCTTGCGCTTTTCCTTACATATTCGATGCTGAATGTATGTGATCTGTCTACTGACGGCTGCTATACTCTGGGCTGTGCCACAGGAGCAGTTGTGGCAATAGCAGGTCATCCGATACTCGCAATCTTTGCAGCGATGGGCGTGGGCATCTTATCCGGGCTTATCAATGCATTTTTACAGACCTATATGAATGTTGAGAGCATGCTTGCCGGAATTATCGTGAATACCGGTCTGTATACGATCAATCTTGCGATCATGGGTAAATCAGTCATAAACCTGAACGATACAGATACATTATTCTCAAGAATGAGCGATCTTCTTGAAAATACACCTCTCAAGGGAGAATACAAATTTGTCCTTGCTATCATATTTGCGGCAATTGTCGTTGTTCTGATGCTGTGGTTCTTAGGAACAAGACTTGGATTATCGATAAGAGCCACAGGTGACAATCAGGACATGGTAAAGTCATCATCCATTAATCCTGCCAAAATGACTACGATCGGACTTTGTATCGGTGGCGCTTTAACTGCACTTGCGGGATGTCTTATCGGGGAATATCAGAAATCCTGTGATATAAACATGGGTACAGGTATGGTAACCGTAGCTTTGGCATCGCTCATCATCGGTGAAACTATTTTCGGAAAAAGATCGATCCGTGTAAGAGCCTTTGGCGTTGTATTCGGCTCATGTTTATACAGGGTTATCGTGGCTATTGCTCTTAGAATGAATTTGCCGGCAAGTGCACTTAAGCTTGTATCGGCTGTTATCGTAGCAATTGCTATATCTATGCCTGCGATTAAACGCCATGCACAGTTCAGACGTACAAAGGTACAGGCAATGGCCAGAAGAAGAGCGTCCAGGGAGGAAAGATAATGTTAGATATCAAGAATATAAGCAAGACATTTAACAAAGGAACGACTAATGAAAAGCCGGCGCTTAGAGACCTGAGTCTGCATGTAGATAATGGTGATTTCGTAACGATCATAGGTTCCAACGGAGCAGGTAAGTCTACACTGTTTAATGCAATATGCGGAGTGTTTTTTGTGGATTACGGAGATATATATCTTGACGGAGAGGACATTACATTTACGGAAGGCTACAAGCGCAGTAAATATATCGGACACCTTTTTCAGGATCCTATGAAAGGTACTGCGCCAAATATGACTATAGAAGAAAATCTGGCTCTCGCATATCTGCGGTCAAGCAAGCACAGAAAGATGTTCAGCCGTGTTACATCAAAGGAGAGGGCAGCATTTAGGGAACAGCTTTCACTTCTTGATATGGGACTTGAAGATCGCATGAGCAGTCCGGTAGGTCTTCTTTCGGGTGGTCAGAGACAGGCAC
>CAVAJR010000069.1:0-2625 GCA_963589005.1 Bacteroidaceae bacterium | reverse complement strand
CAATATATATATATATATATTGCAAAATGCATAATGCAATCAAGAAAGTAAATGTAAAAACAGACAAATAAATGCGAAGATACAAATCACTTACAGTGAATATATACAAGCATCTCAGGAAGAAAACGAAATTAATGTCAACGATGAAAAGGAGAAAATTTATGATTAAAAAAAATCTTAGAACCAGATTAGCAGCAGCTGCAATAACAGGAATTATGACAATGTCGCTTGTTGCCTGTGGAGGCGGATCGGAAGCTTCAGGCAGTCAGGCATCATCATCCGGTACAAGTGAAGCATCTGCAAATGGAGAAACATCGGATTCAAAATATAAATTTTATCTTGTTGACCCATATGTAGGATATCCGTATTGGGATGATGTATGGCAGGGCTGCGAGGCAGCTGCGGAAGCTTATGGTGTACAGGTTGTACGTGTAGGTCCTACAACAGTCAACTATGATGAACAGATCAAGTATTTTGAAACAGCTATAGCTGATAAGGCAGATGGAATATTTACATCGGCACTTGCTCCGGATACATTTGCAAGCGTTATCAATAAAAGCATGTCAGAGGGAATACCAACAGTGCTTATCGATTCGGATGCACCTGATACCGACAGGATAGCTTATTGCGGAACATCAAATTATGACGCCGGCTATAAGGCAGGGGAAGCCTTAAAAGAGGCAATGGGCGGAAAAGGAACATGTGGGATTATGGTAGGAGTCGTTGATTCTGATAATCAGATCCAGAGACGGGAAGGCTTTGAAGCAGCTATCAAGGATTCTGATATTGAAGTTGTAGATATTGAAGAGTCGCAGAATGACCGTACAACCGGTGTTTCAAAGGCAAGTGCGATGTTTCTTGCTTATCCTGATATAGATTGTGCGGTAGGACTTTCAGGTGATGATGGAATTGCTCTTGCTACAGCGGCTGAAGAACAGGGTATATCAGATAAGATAACTATTATCGGATGGGATGACCAGGAAGATACGATTAATTTGATCAATTCAGGTCAAATATATGGAACAGTAGTTCAAAATACATTTGCAATGGGCTGGGACGGCGTTATGTACTGCTACATGGCAAAGGAAGGAATTATCGAAAACAAAAAACTCGATGAGGATGTTATAGACACGGGCGTTGTGGTTGTGACTAAAGATAATTTAGACGATTACAAATCAGATATGACTGTCGAGGATCTGGTAAATAATAAAACAGTAAGCAAATCAGAGTAAATGATCGTAAATCTTTTGGGGTGAATTTGAAGGGAGATGATATTTTGAAGGAAAAAGCTGCAAAGCCTAATATCATAAAAAAGATTTTTTCGGTTAATGAGGTTGCAATACTTATAGCACTTATCGCAATTATAGCAATAACAACTATAGGAAACAGTAATTTTATGACAAGTGCCAATATAACTTCTCTTCTGAGAGCTGTATCAATAACATTTGTTGGCTCAATAGGAATGATGTTTGTTATATCTACCGGCGTATTTGACCTTTCTGTTGGATCGACATACGGATTTGCAGGAATATTGACAGGCATGATGATAGTAGGCGGAATGCCTTGGCCTGTAGCTCTTATCATTGGAGTAATCGTCGGAGGCATAATAGGTCTTGTAAATGGGCTGATTATCACAAAGCTTGACATACCGCCGCTCATTACAACGCTTGGCACACAATATATTATAAAGGGAATAACAAATGTTATAACACAGGGTAAACCTGTAACGGGATTTCCGGACAGCTTTAATTTTATCGGAGGAGGAAGCGCAGCCGGCATTCCGGTTCCGGTTTTCTTTGCGGCGATCCTCTTCGTGCTGGCATTTGTAATTTATAAATATACTACATTTGGACGAAAGCTTTTGGCAGTAGGTGGAAATAAAGAGACAGCGAGACTTTGCGGAATTAATTCAACAAGGATCCAGATAATTGCATTTATAGTTGCCGGTGCGACAGCTGCTCTTGTCGGTGTACTTACTGCAGCGAGACTTTCTTCAGCGCAGGCAGCAGCAGGAACGGGAATTGAAATGACATATATTGCTTCTGTTGTTATCGGAGGAACGTCTCTTTCAGGAGGAAATTCATCTACTGTAGGAACTCTTATCGGAGTTGGAATAATGGAAACGCTTACTGTAACAACAACACTTCTTCATATCGATACATATTATCAGAAGATAGTTGTAGGAATTATCATTATTGTAGCAGTCGGAATAGATGTAGTCAGACATAAACGCTTAGCAAGGGGGTAATCATGCATGGGAGATAAAAAAATCCTTGAAATGCGTTCGATTACAAAGACCTTCCCGGGTGTAAAGGCTTTGGATAATGTTACGTTCGAAGCATATTCAGGAGAAATATTGGCACTGGTCGGAGAAAATGGAGCAGGCAAATCAACACTCATGAAGGTACTGAGCGGCTCCTATCCTGCAACATCATATATCGGTGAGATATATGTTGATGGCAAGAAAATGCATTTTATGAATGCTGCGCAGTCCGAAAGTGTAGGAGTTGCAATGATTTACCAGGAAATAAGCATGCATCTTGATCTTTCAATTGCAGAGAATATTTTTCTTGGAAGATGGCATAGATCAGGTGCGCTTATAAGCTGGAATGATATGAACAAAGA
>CAVAJR010000068.1:0-2635 GCA_963589005.1 Bacteroidaceae bacterium | reverse complement strand
GGATAATCAGGTGTTGTCTCACCCTCTATTGCTATATCGTCTGCCTGTATTTCAAATGGCTGCTTTGCATCAGGTGTTGCTACTAAAGTGCCCTTTACTATTATCGCAGCACCGACATTAAGTGAAGATATCTCTTTAAAATTGCTTATCTTATCGGAATATACAACCTGAAGTGCATTGAAGCTTGTGCCGTCATTTAAGACTACAAATCCAAATGTCTTTAAATCTCTGACACTTCTCACCCATCCGCCTACCGATATCGCTTTATCGATATATTTTTCCTGTTCCTTATAGAGTTCCTTTACTGTTACTAACTTTTCCATTATTGCCCCCGTTTATCATATATGATAGCTGATAAAAATATTTCCTGACGCTTCAAATTGAGGCTGTGCATCCTCTGTAGCTACAGCATACAAGCCTCCGCTTGAAGCATCATAGAACCATACATTGTACTGATCATATCCGAGTATGATCCTGCTGCTGCCGTCTGACCATTTTCCTACAACAGCATATCCATTACTTATTTGATAGCAGATTGAATCAAGCGAGCAGCCGCTGAGATTCCACACCTCGTAGCCGTCTCCTACGGCATCCGCTACCGAGGAATCATCCGTATTGGCACTTAGTATTCCCTGTGGAACCGAAGACGGATCCAGCTTGATGCTTGTTTGGACATTTCCTCTCTCCCATACATACTGCTGACTTGAATCAAGAACGACTCCCTTCGTATGATCAGCTGCAATAATTGCACTGTTGATACTCTTGTATATTGTATTCAAATGTCCTTTTGAATATACATAATAATTGTCATCCGAGTATTTCAATTCTTCTATTTCAAGACTTTTTGTATTATCAGAATCAGAATATCTTGCATCCATTGTCAACAGGTTTGAAATCTCGCCTGTTGTTGAAAATGTCAGCTTAACCTCCGTTCCCTTTCTGTTATCAACAGTAAGTTTGATATCTACTGTATTTTCGGTATCCGGCATATAATGGATAAATCTATCCTCAGATATGGATGTCCAGACTCCTCCCTGATTTTCTGCTCTTTCAAGTATTATCAGATCATCATCCTGCTTTATGCCCATAACATAAATGCCGTCTATGCTGTAATCCTTTAAAAGCTCTCCCTGCTGATTTCTTATACATACTCTATACATAGGAAATTTCACATTGCCGTTTCCTTCTGTATAACAGTCCGAATCATGTGCGAGACCATAGATTATATCCTCTCCCGCGTAGCCCAGAACCTTTATGCTGTCACCGTCAGGCGAATCTATATTGGTAGTTTCTCCGGTCTCAAGGTTAAGCTCACAGATCTGCTTTGGAAGCTCTGAATCCGTAGTATTCCATGCTACTCTCATCTGTGATGCAGACGTGGATACCTCCGGCCAGCTAAGCTCACTTTGAAGCGCTGTCACTGTGCCATCATCGATCTGTATCATATAAACCGTATCATCATAGTACAGGAAACATTGATCTTTTGTATTTACATATGCCAGCCTTGACAGCCCCTGCTCAGCTAATTCATATGAATCTTTTATAGGCACAAATAAAAGCTCATTTATCGTATTTGTTTCGTTATCATATTGATAAATGCTTACCCCGACTGTACCCTCGCGACTGCCTAAAGCCTGATATCCGTAGACAATGAATGTTGTATTTCCTTCATTTGAAACGGACGCGATTGAAATATTGTATTCATCGGCAAATATCCTGTCATCTGTAAGATCATTGGTTTTAGCTCCGAAAAGCTTCGTCACCTTATTTGCTGACCTATTATATTGCCAAAGCTCACATACATGGGCAAAAACCGCTATATCTGCATTATCATTTGCGGTATAATTGACATCCTTTCCTGTAATTCCAAGATTAAGGCTTTCAGAATCCAAAACCGAAAGCTGACCATCAAAAATCTGAGTTGCTGTCCTTTCATAATCAAGCAGAACAATGCTGTCCTGATTTGTTCTCATCCTATAAAATTCTTTAACGATATATTTCTCTTCTTTTTCATTGTCGTCTGTGGATGATATTATATATTCCTGGCTCAAGCTTACCGTTGACTCATTTATCTCAAGTATAGTAGGCACAGCCTCCTTTACAAGCGTTGTTGTAAGATTTCCCCACCTAAGCTGCTCCTTGTCTGATTTAAGAGTAACGCTGTGCAGACTGCTGTTTACATTGGAACTTTCTGTCTCAAGCTGATTTTGCATATCATCTGTCAGGTTTTTATCCAGACAATTTCGATAAAATGACTGTGCATATGCAATATAGCCATCAAGGTTCTGTCCGTTTCTTTGCACTATCCTTGTATAGTAATATGTATCAGAGCCTCCTATGCTTACAGTAAATCTAAGCATATATTCCTGCTTCATCTCATATTCGGCACTTAACGAAAATGAAGCCGTTAAATATTCACCGTCTGTCTCAAAGGTTTTTATCTTGCCGTTTTCAACTAAGCTTCCGTCCTTCAGAGATGTCACCTGATATTCCGCATCATTTATATCATTTCCGTAGGCCTTTACTGCAACATTTAACGTTTTATCTGCCGGCAGCAGAGTCAGGTTATCTCTTAAAGTCACTTCATCTATTGCCTGCTTATAACCATACATCCTGTTTATAAGGCTGTCATTCT
>CAVAJR010000067.1:0-2664 GCA_963589005.1 Bacteroidaceae bacterium | reverse complement strand
CATAAGGCTCTTTTTTTACTTGGATAGGTCTTATCCGACCTTTTCTTCTGATTATTGCATATAGCGAAGTCTAACGGACGGATTTGCGGAGCAAATCGGACGCGATGCGAAGCGAGCGGACTTCTCTGATTTATATATAATGCATTCATCTCCTATAATGATGTAACGCCATTTAATGATGGCGAATAATCATTAGGAGGACGATGTATGTTAGATTACAAAGACATCATCACTAAACGTTACCTTTTGGGAATGAGTGGTCGTGAAATAGCCAATCAGATTCAGGCCGGAAAGTCGGGCATTTATGACTTCCTAAGCGCCTTCGAAAAGTGTGATAAGTTATCTTACCCGCTTCCTGAAGGTATAACCAACTATGGCATCTATGAGTTGGTCTATGGTCATGCTCCGGGCAGCAATACCCGTAATGAAAGCTATGAGCAGCCTGACTTTGAACAGGTGTTCCGTCAGATGACTGAGCGTAAAAACATGACTCTGGTCTATCAGTGGAACCGCTATGCCAAAGCATGCGATGCTGATGGCAGAAAGCATTACCAGTACAGACAATTCTGTGAGCTCTACAATGCCTGGTGTGAGGAAAACTATGAGACTATCCATATCCAAGCTGTTATAGGCCAGAAGATGGAGGTTGATTTCGCAGGTCATACCTTTGATCTTGTGGATAAACTCACAGGAGAAACAACAACTATTGTTGTGTTTGTTGCGGTGCTTCCATACTCACAGATGATTTACGCCGAGGGTATGGTTTCTACATGTGAGCCACAGTGGATTGCGGTTAATAATCATGCTCTTGACTTTTATGGCGGAGTTCCTGCCATTGTTGTGTGCGATAACTGCAAGCAAGCTGTTATTGCTAATAATGACTGGATTGAGCCTGACCTTAACAGCGACTACGCTGCATGGGCAGACCATAACCACACTGCCATTATTCCGGCTAAGGTCAGAAAGCCGAAATACAAGAGCTCTGTTGAAAACTCAGTCGGCATCCTTGAAAAGGGATTATTTCACGACCTCGAAGAAAATACTTATTTCAGCTTAGAGCGCTTCAATGAAGACCTCTGGAATAAGCTTGATGCATTGAACCATGAAAACTTCAAGAAGAAGGACTACAGCCGTTACGACTTGTGGATAGAGGAGCGCAAAGAATTATTGCCGCTCCCTTCCACGCATTACCAGTACATGGAGAGAAAAACGGCAAAGGTGTCAGGCGATTTCCATGTGCGCTTTGACAATGCTTATTATAGCGTGGATAAAGCATTTCTGCACAAGAAAGTTACCATAGGTGCAACCTCTGATACCGTAAATATCTATTCCATGCAAGGTGAGCTTATAAAGAGCTGGGCCAGAGCTTCTCATCGTGGAGAGTGGATGACAGACCCAAAGGATCTTCCGGATTCATACCGTGAGATGTCTGAGTGGAGTGCAGCCTATTTCACAAGGAAAGCAATGACAGTTGGTCCCAATACAGTAAAGGTTATCCAGCATGTACTAAAAAGTCGTGAGCTTGAAGTACAGACGTATCGCCTGTGCCTCGGTATACTGAACTTTACCAAGAAGTACAGTAAGCTTACACTTGAGGATTGTTGTAAGATAGCTGTTGAGACGAATCATATATCTTATACATTCATCAAAAACTCCATAGCTTCAGTTGCTGAAGAAATCGGAAGCAGTGGCTATAACACAAAGATTAACGATGAACGCAACAAGGGAGCATTCATCATGGATCCGCACGCCGGAGACATTGAACGTCTTCTTTCAAAGAGCAGTAAGCTTGCCGTTGTAAGCGAAAAGGAGGCTACTGGTGAAGAAGATGCCTGATGCTGTTGAAGCTATGATAGATGACCTTAATGAGCTTAAGCTGTTTGGTATGTCGTCATCTCTTGAAATGCTATATCACTCTCCGGAGTTTAATGAACTTGACCGTATAAGCCTGTTGCAAAGACTGATAGAGCCGGAATACGAGGCTAAAACAAGTCTGAGGTACAAAAATCGCTTAAAGCGTGCACACCTAATCGGAATTCCTGCCGAGATAGAGTTATGCCGTGATTCTGCAGAGAGGAGCTATCTTCCTGCCGGAATCACAGATACGCTTACTACGCTCAACTTTATAAAAGACGGACTGAATGTATGCATACTTGGACCATCCGACAGTGGCAAGTCTTATCTTGCCAAGGCTCTCGCAATACAAGCCTGCCTTCATTACAGGGTATGCTACCATCATTGCGAAGACTTCCTGGAGGAAATGGTAGCTCTTAAGCTAAAGGATTATCAAGCCTATCAAAAGCGTATACGCTATTGTATAGGCGTAGATTTATTAGTGCTTGATGATTTCCTGCTGCATACCATAACTGATGAACGTGAGCTAAAGGTTCTGTTCGAGGTAATGGAGAAACGTAGCGAGTTGTCGAAAAGTACCATTGTATGCTCACAGCGTGAGCCAAAAAGCTGGCCTTCAATGATTCTTAATGATGAAGTATCATCTAACGCAATCATGAAGAGAGCCACGAAACATTACACCGTTATGATTCAGCCCAAAAGCTGATTAATGTAACCAATAATTATTACGTTTCAGAGTGTCCGTTTTGCTCTGCTTAATGTCCGCTCTGAAACGCATCGATGTCCGTCAGGCGACGCAGAATGCAGCTT
>CAVAJR010000066.1:0-2786 GCA_963589005.1 Bacteroidaceae bacterium | reverse complement strand
CTGCAGACATAGTGCCTTGATTACAAACCTCTATAAATATCTGAAAATTTTTTAATGTCATAGGTAGTCTCCGATGATGATAAATATGGAAAATGCATAATAAGAATATCACCGTTCTGTACAGAATGCAATTGAGTATAAGCTGTTCTTATAGAAGCATCAAAAAACGGAAATTTACAGATATTTATTGAATGATATAATCCAGATAGTTCAAAGAAAAAACACATAAATACGTGTGAAATTCATTAGTCGTGAATGAAATGATAAATATCTGATCAGAGGTGAGTGATTATTAAAACTGCTAATAGAAAAGGAACGAAATGTTGGAAATGGGATCTGATGCAGATGGTTGACGGAACATCCGATGATATTCCTATGTGGATCGCTGATATGGATTACACCATTGCACCTGAGATCATAACAGCAATTCAGAAACGTTTGGAGCATCCGATTATCGGATACACTTTTCAGCCTCCGGAGTATCGACATGCTATCAATTGTTGGTATACAAGGAGATACGGAACAAATCTGCGTGATGACATGATTGTTCCGTGCCAGAATGTACTTGGCTCTATGCAACTGCTTGTGTGTCGATTCATAAAACCCGGAGACAAGATAATGATGTTTACGCCTATATACCCACAGTTCTATGAGATTATCAAGACAGCCGGGGCGCAGCTATTGGAGTATCCCTTATACGGATGTGAAGATATTGACTGGACAAGGGCAGAAGGACTGATAGCACAGTCTAAGGCGGTAATATTCTGCAATCCGCATAATCCGTTGGCCAGAGCCTGGACAGAGGATGAACTTCATAGAATAGCAGAGTCATGCGGAAGATATTCAGTGAAACTGTTCAGTGATGAAGTACATGGAGATATGACGATGTTCGAACACAGGTACTACAGCCTTGCTTCCTTCGAAAAGGCACAAGACCAAGTAATCGTTTTTACTTCTGCAGCCAAGACCTTCAATATCGCAGGTCTGGGAGGGGCGGCATTGTTAATTCCTGATGAAAACCTGCGCAAACAGGCGATTCAATTGCTGGAAAGCTACTTTCAAACAGAGATAAATGCATTGACGGCGGAAGGTATACAAGCCGCGTATACACATGGCAGTCAATGGGTGGATGCAGTAAAGAAATATATGGAAGAAAATGTTCGCATAGTTCTTGCATATATAGAGAAGTATATGCCAAAGCTGAAATGTCAACATCAGGCAACCTTCCTAATGTGGATAGACTGCAGGGGATTGAACAGACCTGATCTGAATATGGCAGAGGTTATAAAACAAAATGCTCATATTCTGGTAGATGATGGAGCTCGGTACGGAGCCTTAGGAGCAGGATTTATCCGAATGAATATCGCCTGCAGCCGGGAACTGCTGATACAGGCAATGGAAAGGCTTCATAATCTATACAGCGATATAGAAAGCAGCAACTTTTAAACGTAAACAATATTGAAAGGAATTAGAAAAATGAGAAAACTATTAGCAATTATCAGCGCAATCGCTATGTCTGCTATGCTGTTTTCTTCTGTAGCATTTGCTTCAGAGACAGTAGCGCGCAAGACAGATGCCGGAACATTTGTAATTGGTGGGTCAGAGGAACCTTCCACACTGGAACCAGCAAATGCACAATTGTATACAGGCTGGATATTTACATCAGCAATTTATGATAACCTGATCAAATATGATAACGAAACCGGAGAATATGTAAATGTTCTTGCTGAAAGTGTTGAATTTACCACAGATACACAGCTTGTGATTAAGCTGAAATCAGGTATCAAATTCCATGATGGTTCAGATCTGACAGCGGATGATGTCCTGTTTACGCTTGAGAGACTGGCAGCTTCATCTCGTTATGCAACTAACTATGCAGCAATTGATTTTGAAAACTGCAAGATCGTTGATGATACAACGCTGGAGGTTAACCTTCTCACTCCGTTCCCTGCAATCCTCGGCTTCCTTGCTCATCCGTCAGCAGGCATTATGAGCAGAGCATATTTTGAAGCTGAAGGAGAAGAGGGACTGGCACAAAGACCAATGGGTACGGGTGCGTTTGTATTTGACAGCTGGACCAGCGGTGACAGAGCAGTTGCTACAAAGGCACCGGATTATTGGGATGATTCCGTAGATGTTGCTTATGACACTTTGATTGTTCGATTCATACCTGAATCAACAACACGAATGATCGAGTTCGAAACAGGCGGCATTGATGCTATCATGGATCTTGCAAGTGCAGATGTTGACCGAATCAACAACAGTGAGGTATCAGGCGCAGTTTTGTATTCAATCCCTGGAGAGAAGATTACAAGACTTGAGATGTTGGATACATATGAACCATTTGCTAATCCGCAAGTAAGACTTGCTGTTGCTCATGCGATTGATATTGAAGGTACAGTTTATGCAGCATATGGCAATACGGCAGAATATACAACTTCTGTTCTTCCGTCAGATTGCAAATATTATGTAGAAGAGCCGGCTTATGAATATGATCCTGAACTTGCAAAGCAGCTGCTTGCTGAAGCAGGATATCCTGATGGATTTACCTGCCAGTGTTCTGTAGCTTCTGCATCAGGCGATGCTAAGGCTATGGAAATCATTCAGGCACAGCTGGCTGAAGTTGGCATTACAGTTGAAATTACAACTACAGACATAACAACATCTATAGTTGATATGTTAAATGGTGTTGCCAATTTCGGCGTTATCAACGGCACTGTTGATTCACATGATCCTGATCAGGCATTGTCAAATATTAAATCAGAATCTCCATTTATGATCTCTTC
>CAVAJR010000065.1:0-2824 GCA_963589005.1 Bacteroidaceae bacterium | reverse complement strand
AATTCAGACAGAATGGATCTTATAGATACAATGATAATAGAAGGACAGGAATATCTTGTGATACCGCTTACAGACGAAGTAAGAGTGAATGGACTTTTAGTGCACCACAAGAAAACCAAAGGAGAAGAAGCATGATAGGCGAATGTCTTGAAAGAGTTAGGAGGGTCAAGCCTCTTGTACATAATATAACAAATTATGTAACTGCCAATGATGTTGCAAATGTACTTTTGGCCTGTGGTGCAAGTCCTATTATGGCAGATTCTCCTAAGGAAGTTGAAGATATAACAGCTATATGTAAGGGACTGAATATAAATATAGGTACGCTGAATGAGCAAAAAAAAGAAGCAATAATGCTGGCAGGAAGAAAGGCAAATGAGCTTGGAAAACCTGTTGTCTTAGATCCTGTAGGTGCAGGTTCAAGTCTTAACAGAACAGAAGCTGCAAGATTGATCCTTGAAAATATTGAAGTCGATGTTGTGAGAGGAAACATATCGGAAATAAAGGCATTGGCACTAGGAAGTATTTCACAAAGTGGTGTTGATGCAAATACACTGGATGAAGTCACAGAGGAAAATATTGAGGATGCGGTTGATTTTATAAGGGATTTTTCGCTGAATCACAGATGTATTTCGATTGTTACCGGAAATATAGATATAGTTACAGATGGAGATATTGCATATACCGTATATAACGGAAGAAGGGAAATGCGCAGTATAACAGGTATAGGTTGTCAGCTTTCAGGGCTTACTTGTGCATATATTTCAGCAAATCTCGAAAATAAGCTTGATGCATCACTTGCTGCAGTAGCTTTAATAGGTCTTGCAGGAGAAAAAGGCTGGAGTTATATGCAGGAAGGTGATGGCAATGCTGCATACAGAAACAGGATCATAGATGCTGTTTACAATATGAACAAGGAAATGCTTGAAGAGGGGGCAAATTATAAAATATGGCAATAAATAATAATATGACAAAGAAAATAGCATTTGCCGGAGTATTTATAGCACTGGCAGTACTTGGAAGTCTTATCAGTATACCTATAGCAGGAAGTAAGTGTGCACCGGTGCAGCATATGATAAATATATTGTCAGCTGTAATACTTGGACCATGGTATTCGGTTGGAATCGCATTTTGCGCTAGCCTTTTGAGAAACCTTTTGGGAATTGGAAGCCTTATGGCATTTCCGGGAAGCATGATCGGGGCACTTTGCTGCGGGATCGCTTATAAGCTTACGAAAAAAATAAGCATCACCTGTATTTCGGAGGCTTTTGGAACGGGAATATTAGGCGGAATAGCAGCCTATCCTGTAGCAAAGCTTATGATGGGCTTACAGCCTGAGGGAATGTTTATTTATATAATACCGTTTCTGGTATCAACAGTAGTAGGCAGTATACTTGCTTTTGTTTTGATAAGCTCACTTAAGGCCGGAAAGATTATTAAATTATAAGATGAAGCATGCCTGCAAGAGCTTTTTTGATCGTGGAAGCTGCAGGCACCTTCATTTTTGGAGGAAGATAATTTGAAAAAGATCAAAGCGACTGTAATTATCATTGCTGCAGCACTAACAGCAGAGACAGTGCCTGTGGCATATGCTTCGGAGGCTGCAGAAGTTGTAAATGCGGATGACCTGGATGAAATCTCCTTATCAGATACTATACCGGATGAAGAAGTTATAGAAGATGATAACCCATATCAGACAAATCAGATCATAGTATTTGATGATACAGTTGATGTAAGCGGAGCAAGCAATGCATATTACAATAGTGCTATCGATGCCATAATTCTGGAATACGATACAGATGAGGACACGAAGGCAGCATATGAGACATTGGCACAAACAAAAGATGTTATTGTAAATGCTGTAGTATGTGCCGAATCTATCGGCACTATAACAGATAATGCAGATAAATATCAGGCTTTAGGAGCCTATGGAACTGATTTTTTAAGTGAATATACAACTGATAGCGTAACTGTTGCGGTTATAGATTCCGGGTATGAGTATTATAATGCAGAGATACCGTCTGAGAAGGCTTATTTTAATAACAGGATAGTGAGCGGATACAATGCCGTTGATGAAAATGATGATGTAAGTGATCTAACATCAAATAAGCATGGAACAGTTGTAGCAGGGCTTATTGCAGACTCAACCCCTGAAAATGTAAAGATCATGCCTGTAAGAATTTTGAATAGTTCAGGACGAGGAAGCACAGCAACACTGCTTGCCGCTTATAAGTGGGCTGTAGATAATGGAGCGGATATTATAAATATGTCGCTTGGATGGGAATTAAGCACAGCTACATCATCAAATACAGATGCTATAGGAAGATTGATATCAGAAGCAAAAGACAAAGGAATCGTAAGTATAGCGGCAGCAGGAAATCATGCAAAAAACCTTAACGAGGAGGCGTATTATCCGGCCTCATATGATGACACTATAGCAGTAAGTGCCGTAACAACAGATGATGCAGGAAATATCAGCTTTGCAGATTCATATTCTGATTATGGCGATGCAGTTGATTTTACAGCTCCGGGTACGCATATCGCATCATCAATAGGTGACAATACGACATATTATAAGGGAACATCATTTTCAGCTGCATTTGTATCAGGAGAATTTGCATGCCTTATGCTCGCATATCCGGATAAGTCGCCTGATGAATATATACAGCTTGCATCTTCATATGCAGTAGACTTGGGCGATGAAGGAAAGGATGTATATTACGGTGATGGAATCATCAATCTTGACAGCCTTGAGAAAAATGTAAAGGATGAAGATCAAACTGATGCAAAGATGGGTCCGGTCAATGAAAATGGTATCTGGGTATTA
>CAVAJR010000064.1:2529-2889 GCA_963589005.1 Bacteroidaceae bacterium | reverse complement strand
GTGTAAGATGGCACGTTATGGTAGGAGAAAACCGCACATTAATATTACCGGGTAGCATGCTCCTAAAACACAGTCAAGGAAACCTCGTTAAGGTGCTTTCAGCATCCTTGACAGCGTTTTAGGAGCATACAGAAGGATAGTCAACAGGATGCAAGCATCCATCTGCGGTTTAATACTGCCGAATTTAATTTGCAGTAAAATTGCCGTAGGTGTCTATATTAATTTGCGGCATAACACTTAAAGGTACATATCGTCTTCGTAACAAAGTATAGGAAGACGCTTTTCAAGTCAGACAAGCGAGCTGATGATGTTAAGCAATTTCTGTACGGCGCGGCAAAGCGGCATGGATATACCATTATC
>CAVAJR010000064.1:0-2519 GCA_963589005.1 Bacteroidaceae bacterium | reverse complement strand
GAGTTTGACAGATACCAGCCGGTTTATATCGTTGATTCTGCGTCATAAGCCGGACACCATAGGCATTTGTCCGGTGATTATGAAACCGCTGTGAAGGTCGGGAGCCGACATGGCAAGCCGGTCATTTACAAAGTGAATGCCAGACAAATGCAGGCAGATGGCTATGTATTTTATCAGTCTGTGAACGGTGTATGGCTGACAAAGCATGTACCGGTGAAATATTTGAAAAAAGTGATGCATGAAGATTAGACGGTGGGACGCTGAGAATGAAGCAAATGTACGATGGATGGACAAAAAAGGATATACGGGAATCAAAAGAACGGATACAGCATCTTTATGTGAAGGCTCCGATAGATTATCGCTTCCTCTGCGGTCATGCTATCCAGAGTGAGGATGATATAGATGCTCTTGATTATTATATGCTCGGAGCATGGCTGGTTCAGCACAGAAAATATGGAGACTGGTCTCGGAGTAAATCATTTGATTTGGCAGAAATCCTTGAGTTCATGCGAGTATATGGAATAAGGATTCCACGTTATATCAAACGGACGAGGTTCTATCGTGTGAAAAAAGCTGCTTTGCTTAAGCTGCTTTACGGAGCTGGAAAACAAGACGCAGAAACTGTGCAAACAGAAGAGGATAAATCTAATGTCGACCGATGAAATGGATGCAACTATAAAGGAAATCGCAAAAGAGATCCAAAGAATACAGGATATGGCTTATATCAATTATAAGCCGCTTGTTGACAGCATTGTCACGAGAAATGCATCGGAGGATGAAGTGGAGCATTTGTTGGATTACATGCTTGATGTATGTCTTGATGAGAAAATGCTCGGACTATTTAAGCGAGTGTGCAGGCGATATTATAAGCAGTATCCGGAAATGATTGCATCAGAAATTTATACCTATAAAGAGCTGTATGAGGATTAGACGATCAGATGGGAGCAATGAAATATGACAACAGAAAAATATAAGGCAGCAGCAAATTTCTGGAAAACAAAGGACCGGAAGGAAATGCCAGTTGAGGAACTGAAGCCGGTTGTGGAGGAGTTCCTTCGCAGCAGTGCTGTCTGCGCTTTGGCGACCGGCACCGGTGATTATGTGCGGTGCACGCCGTTGGAATATAGTTACCATGACGGCAAGTTCTGGATTTTCACCGAGGGTGGCGAGAAATTTATTGGTCTTGAGAAGAACAAGAATGTCAGTCTGGCTGTTTTTGAGAAGAATCCAAACTTCGGTGAACTGAAAAGCGTGCAGGTCATGGGCGTAGCGGAGCTCATTGAGTCGATGTCTAAGGAATACATTGCCCATGCGGAATACAAAAAGATTCCGTTGGCGGCACTTCAGAAGCTGGCAGATCAAGGGCGGGCGATGCATTTGCTCTGCGTGACGCCGACAAAAATGGATATTCTGTTTTCGGAGTTCAAGAAGCGGGGTTATGACAGCAGGCAGGTGCTGGAATACAATCCGATATGAAAAGGAAATTGCCAATATGAGTACATCTTACTACATTTACAGATTTGCAAAACCTAAGCAGAGCGAAGTCGGGAAAATTGAATGGTTTTCTTCTTATGATGTCTTTAATTTAAAAGATGCGGATGGTGATGATACCGGGGAACAGATCTGTCTATATCGATGGGACGATAAATATGCAACAAACATCAGAGACAGCCGTTTCTCTCTGGAGCTGACACTTCCCGAGAAAGAAACCGATTACGGCCAGCTCTATAAATTTCTTGGATTCAGCGAGGACGATATACGGAATGACAGAGTTCATTTAGCGTACGGCCGTTACGGTCGTTATGAATACCGTGCCGGAAATCAGAAAGCAATTGCAACCTATGACGATATCGACAAATTTGCTATAACGATACAGACACATTGTTTTGCGGTGAAGACGAAATTGCTATGGGATAGTTCTGACACATTCTGCCATCCCGATCATGAAAGGGTTCTGAAATACCTGCCTGATATAGACGATTTCAGATATGTTCCCGTCAGCAATCAAATCCTCGCTAAAGCTGAAATTCCGTTTTTGATCTTTGAAAAAAACAAGGGACGATGTTTTATGGAAAAAGACTGAAAACATGATGGGTTGATCGTAAGAAAATTGAATTTAAGGATGGTTTGCCATGGGATATTTAATTTCTGAAACAACAAAAGAAGAGCGAGAGAAGATCGTAGCAGAATCTTTGGGAAATATTGAAGCAAATTGCGATGGTTGCATGTCAGGTCTTGCCGAGATGTACCAGGATTATATTGACGGCAAGAAGGAGCTTCGAGACATCAATATGGAATTCAATGCCAGATATGTGAAAGCTGACGATATGCCGGTAAGAGGAAGGTGTAACTATCGTGGTTAAGAAAATCATGCGGGATCCCTTTTTCCTCGCTCAAAAGTCTGAAGATGCAACGGCGGCAGACCGGCAGGTGGTAACAGACCTGCTGGATACATTGAGAGCAAACCTGGATCAAAACTTCAAGAAGCAGCATGGCAAATACACCGGCTGGACAGCACA
>CAVAJR010000063.1:0-3160 GCA_963589005.1 Bacteroidaceae bacterium | reverse complement strand
CTGGAAACACAAAGGACAGAGATTATCAAAAAATCAGAGGATGGTATAATAGACTCGGAGGAAAATTGGCTGTCCAAGGGCGAAGCTGAACAACATGTAAGAGAATTGCTGACGACAAATTATCAGGAAGAATTTTTAAAATTCATTGATACAGATACCATAGACCAGAGAATGAAGGGTCAGCGCTCACTTACCTGTACCTATCAGCTTGTAAGCGGGAAATGGATTCTTTCTGTACTGGTGCCGCAGAAGCTTGATGAAAACGGAAAAATCACTGCTATCCTAATAGCAAACAGAGATGTCACAGCGGATAAAGAACAGGAACTGGAACAGGAAAGTGAATTAAGAGATGCGCTTGCAGTTGCAGAGCATGCGAGCAAGGCAAAATCCACCTTCTTAAGCAGTATGTCACATGATATCCGTACGCCTATGAATGCGATTATCGGATTTACCGCATTGGCGCAAACACATATGGATGATAAGGTCCAGGTTCAGGATTATCTGTCAAAGATCAGTACCTCAAGTACACATTTGTTGAGCCTTATCAATGATATTTTAGATATGAGCCGTATAGAGAGCGGTACTGTGAAGCTTGAAGAAAAACCTGTACATATTCCGGATGTGCTTCACGATCTCAGAGCCATGATACAGGGCCTGGTTAATTCCAAGAGCCTCAATCTCTATATTGATGCACAGGATGTGGTAAATGAAGATGCAATAGCAGATAAGCTGCGCTTGAATCAGATACTTTTGAATATCATAAGCAATGCTATCAAATTCACGGAGCCCGGCGGAGATATCATCGTACGCATTCTTGAGAAGCCCTGTGAGATTAAGCATTATACTACCTATGAGATATCTGTTAAGGATAATGGTATAGGTATGTCGGAGGAATTCCTTGCACATGTGTTTGATACCTTCTCAAGGGAACAAAGCTCAACCATAAGCGGTATTCAGGGAACCGGACTTGGCATGGCCATCACGAAAAATATAGTTGAGATGATGGGCGGTGAGATAAGAGCAGAAAGCGAAGAGGGCAGGGGCTCTGTATTTACAGTTACACTGAATCTGCGTCTTGCAAACGAGCCGGTACAAATGGAGCCGATACCTGAGCTGCTTGGCGCAAGGGCACTTGTGGTAGATGATGACCTCAATACCTGCAGAAGCGTCAGCAAGATGCTGCGTGATATTAAGATGCGTCCGGATTGGACGGCATCCGGAAAGGAAGCAGTAGTCCGTGCTCAGGATGCGGCTGACATGAAGGATGAGTATAAGGTCTATATCATTGACTATCTGATGCCTGATATGAATGGTATTGAGACTGTCCGCAGAATCAGGAAGGTTATCAGCGAGGATGTTCCGATTATAGTACTTACTGCATATGATTGGACAGATTTCGAACATGAGGCAAGACAGGCGGGCGTCACGGCCTTTGTATCAAAGCCGATCTTCATGTCTGAGCTTCGTAACGTGCTGACTCAGCCTGTAATCAGTGACTCAATAACAAAGGAAGCTGAAAATACAGCTGAGGAGAATACTGAGAAAAAGATACATGATTACAGCGGCAAAAGAATCCTGCTTGCAGAGGATAATGAGCTGAATCGAGAGATTGCTACTGCAATTTTAGAAGAAACCGGTATGATTATCGATAGTGTTGACGACGGAGATGCTGCGGTTGCGGCTATTGACCAGGCGCCTGCAGACAGGTATGATCTTATCCTTATGGATATACAGATGCCTAAGATGGACGGATATACTGCTACCAGAGAGATCAGAACCCTGTCTGACAACAGAAAGGCTAATATACCGATTGTGGCAATGACAGCCAATGCCTTCGAAGAGGATAAGCAGCTGGCTTATAAGGCTGGCATGAACGGACATATCATCAAGCCTATAAGCTTAGAAACAATAGCTAAGGTTCTTGATGAGATATTTGCAGGAAAGAGCTTAACCTGAATTATTCACAGAGCCATGTGCTTGACTTATTAACAAGCCATAACCCGCTGCTGAGTTCGCGATTGCCTTCCAACAAGGTAACTCCACCTAAAAATGGGTATAGTATCCCTGCTACTTCAGATACGACAGGTTTCATGTGAAGAAATCAAGGTTCATGTATGGCGGCAAGGCCGCCGTTAACAGTTGCTATTCCAGCACTGCAACGGTCTTTAGCGCTCGTATATTCGCGAGCGTCTCAAAGAATTCGTCCTTATAGGGACAGCTGCTGCAGAGCTTGAATGTTATATATCCCGCTGAGTGAATTGCCCTTGCGGCAATCTTCAGCAGTTTCAGACGGATCGTATCAATTCGCTGTTTTCTAAGATTAGCGGCCAGTACAATCCGGCGGAACCAATTGAACAGGTTGTATGCAAGTGCGTGTACCTGCAGCCGATTGGCATTTACAAGCTTCTCATGGCTGCTGACGGAGCTGAAATCAAAACCATTCTTGGCCTCCTTGATGAAGTTTTCCATTTTGCCGCGGCCACAATAGAAAAGGATGACGTTCTTAGGCTCCGATGTCATTGTTGTAACAACAAAGGTGTACATATGAATCATCTGATTAGCCGGCTTTTCAATCTTGTAGACAACGCGTCTTGGTTTTGACCAGGTGCCTGCCTGATATTCGAATTCGCCGTATTTGACGGCGTAATCAACAGTGTTCTCCTTCGTTGCTGCGTAGAGCGCGTCATCTGTCTTTGCACAGAATTTTCGCAGAGTACTGTTCTCCTTCAGACGGATAGCATATTTGCAGTCGTTCGCTTCGCAGGCCTCGTACAATCCAGGAGCAGCAAAGCCGCTGTCACCTCTCAGATACAGAGGGAGGTTGGGATATTTTTTGCGGTATTCCTGCATCAGCGGAATCATGAAAAGATCGGCATCTTTGCTGCAGTACTGGGTTCCGTCACGGAGTTCTGCCTTCAGAAGATCACCGGTCAGGCCATCAAAGCAAAGGAGCGGATGATAGCCATGAGCCTGGTAATGAAAGTTGAATGCCTCGCCTTCCTGATGCCCGTAGGTGTTGAGAAGCGTGGAATCAAGGTCAAACAACATATGTTCCGGCTGGTTTATCGTGTAGATCGTATCGCGCATGCGCGAGCTGATCTCTTCCAGTTGACCAAGTGTTGCTTCATCCATGCGGTTCCAGAATCTTGAAATCGTCGGC
>CAVAJR010000062.1:0-3284 GCA_963589005.1 Bacteroidaceae bacterium | reverse complement strand
TTAATAAACTCAGTAAGCGGCTGAATGGAATAATATATGATTTATGAATTAATTGCCCCGTGTCATTTTGGACTTGAGTCCGTGCTGAAAAATGAAATATATGACCTGGGATATGATATATCAAAAGTCGAGGATGGAAGAGTCATATTCGAATGTGATGAAGAGGGAATTGCCAGAAGCAATATATTTCTCCGTACCTGCGAGAGAGTGATGATTAAAGCAGGTTCTTTTCACGCAGAAACATTTGATGAATTATTCGAGGGAATCAAGGCCATTGCATGGGAAAAATTTATTCCGGAAGATGGACGATTCTGGGTAAAAAAGGCTGCATCGATTAAGTCAAAGCTCTTCAGCCCGTCAGATATACAGAGTATAGTTAAGAAGGCTGTAGTTGAACGGCTTAAGCAGAAATACAATGTTCAATGGTTTCAGGAGACCGGAGCTGATTTCCCGATCAGAATATTTATTCATAAAGACGAGGTGCTCGTAGGCATTGATACATCAGGCGAGTCCTTGCATAAGAGAGGATACAGAGCAATTGCTTCTGATGCTCCTATATCGGAAACTCTTGCGGCGGCGCTGATCCGATTGACTCCATGGAATAAGAGCAGGATATTGGTGGATCCGTTCTGCGGCAGCGGCACATTTTGCATTGAGGCAGCGATGATGGCAGCGAATATTGCACCAGGGCTTAACAGAGATTTTATTTGCCAGGAGTGGTCTCATTTAATTCCTAAGAAAACCTGGTATGATGTCATCAGCGAGGCAAATGACCTGATAGATATTGATATTAATACAGATATACAGGGCTATGATATTGATAATAAGGTCATTAAGGTTGCCAGACATAATGCACAGGTTGCGGGCGTAGACAGTCTGATCCATTTTCAGCAAAGAGCTGTGAAGGACTTGAGCCATCCTAAAAAATACGGATTTATAATAACCAATCCGCCTTATGGAGAGAGGCTCGAGGATGCTGACACGCTTCCTGCGATATATACTGATTTTGGCAATCAATATAAGAAACTTGATTCCTGGTCGGCTTTTTTTATAACATCATATGAAGATGCGCAGCGCTATTTTGGAGCTGCAGCTACTAAAAATCGTAAAATCTACAATGGTATGATCAAAACCTATTTTTATTCATACCTGGGACCGAAACCAAAAAAATGAAGTACATAACTGCTTTTCTTACATGTTTACTTGCTGTTGTTGTCGGAGCAATGCTTGCGCTGAATATATTGGGCGTTACGAGTCCTGTTGTGTATTATTCACAGTTTGAAGACAAAATAGATTTCAGCAAGACGACAGCAATTGAAACAACCGAATATGATGAGGATTCAGATTCTCTTCCTGCTTACTATAACAGTGCAGATCACGGCAGGGTAAACCGTTCGAGAGATCAAGGCGAACTGGGAGCGTGCTGGGCATTTGCGGCAAATGCAGCACTGGAATGCAGCCTGCTTCCGGAGGAACAGTGGGATTTTTCAGAGGATCATATGTTATACAATAATGGCTTTAATGTAGGAAGCTCTGATGGAGGAGATTTCTATATGGCCATTGCATATCTTGCTGCATGGAAGGGTCCTGTCGTAGAAGAGGATGATCCGTATAATGACGGTTATACCAATGCGGATGCGGTTGTTGTTAAGCATCTTCAGGAAGCAATCTTTCTGGAAAATGAGAGCTTTGAAACTATCAAAGAAATGGTTTACGAGTATGGCGCAGTTGAAAGCTCCATACATATAGCAATAGACAGCGGACAGTATATCGATGAAACGTATTATAACAGATATAACTACAGTTATTGCTATGACGGTGACCAGGATGCTAACCATGAGATCATAATTATAGGATGGGATGACAGCTATTCAAAGGATAATTTCAATACAGGTGCAAGCGCTGATGGTGCGTTTATATGTATGAATAGCTGGGGCTCGGAATTTGGCAATTATGGTATTTTTTATGTTTCGTACGACGATGCATGGATCGGCAAATCGGCGGAGGTCTATACTGCAGTAGAGAGCAATGATAATTACGATAATATTTACCAAAATGACGAATGCGGCTGGATAGGCAGAATGGGATATGAGAATTCTACAGCCTTTTTTGCAAATGTTTATACAGCACAGAGCAGTGAGGTGCTGAAGGCTGTTTCGTTTTATGCAACGGATGTTAATTCTCAATATAAAGTTTTTGTATGCACAGATTATGAGACGGAGGAAGACCTTCTTACGAACAGACGATTGTATGCATATGGCACGCTGGATTATGCCGGTTACTATACGGTATCATTCGGAAGTGACATATCCCTTGCAGCGGGACAGAAATATGCTGTTATTGTCGAGATCAATACGCCGGGCAGCCTGCATCCTGTTGCAGTTGAAATGAGCGCAGGTGATAATAAAACGGCGACAATAAACACTGCAGGCAAGGAGAGCTACATCAGTCTTGACGGAATATCCTGGTCATGCACGCAGACGGATTCGAATTGTAACGTATGCCTGAAAGCATTTACAGACAATGTAGGATGAAATTGTAACTGTATGGACTAAAATGCACGCAGAGGGCTGTTACGGATTATTTATGTGGTAAGTGCTGAAAATTCCGACGGGAGGCTGGATGCTGATAGAAAATCAACTGTAAAGCTGCAGTCTGAAGGTAACCGGAAAAATATAAACTAATGGTCATATCTAACCGGGATTGATATAAATGAGAGGCGATGTTGTATGAAGATAATAATGGCAACTTCTAATAAGGATAAGGTTAATGAGATACGGCAGATGCTGTCAGGCACGGATATTGAGATTATTTCATTGAAAGAAGCAGGCGTGTCTGTTGATATAGACGAAAATGGCAGCTCATTTGAGGAGAATGCGATAATTAAGGCAAATGCTGTACGCGATCTGACAGGACAAATGGTGATCTCTGATGATTCGGGGCTGGTGATTGATTATCTTAACGGTGCTCCGGGCATTTACTCATCAAGGTATATGGGAGAGGATACCCCATATTCGAAAAAAAACGCGGCTATATTAGAAAAACTGGCAGGTGTTCCGGATGAACTGCGAGGTGCCAGATTCGTTTGTTCGATGGCTATTGCATATCCTGACGGTCATACACGGACAGTGCAGGGAGTAATGGAAGGAAGAATATCTCACGAGATAGCCGGAGAGGGAGGATTCGGATATGATCCTATATTTTTCTTGCCTGATAGGGGCTGCACTTCAGCTCAGCTAACTGCAGCTGAGAAGAATGCAATAAGTCATAGAGGTAAGGCGTTA
>CAVAJR010000061.1:0-3313 GCA_963589005.1 Bacteroidaceae bacterium | reverse complement strand
GGATAAAGAACAAGATCACGATCTACAAGGCTTGTCGCTCCCCATGCAAGGCCATTCTGATCCTGCCAGCCATCTGCCAGTGAGAAACCATCCGCCTCAGAAAGCTCAGCTCCACTCTTTATTTCCGATTTGTGCTCTGCTCCGTCAACCATAAATGTAACGGTAACAACATCTTTTTTATAAGCAGCATAGAGAGTCATATCACCTGTAACATAGCCGGAATAGTATTGAACACCTTCAGCATCAAACCATCCTATAAAACTACCATCTTTCATTTCCGGCAGAGAAAGTACCTCGTCCTCATAAATACGGGAAGTCTTAAATATCTCATCACCCTTATAAAAAGTCACTGTGAACTGCTCACACGGAACTACCTCGATAATACTTACATCATCATTTCCATCCTTTGTGTGATTTTTGTATACCACTTTTGCACGGTAAATCGGACCATCACTTCCGGTCTTTTCTTCAATATATCCTCCATACAGATTAACCATGCCAGATCCATTGATGACATCATCATTTGCCAAATATTTGCCGGAAACTATATTACATATTGCGTTGTAGGACAAGTTGAAAACATTGCCATTGGCAACATCAATATCCATTCCCTCCACAGTAACCGTAACATCATTTCCCACAGAAAATGCATTGTAATTAGAACCATATATATGTGTACCTTCATCTGCGACAATATATACATCTGATTCTATTTTCAGATTTCCATTTGTCTCCGGAAAATATATATCTGATGAAATACGTATATAGTCAGCCTTGGCATTAATCGCAGCCTTAAGCTCATCATAAGAACTAACAACCGTCGGTTCTCCAGATGGCTTGTCCGGAGTCTCAGGATCTGTAGGCTCATCCGGAACAACCGGATCATCCGGCAGGCCTTCCTTTACATACTTAGCATATAGTTCTGCAGCAGAGGTAAATATATGATTCGAATCATAACGTGTGCCATCCGCATCAACCCATCCCCACCAGCGATATTCTTCACCGGGAGAAGTTGGCTGCGCCGGCCAGTTATTAACAGACTCTTTCGTCTTCAATGTTTCCCTATAGAGTTCATTTCCGTCCATATCGAAAAATGCGACATCGAACTGATTCGCAACTATCTCAATATGTGCTGCATCGGTCTCATTCCAATCTGCAGGATCTGCTGTATAGCCTTCTTCAATATTTACAATCGCATTATCATACAGATCAATTGCTTTTTCTCCGGAATTATTAGTAAAACTGCCACCGCTCAGATTAAATACAGCATCATCTGAAGCATAGATTACACTAGTATCTGAAACAAATGTGCCTCCACTTATATTAACCACTGCCTCGTCACATACATTAAATGTACAGTCAGTTGAAGTGAATGTACCTCCCTCTACGTTTACCGTTGCACTTGGCAATGTTTTGCTGCTGTTGTTGTGAATATCAAAGCAATAGTATTTATTTTCCGCATCACCTGCCGTGAATTCTCCATCCTTAACAGTCACCGTTCCGCTGTAAATGTCCTCAAAGCAGTCCTCGTCGGAATGAAATGTTCCATTCTCAATCAGGATATTGCCGTATGTTTCGCTAACAATATAATCCCCTACTGTATATTTTCCGTTTTTAATATCGAGACTACATCCTGTATCTTCGAGATATCCAACAATATAGCTTTCTGCCTCAATATCAGCATTTTCGATCGTTACCTTTGCATCTCCATAGCATTCATATACCAAAGAATATCCAGTGCGGAACACTCCATCCTTGATATGAACTGCGCCGTAGTTATCTACAATAAAATCATCAGACGTAACAATGCCGTCACCGGCTGTTGATTCTATGGTTAGTACTCCGCCTGCGTCAATTTTTTCAATAACATCATCGCTCGTGGATTCAATCTGCGCATTTACCAATGTCAGCTTGCCAGTGCCGGCAATCTCAAAGAGTGCATCATCGACCATAATCTTATAGCCGTTGCAGTCAAGGGTAAGCTCTTTGGATATTACAAGAGAACCAAGGCTACCTTGGTCATAGGTAATGTCTGCGCCTAATGTAAGAGTTTCACCATCTAACGCATAGGTACATGCATCCAGCAAATCCTGCGCAGTCATAATCTCGCCCTGCGATTCTAAAGAGCTTGGCATAATACTGCTATCTCCTGTTTCTATCTCATCACAGGTCAGCTCTCCGCCTTCGGCATAGCACTCCTCCGTATGTATATGACCTTCAGCGAATGCCGTTGTAGGCAAGGCAACAGTTAGCATAATAAGTGTCATGAACAAAGCAAGCCATCTGCTCCTACTTTTCATTTTCATGATTTCCCATTCCTTCCTTGTCTAAAATTATAAATTGCTGCAGAAGCTAAAATACTTACTGCAATAATCAAAATTCCAAGCCATAAGCTTGTATCCGCATTATCACCTGTTTTTACACTTGTAGTATTATCCGGTTTATGTGTATTTGTAATTGTCCACTCCTGATCATTGTTTGAAACGCTTGAAACATACCCTCCCGGCACATCTATTTCTTTTACACTCCACCTTCCATCTTCATCGAGATTGTCCCAGGCATACATCCAATTATTCCCCGCGCTTAACTCGATTTTTTCTTTTAAAGCACCGTCCTTATATAAGCCAACCTCAATCGTCTTTGGTCGATCCCCTTTTTTATCATTATCATCTTTCCATACTTTATATACCGTTAAAGATGTATCATTCTTTCTTATTTCTGTCAGTGTTCCCTTGGGCTGACAGCTAACATTTCTTATATGATTCCCTTCAAAGTCAAGCGATGGAATTGCAACAATATAGGCTTCCGTCGAATATTTATATCCTAGTTTTTTAAATTCATCATCTGTATTTATCTGACGAATGAGATAAATTCCATCTTCCAGTCCTGTAAATTTTAAATATCCATTATTATCTGATGTCCCAACAGTTTGTGGATTAATCGAATGCTCTGCTGCAAATTTTTCTAAGACTCCAGCTATATCTGATGGCTGATCTGTATAAACAATATCTGTAGATTTTACACCAGACTCTATAAATGAATCTGTAATTTTATATCCACATTCTTCTGCATCATCAGTATCTGCTATTTTGTATAAGCACAGTTTCACTCCCGGCACAGTTCTTTTATCCGCAGTATTCGTTGCAGTCGATGTAATCTCAATACTTCCTCCCGCATCTGCGAATGCAGAATAATATGGCATTATGCTCAAAGTAATCATGACAGATATAACTGCCATTATTAATTTTTTCATTATTCTCTTCATGATTCTTCCTCCCGGACAGATCAAACAATTATATCTTGTCAGAATCGT
>CAVAJR010000060.1:0-3988 GCA_963589005.1 Bacteroidaceae bacterium | reverse complement strand
CATTGTGGAATGGACAGCGAGCCATGCCATTTCGTCTGACCTGAATTCCATACATTTCGGCGGCCTGACGAGTGGTCACGCTGTTCTTAACTGCTTCAAAAATATTCATTCCCGCTCCTTTCTTTGAGATCGTCAACTACATTCCATCTAAAATTTTTCTTCTAAACCACTCTGTCTGCTTCTGAAAATGGCCTTCACTTAAACTGAGGATCATTTCAAAGATGTCGAATGTAGAACAGCACTTTATAGATAACCAAATACCCATAAATCCAAGCAAATTAAAAAGCGGCACGGCATAAACTAATTTGATGTATCTTTCATCAAGTTAATCTATGCCATGCCGCTTTGTGGTATCATAACATTTGTTGCAAAAAAACAGCAGGCCCTTCCCTGGTAAGATCGACCTGCTGTTCACCCGACAAACATGGGACATGCCCACATCTGTAACGACACTATGATAACTATTTCCTGCCTACAATTCAAGACTATTTCTCAAGAACTTTATGACGGTGTTTTGCAGAAGCTGCAGCTTCATCAGATGAGCTGTTCCTGCGGACACACGGCATGTCTTTCCATACATGGTTACTATGTGCGCGGTATTAAGCATGAGGATGAGACTATTCCAATCCGCATCTGCCGTGTTAAATGCATTGTTTGCGGCCACACCCACGCCATACTGCTTTCCTCTATGGTCCCTTACTCTCAGATACAAACTTCTCATCAGTGGCATATATGTGCTGATTATGAAGCTGGACATGATGTATACAGCATATGCAAGAATGTCTCTGCCATCGATGAAAATAATGTAAAATCGGTTCTTCGTAAGTACAGGAAATGTTGGCGTGAAATGCTTCTGTCTCTGCGGACAGTGTTTTCATCAGTTTATGAGCTCGTCAATTCCTGCTTCTCGAATTATTTTATGCAGTTCATGCAAGTTAGACGCACACCAAACCGGCTTTTTTGCTTTACCACATAGCCTTACCCGACAACACTGCTTCTGCTCCTTATAATCATAAGAAAATATTTAAGGAGGCTAATATATGGAGCAGGAAAAGAAACAACAGATTGCGCTGATGAGATATTCAGCAATAGCACCTCTTATAACCGGCACCGCAGATGATTATTCATCCGCCAGTGCTTTCTTTCGTGATGTCGCGGCAAGAGGAATCAAAGCTCCTGACGGGACCGTAAAACATTACGCTCCTATAACCATCGAGCGATGGTACCAGGATTATCGTAAATCCGGTTTTGATGCTCTGATTCCGGCTGGAAGGTCTGACTGCGGGGTGAGTCGTAAGATAGATCCGGATCTTAAAGAACAGATAACCTATCTAAAGCATAACTATCCGAGAATATCTGCATCTGCGATCTATAAACAACTACAGGATAATGGCAGCATTCGTTCCGGACAACTTTCAGAATCTACCGTATGCCGATTTATAAATCAGCTCTCCCTTCAGGAGAAATTCACTAACAACCAGGACCTGCGCAGATACGAAAGGCCGCATATCAATGAAGTGTGGTGCGGAGATTCCAGCTATGGCCCATGCCTTAAGACCTCTGACGGCAAGAAACGCCGCTTCTATGTGATTGCCCTTATAGATGATGCCAGTCGTTTCGTGCTCGGTGCTGATGTTTTCTTCAACGATAACTTTATAAACCTTATGTCTGTCATAAAGTCTGCCGTTTCCAAGTATGGCAGGCCTAAAGTCTTTAACTTTGACAATGGAAGGTCATACAAAAACAAACAGATGGAGCTGCTTGCAGCAAGGATTGGCTCTGTTATCAACTACTGTCATCCATACACTCCGATACAGAAAGCAAAGATTGAGCGATGGTTTAGAACTCTTAAGGACCAGTGGATGGCAACGCTTGACATGAGGGATTTCCGCAGCCTTGATGAGTTGAGAGGAAGCCTGCATGCATATATTAATGCGTATAATCAGAGGGCACACTCATCGTTAAACGGCATGTCGCCCAGGGAAAGGTTCTTTTCAGAACCTGAGCTTATCAGAAGACTTACTGATGAACAGATAGAACAATCTTTTCTTCTTGAGATTGAACGCAGTGTATCCGCTGACAGTGTTATCGTCATAGACAAGGTCGAGTACGAGGTAGACTATCGCTTTGCCAGACAGCACATCACGCTGCGCTACACTCCAGACATGAAAGAAATCTTTGTGATAGAAGCTGACGGCTCTCTTACGCCTATACATCTGCTTAACAAGCAAGAGAATTCAATAATCAAAAGAGATAAGGTACGCCTTGCAGGAGGAGAAGAACTATGATGGAACTTACAGCGCGCTACGGAATGGAGTTTAACCCTTTTCTTAAAAACTCCAAGGAGATCCTTTTTGAAGGATCTGAGTATAAAGAAGCAAAGGTTAGGCTTGATTATTTGGCTACAACTCGTGGCTTTGGTTTGCTCACAGGTGAACCAGGGAGAGGCAAGACAACTCTTGTACGCAACTGGTCATTGGCCCTTAACCCATCGCTTTACAAAGTCATCTATTCAAGCCTCTCGACAGTAACCGTCAATGATTTCTACCGAAATCTCGCAGTCTCCCTCGGAGCACAGGCTGCCTACCGCAAGACTGAAAACTTTCATAGCATACAGGATGAGATTAACCGTCTTGCTCTTGATAAGAGAAAAACTCCTGTCATCATTATAGATGAAGCAAATCACATCGGTAATGCAGTCTTGAACGACCTGAAGATGCTGTTCAATTTCGAGATGGATTCCAGAGACAGAGCTGTAATACTGTTGGTAGGGCTGCCGACACTGAACAACAACTTACAGCTGGCTATACACGAACCCTTAAGGCAACGTATCATCATGAACTACAACATAGACGGATACACTAAAGAGGAAGGGCGAGCATACATCGAATGTAAACTTAAAAATGCCGGATGTACTCAGCAGGTATTTGAAGATGCAGCCATAGAGGCTGTACTAAACGCTGCTGACGGCACAGCACGTATCATCAGCAAGTTGTGCAATTCTGCACTTGTTATAGGCAACACACTGTCGGCACCGGTGATTGATGCCGATATAGTCATGAAGGCAATTAATGAGTGTACTATTGCATGAACTATCGATGAGAAAGGCAGATAAACAAGATGATATCTTATACATATCCTGTGATGTATTTCTATGACCATGATTTTGAAGAATCAGCGATAATCAGAAGAAAAGGTCGGATAAGACCTATCCAAGTAAAAAAAGAGCCTTATGAGGCAGAAGTTCTTGCTGAAGGTTACAGCTTTCATCTTATTTTTGGATCTCAGGTTAATGGAAACTTCCTTTGTATACCAAACTGGCATATCGGCTGTGAGCTTGCTGCACTTACTGACATCACTTGGAATCTAAAAGCAATTATGGGAGAAAAAGAATCGTTCTCCTATGAGGCTACAAATGCCATAGCCTATGCATTAGGCGAACTAAACAAATTTATATCTGATTGAAGTGCATTGCTTCTATAGCTTATTACCATCCCGCAATTAATTTGCGGGATTTTTAAATAGCATCAAACAATCTGAAGAATTGGCTCTTTTTAATCTGATACAAGACTTCTGGACTATGCCAAAACAGCACAATTTAATTTGACGCGAGGAGCATCATCTAATTTGCCGGACAACACTTTTTATACCGGTAATATGTCGCCTTTGAGATTCCGATCACCTTCATACAGTCCGTATCGTTCAGATCACCACCAAAGCACTTCGCTCGCTTCTGCATCATGCGTTTCGCCTGGATCTCCTTCTCTGTTGTGTAATGCTTTCCTTTCGGGCGTCCCAGCTTTTTCCCGTTGAGTCTGGCCGTCTCAATGCCTTCGATGGTTCTCTGACGCAGATCGTCAACCTCCTTCTGCGCCTGGTCAAAGGCAATCTGGATCTGCTCCTTCGCGAGAAGCATCAGATACTCTTCCACTGCTCCGAGAATCACATCCACATTCGTCCCTGTTTTTGGAATGCATACATGCAGCGC
>CAVAJR010000059.1:0-4008 GCA_963589005.1 Bacteroidaceae bacterium | reverse complement strand
TAGTAACACAGGCAGTGTAACCTTAAAATTAAACTTATTTGCTGCAGACAAAAAGCCTTCTGTTAATACATTAACTCTTTTCAGAAAGTAGCCAAACGCGATCATGATAAATAAAGGCATGGTTACATTCAACGAAAATACTAAATCACTCATAATTTTACTCCATCATTAATATAAAATATCGGCAACTGTTCAGAGCCCATTCGCAGAACGCAGTATCAATGTAATTCTTTGCTAAAATTTGCCAATTTTAATTAATCTTTTTTTAACAAAAATTTCACCTTCAATATGCTATCATATTTTCCGTTATTCTGGCATAATTGATAACGAATAACAAGTGAACAAAGGAGTATTTTTATGGGAGCTACGGCATATGTAGATGGAAGCTATAACATAAGAACGAAACATTTTTCATATGGGATAGTTTTTTTTACAGGTGCTGTTGATTCTGAAGGCAATCGTCAGGAGCTTCATTTCAGCAAGGAATTTGATCATCCGGAGTTGGCAGAAATGCGTAATGTTGCCGGTGAGATCATGGGTGCTGCTGAAGCTATGAAGATGGCTGATAAGCTCTCAATTAAGGAACTTACTATCTACCATGATTATGAAGGAATCTCCAAATGGTGTACAGGCGAATGGAAGGCCAAGAAGATCTGGACGCAGAAATACAGAGATTTCTATAGAAATATTTCAAAAAGTGTAAATATTAATTTTGTTAAGGTAAAGGGTCATTCTAATGATAAATACAATGACCTTGCAGACTCATTAGCCAAGAAAGCTGTCGGAAATTGAACGAATCATATAACAATAGAAAAAATACAGAATCAAAGAGCAAATCTGCAAATGCCCAGGCTGCAAGATCAGCCTTAAAGGCAAGCAAGGCAGCCAGCACAAAAAGTGCAATGGCTCATGCTGCTGGCATGTCATCTGCTTCTGCACGCAAGAATACAAAATCCAGTCAGGCATCACAGTCTACGAAGAAATCTGCTGCATCACGAAACTCTGTTATGGGTTCAAAATGGGCAGATATTAAGGCTCGTCTTGCAGATGAGATTAATGAGCTGCGTGACAAAAACAAGGAGAAAACTGCCAGCATAATGAATGCCCGTGCTGCTAGGCTTGAGGCAAAAGCTGCTCTTAATGAGGCAAAATACAACGATGCGTCATATGAAGATGATTATAATGAAGGTGAATCTATAATGCGCAATAAGTTTTTCATCATACCTGCAATAGTCGTTGTTTTATGCCTTGGCGGCTTCGTTGCTGCATCTCAGGCGGGAATCATTAAGACCTTCCTTACCCCTGCTAAATATAAGCAGGCAGCGACTCAGGAAACTGAATCCACCCAAGAGACAACAACACAGCCAGAAACAACCACCGTTAAGGAGACGACTACTACCGAAGAAGAAACAACAGAAGCGGTGGAGCTTCATCGTTTTGTTATAAATGTCAATCTGGCTTACAATGTCATCCAAGTATATGAACGCGGTGAATTGTTAAGCACCGGTTCCGATCCTAAGGACCCGAGTGATGATGAATATAACTATACTCCATATATTGCTTTTTCCTGTTCACCAGGCATTGATGGTGCCACTCCTACAGGAACATATGAATTAGGTGATCGTTCAGCATGGTGTTTTATGGTTGGTGATGTTTATACACAGTATGCGACTCGTATAACCGATGATGGAATTATGTTCCACTCTATCCCATATTATACAGAAAATCCCGGCGATATTGAGACTAATGAATATAACATTCTCGGTTATGATGCATCATCCGGATGCATAAGACTGAATGTAAGGGATGCTGCATGGATATTCAACAACTGCGAAAACGGAACTCAGGTTAATATCTTCTACGATTGGAGTGACTATGGTCCTCTTAATCCTGAACCTACATATACAATACCGACTGATATCTCGCAGTTGTCAGGATGGGATCCTACCGATGTGTATTATTCGAATAATCCTTGGCTCAGCTATAACGCATATCTGACTAATACCTCTGTCTCCCTTCCGGCTTATTCATCGGTTGACAGTCTTATTGCTGCTGTATATCCGACAGATCAGTATGGCAACAACCTGGCCAATTATTTCTATACGGACGGCGGATATTACCTTGACACACCGGGAACTTATTGCACTACAGCTCATATTGATATAGGTAATCTGTCATTTTCTTATGACCTGACCATTACAATAACAGAGTCTTACAGCAATGACTCATACTACAGTGAGGAAACAACTGAATATAGTGATGAGGCATATTACACTGAAGAAGATACTGCTTACAGTGAAGAAACATATTACAGTGAGGAAACATACTACAGCGAAGAAACATACTACAGCGAGGAAGATACTGCATATAGTGAAGATGCAGGCTATAACGATAGCTACTATGTTGAATAGCAAGAAGCTCTAGTTCAAATTCTGTTTACATCCACATCTTTATAATCGCAAGGATTCCTAAGTGAACCGGATAGAAAAAGTAATAGAAATATTTCGGCAGCTGTCTTCCCTTCTGTCCGTTGTAAAAATATATAAGTGGGAATGCCAGCAAGCCATATATTTGTATTCTGTCTATGCTGATCAATGACTGCATCAGATTATCGCTGTGACGAGAAAACCAATTAACCACGTCCGTCTGCAGGATAACATGAGCCATATACCCTATTGACATAACAAGTGTTCCGCATATGGCTGTCTTAACAAAGCTGTCTCTAAATATATAAAATGTCAGGATCAAAAGTATTCCCATCATTCCATATTCAAAATGAAGCTTCATTGATACAAAGCACGCGACAGCAACTAGAATGAGGCGGCATAATACGGACAAAAATCCGTTTCTTATATTATCCTTCAGCCATTGATAACCATAGATAGTTATAAGCCCGGTAAACAGCAGAAAGAATATATTCATATCTGAAGGATTAAACCAGACACCAGCCATCGCATAGCTGTGCGGAACTATTGAGATGGCTGCAAGCAGCAGAAGCCTTCCGGCATATTTGGCTTTATTTTTAGTTTTAAATGCTCCTTCTGCTATCATAAATGCATACAATACAAATGCAATTCTTCCTATTACTCTGCCCAGTACATAAAGATCATTGCTATATATGCTATACACACCCTGTGTTCGCAGATATGCTGCATATACAACTCCTGTTATATGATCTAACGTCATGGTAAGTAATGCAATGTTTTTTAGTACTGCTGCAGATATGCCTTTTGAAGAATTATTCATAATATGTTAACCTCGTCTGCCTTGTCTCCGTTTTTTATAGATCACCTGACACTACGGCCTTGTCAAATGCTGCGCCGCCATAATTACCCGGCTGTTCACCCGTCAGTTTATCAAGGGTGACACATGATATATCCACCCATTATTGTCAGCTGTAAAATCACCAATAGTTTTTATCACAGACTGCAATGCCCGGTCAAGACCGCCCCAGGAGTAAGAGCTTACTTGCATCCCGTCTCGTCATAGCGATTAGCGCCAGTTTAAAAATATCTTGAAAAATCAGTCTTGAACTAATATAAATACATATACAGCAATAATAAAAACAGACTGCAGCATAATTTATATCTTAATGCGCGGTAAAGGAGGAACTACAATGAGATACAGTTATAAAACCAAGGGCGTTTGTTCACAGGTTATTAACTTCGATATTAACGGAGATGTAATAAGCAATGTGGAATTTATAGGCGGATGCAATGGCAATCTTAAAGCTATTTCCAAGCTTGTAGACGGATGTACAGTTGATTATATCGAGGGCAAATTAAGAGGAAACCTATGCGGCATGAAGCCAACATCCTGCGCTGATCAGCTGGCAATTGCCGTAAGGGAAGCATATAACTCCACTAAATAAATTCTATTTATTTAAGCATTTTCATGCTATGACGGCGCAGACCCCTGCAAGGAAACAATCTGCGTAGGCGTTTTCGAGCAGGGGGGCTGCAGGCCGAGGTTCACGGCACGCAGTTCATAAAGTTCTGACGTGTGCCG
>CAVAJR010000058.1:3033-4705 GCA_963589005.1 Bacteroidaceae bacterium | reverse complement strand
TGCGTCTGCTGCCTGTCTTTGGAATACAAATTATATTAGGGTATATTTTGAAAGGTGTGGTTTACATCCCACTGTAACTGCTTACAGCCTGCGGCAAATCGTTGGAGACAATTACATTTTTTCTATGGCACATCGTACCTGCTTAAAGCTCGGAAATCCACTATACGGATCCAGCGCATCTCCCGGAATCAGATCTGTTGCATTGGCTTCCTGATATCCGTGTATAAAATGCAGATCTCCAACATTTGATACCTCAGTCAGATTAGCCAGAACATGTATCTCTCCAGTGCTGTTATAAATTCGAACCTTATCACCTTGCTTGATCCCCAGACGTGCTGCATCTGCCGGATTTATATCCACCATAGGATCAGGCCGCAGACTTCTGAGCCATGGGACCTTATGAAGACGCGAATGCAGCGTATGTGGAAGACGTGCACCGGTCATGATAACGAACGGATATTTCTCCGGATCCATTCCCAGATTGCCGTCATAATATTCCGGCAGCGGATTTAAATTATATGAAGGATTTATTCCTGCTATCAGCTCACTGTAAAGCTCTAGTTTGCCCGTTGGAGTCTTAGGACCGTTTTCAAGATACGACCCTGGCTTATACGGACGAAATCTTGCACTTCTGTATGGAAGCCCGCTCTTTTTGGCTGCTTCAATCTCTTCAGGCATCTCTCTGAACATATATTTCATACACTCATAGTATCCCGAACACAAAATCTTATCCTCAGGGCACAGTCTTCTTGCAAGTTCTGTGATAATCTCCACATCATCGCGACTTTCATATAATGGTTTGATGGCAGGAGATGTATAATAGAAAAATCCTCCACCATAGAATTTTGCTTCGCTTCGTTCTACCGAACTGCATACAGGAAGCACTACATCTGCATAACTGCAGGCCTCTGTCCAAAACAGATCTGTCGCGAAAATAAAATCCAGTTTTTTCATAGCTTTTCTAAACAGTTCTGTTTCCGGGAAAATCATGGTATTGACTCCGAATGCTGCCATCGCATGAATCTCATATGGAGTCCCTTCCAAGATCTGTCGCGGAAGATCCATAGTCTGCCCGTCCTCAGTCATGATATTCCACAAAGGAAAACGTTCTTCCCCGACCTGCGGCATAGTCTTTGGTGTCCTTGTTTCGTTCATGAATTCTTCTTCATGAGAATCAAAGCCTGATGCCATATCGATAAATGTATCAAATACCGGCAGTACCGTTCCCGGCTTATCAAAATTGCCAGTTATAACATTAAGGCACATAACAGCCCGATGTGTATTATATCCATTTACATGATGCACTATTCCGTTATTTGGAGAAATCATAGCCGGAGAAATATGTGACATCCACTTTGCCGCCTTTTTGATATCCTTCCGAGGAACACCCGTAATGCGCTCTGCCGTATCCAGATCATACTTAGACACCATTTTCTTATATGCTTCATATCCATGCGCATATTTATCAATAAATTCCTGATTCTGCCAACCATTCTGAATGATAACATTGGCAATAGCATGGGCAAGAACAGCATCCGTACCGATTTTAGGCTGCATAAACAGATCTGCCAATTTTTCAGCCGCCTGTGTGTGACGAACATCAATAATTATGATCTTAGCACCATTTTCTTTGGCGCGGACATATCCCTTTCCCATCGGATAGGCATTAATA
>CAVAJR010000058.1:0-3023 GCA_963589005.1 Bacteroidaceae bacterium | reverse complement strand
CTCGGACATCTCTGCCGAATATCGTTTCATTAGCCATTCTTCCGGAACGAAAGCATGTACTGGATTCGGTCATATAATTATGTCCGCCAAAACTATTGCACATACGGCGCAGCCACGGACGTATCCACTTGGTATAGCCTGTAAACCATATAACGCTTTCCGCACCGTATTCTCTACGGATTGATGAGAGATTTTTCTCAATTAAATCATACGCTTCATCCCAGGAAATAGGGACAAAATCCTTGCTGCCTCTTTCTCCCACACGTTTCATAGGCGTGTGTATACGATCTTCCCTGTATATATATTGCCTATTAGCAGCGCCCTTAGTGCAAAGTTTCCCATTACTGCCCGGAAATCCCGGCATCCCCTCAACCTTAAGGATTTGATTATCCTTAACATAAACATTTAATCCGCATTGAGGTCCCGGAGTACATATATCACATACCGAGTGTTTTATCTCTATTCCAGTATCTAGTCCCGGCAGTTTTGCTTTTATCGCCTTCTCCTGGTTTGTCATATCAAACTCCTATTTTACTGTCACAATCTGAGCCATACTCATTGCTTTTTCACTGAGATCCATACCAAATCCCGGCAGATCAGGTACAGTAATATATCCATTCACAGGCTGATAGTCATTTGTGCCTAATTCTGTAATCAATTTCAGTGTATTAGTCGGATGTACTTCATGAATTACAAAATTAGGAATAGCTGCCTCAAACTGAATAGCTGCAGCTACACTCATAGGTCCCGAGCACACATGACATTGTACCGGAATATCGTACACATAAGCCATGTCAGCAATCTTCTTAGCTTCTGTGATGCCTCCGCAGCTGCCCAGATCCGGCTGCAGCAGGGCAACTGCCTGGCTTTCTATCAACGGTCTGAATCCCTGTCTCAGATAGGTACGCTCACCCGTTGCAAGAGGTATCGGAGAATACTCAGCAATATGTTTAAATACCTCTATATTAAGCGGCGGAGCAGGTTCTTCCAAGTACATAATATCATACTCACATGCCATTGACGCAAACTGAATTGCGGTATTGGCATCTGTAATAGCATGGTTCTCCATAATAATATCAACATCAGAGCCCACTGCATCACGCAGCGCAGCAAGACGCTCTTCCGCCCGTCTCATAACAGAACGACTCAGATATCCTGCCGTTTCCAGATGATGTCTTCGCTGCTTGTTTTCTCCAAGACCTAATATATTTGCCTTTATTGCATCATATCCGTCAGCCATTGCTTTCAGCGCCGCATCTCGGAGTTCCTCCGGAGATTCACAGGCACAGTGTTCTTTTTCTTTCCATCCCATCTGAAGCTGGCTGGCATAACAGCGCAGCTGATCTCGATGTTTGCCGCCAAGAAGCGTCGCTACAGAAACATTGAAATATTTTCCTTTAATGTCCCATAATGCTGTATCAATTGCGCTGATAGCTGAGATGATAAATGCACCATTTCCTACTCCCCAGAAGGTGTTCTTGTACATTTTCTCCCAGATCACATCATTTTCCAGCGGGTCCATTCCAATTATCATTGGTGCTATACCCTTTATGATCTCTACTGCTCCTATTCCGCCTACTCCAATCGCAACTCCAGTCTCTCCCAAACCGTAAATACCTTCATCAGTATTTACCTTAGCATATACAAGATTCATTCCACATCCCGGCTGAATCGCAATCACATCAATACTTGTTATTTTCATTACTTATATTTCCTTTTTTCATTTATAAATTTCATCGGCTATCTTATAGAATTCATCAAATAATACCGGCTTATTGTCCGGATGTGCTGCATTCATATGAGTAATTATTGTCGGCCCTTCTGCAGCAACTGACATGATTATATTTCGGAGCGTACTTCTAAGGGTTTCCTCCGGCGTATCAGGATTCATGAAGCACGGATCCTTAGGTATAAACTCGATTCCCATAGAATCCTTGATTCTGGATCTGATACCAGGCAGATCATTTATATCCATTTGAGCCGATTCCCATGAATCTACTCCCATCTCTATCATATAAGGCACCAGCGGCTCGTTTTTACCGCAGCAATGCAAGGTGAAATTCTTGCCCCTGCTGTGTACATGATCTATTATTCTGGCAGTCGGTTCCATTATGATCTTCTTAAATACTTCTTCAGAGAAGAAGGTGTTGGTCTTATGTCCCCAATCATCGTGATAACATATTGTATCAACGTCATAATTATCAATCAGTTTATCAATAACTGCTATTTTAAAGTCCGCTATACGATCAAAATATGCCTTACTTGAGTCCGGATCAGTGAGAAGTGCACATAAAGCATTCTCGAATCCCATAAGACTATGCATACGTTCAAATCCACCATTAAACAGCACAAATTCATTAGGTTTTGCGGGATTCAGTTCTTTTCTGATTTCTTCAGCACTGGATTGCCAATCAATAGCCTCAAGATCTGGAAATATCAATTCATCCTCCCAGTCTTCAATATCCTCAAAGAGGCAAAAACCAGGTTTTACGCTTGGTGCGCCTACAGCGGAGACAAATTCCCAATCTACTCCCAGCCAGTCCTTTCCACCCTTGTTAAGTGCAGGCCGTTCCAGTACAACATCTGGTATAACCAGGTTAAGATCGGCTCCCATAGGAAGCCAATCTGGTTTTTCATGTTTCCAGACCTTATGCATATTTTCTTTATATTTTCCATGACGGTCAGGTCCTTGCGGTATTGCCGGTCCTTTAGGTGCATTTTTCATACCGTCCATCATCATTGCCAGAAAGCTGTTATGAGTTTCCATATATACCTGCCTTTCAAACCATTCGTTTTGCTGCATTTTTTCGTTTTACTTTTTCATATTCCTTATCAGTGTATACTTTAATCGCCTCAAAAGGACACACCATAACACATGCAGGCTGCAAGCCCACTTTCAGCCTTTCCACACATCCGTCACACTTTTCCATTAGTCCTTCTTTATTAAATGTAGGTGCACCAAACGGACATGCCATTGCACAGCTGTGGCACCCTATGCAGTTACTGTTATCATATAATGTAAT
>CAVAJR010000057.1:0-4781 GCA_963589005.1 Bacteroidaceae bacterium | reverse complement strand
TTTTATCACATTTTAATAAATGAACAAATTTCAACTTATATATTGACAAATAATTATCAAATGGTAATATATATATCGGTAGGCTTGATAAATAAATGACAATCCTGCAAAAAAAGTGCAATTCAGACGATTTTTGAGTAAAAACTTGCAGATAAAAAAGTGTAAATACATTGCGAGGTGTGATAAAATATTCATCGAAATGTATATTTAAAGGAGGAACTAATTAATGAGCAAAAAAGTTGTATTAGCAGGGGCATGCAGAACAGCCATAGGTAAAATGGGCGGAGCACTCAGTACAGTTCCGGCTGCAGATCTTGGAGCTATCGTAATAAAAGAAGCTTTAAAACGTGCAAATGTACCGGCTGAAAAGGTTGACCTTGCATACATGGGATGCGTTATCCAGGCAGCTCAGGGACAGAATGTAGCTCGTCAGGCATCTTTAAAAGCTGGACTTCCGATTGAAACACCGGCTGTAACGATCAATGTTGTCTGTGGTTCAGGTCTTAACTGCGTAAATATGGCAGCAGCTATGGTAGAAGCTGGTGAAGCAGATATAGTTGTAGCAGGCGGTATGGAGAACATGTCTCTTGCACCTTATGCATTGACAAAGGCTCGTTTCGGATATCGTATGGGAAATGCTCCTATGGTCGACACAATGGTAAATGATGCACTTTGGGATGCATTTAATGATTATCATATGGGTATTACTGCAGAGAACGTTGCAGAGCAGTGGGGACTTACAAGAGAAGCCCTTGATGAGTTTTCAGCATCAAGCCAGCAGAAGGCTTGTGCAGCTCAGGAAGCAGGAAAATTTGATGATGAGATCGTTCCTGTAGAAGTTAAATTGAAAAAGCAGACTGTTATCGTAAATAAGGATGAGGGTCCGCGTCCGGGAACAACAGCAGAAAGTCTTGCAAAGCTTAAACCGGCATTCAAAAAGGACGGTATCGTAACAGCAGGAAATGCATCAGGTATCAATGATGGTGCAGCAGCAGTTGTTGTTATGAGTGAGGAAAAGGCTAAAGAGCTTGGAGTTACACCAATGGCAACATGGGTAGCAGGAGCTTTAGGCGGAGTTGATCCTTCAATCATGGGTGTAGGACCTGTTGCAGCAACAAATAAGGTATTCGAGAAAACAGGACTTACTATAGACGATATAGATCTTATTGAGGCAAATGAAGCATTTGCTGCACAGTCACTTGCAGTTGCACATGACCTCAAGTTCGATATGAAAAAAGTAAATGTAAACGGTGGAGCTATCGCACTCGGACATCCTGTCGGAGCATCAGGCTGCCGTATACTTGTAACGCTTCTTCACGAAATGCAGAAAACAGATGCTAAAAAGGGTCTTGCAACTCTTTGCATCGGCGGCGGAATGGGCTGCGCTACAATAGTAGAAAGATAAAGAGTTGAATATTTAGTCGTTTTTGCTGCATGGCAGCAAGAACGACTTTGGTAGTTGTATTTACTAATACATTTCAGAAGATTTATTAGTAGAGGAAAGAGAGGCTGTTATGGAATTTGTAAAATATGAAGAGCAGGGAATGATAGGGATAATAACGATCGATCGTCCTAAAGAATTAAATGCTTTAAATCCTAAGGTCTTATCTGAATTAAGTGAGGCATTAAGTGCCGTAGATGCAGAGAATACAAGATGTCTTATCTTAACCGGCGGCGGCTCAAAATCATTCGTTGCAGGTGCAGACATAGGTTCAATGAGACCTATGACAAAAGAAGAGGCAGCTGATTTCGGAAAGCTTGGAAACGATGTTTTCCTTGAAATAGAAAATTTCCCGATTCCTGTTATTGCAGCAGTTAACGGCTATGCATTAGGTGGTGGCTGTGAGATCTGCATGAGCTGTGATTTCCGTATTTGTTCCGACAATGCGGTATTCGGTCAGCCTGAGGTTGGCTTAGGGATCACACCTGGATTTGGCGGAACTCAGAGACTTGCAAGACTTGTAGGTCCGGGAATGGCTAAGGAACTTATTTATTCAGCTAAAAATATCAAGGCTGAGGAAGCATACAGGATAGGACTTGTAAATCATATATATCCGCAGGATCAGCTTATGGATGAAGCAATCAAACTTGCAAACAGAATTGCAGGCAATGCTCCGATAGCTGTAAGAAACTGCAAGCAGGCTATAAATGAAGGTCTGCAGGTAAGCATTGATGAGGCAGTAAACATCGAAACCGATCTTTTCTCAGATTGTTTCGAATCTGAGGATCAGATAGAAGGAATGTCAGCATTCCTTGAAAAGAGAAAGGCTCAGGGTTTCAAAAACAAATAAGAAGCTAACCGGATGGCTCATGAGACATGAGCTGGTCAAGTGAGCTGTCCGGATATAGTTGAAGCAGTATTACCTTTATATTGCTCACAATAAATAATAGCAAAAAAGGAAGTTTGGAGGAAAAAAATGGATTTCACATTAGACAAAAAACATTCAATGGCCAGATCTTTGTTCAGAGAATTTGCCGAGAATGAGGTAAAGCCACTCGCACAAGAGGTCGATGAAACTGAAAAATTTCCAGTTGAAACCGTAAAGAAAATGGCAAAATACGGTTTCCTCGGAATTCCTGTTCCGAAGGAGTATGGCGGACAGGGCTGTGATATTCTTACATATGCTATGTGCGTAGAAGAATTAGCCAAGGTTTGCGGAACTACTGCAGTTATTGTATCAGCTCATACATCACTCTGCATGGATCCTATCATGACATACGGAACAGAAGATCAGAAACAGAAATATCTTGTACCGCTTGCTAAGGGCGAAAAGCTCGGTGCTTTCGGACTTACAGAGCCTGGTGCCGGAACTGATGCTCAGGGACAGCAGACAAAGGCTGTATTTGACGAAGCAACAAATGAATGGGTACTTAATGGCTCTAAAGTATTCATCACAAACGGTCATGAGGCTGACGTATATGTAATCATTGCTGTAACAGGCAAGGTTGAGAAACGCGGCAAAATGATGAAAGAGATTTCAGCATTTATCGTAGAGAAGGGAACACCTGGATTTACATTCGGAACAAAAGAGAAGAAGATGGGTATCCGTGGATCAGCTACATATGAGCTTATTTTCACAGACTGCCGTATTCCAAAGGAAAATCTTCTTGGACAGAAGGGCAAAGGATTTAATATCGCAATGCATACTCTTGATGGAGGACGTATCGGTATTGCAGCTCAGGCACTTGGTCTTGCTGAAGGTGCTCTTGAAACAACAATCAAATATGTAAAAGAAAGAAAACAGTTCGGAAAGGCTATTTCGGGCTTCCAGAATACACAGTTCCAGCTTGCTGATATGGCTACAAAAGCAAAAGCAGCTCAGCTTTTGGTTTACAGAGCAGCAGTAGCAAAGAGTACTCAGGACAGATACAGCGTAGAGGCAGCTATGGCTAAACTTTATGCAGCAGAAGCAGCTATGGAGATCACAACTAAGGCTGTACAGCTTCATGGTGGATACGGATACATCAGAGAATATGATGTTGAGCGTATGATGCGTGATGCTAAGATTACTGAGATTTACGAAGGAACATCAGAAGTTCAGCGTATGGTTATTTCAGCTGACATCTTGAAATAATGGGAGGACGAAAACGTGAAAATAGTTGTTTGTATTAAACAGGTACCTGATACTAAGGGCGGCGTTTCCTTTAATCCAGACGGTACATTAAATAGAGCTGCTATGTTAGCTATCATGAACCCGGATGACAAAGCCGGACTTGAGGCTGCACTTAGATTAAAAGATCAGTATGGTGCAGAGGTTACAGTATTGACAATGGGTCTTCCAAAGGCTACAGATGTTCTTCGTGAAGCTATCGCTATGGGTGCTGATAAGGGAATCCTTATCACTGACCGTGTTCTTGGTGGAGCTGATACATGGGCTACATCACAGACAATTGCCGGTGGACTTAGAAAACTTGATTATGATCTTATTATCACAGGACGTCAGGCTATCGATGGTGATACAGCTCAGGTTGGACCACAGATTTCAGAGCGTCTTAACATCCCTATCATTTCATATTGCCAGGATCTTAAGATTGAAGGCGATAGTGTTATCGTACAGCGTCAGTATGACGACAGATATCATGTTGTAAAAGCTAAAATGCCATGTCTTGTTACAGCACTTGCTGAGCTCAATGAGCCACGTTACATGACTCCGGGCGGAATCAATGATGCATGTGATGCTGAGATTACAACATGGTCAAGAGCAGATCTTGTAGATGTTGAAGATTCAAACCTTGGTCTTAAGGGATCACCTACAAAGATCGCTAAAGCATCTGATAAGGTTCGTAAGGGAGCCGGAGAGGTTCAGAATAACCTTGATGCAGATGCAGCTGCTAAGTACATATGTGACAAATTGCTTGCTAAACATATCATTTGATAAGGATGGTGGAAAATAAATGAATTTAGAAGAATATAAAGGCGTATATGTCTTTGCTCAGCAGGTTGACAATAAATTAAATGGTATTGCCATCGAATTGGTGAGCGAAGCTAAAAGATTAGCTGATGATCTTAATACTTTTGTAGCTGCCATCGTTATCGGCAGCGGAATTAAAAATCTTTCTGATGAACTTGCAGCTTATGGTGCTGACAAGGTTATCGTTATTGATGATCCGGAATTAAAAGAATACAGAACAGAGCCATATACACATGCTCTTGCTGAGGCTGTTAATGAATTCAAGCCTGATATCTTACTTATCGGTGCAACAGCTATCGGACGTGATCTTGGACCTAGAGTTGCAGCTCGTATCCATACAGGTCTTACAGCTGACTGTACAAGTCTTGC
>CAVAJR010000056.1:0-4831 GCA_963589005.1 Bacteroidaceae bacterium | reverse complement strand
ACTAAAGGAGTAACACCATGGCAAAAAATGACTATCCAGTTGAACGATGCACCATTTTCAGCGGGTCGTTCAAGAGAATCAGTGGAAACATTTTAAATTTCTTCATTCTTATTAACCTTTCTAGTGATGCATTAGAAGCTTATCTTTTCGCCGCGCATAACTCTTCTTGCGATCTCTGCGCGATCTTCTTTTGTAAGCTTGTGAACATCACTCTTAGTAGTGAATGAAGCTGACGGGCTTGAAGTGCTGTTTTCAACTGGTCTTGTACCTTTGGCTTTAACATTGGCAATTATCGCTTCTTCCTGTGCTTTTTTAGTAGCTTCTTGAAGCTCATCAAAATGCATGACCTTGTACGCCTGTTCCATGGGAACACCGCTTCTAAGCATTGCTTGAAACCTCTGGTCTGCAAGTTGAACGATGCACCATTTTCAGCGGGTCGTTCAAGAAATCCATCATCTGTCGTTAAAGAAATCTGCATTACATAATAATATCCTGTTGTAAATATTTCATCTGATGATATTTCATACATTGAATCATTGGTAGATCCTGTGTATTCATCTACCGGAATCTTAAACCAGGATACATTGTAAGATGCTATTCCATATTCAGGCAAAACATCGAATGAAGGATTAAAATCAAAATACTGACCGTATGAAGGAGTTGTAATATAAGCAGCAATACTTGTTATTTCTTCCGGAACTGCAGGAATTATTTCTGATATTGTATATCCACAAATATCGCAAGTTTTTTCCTGTAAACCTTCTTCTGTTCTTGTTGCTTCTGTTATTACTGTCCAATCACTAAATGAATGTTCTTCAGCTTCTGTAGTATCACCGCAGATTGAGCATAATTGATAATGAGTTGTTTCATTAGTTACATATTCAAAATCATGATCATGTTCTATAATTGGGATTTCTTCTGATTCTGTAAATCCACAAGCTGAACAGGTGTGTTCTTTAATTCCTGATTCTTTGTAAGTAGCTTCTTTTGTAATTACCCATTCATCAAAGCTATGCTCTTCTTTGTTGAACGATGCACCATTTTCAGCGGGTCGTTCAAGTATTATATTTTGTATCCATTTATGCTTATGTACACCATATGTAGACAGCTCCCATGGGCGAGTGCTAGCTACAGTTAAAATTATATCATTATATGACAGTTTGTACCAACCGTTTTCTCTTGGTTGTCATTACTACCGGTTAGCATACAAATATTGTTGTATTGTTTTTCTGTTAATCTGAGCAGTCTGACAGTTCCCGTTTTCGGAGACACATTCTGGATTCGCCTGTAATGTTTCTCAGACGCCTTTCTGTTTGGAACAATTCTCATATATACTTCCGGAGCAATCCTCAGGTAGCCATCACGATGGAGAAATTTTCTTAGGTTAGTATATTCTGTCTTTGTTCCCCACTTATCTGTAGGACTTAAAATTACAAGTAATCTCATTCAGATATGGCCTCCATGTTTTCAACCGGAATAATTACGGGGAGCAGGAGATTCTCATTGGTTTTATCCAGGATAATACGTTTTAGACTTAAAACGGTCAATTCAATTGCAGACATAATATTAATTTTTACACCGTCCATGATGCAGGCGTTATGCAGAGTATGAGCCAATGCCTTTCGTTCATTTTTTGTGAGAATAACATTTGACCCTATATTATCATGTACAACTAAGTCAACGAACGCTCGGAACGGTTCTATCAGGTCATCAGCTAAATTATATGCATTTAATTGGCTGTCATGATGAATCCCAAATGTTGGATGGAATCCGGCAGCTACAAGAGTCCTAGCTATGTAGCCTCTCACCACGGCATATCCATAATTTAGTCTGCTGTTGACTGGATCATCTACTCTGCGATTCAATCCTTCATGGTAATATTCAAAGTATTCCTTTGCAGCCAGCGCCTCGCTTATATCGACATTAGTATCGTTGAGTTCGGCAGCATACTTGTAAATATGTTCAGAGCCATTAATCCCCATAATCGATAAAGCACCTGCCTGATTTTTGATTTTCTGTTTTGTAATTTGTATCCAGAGACTCAGATATTTTTCTTTTGAGGTATCAACTTGTGCATGCATCAACTTGGACTGCCTGGCGTGTCCTTCAAACGGCAGCAAAATAGCCGTTGGCAAATACTTTTCATCCAAAGTCATGAATGAAATTTTATTCTGGCTTAGAATTGATAAATCCATCGTTGATAGTCTGATATTGGCACCGTGAACCATAATTTGGTTCAAATCTTCTATCGGAATAGATATCAGTCCGTCCTCGGATAATATCTCCAGTTGCCCATCCTTTATATGGATTTCACATGCCTTACTGATTTCCAAGGTTCTGAATCCCATGTCCATAATCCCTTCTAATGTGTAAAACAAAAACAAATTAACGGTATAGTTGATGAATTCCAATTTTATTATGTCAAAAAAGACATCAGATAAAAAGTCATTTTGTCAGTCGAGTTTCATATTAGCGAGCTGCCGCAGCTGATCGCGCGGATATAGGAAAGCGCCGTAAAATGAAAGTTTTTCGATTTCGGACTGTTAAAAATGGGAATATACGAAAAAACAGTTGAAATGTCAATCGAGCGAGAGTATATTGTGGATGTGTATAAGCTGCTTGCTGAGGCGTGGCTGAGCGGTATACACATATCACATCAATCAAAATGATCTGATTCCGGATCAATAATTCAAACTATGACATTGTTTTTATGATGCCTTTTTGCTGCCGTGACACAGAAGGAATCGTTAGTTGGATATATCTGACATTTCTGCCGTATGTAATTTGCATACATCTGCATAATGCCTGCTTGCAGCAAGCAAATACTGTCTTAAGTGCCTCTTGCACATAGGTTTGATTTGCATTTGCAGGAAAACAAGGCTGTGCGTGGATTTGAAGCTGCAAGCAGGAATATTATCACGAGCACAGGGTTTGGACTTACAGCAAGATCCGGAGCATGGCAAATAAGCACGGAACGCAGCTTGCCTGCGGTATTTAACCGGCATGTACCAGGTAGAAGTCGTTCAGAGTGCATAAATAATATGGCTTAGGTACTTGTACAACCATAGTGCAGTGCCGTGCCAGGAGAGGAGAAGAAGAGATGACTGATCTAGACAAAATGCAGTTCATACGTTATATGCAGATGAGAGACGAACTGGAGAACGTTGCATACGGTGGAATTGAGCTTAAATTAGACGGCAAGTATGCGGATGCCCATGACATTGCGTCGGTGTGCGTATTTTGTGAAGACAATGATTATATGCGCGATTACAGACGAGATGACAGCGGGCGTATATCTGAACTGAATTTTGACAGAGTAAAAGATGGTAAAAGGTAAGAATTAACTTTAGAAGAGTCTGGGGCTGCTGTCTGGAAGCAGCAGCTTCAGGAACATTAACTCCCGGGGCAGTATGAAACAATAAGGAAGAATTATTCTGCAGGAAAAACCGTTGACAAAATAATGAGGCTGTCCCCGGAAGTTAATCTGTATTGAGAAAATGATAAAGATGGGAGATGGAACGGATGAAGAGAGTATGGAGTGATTCCTGGTTTCTGACTAAGGATAATTCCACAGATATAATAAGGGATGTTCCTACCCGCTCAGACAGGAAGATTCTGGCAAAAAAGATATTAAATAATCTATTACGGCAAAATCCCGAATGCATATATACTGTCTATGCCCTATTGACATATTCGACGCAGAAGTGGGCATCACAAACAAGAAAACAACTGGAGATTGATGAAAGCAGAAGTGAAGAGTTAAGAGATCAATTGTATATTGCTGAAAACAAAATCAGAAATATCGGCACAAATACGGGAATAATGCCCAGCGTCTGGCAATTAAATAATATTGAAAATCGTAAGCATACTACCGCCGCTGATACAGACAGGGTTCTTCTGCTGTTAGAACATGCGGTTAACAGTATAGACTTTCCGCTTATACCTAACGGACCGGCAATGGCAATGACGCTTCGTGCAATTCATTTTGCAGACAATGAATGGGAAGATGTTTCAAATTATTATGTAAATACATATTACGAGAAGGCAATCTACAGGCTCCATAATGAATGGGGCGATGAGATAAGAGATCTGCTTAATGAAGCAGCGAGCAGAGCATTGATTTTCTGCAAAAATAATAGGTTTTATATGAATAACTGTCATGATACGGTTAAGCTCATAAATGTATATGCTATGATCTCGGGCAGATTTAACGGAAATTATGAGATATCGGGTCAGAAAATGCAGAGGTTAGCAGATGCGCTCTCATTGCTTACGGTAGTTGAGCAGGCTGTAAACGCTATTAGGAACATACCGGATGACGGCAAGACTATGCATGACATATTGCTGCACAAAATGCGCGGCAAACCAGATTTCGAGATAAAAAATATTCTTAGAATAAGCAGGAAGGTTTACGACAGCAGAAAGGAAAGAGCAATTACATTGTTGTCGTTTCTGCTGTGGGGATATTCGACCAGAGAAATATTGGAAGGGCTTGTTTTAGACGGTGATATAAACGAGAATGCAGACAGGGACGTAATAAATCTGTGACATTTGCAAATGATGGAGCAATATGCAAGCTAAAGATGCATAAGTCATAATGATCTTTCTGAGGACAAACTGCAAATGATTGCATCAATAACGGACTCCTGTATTGAAAAGTGGCCTACGGGCATGACTCGATACAGGAGATAGTTACGGTTCGGCCATGATTTTCAGATTAAACAGAAAAAATACTGAAGATTTCAGAGGTCAGATGAAAAAGTAGCAGAAAGTTTAAAAAAAGTGTTGACAAATCCCTGCCTGATTTATATAATAACAATCGCGTTTGCAC
>CAVAJR010000055.1:0-5543 GCA_963589005.1 Bacteroidaceae bacterium | reverse complement strand
CCATTTATGATCTCTTCAACAAATGATGAAACATTGAATGGATTTTTGGTAGCAGGTGCTACTACAGCGGATGATGCAGCCAGAGAAGAAGCCTATACTGCAGCACAGAATTACCTGTATGAGAATGCAAACAGTATTCCTATTTCGGTCAATATCATCAACTATGCCTGCCTTGATTATGTAGATAATTTCCCTGTGGAAGCAAGCGGATTTTTCGATGTAAAGGCTGTAACATTTAAATAAATGAAAAATGACTTATAAACCGTAGTTGTTACGAGGGCTGTATATATTTTCTGATATACAGTCTTCGTAAGCTACAAAAAAGGGAAGAATATCATGATTAAATACATAATTAAGAGAATACTATTGATGATTCCTGTACTTCTGGGTGTTATTATCGTTATTTTCTCTATTAATTACTTTTCCCCAAGTGATCCTATCACAACATTGGTTGGAGCAGAAGCCACAGAAGAACAGCGTCAAGCCAAAGCTGAAGAACTCGGATTGGACAAACCATATTTTGTCCAGTTGGGTAATTATATTTACGGAGTCGTCAGAGGCGATCTCGGGACATCATATCAGACTAAAAATTCTGTAACTCAGAATATTCTGGAAAGATTCCCAAAGACACTGCTGCTGGCGGTGTTTGCGGTTGCTTTTGCTACAATTATCGGTATTCCCCTCGGAGTCATAGCGGCAACGAAGCAAAATACCATATTCGACTATGTCTGTACCTTCCTGGCATTGATCGGAGCCTCTGTACCGAGTTTCTGGCTGGGACTTATGCTGATAATAGCATTTTCCCTGAATCTGGGATGGTTTCCGGCATCAGGTCTTGAAACACCGATCAGCTGGGTGCTGCCTGTTATTTCCATAGGTGTGTTCCCTATAGCTCAGATCATGCGAACTACACGTTCAAGTATGTTGGAGGTAATACGTCAGGATTATATCCGTACTGCGCGTTCCAAGGGTATCAACGAGAATAAAGTAATTACCAGGCATGCACTCAAGAATGCACTGATACCCGTAATAACTGTTGTAGGTATGCAGCTCTCATTTGTAATGGGCGGTGTTATCGTACTGGAAGCAGTATTTAACATTCCGGGGCTTGGATCACTCCTGAAGATTGCCATAGGAACCAATGATTATCCGACCATAGAGGGAATCGTGCTGTTTACGGCTATTGTCATGAGCGTTATGAATCTTATTGTGGATATTATCTATGCGTATATTGATCCACGACTGAAATCTCAGTACACATCAAAGAAAAAGAAGAAAGAAATTGCGCTTGCAGAGGCGCCGGGTTCTTCGGAAGCGTAAGGAGGCAGTCAGGTGAAAAATACAAAGACAGAAAAGATAAAAAAACAGAGTCAGTGGAAAGATGTTTGGAGACGGCTGAGGAAGAACAAACTGGCTATGGCAGGGCTGGTGGTAGTCATAATTATTATCCTGGCGGCAATATTTGCCCCTTATATTACTGGATATTCTCCAAGTAAACAGGATCTTCGAAATACATTTTCGTATCCAAGTGCAGAGCATTGGCTGGGTACAGATAATTATGGCCGAGACACACTGACCAGAATCATTTACGGTGCAAGGACATCACTTCTTGTGTCCATCTGTTCTGTGGTGATTGGACTTGTTATAGGCGGCGTTCTTGGTTTGTATGCTGCTTATTATAGCGGAAAAACGGATAATATTATTATGCGTGTTCTGGATGTACTTATGGCCATGCCTCCGCTGCTGCTGGCAGTTGCTATTTCAGCAACACTTGGAAGCGGTACTTTTAACTGTGCTGTAGCTATCGGCGTAGCGTCAATCCCTTTATTTGCTCGTGTTGTCAGAGCCAGTGCTATGTCATGTACTAATCAGGAATATATTGAGGCGGCGAAAGCGTGCGGTGTAAGTAATATCAAGATTATCTTCAGACATATTCTTCCTAATTCTCTGGGTCCTATTATCGTTCAGAGTACATTGAGAATAGGTGAATCCATTCTTCAGATATCAAGTCTGAGCTTTATCGGACTTGGCGTTCAGCCTCCTACGGCAGAGTGGGGTAATATGTTGGCATATGGCAGAGAATATATCAGAGATTATCCGCCGATGGTTCTTTATCCGGGTCTGGCTATTATCATAACGTTGATAGCATTTAACGTATTGGGCGATGGTCTTCGCGATGCATTAGATCCGAGATTAAAACAGTAGGGAGGCGCTGAATATGGATAAAAAATTACTGGAAATCAATCATTTAAGCATTGAATATGTTACAGATAAGGAAACCGTCTATGCTGTGAATGATATAAATCTTGAGGTTAATGAAGGAGAAACTGTAGGCATGGTTGGAGAAACCGGTGCCGGCAAAACGACAACTGCCTATGGCATACTGCAGCTTCTTCCGGTTCCGCCTGCTAAGATAGCCGGTGGTGATATCATATACAAGGGCGAGAGTTTGCTGAAAAAAAGCAAAAAGGAAATGCAAAAGATACGTGGTGCAGAAATTTCCATTATTTTTCAGGATCCGATGACTGCACTGAATCCTATCATCACTGTCGGAAAACAGATTGCAGAAGTAATTGTTAATCATAAACATTGCTCGGAAGCAGAGGCTGAGACAGAAGTTTTGCAGATACTGGAGAAGGTAGGTATTCCTCCTGAGAGATTTAATGAATATCCTCATCAGTTCTCCGGAGGAATGAAACAGCGTATCGTAATTGCAATTGCACTGGCTTGCCGTCCTAATCTGCTCATAGCAGATGAACCCACAACTGCTTTGGATGTAACTATTCAGGCACAAGTAATAGACATGATGAATGATCTGAAGGATGAGTTCAAAACTTCTATAATTCTGATTACGCATGATCTTGGAGTTGTTGCTGAAATGTGCGATAAAGTTGCTATAATGTACGCCGGCGAGATCGTAGAATTTGGCAAGATTGCCATGATCTTCGATGAAACCGCGCATCCATATACGGAAGGACTGTTTAATTCTATCCCTCATCTGGAGTCAAAGGAGACAAGGCTTAAAGCTATTAAGGGATTGATGCCGGATCCGGCGAATCTGCCTGCAGGATGTAAGTTCCATGAACGCTGTCCGTATTGTCAGGAAAAATGTGAAACAGAGCTGCCGGAATATCGGGATCTGGGCAATGGCCATATGATCCGCTGCCATTATCCGCTGGGAAGGAAGGGAAAGCAACATGAGTGATATTATCTTAGAAGTTAAAGAACTTAAGAAATATTTCAAGACGTCCTCCGGAGCACTTCATGCGGTGGATGGTGTAAATTTTGAGATTGAACGCGGCAGGACGCTAGGCGTAGTCGGCGAGTCGGGATGCGGCAAATCAACTCTGGGAAGAACAATTCTGGGACTGACAGAGGCTACTGCAGGGGAAGTAATATTTAACGGAAGGGATATTACACATGTCAAAAACAAAGAGAGAAAGGAATTACGAAAAAAAATGCAGATTATTTTTCAGGATCCGTTCTCTTCTCTTGATCCGCGTATGTGTGTGCAGGATTTGATAAAGGAACCGATAAAATCATTTCACATATGTAAGTCTTCTTCTGAAATGGATGAAAAAGTAGCAGAACTTATGGATACTGTAGGGTTGGCAGAAAGGCTCAGACTATCGTACCCTCATGAACTGGACGGGGGTCGTCGTCAGCGTATCGGTATTGCTCGTGCACTGGCTGTAGATCCGGAATTTATTGTTTGCGATGAGCCGGTATCAGCACTGGATGTTTCTATTCAGGCACAAGTGCTAAACTTACTGATGGATCTGCAGGATTCCAAAGGACTGACTTATATTTTTGTAACCCATGATTTGAGCGTGGTTAAACATATCAGTGATGATATACTTGTAATGTATATGGGATGTATGGTGGAAAAATGTGCATCAGATGAGCTGTTTGCTACCAAATATCATCCTTATACGAAGGGACTTATATCTGCAATTCCGATTCCTGATCTGCATATCGAGAAGAAACGTGTAAAAATGGAAGGCGAAATAACATCCCCTGTGAATCCGAAGCCGGGATGCAGATTCGCACCGCGCTGCCCATATGCAGCAGATATATGCAGAACAAAACAGCCGATACTTGAAGAAATAACGCCAGGTCATTTTGTAGCCTGCCATTGTGTACGAGAAGTTAATGGATTGTAATCAAGATAAAATATTAAAATATGCAATCGTGGGATTTGGATGTGCCGGTTATAATGCAGCGGCTGCTATTCGAAGCTGTGATAAAGAAGCACAGATACACGTATTCGAACGTACTTCAGACCCGCCATTTAATCCAATGCTCACAACCTATTTTGCCAGCGGTATGTTGTCCGAGGGAGGGATATTTCCATTTGGTAATACAGAGGAGATCGCGAAGCGATACCAATTGATCATGCATGCACCGATAACGGTAAAAAAAGTTCATGTCAGTGACAAAACAGTTGAACTTGAGGATGGGGCAGTATATAGATTTGACAAAATCCTGATTGCTACAGGCGCCAGAGCTATGATGCCGTCATCACTTGATTGCTCACAAAATCATGTATTTCTTATGCGAACACTGAAGGAGGCCAGGGCACTTCATGATTATATTGAGACCGGTACTGTGAAAAAGGCAGTTGTCGCCGGAGGATCAATGGTTGCAATTAAGGTAGCACAGCTTCTATATCAGAAAAATGTGGAAGTCAGCATGGTGTATTCTACGCATTTGTTTACCAATGCCGCTTATCCGGAGATAGCAGAGGAGATAGAACAGCGATTAGAGGAAAAGGGCATTCATATCGTTAAAGGCTCCAGGGTGAAGGAAATTACAAAAAAGGGAGTCAGACTTGCTGACGGACGAGAGGTAGAAGGCACTGCTGTATGTCTGTGTATGGGAACATTGGCTAATATTGAGTTGGTTGCCAATACCGAAGTAGTGGACGGAGAACAGATAAAGACTGATAAGGGTATTGTAATCGACAGAAATGCCAGATCAAACTGCGAAGATATTTATGCAGCAGGTGATTGCAGTGAGGGCATCGAGTTGCAGAGCGGTAAGCCCGCAGTGATTGGGCTGTGGGCCAATGCGGGAGCGCAGGGCAGATGCGCCGGACGCAATATGGCAGGAATGAGAACAGACTATTATGGCAATATTTTGCATAACATTACACATTTTTTTGATATGGACTTTATCGGTCTGGGAGATCCGAGACTGGAAGGAAAGAAATATACATTTCGCAATGACAGCTTTGCAATCAGTATTGTAAAAAAAGGCAAACAACTTCAAAGCGTTAATATATTGGGAAATTACAGCATCAGCGGCATTCTGAAAAATCACCTGACAAAGCAGCTGATGGGTGGTGACACAAGGCTGTCTGATGTGGAAAAGGGTCTTTTACGAAAAAGTGGTATTAGCGACGAGTTCCTGCGAAGAATTGATGGATAAAAACGGAAAATATAATAAAGGACAACAATAATGGGATATATATTTGATTTTGACAGCTCTAGGTGTGTAAATTGCGGTGCCTGTACAGTCGCATGTATGGATCAGAATGACAT
>CAVAJR010000054.1:0-5951 GCA_963589005.1 Bacteroidaceae bacterium | reverse complement strand
GATTACAGGCTCCTTGTACTCCCGGATCATCCTACACCTGTAAGGCTTCGCACACATGTTGCAAAGCCGGTTCCGTATCTTTTGTATGACAGTACAAAGAAGCAGGAGCACAGCTGGAAATATAACGAGAAGGAAGCACAGGCAAGCGGAAAATTTATCGGCAAGGGCTGTGATATGATGGGATATTTCCTGCAGGAAGAAAAATAACATACGGGGTTTTGGAAAAGCTGTCGCAGTTGTTAATAGTGTGGCGGCTTTTTTGGTGCAATAACAATGTTCATTGAGCCGCAAGATCAGCAAAACCATCAGCTAAACCATCAAATAAATATGGATAGCATACTTACTACGTTGTATAATTAAGAACAGTGTTGTAATTGTATTTCAATATAGAAATACAGCTTATAGTATATATAAGGAGGAAGGAAAAGTGAAAAAGAAAGCCACTATGAGGATTTTGAGTCTCATATTGAGTCTTTTATTGCTTCTTAGCCTGTGGCCGGCTTCTGCATTTGCATCAAGTACAGCGGAAGAAACACAGATAAGCAGTGAAGAAACTCAGGCAGATCAGACTGATCTAAATGATCTGGATAATATCAAATCAGATGTCAGTTTGGAGAGTATTAATGAGGATCAAGGGACATCAGATGTCAGTCCGGATGCAAAGGATGGTATTTCAGAAGAGAATAGTCAGGATGCAAAAGACGGTATTTCTGATGAAAACAGCCTGGACGTAAATGAAAGCAATGAGGCAGATGAGAAGATTGATGTTCAAAGCATGGACGATGATCTGCAAAGAGAACCGATCGAGTCAATTATTGCTAAGGATGATGAGGGAAATAACAAATTTTATGTAACCCTTTTTGACAGCAATGACCGTATTGTAGATACTACAGATCCCGAACAGGAAAAGGACAATTATTATAAGTCAAAAGAAGATGGTGGTGAAGCAGGCACGGTTGATCTTGATGCAAAGCTGAGAGTCAGATTTCGTATGGCTGAAATTATCGAGAACTGTAGCGAAAACGGCATACAGGAGGATGTGCTTTATTATATGACTCTTCCAAATGAGCTTGTTCCAATAAAGGAAGACAGTACCGGAAAGGTTGTTGTTGATCCGGAAAATCCGGTAAGCTTTTTTCAAAGCAGTGATCTTTGCTGTCTTGGAGGTATATATACCGAAGGAGACGGCTATCAGTTACAGCTGAGATTTTCAAATGTAGAAGATCAATTAAACATAGCAGCGGAGTTTCAGTACGATGTCAGTTTGTCAGATCAAATTGAAACAGGTAAGAAATGCACGATTTCCTATGTACCCGGCGGCACATTGGAATTTAACACAACACCTAAGAAGGAGGAGCCTGAAAAGGAAGATGAGAGTCTTAGCCTTAGCGGCGAGAAGGCCCCTGATTCTGCAGACAAGATAAATTGGACACTGACGCTTACTGATAATGACATGAAGCTGTCTTCAAAACGCCTGAAGATAAGCTTGGGTGAAGGCTCGGATTTTTTGTCTGACTACGGTCAAGGCACAAAAATGGGTGATATAACAGGACTTTCTTCTGTTGTTATTACCTATAAGGATGGTCATAGCGAAACTCTGTCTGCTAATCGTATGAATTATACTGCATATTCATTTTATCGCAATACCAGCGGATTTAATCCTACTATAACTGATAATGGCAGTCTGGGCATTCTTGGAACGGCTTATATAAATATATCTAATAATAAGCAGGATGAGATAGATCTGATGCCTTCAAGTAACGGTCAGCTTTTGACAAATACTCTGTATATTGATATGGCTGCATTGAAGAGCAATAGCTCGAATTGCGGAAATATGTCTGGAGCAGACGAACCGGATGATATCGATCTTGAAATATGCAAATATGAATTCCATTTTACATCAGTAGTTTATGATAATTACAATATTTCAAGCGGAAGTTATACAGCATCAGCATCTATGATGGATTCTAAGCAGAACGAAGAACTGGCAAGTGCATCGGCTTCAGTTGATATTTCTTACGGAATACCTGATAGAGGAACTCTTAGCGATACCGCATCGGATGAGACAAATTATTTTGGTATTCCAAGCTATATAGATACAACATATGCAACGGATAATAAGAATTATACCGGCAATTATTTTTCGCTGCAGTTTGCACCTCAGCAGGTATATAAAAACAACAGCCTGGTGTACAGCAATTCTACAAATGCCATCTTTTATTGCAGTTATAATAGCTTCTTTGAAGGCGGAAGAATTGATTCTACATTCAAAACACTGCAGATAGGAGATGTTGATGCCTGGACATTTTGTGCAAGATGCAGCTATTCCGATATAAAGGGCTCATCTCTTGATTTGCTTAATTATTTTGTGGAAGATGATCCTGTTGCCAAATATCAGATCCTGAAGGTATTTGAAAATATAGATCAGAATGATTATCTTCTGATGTATAAAAGCAACAGCAAAGTAAACGGCAAATATGTATATATGTTTGTAGATCCGGGAACGAGAAGCAATGCATATTATTCTAAGTTAATTAACGGATGGGACAGACTTGCAAATCAAAGTGATGCCAAGGCATCAGACTGGAAGATACATATTTTCAATGCTCCGGCTCAAAACTTTAAGCTGAGCTTTAAGCAAAGCAATGGTACAGCATATGCAGATAATAAGAACACCAGTGGTAAGGCCACAGATAGTATGCTTATTTCAAATGCAATATATGGCGAAAGCGGGATGACATTTGCGGCAGAAGCTTCTTATACCATAAACAGAGCAGCTGCATCTGCAATGAGCGGAACATGGATAACAGAAGATACGATATTCTGGGAAATGTCTGCTTATACAAAGAACATTTCAAGTTGGAGATCATCGAGGCTTTATATCAGAGTGCCGGAAGGACAGGAGCTTTGCATCGGAGGATCGATAGATGAAGATCCTGTTATTGATCTTGACGGAAAAGAGATCAATGCAGTGATACTTCAGTATTATGATGAGGATTCGTCATCCTGGAAGTCATTAAATGGAAGCAAGTCTCTTTATACAGGTGAAGATGGCAGCTCTATAACAAATGACAGCAATGAACCATCTATTAAAAAGGTCAGCGGAACAGATAATATCTATTATGTGGACTTTGGTACAATACCATCTTATGATGGAGAGCATATCAAAATCGGATTTGCTACAAGGCTTACAGAAAGTAATTCGTCGGCATTAAGCTGTCAGGCAGAGCTGGTTACGATGAATGGAGAAACAACTGAATTCGGAAATACCGGAAGCAGCCGATATCCGTTCAAGGTATCTGCAGAGGCTTCTGCAGCGCTGCCTGATATCAATAAGAGCCATGAATATTCAGGACATATAGATGCAAACGGAACAGAGCATATCTATGACAGCTGGACTATCACTGCAAATTTGGATGGAAATTCCAAGCAGCAGGAAAGCGATTTGAACAAAGGTACATATAAAACAGGCTATAATGGCATCTGGACAGCTCATGATGATATGAAAAATTCTTATGCAGAGGATGAGAAAGGCAATAAACTTTCGATTGAACTTGCAGAATTCGCTGCATTAAATGAGATGACTGTATGGATGAACGGAGATGAAAAACTCTTTAATCTGACAGAGGACGATTTCATTGAGGTTGCCGAAGCAAAGGATTGTACTAAAGAATTTAAAAATAATGATTATCCTGAAATTACTTTAACACTTACCTATAAGGGAAATATGAAGGATGGCTTTGACATAAAGATAAGCGGACTAAATAATGCCAGTGCATTGAGTGTTGATTATGCGACGGAATTTGATCAAAAGGCATTATTTGATAAAGCAAGTGAACTGGGAGCAGAGAGCAATCAGTTTATAACAGCCGTTTTTATGAACGGAGCACATTGCGGAGGCAGTGACAGCACAAAATATCAGACAAAAAGTGAAAAAGTAGAGCACAGGCTTGTTGCAGCTATTGCAATAAATAAATCAGTAGAAGAAAGCCCAGTACCATCAGAATTAAGCGGCGGATATTCTGCAAAATACAAGATTGATACACAGATAGGATATTCAGGTTCAGACTATGTTGAAATCAAGGATTATATTTTAGGTTATGCAGACCAAGAAAATGAATATTCCGAAACAATTACAGAACTTGTTGTTAGTGCGACAGATGTAAATGGCGATGAAGAAGTTATCTATGAAGGAGGAGAGGCAGCTGATGGCAGCTGGGAGGCAGACGAAAATAATAATTGGAATATAAGCTTTGATTATAAAACAGATGCAGAGCATATAGGAAGCCTGTTCAATGTAAAGATCAATACTTCTGATGGCAGCAGGATACAGGCTGATTATCATTTTACGATAGGCTATAAAATGACAGTTCGCATGGATGATCCTAAGGATGAATCATTCCGTGACAGTGATTTTTTCAGCGGCGGAACACTTAGGATCAATAACAGCAGTTCAGCAACCAGAACAGTAAATGGATCAGGCACACTCACGGTTGACTGCAAAGCAGGTGTATCTGCGGATTATCTTGCAGATAAGATCGTAAATAAGTCCATATTGTCACATAATGATGACACGACAAAGTGGATGATATATGACTGGACAGGAACGAAAGGTAAGAACAATATTACCGGAAAGCTTATCGATAATCTTACTTACAATATAGATTCATTTTCTTATACCGATGAAAATACAGGCAGTAAAGTTAGTTTTGATCAGCTTTCAGCAGATGAGAAGAGTACAGTCAGCGAATATCTTAAGGAACTGCTTGTACGAAATACATCATTTAGAAATGTAAATCTTTATTATACAGATAATATGCCAACAGTAGATCTGTCAGAAGAGGATCTGATCTATAGACTTGATGAATCATTTGGAGCATATGACCCGCCTAATACATATATAGATACAGCAGTAGATAAGGCTGGACTATCGCATGATATAGAGCTGACAACAGGTGACGGTGGATTTGAAGCAAGTGCCAACAAACTAAAGTGTGATACTTATTTTGCGGCTGTTTATGAAACTGAGATTGACTGGGATAATGTTTACAGCAAACTGAAGGAAGACGGATATCAGCAGGCTTCGATTACTGCTTCTACAACAAATACAGTAAAAAATGATCAAGACTCTAAGAAGGAAAGTTCAGGAAACTACATAGATCTGATGGATGAGAGTATTGAAAAGAGCCTTACGTCATCAGATTCCGCAAATGGAATATCATCATGGAAAATAAAGGCCTACACAGGGCCGAATAAGGAAAATGATCTTATTATAAAGGATGAGATTACATTAAGCTCGCAGGATGAACGAATCAGTGCAGCGGCGCAAAGTGCGCTTTCCATCGATCCTGACAGTGTAGTTGTTAAGTACAAAGACATTACTGTATATGAAAACGGAAAGGCAAAGGGTGGCTGGTCTGATGAAAATATAGACATTCAGATTGATGGAAATAAGCTTAATGTGGTTATAAAAAATACTGATGAAAGTACAGTTATTTTTACAAACAGTACATATACGGTTTTGTATGATACAGTTCTTGATAAGGATGCATATATACAAAATGGCGGAATGAAAGATGATCATATTGATCTTAATAACATTGTCATGGCAGAGCATGGTACATTTAATGCTTCATCAGAGCAATCAGATGAGATCATACCGGATATTCCGATAAGTGCCGATAAGTCAAATCTGGGTTATGGCTCTGATGGAAACGATAAGACAACCAGCTTATGGCAGACAGTGGCATGTACCAATGATGCCGGAAGAAAGAATTTTACATTAAGTGACAGTGTAAGTCTTTCAGAGCCGGATGAGAAGATTCAGAATGCACTTAAGATTCAGGATCTTGAAATAAAGATTAAGACAGGGCAGGACGAGGAAAAGACATATACAAGTGATAATCTGCCGGATGGAGCGTCATTGATCGAAGAAGGAGCAGGATATAGCC
>CAVAJR010000053.1:0-6239 GCA_963589005.1 Bacteroidaceae bacterium | reverse complement strand
TATTATCAATTGAGCTATAAGGCTGAATTGAACAAGAAGATAAATGAGAATTTAGAGCAGCAAATTGAGACAATCCTGCTTAAAACCATTGATAATGCTAATACTCAACCAGTAAAGCTTGGCGATTACCTTTATATCAAAGGTCGCATTGGATGGAAAGGCCTAAAAAAATCAGAATATTTACCAATTTCAGATTATCGTATCATCAATGGAGAAAGTCTCACTTTATCTGGAATTGATTGGAATAAAGCTGGTTACATATCTGCCGAAAGATACGAGGAATCTCCCGAAATAATGCTTAACATCGGTGATATCCTTCTTTCCAAGGATGGAACAATTGGAAAGATTGGATATGTCGATAAGCTGGAAACTCCATCAAGTGTCGCATCTGGAATTTTTGTAATCAGGAATACCAGACAGGCTGAAATTTCAACACAGTTCATTTACTATTTGCTGAAATCTCGGTTGTTTAAAGCTTTTATCACTAGCAGGACAGAGGGAAGTGTCATTCCACATTTATATCAAAAGGATTTTATGGAATTTGAATTCCAGCTTCCTTCACCTGAGGACATGAAAATTTTCGATGATACTACGGCTGCTATGTTTTCTATGGTGTTTTCGAATCTTAATGAAAATGAAAGGCTCATTCATTTAAGAGATTCATTGCTACCAAAGCTTATGTCCGGTGCAATTGATGTCTCAAAGTTTGAACTTTAAGCAGCTAAATTCTCATTTAGAATATAGAATAGAAATATAACGAAAATTACAGGAGGTTGAACATGCCAAGTTTATTTACAGAAGATACATACGAACAGGCCATCATAGAACTGTTTGAAAACATGGGCTATGATCACCTCTACGCTCCAGACATGGATCGTGATTACAGCAGTCCCCTGCTGGATGCTGAATTGTGTAATAGTCTGGTACGTATTAACCGTGGTCTGCCTGTAGAAGCCATCGATGAGGCACTGGCCAAATTGAAGAATTTTGATACCGGAAGTCTGCTGCAGAAAAATATCCTCTTCATGGATTATCTGCAAAATGGCATCACGGTCAAATTCTTTGTGAAGGGCGAGGAGCAATCGTCGATTGTTCGTTTGATTGATTATCAGAACTCAAAGAACAATTCTTTCTATGTAGTCAATCAGTTTACATACCTTGAGAATGGCAATAACCGTCGCCCTGATGTCATTCTGTTTATTAACGGATTACCGCTTGTTTTGATGGAATTAAAGAGTCCGGCTAAGGATGAAGTGGGAGCAGAGAATGCATACCATCAGATCCGCAATTACATGCAGGATATCCCATCCATCTTTTATTACAATGCAATCTGCGTAATTAGCGATTTGTCTACCAACAAGGCGGGAACAATCACCTCCGGATTAGACCGATTCATGGAATGGAAAACCAAGGATGGCAATTACGAAGATACCGCTTACGCATCCTTTGAAACCTTTTATGAGGGAATGTTCCAGAAGGAACGCCTGCTGGATATTCTGAAGAACTTTATTCTATTTTCAGGTGTTAGCAACAGTCGTTTTAAGGTATTGGCTGGTTATCATCAGTATTTTGCAGTCCGTAAAGCGATTGAGAAAGCAAAGGTGGCCACGAAGACCGACGGTAAGGGTGGTGTGTTCTGGCATACGCAGGGCTCCGGTAAGTCCTTGTCGATGGTATTCTATGCGCATCTTTTACAGGAGGCACTGGAAAGTCCGACCATCGTTGTTATGACAGACCGAATTGATCTGGACGACCAGCTCTATGCACAGTTCTCTCAGTGTGCGGATTTTCTGCGTCAGACTCCGGTGCAGGCAGAGAGCAAGGAACATTTGAAATCGCTTCTTGATGGCAGAAGCGCGAACGGGATTATATTTACAACAATGTTCAAGTTTGAACGTGGAGAGAAGGCTCTCTCTGAACGCAGAAACATTGTTGTTATGGCAGATGAGGCGCATCGTGGCCAGTATGGATTTGATGAGAAAATCGTCATGTCAGAGAATGAAAATGGTGAAAAGGAAGCACATACCGTAATTGGTAATGCTCGCATTATTCACGATGCATTACCGAATGCTACCTTTATCGGATTTACCGGAACACCGATCTCAGCAAAAGATAGAAATACCCGTGAGGTTTTTGGTGATTATATTGATGTTTATGATATGACGCAGGCCGTGGAAGATGGTGCCACAAGACCTGTTTATTATGAGAGTCGTGTGGTTCATCTGAAGCTGGATGAGAATACCTTAGCATTGATTGACTCTACTTACGATATTTTAGAGCAGCAGTCGGACACACAGACCATTGAAAAGAGCAAGAAGATGCTGGGCCAGATGGAAAGTGTCCTGGGTGCAGATTCTACGATTGAATCTCTCTGTGATGATATTGTAGAGCATTACGAAAAATATAGAGCAAATCTTCTGACTGGTAAGGCGATGATTGTTGCCTACTCCCGTCCGATTGCTATGAAAATATATCGCCGTATCTTGGAAATGCGACCTAGCTGGACGGAAAAAGTCGGTGTGGTTATGACCGGTGGGAATAATGATCCGGAAGACTGGAAAGAAATCATTGGAACCAAATCGCATAAAGAAGAACTTGCAAGAAAATTCAAAGACAATAACGATCCGATGAAGATTGCCATTGTTGTCGATATGTGGCTCACTGGATTTGATGTGCCTTCCTTGGCTACCATGTATGTGTACAAGCCAATGCACGGTTATAATTTAATGCAGGCTATTGCTCGTGTGAACCGAGTATTCAAAGATAAAGAAGGTGGCCTGATCGTAGACTATGTTGGAATTGCGTCAGCCTTAAAGGCAGCAATGAAAGAATACACTAAGCGCGATCAGTCAAAGTATGGCGACATGAATATTGCCAAAATGGCATATCCGAAGTTCCAAGAGAAGCTGCAGGTCTGCAAAGATTTATTACATGGTTTTGATTTTAGCGGATTTGTCGGCGGCTCACCTCTTGCAATGGCGAAGCTCATAACCGGTGGCGTGAACTTCATTCTGGACGCGAGTGTGCCGGAAAGAAAAGATATGTTCTTGAAGGAGGCCATGTTGCTGAAACAGTCGCATTCACTTTGCTCCAGTATGACAACAGATCAGGAACGTCATGAGGCAGCTTACATGGAAGCTTTGCGTTCTACAGTTATCAAGATTACATATGGTGGTACGGGTGGAAAAAGTCTGTCTCTTACAGAGATCAATTCCCAGATTAATGAACTCCTGAAGGCAGCAGTGCAGAGCGAAGGTGTTATCAGTCTCTTTGATAGTAGCAAGACTGGCGGAGAGAACTTTAGCTTGTTTGATCCGGCAGTGCTTGATGAAATTTCCAGAATGAAGGAGAAGAACATTGCTGTTGAGATTTTGAAAAAGCTGATGGCAGAGCAGGTATCTCTTTATAAGAGAACGAATGTAGTACAGTCACAGAAGTTCTCGGAGAAGATCGCACAGCTGATGAATTCTTACTACAACGGTCTGATTACCAATGAAGAGGTAATCAAGGAACTGCTGAAGACTGCCGAGGAGATTACCAATCTCTATAAGAACGGTCAGAAGCTGGGACTTTCTCAGGAAGAGCTGGCATTTTATGATGCACTGACAAAACCGGAGCATATCAAGGATTTCTATAAGAATGATGAGTTAATTGCTCTTACAAGAGAGCTTACAGAAATGCTTCGTAAGAATCGCACTATCGACTGGCAGAAGAAAGAAACAGCCAGGGCACAGATGCGTAAGATGGTGAAGAGACTCCTGAAAAAATATAAGTATCCACCAGAGGACTATGATTTCGCAATAAGCACAGTGATTAGTCAGTGCGAGCTTTGGACGGATAATGTGGAGCCCCAAAGGGAGGAAAGACTTTATAAATATGTGTCTGAGGTAGAATTAAGTAAGGTGGCAGATAGCCCAGCACCTTATGGCGAAAATAAATAACGGAGGTGCAGTATGGATGCACGAAAAGGCAATATCTATGAGATATTGAATGGAAACAAACAATTTCTGATTCCAGTTTATCAGAGATTTTATAGTTGGGATATTGATCAGTGTAAGCGACTTTGGAATGATATTGTAGAGATGCAGAAAAAAGGCAAAGCCGGTCATTTTGTAGGTTCAATTGTTAATATCGCTGAGCAGGCAATGCCGACAGGTGTGCAGAAATATATGATTATTGATGGTCAACAAAGAATGACCACATTAACATTACTCCTGTTAGCATTACGTGATTATGCAATAAAGAATCCTGACGACAAAACAATCAATGCTCGTCGTATTGATAATATGCTTTTAAAGAATGAATATGAAAGCGGAGATGAGCGTTATAAGTTATTACTCACTGAAACAGACCGGGATACTCTTATATGTCTTGTAGAGGAAAAGCCGATTTCAGAGGGGACTCGTTCCAAATTGCTCGATAATTACAGTTTCTTTGCTGGAAAACTTGCAGATAAGGAAATTCAGCCTGCCGAGGTATATGAGTCAATTGGTAAGTTGCAGATTGTTAATATTACCTTGGATCGCACTGTTGATGATGCACAGGCGATTTTTGAGAGTTTGAATTCAACTGGCAAAGAACTTTCAGAGTCTGATCTTATTCGTAATTATATTTTGATGGGCTTGGAACCATCTGAGCAAACTTATGTGTATGAGCATCTCTGGCGTCCGATGGAGCAACTATTTGTATACGAAACGCAAGGAACAGTAATGGATGCTTTCTTTCGCCATTATTTGACAATGAAGCTTTCACGCATTCCAAAGCAGGGGCGTGTCTATGAAGAGTTTAAGTTATATCATCTAAATTGCGAATTTGGAACTATAAGAGAACTTTGCCAGGATTTATTGGATTATGCAAAATACTTCACTGACATTGTGTTTAAGAGAAATTCTGATCCGGACCTGAAAAAGCTGTATGAAGATATTATTGATTTGAGGATGGAGGTATCGTATCCGTTCTTACTAAAGATTCACCATGATTGTTCAGATGGTTTGATAACATCTGATGAACTAAAGGAAATCTTGAAGCTTTGTGTTAGTTATGTGCTGAGACGTGCAATATGTGAGATTCCTACTAATTCGATGAATAAAACGTTTGCAACGTTTAAAAATTACATCAAGCCAGATGATTATTTGAATTCGGTTAAGGCATTCTTTGTAATGCAGGATACTTATAAAGAGTTTCCGGATAACGATAAGTTTGAGGCTGCATTTGTGAGCCGTGATATTTACAATATGCGTGCTAGAAATTATATTCTAAGTCGTTTGGAAAACTTTGAGAATAAGGCTCCGATTATTATAGAAAACTATACCATCGAACACATTATGCCACAGAATAAAAATCTTTCTGCAGAGTGGCAAGCTGATCTTGGCGATGAGTGGCAGGAGGTTCAGAAGAGATATTTACATACAGTAGGTAATCTTACCTTAACTGCATATAATTCTGAGATGAGCGATAAATCCTTTATGGAAAAGATGGAGATGCAAGGCGGTTTTAAGGAAAGTGCACTCAGACTTAACAAATACGTCGTTGGGCTTAATGAGTGGAACGAGCAGCATATTCAGGAACGAGCAAACATGCTTGCACAAAAGGCGGAGAAGATTTGGCCTTATCCATCTTTAACAGATGCTGAACTTGCTCCGTATCAGGAGAAAGAAAAGCCAGCACAGAAGTATTCTTTGGAGACATATGATGTTAATGCATTTACAAAGATGCTGTATGAAGCTTTAAATAAGCGTATTATGAATTTATCTCCTGCTGTAAAGAGAGAATATAAAAAATTATATGTAGCATATAAGTTGGATACAAACTTTGTTGATATAGTTTTCCAAAAGCAGAGACTGCGCATCTCTATTAATATGAAATTCTCTGAAGTTAGCGATCCTAATGGTATATGTAAAGATATTACTGGATTAGGCCGCTGGGGTAATGGAGATGTAGAACTGTTCATGGAGCATCAGGATGAGCTTGATCAGATTATGGAAATTGTGAAACAATCCTTCGATGCGCAGGCGGAATAGCTAAGCAGAAAACAACTGATTACAAAGCTGTGTAATAATTAAAGTTGTGGTAATGAAAAAGGAGGCGCCTTATTTGGCAAAGAAAAAAGATGAGATAACCATCCGTTCCAGCGCAGCGGAATACTTAACCTATGTCGCCTCTGTGGGCGATCAGCAGGATAGTATTGAAATGCGCTATGAGGATGAAAATATATGGCTGACACAGAAGATGATGGCCAC
>CAVAJR010000052.1:0-6336 GCA_963589005.1 Bacteroidaceae bacterium | reverse complement strand
TTCAACAGCAGCGGAATTATGGCGGTTGGTTGGCTTTACAGAGGAACCAATAACAGCAATGAAATCTGGTATTACTTTGACGGCTCCGGTGTAATGCAGTCTCTTGCCTGGCTTACATATAAAAACAACAAATACTATTTTGATGAATCCGGACGAATGGTTACGGAAGCCACTGAGATAGACGGCAAAAAGTACAACTTCAATTCTGACGGTACACTGGGTACCGAAACTGGATGGACTACTATTGACGGCTACAAATATTACATTAATTCTGGTGGCACCTTTGCAACAGGTCTCAGAAAAATTGATGAGAAAGTGTATTACTTTGACTCAGTCGGACGAATGTATACCGGATGGAAGGTGATAAATGGTACTCAATATTACTTTAAGTCTGCCGGAGAGATGGCAATCGGCTGGCTTCATATTGATGGAGATCGTGACGGAATTGAAGAATGGTATTATTTTGACAGCGACGGCTCTATGCATGTCGGTTTTCTGGAATTGAATGGTTCTGAATACTACTTCGATACCACATCAAATGATACTTACAGAGGCATTCTAAAGATTGGTACATTTACAGTTAACGGCATCAAGTATGTAACTGATTCCGAGGGTGCCATTATTAGTAAATCAGATCAGGACAGCTCTTTGTCAGATGATCAGATTGCAATAATAGAAGCAGCACTTTCTACCCCTACTACAGCAATAGGCTACTGTGCTGCATGGGTGGATATTGTATTGCAAAATGCAGGATTCAGTTCTTATTTTTCATATTTGCGTCCGACTAAATATGCTTATGCTCATGAAAGTGGTCTTATTACATCTGAGGAATATGCATATGATACAGCTTTTAATGCAAATGATTACTGGGCATATGTTTGCTACAGTTCAAATGAAAACGATCTCGAACCGGGAATGATTGTCGCAACAAGAAGCACATATACCACACTGGGAAAACAATTCGGTCATGTCGGAATTTATCTTGGTGACGGCAAAGTTATATCTAGCGTAGGCTATATAGAAATCCTTTCACTTAGTGAGTGGAATGCCCGTTATAATAACACCTCTTACGGAAGTACAATAAAATGGGGCTTTATCCCTGCCATGAGATAAAAAACTAAATTCAGGAGATTTACTACATGCGCAAAACCATTATTTTATCTTCTTCGCTTCTTCTTGTTTGTGCGTTGTCTGCCAGCATCATTCAGGCATCAGAAGAAGTCTCTGACCTATCAACAAATATTGTTATATCGGATTACTCTGAAGAAACTGTTCTTTATGAGAATTCAGAGGATATATCATCTGATGACAAGTGCTTTTCAACATCTGCAGATACCGCCGTGACCGGTGCAGAGTGCAATGTTGAAAACGAGGCTCAATCAGGAGAAACTGACTTTAACATTGGTAATGAAAACCTTGCAGAAGAGACAGCGTATGTCATTGAAGCGACAAATACAGAAGACACGGACATCAATGATATCGAAATCAATTTAGTACAAGAACCCTCAGATGACGAATCCGGGACTTCTATAACGGCAAATGATGCCATTGAACAAACTCCAGAAGAGAATTCTCAGGATATCATCAATACTTCAAATGTTTTTTTTACGGTCACCGATGTTCAAGTAACTGCTCGCAGTACCATCTGCCGGGGGACTCATTGCATTGCTGAGGGTGCGATATGCAAATATACCGATTACAATTATATCGACGAATCCACAGGATTATACAACCTCGAGTATACGGTATCCTATACACAAAACAATGAAGCTCATACGTTTGTCGGAAGCTCAGAGGATATTTTTCAGATGTTTGGTGAATATCCGATCCTTACATATCTCGGAACTGTTAAGACCACAGGCAAGCTTACTGTTTACGAGAGCCTGTCAGATATTGAATATTCTTTTGTAATATTTATAACAGACCATAATGTGGTGACTGATCCGGCTGTTGAAGCAACCTATACAAATACAGGGCTTACAGAAGGTTCTCATTGTTCAGTATGCAATACTATTATTACGGAACAAAGAATACTACCCGCTCTTTCGGACAACGGTTGGCATTGCATCGCAGGCAACTGGTACTATTATCAAGATGGCACGATTGTTACCGGTTGGCTGTATGATTCAAGCGAAAATAATTGGTTTTATTTAAATGATGATGGCATTATGCAAACCGGCTGGCAATTCATCGGCAATAATTGGTACTACATGAGTGTCGGCGGAAGAATGAGAACCGGCTGGCAATATATCAACGGCAGTTGGTATTATCTCGGCACCAACGGACAAATGTGGTATGGCGGCTGGATATATATTGATAATGAGTGGTACCACCTATCAGAAAGCGGCAAAGTCCAGACAGATTGGCAATACCTATATGGTAACTGGTACTATATGGGTGCCGGGGGTAAAATGAAGACAGGTTGGCAATATATCAACGACAGTTGGTATTATCTCGGCACCAACGGACAAATGTGGTATGGCGGCTGGATATATATTGATAATGAGTGGTACCACCTATCAGAAAGCGGCAAAGTCCAGACAGATTGGCAATACCTATATGGTAACTGGTACTATATGGGTGCCGGGGGTAAAATGAAGACAGGTTGGCAATATATCAACGAATATTGGTATTACCTTGACCCAAGCGGTAAAATGTGTACGGGGTGGCATTTTATTGATACAGACTGGTACTACTTCGGTTCCGACGGCAAGATGTGGCGCAATGGTTGGATGTACATTGACGACAACTGGTACTGCCTCACAGACGGCGGCAGAGCCAAGGTCGGCTGGCAGTTAGTTAATGACAAATGGTACTATTTCGATACTGCAGGTGTGATGCTTACAGGACATCAGTTAATTAACGGCAAAGTATATATGCTTGACTCAAGCGGCAAATACATATCATCAAGTGACCAAGGGTATACAACTTACACTGGTTTCTTGTTTGACGGTTCTGACTGGCTGTATGTTGAAAAAAGTTCTTTGATGAGTATTACCAATGTTGTAAAAGGTACCATAGATGGCAAAACAGCCTGGTATTATGTTGAAGATGACAAGGTCTGTCTCACAAAGAATGGAACATTTACATTTGGAATTCGCAATTATACCATTGAAAATGGTATAGCTACCGACTGCAACTATTACTTTATGAATGATGCTATCGAACTGCCAAGCGGCGGTTATGACCTAGTCAAGGATATGATGGGACTTAAAGTATTAAAGGTCAATGAGAAGCTGTTGGATATATCCGCATGGGATTCTACATCGTATTATTATACAGATGACACTGTTTCTGCAGTTAAGGATTTTCAGAGAAGCAATAGTCTTTCTGTTACAGGTGTGGTAGATATTCTTACATGGAAGGCTATGGGATTTTCCGAGTATGACTGGTACAATTTAGGTGCATATGTAACCCCGCTTAAATCCAGTGCATCCTTCTCTATCAATGATTACAGAGCTGCAATACTTCAGACAGCCAGAGAATATGTTGATGCAGACACATATTATGTAGCAGGTGCATCCGGAAAACCCGGTTCATATACTGACTGTTCAGGTCTCGTATTCCAGTGTTTGTACTCTGTCGGTATAAATCCGAGTGCTAATATCATTGAACATGCAACCGTAGAATTTACATCAAAAGTACTGGCATTTGATAATAAGCTGGGTAAGGAGGTTTCCCGCAGCGAGCTGCAGATTGGGGATCTTATATTCTATGTGCCGGATGGTATGGACGATGGTGATGTTCGCCATGTTGCTATTTATGCAGGAAATGGTCAAATATACGACAGTTATCCATGGATTGGAGCAAGATCTGCATCAATTGACATAGATTTTCATCACATATATAAGATTGTACGTTTGTTCTAGTAACGCATTTGTACGACACAATTTTGAATTTCAGACTAGATTATCGATTATAGCGGCACCTGGACATGCCGCTATATTTGGACATTGCCATATTAGATATTCCTCAGCGTATTCTGTTCTTGAACGCACATCTTTATTGCCATCCATGAATTAAAGGATAAATATGATTATGAATAAATATAAAATAAAAATACTATCTTTCATAATAATATCTGCTCTGCTTATGCCATCGCTTTCCTTTTCTTCTGCAGCAGATGAAGAAGCATCGATTATCTCCGAAACCGATGATCAAATCACAGAATCATGTAATAATATAACGGATGAAACTTCAATTGCTCCGGACGCAGCAATTGAACCGGAAATTATGCCTGAAGATGGATCTTCAGATAACCTGACTTCAGAGGAAACGACTTCATCTGAGGATTATGAATATATATCCGATACTTCTGTTGACGAAACTGAAACTTCTGCAGACAGTTCTACAGATGAAATCGAAACTTCTGTATATACCGTTCCAGATGAATCCATTGAACCAAATAGCAATGAGGTATCCGTTTCCGATGCTTCTGAGACGGATACCTCTGTTAAGGAGACAAGTTCTGAGGAACCTTCAGACTATTTGATTGAAGGCAGCGTTGGTTGTACTGATGAATCAGATTATATAGATATCGGTGAAGATTCCGATACTCTGCTTAGTGAGTATATATTCGGCGGTTTGGGCATTGCTCTGATCAGCAGCGATTATAATGGAAATAAGCTTACAGGTATAAACAGCTGCATCTATGCACAGCTTAAGCCCTATATAGAACAGATTGCAGCCGCCGAACTTATATCAACAGATTTGGCTTTTAATTTATCCGGCGATACTCTTTCACACCTGAAATTCTATGCATCTGATCTGGGAATTACGACTGATTCATCTAAAGAAGAGGTTGATTCTGCCCTAAGCAGGGCATTCTATCAGGAATTTAACATGGCTCTCGTATTAAGAACATGCATTCGCGATTGCCCATACGAAATGTTTTGGTTTGGCAATAAATACAAGCTGAGCAGAGGATTCAAATACAGAAGAGAGATAGATTCAGATGGCAATATATATTATTCCATAACTGAATTATCCTTAAAATACCGCCTGTCTGTATCTGTTGATTACGCAGATCTGAATGTTTTGGATGATGACGGAAACTACTATCACACCGATTATAACAAGATGGTTTCCATCCAGAATGCCATCACCAATGCTAACAATATTGTGGCAGAAGCTTCCGGTATGAGTGACCTTGAAAAGCTTGATCATTACAGACAGCGAATATGTGATCTTGTCTCGTATGATTATAATACATCCTCCCTAAGCTATGGCAACCCATGGCAGATCATATATGTATTTGATGGCAATCCTGACACAAATGTAGTATGTGAGGGATATGCTAAGAGTTTTCAATATTTATGCGACCAGAGTGATTTTTCCTCAGATCTATATGTATACTGTGTCTCCGGAAATTTCAAATATTCAGGAAGCAGCGGTGGCGGACATTTATGGAATATTGTTCATTATAATGATGAGAATTATCTTGTAGATCTTACTAACTGTGACGGCCCTATTCCATCTACAAAGCTCTATATGGTAAATCCTATTTCTGGAAATGTTGATGACGGATACACATTTGCCTACGGAGCTGCTCGATATACCTATACATACTACTCGGACACCAAAGCAATTTATGACGATACAGAACTGGAGTTCCCCCTCTATCATGAAATTGTAACAGATCCTGCCGTAGATCCTACATGTACGACTGATGGACTTACAGAAGGAGCCCATTGTTCATTATGCGGCTTGGTTACTGTTAAACAGCAAACTGTCCCTATGTTAGAACATAACATTGTAATTGACCCGGCTGTTGCTCCTACAATAGATAAAACAGGTCTTACAGAGGGCTCACACTGCTCTTTATGTGGTCAAATTATTACTGAACAATTCGAGATGCCTGCTCTGTCTGAAGGTGGTTGGCATGATATAGGTGATTCACGTTATTATTACAAGGATAATGCCATTGCTATAGGATGGCTATATATTGCCGATGTAGGCGGTGACAACAGTTCTATTATCAGTAGCTGGTATTATTTTGATACAAATGGCAAAATGCAGACTGGCTGGCAATACATTGACGGTGATATGTATTATCTTGGAGATAATGGCAGGACAAGAACCGGATGGAATATTATCGATAATGAATGGTATTATTTTAGTATTGGCGGAAGGTTAAGATATGGCTGGCAATTTATTGATGACGACTGGTATTATCTTGGCAATGACGGCATAATGCTTACAGGATGGCAATTTATCGGAACCGGATGGTTTTATTTCAGTGCAGGCGGAAAGATGCGGACCGGATGGCAATACATCGATAGCACCTGGTATTACATGAGCTCCGGCGGCAAAGTGCAGACCGGGTGGCAATACATT
>CAVAJR010000051.1:0-6368 GCA_963589005.1 Bacteroidaceae bacterium | reverse complement strand
ACATTGGCAATATCATCCGTTTCAATGATTGCTCCAATGGCTTCCATTCTCTTTTTGAATTCATTTCTTGCCTGAATCGCCTCAGGAGACATTGAATATCTTGTGATCCCGCCATGTCCTGCATCTCCGAATTTTGAGAATGTTTTTATTTTATCTTCCATTCTTGCTTCTGAACAATTATACATAACCTTCTCCTCCTATATTACTTCCAAAGCTTTTTATAAATTTCTATACAATCCTGCTGTGTAACTTCCTTAACTGTATTTCCGGGAGAGCCTGATGTGATAGCATCTGCTGCCATCTTCTCGGTTCTTCTCATAAATTCATCCTTGTCTATTCCATAGGCTTCAAGAGTCGGAACATTGCAAAGCTCACATAATTCTCTGACATTTTTTATGAACAATTTTGCAGCAGTCTCATCGGATACTTCCTTGTCAGCTGCACCTGTTGCTCTTCCAAGATCGGCAAATTTTGAATAAATGCCGTCTGCTGCAAACTCAAGACATGTAGGAAGCAGCATTGCATTTGATAAACCATGAGGAACATGAAACAGTGCTCCTATAGGTCTTGACATTCCATGTACCAGTGTAACTGAGGAATTTGTAATGCAAACGCCTGCCTCATATGCTGCAAGAGCCATTTCCTGTCTTGCCTTTTCATCATCACCCGATTCATAAGCAATCGGAAGATATTTCATTATTCTCTTTACTGCTGATACAGCAAGGGTATCTGTAAGAGGCTGAGCTTTTTTTGATGTATATGCTTCTATTGCATGTGTAAGCGCATCAAGTCCGGTATTTGCGGTAACCGATTTCGGGGATGACATCGAAAACAAAGGATCGACAACCGCAACATCAGGAATAAGTGCTGCACCCTTAAGGAGCATCTTAACTTCTGTCTTGGTATCTGTGATAACAGTAAACATTGTTACTTCAGAGCCTGTTCCTGCAGTTGTAGGTATTGCAGCCATAGGAACGAACGGTCCTTCTATTTCCTTACCCATAAAATCCTTAAGCTCATTTTGAGGATATTTGAGAAGCACGGCGATAGCTTTCATTGAATCCATCGGGCTTCCGCCGCCGATAGCAATGATAAAATCACAGCCATTGTCTGTATATGCCTTGGCACCTTCCTTTATCATCACATCTGTAGGCTCACCTGTTATACCTGTAAAAATGCTGTATTCTACACCTTTATCCTCAAGAGTTTTTATAAGCTCCTTTGTACAGTCCTGCTTAACGACTGTCTTTCCTGTGACAATAAGAGCTTTTTTTCCAAGGATTATGCGATCTGCATTGCCTGTAAGGCTCTCACCACCTGTGATCGTTACAGGCGGCATAAAGAATAATCTGCTCATACCTCATCACCCTCTATAAGCTTATCTACCTCTGTAAGTACCTCATCAAGTTTTGCAAGCTCCTCATCAAGCTGCTCATTTGTGATTATCAAAGGAGGTGCGATAAGAATCATGTTTTCATGGCCGAAGGTCATGAACTGCTTTGCTTTAAGCATTCCGAGGATCTTTGGCATAACTCCCTTAGGATCCTTTCCGTATGGTACAAGCGGTTCTCTTGTCTCTCTATCCTTAACAAGCTCAACGCATGAGAACAATCCGATATATCTGACATCTCCTACGCTTGGATGCTTAGCCTTGATATCCTCAAGGAGCTCTCCCAAATGCTTTCCGACTTCTGTAACATGTCCTGCAATGTCATGCTCAACATAATATTTAACACATGCAACACCTGCTGCACATGCAAGCGGATGTCCGTTGTATGTAAGTCCGCATGAAAGAACGTGATCATCAAAGTATGCTGCGATTTCCTTAGAAACGCATACACCGCCAAGCTGCACATATCCGCATGTAACACCTTTTGCAAATGTAACGATATCAGGCTTTACATCGAAATTCTGGAATGCAAACATCTTTCCTGTTCTGCACCATCCTGCCATGACCTCATCACAGATCATCATGATTCCGTATTTGTCACAGATCTTTCTTACTCCCGGAAGGTATCCCTTAGGCGGAATGATGATTCCGTTTGTACCTGTTACAGTCTCCATTATTATCGCTGCGATATTTCCAGGATTCTCATAATTGATCTGCTCTTCAAGCTTCTTCAGATAGAACTCTGTACATTCCTCTTCTGTCTCAAATGGAAGATTGTCTCTGTACATATATGGATCCATGAATTTTACAAATCCTGGGATTCCCGGCTCAAGTGCATATCTTCTTGGCTCACCTGTGATATTTCCTGCTCCGAAGGTTGATCCGTGATATGAACGATATCTTGAAAAGACTTTCTGTCTTCCTGTAAACATTCTGGCGATCTTGATAGCATTTTCATTTGCATCAGCACCGGCATTTGTAAAGAAGATCTTGCCCATGTTGTCAGGCATAAGGCTCAGGATAAGCTTTGCAAGCTCTCCTCTGTCCTTGTCTGCATAAGCCTCACTGATAAATGCATACTGATCGATCTTGTTTTTGATCGCATCATTTATCTCCTTATTGCCGTATCCAAGGTTCATATTTACATGAAGTGATGACATATCTGAATAACGCTTGCCGTCATAATCGTAAAGATATATATTATCTGCCTTTTCAATCGGAATAGGATCAAGCTTTGCCTGCTTATTCCAGGACTGAAGAACATATTTTTTCTGATTTTCGTTGACTGTCTTACCTAACATGGTATCGGCTCCTTTCGTTTTGCCTTTATTTTTTAGCTATTCGCTTACTTTTTCCTATTGCTTCTGTCGGACAAACCAGTCTGCACATGTGGCAGCCTACGCATTTATCCGCTATAAGATAAGGAGTTCTTTCCTTATTAAATCTGATCGCCTGATGGCCTCCGTCATAACAGCTTATATAGCACCTTCCGCAGCCTATGCATTTTTTCCTGTCAAATACAGGATAGGAAATCGTAGTCCTGTCAAGCTCATCTGCATTTACAAAATGCTTAAGGCCGCTTCCTGCAAATTCCTCAACGCTTTTATATCCTGTTTTTGCAAGGAATGATGAAAGCCCGCTGATAAGATCATCTATTATCCTGTAGCCATACTGCATAACTGATGTCGTGATCTGAATATTGGTACATCCAAGTGCCAAAAATTCCGCAGCATCATGCCAGTTTTCTATTCCTCCCATACCGGATATCGGAACATCCTTCAAAGCGTCACAGCTTGCCATATCATATATAAATCTGAGTGCGATAGGCTTAACTGCATTTCCTGAATATCCTGAAACCGCAGATTTGCCATTTACTGCCGGCTCCGGCTCCATATGAGTGATGTCAAAGCCTGTTATTGATTTAATGGTATTTATAGCTGCGATTCCGTCTGCTCCGGCATTTACGGCTGCCAATGCAGGTATCTCCATATTTGTGATATTCGGAGTCATCTTTGCAAGCACCGGAACCTTTGCCTTTGCTTTTACAAGCTCTGTATATTTTGCTACAAGCTCCGGATTTGTTCCTACATCTGCGCCAAGTCCCTTGGCAGTCATATGAGGACATGAGAAGTTACATTCTATTATGTCACAGCCTATATCGCTGCAAAGCTCTGCAAGCTCTCCCCATTCTTCATCACTGCTTCCCATTATCGAAGCAACGATCACCTTTGACGGATAGTTCTCTTTTAAGCGTTTTAAAACATCCAAGTCATATTCAAGCGTATGCTCTGAGATCTGTTCGATATTTCTGAAGCCTTCAAAATGATTGTTATCTGCAACTGCTGAAGCAAATCTCGGAGATGCTTCCTTTGGCATGAATCGTCCTATTGTCTTGTAAACAATGCCGGCCCAGCCCATCTCAAGAGCCTTTGCACACATATCATAGCCTGATGCTACTACCGATGATGATAAGAAAAACGGATTTTCGCATTTAACACCGCAAAACGTGATCCCAAGATCTATCCTTTTATCCGATGCCTCATCTAATATCTCGGCTATCTGCCTTATCCTTATATTGCTGTCATAATGTATGCAGGCTTTCTCGCAATCTCCGTCACATCCTGCACAGGCCTTTTTGTCTATAAATGAGGCTGCATTTTCCTCATTTTTAAACCATACCGATCTGACCATTGCCGCCGGATCGAAACCTTTTTTGCAGCTGTTTGTACATGGCGGATCAGCACACAAAAGGCATCTTGATGCTTCCTCTCTGATCTTCAGCATATATTTCTCCTCTCATCTCCGCCATAAAATGACGGTTAATCTCTCTTTGGTCTCGGTGCTCTCTTAAGCAGCTTACCGAATCCTCTTTCTCCTACGAATTCTCCGTTATCATATACAAGAGAACCTCTTACATATGTCTGTACCGGATATCCGTGAAGCTCTACTCCTTCCCAGATCGTATGATCTGCAGCTGAGTGTGTATTGGACTGATGGATCGTAAAATCCTTGTCCTTGTCGTAAATTACTATATCTGCATCTTTTCCTATATCAAGGCTTCCCTTGGTAGTACATCCAAACAATGCAGCTGTATTTGCGCAGCATATCTCAACAACTTTATTAAAGCTGATCTTTCCTGAATTAGCTATAGAAAGCATGTACGGATACATATTTTCTACTCCTGCACAGCCATTTGGGATCTTTCTGAAATCGTTTAATCCCCAATCCTTTTCAGACTGCTGGAATGGGCAGTGATCTGTTGAAATAGTATCAATAAATCCGTTCTTGATTCCCTCCCAGAGTGCATCCTGGCTTGCCTGCCCTTTCATTGGCGGCGAACATACAAAGTTTCTGCCGTCCTCTCTTTTGTAAACATCCGATGTGAAGTATAAATACTGCGGGCAGGTCTCCGCATAGATCGGATATCCTTCTGATTTAGCCTTCTCAACTGCCTTCATTCCCTGCTCATTTGCAAGATGAACAATATAAAGCTCTGCGCCTGCAGCCTTAGCCCAGTCGATAGCTCTTTCATCTGCTTCACCCTCAACCCATTCAGGTCTCGATAAATAATGGTACCATGCTGATGTCTTTCCTTCGCTTATAAATTCTTCTGTAAGCATGTTTACCATTTCATTGTTTTCTGCATGAACACCGATAAGTGCTCCTATTTCCTTTGACTTCTTGAGAACCTTGAAAAATGTTCCGTCCTTTACACCGAAGTCGTAAACCATAAATACCTTAAATGAAGGAACTCCGTATTCAACACATTCCTTCATTGAATCAAGGAGCTCACCGCTTACATCCTTGACCCCTACGTGGAAAGCATAATCGCAAACAGCATCAGGGGCACAAAGCGCATCCCTTCGCTTTACGGTATCGACCATCTTTTCACCAAAATCCTGAAGCGCAAAATCAAAAACAGTGGTTGTGCCGCCGCAAACGGCTGCCCTGGTTCCCGTAAAGTAATCATCTGCTGAAATAGTGCCGCCAAAAGGCATTGCAAGGTGTGTATGCGGATCTATTGCCCCGGGAAGAACCAGTTTTCCGGAAGCGTCTACTGTTTTCTCGGCCTGTGCATCTATCGATGCCGCCAATTCACATATCTTTCCGTCTTTGACTGCAAGATCTGCTTTAAAAGAACTTGTTGGCGTTACGATTGTTCCATTTTTAATTACAAGATCATACATTTCTGTTTCCTCCAAATATTTTTTACCCGGGCTGCCAATGCAGCAGCCCGAAAAAGTAAAACTAATTAAAGCTGTTCAAGACTTATTTAGACTCTGTATAGAGAGTTTCGAAGTCTTTATCCCATGTATAGGAATCGAAGTTGTCAAGTGCATCTTTATATTTCTCATCAGCTATAGCCTGCTCATAGAAGTAGGTTGTATATGAGCTGTCTGCTGTGATATTTGAGATGTCTGTGTATTTTGCGAAGATATCATATGTCTGTGTATATTTATCAGCATCCATATATCCAAGCTTGTCATATGTAGAACGATCTCCGATTGTTACGATATCGCCTGCTACAAGCTTGCTGACCTCGCTTGCCTCAAACTGCTGATGGTATTCAGAAACTGTATTTGATGTATCCTCTGCATTAAATACAAGTGAACCTGCTGCAGCCGGATTCTCAAGGCACCATGCCCATCCTAAGTTAGATGCTTCAATGAAGGCTACAACTGTATCTTCATTTTCCTCAGCCCAGTCAGTATCTACGATCAGGCAGTCCTCAAGCATTCCGAAGCCTTCATCCTCCATCTTGAGTACGTTGATGTCATCTGCTGTAAGTCCGCCTTCATATAAAAGACCCATTTCGTTATATGTCATTGCTGAGGACCATGTGATATCGCCGTCAAGAAGCTGCTGCATATCATAATCCTCTGTTACATAATCTATAGGAAGGCCAAGGCTTGAAAGATATGCCTGCATCTCATATTCATTTCCGCCGCCCCAGTTTCCTGTTGACTCACCTTCACTT
>CAVAJR010000050.1:0-6933 GCA_963589005.1 Bacteroidaceae bacterium | reverse complement strand
ATAATTGCGGCAATGAGACAGTTCATATGCTTAATGGTATTTTTGCCCTCGGTGCTAAGGCATATCACTTCGGTGACAGCATTGATATGACATCAATCGTTGCCCAATCACCGGCTGACGTTCTTGTAATGGGCAATATCTCTCCTGCAAATCAATTTGTCGGAGGAACAGTTGAATCTATCAAGGAAGCTACCAAGGCTCTCCTTAGCAAATGCAGCTACTCTAAGAATTTCTGGATAAGCTCCGGCTGCGATGTTCCGCCGCAGACTAACCCTGACAACATTAAGGCATTCTTTGATGCAATAGATGAATTCTATGCTGCACAGTAAGTGCCATATTTACACTCAATATATCTAATATAATATTTAAACATAATCACAGCCACCGGCTTAGCCGGTGGCTGTTGTTTCTTATAACCGCAGTCGTTCTGTTCTTTGCTTCCGTATCTGTCAGGTGTCCATATGAGCCGCGGCTTCTTATGACCACAACTGTTCTGCGTTCTCTGCTGTCATATCACTTTTCACGTTGAAGCACAAGCCTCTTAGATTTCTAATTGAAATTTAAAGTTCGTCAATTTCATGATTATTTAGAAACTGTGATATGAAGAGCCATCTCTGTTGTTCTTCCTTCAGGGCACAGAACATTGTCATAAATTGACAGCTCGCCGCCTGCAGTATTCTTCTCAATAGTGCTCTTCTCAGCCTCGGCAGATACAATAGTATATCCTTCTGCCGGAATCAGTTTGTAGTACAAGTTACCATCGATATAGTTCTGTCTCTTAACTGTAACAGCCTTTGAATCTAATTCACCGTCTGTTGTCTTAGCGATAAATGCATATTTAACATTACCATATGTCTGACCTGCATCACATACACCATTATCGATAACCTCGATTTCTGTTGAATCAACAACGATTGTCACATTGCCTTCTGTATATGTTCCGTCTGCATAAGCCTTGCCGCCGATCGTAAGAGCCTTAACAGTTACTGTTACAGGAGCTGCTGCTGTAATGTCTGTAAGTGCATCAGCTGTCAGGGCATTGATATATCCATTTCCTGTTACATTCCACTTAGAATTCTTAAGTGTTACATTAATCGGGTTGTTAAGCATTGGAGCAACTGTATGCTTGAATCTTCCGATTATCTTGCTGTCACCCTTATAGCCGCCTTTTTCAGCACGGTAATCGCAATGATCATATTCCTTAGATCCCATATAAGCATTCAGAACTGTGCCGTTAGGAACCAATTTGCCCTCCAGGTCAACATGGATGATTGTTGTTGCTGAAACAGTTCCTTCCAATTCAGCATTTTCCAATGTTACATTAAGAACCTGTTTGTAATTGTAGATATTGTTGTAAATATCTCCCTTGTATGAGCCATTCTTGAATGTAGCTGATGAATCATTTACTGAAGAATTTGTAGCAACCGGCTCTTCCGGGTAATCATTGATTGTATATGTAAGAATACCAGGATTTCCTGCATCATCTGACTCAACCAGTTCTACAAGGATTCCGGCATCAGTTCTTGTTGATGTGCCTGAGAAATTGATCTTGCAATTATCAACGATAACATTTGAAAAACCTGTATTGGCAGCACCTGATTTGATCTGGAAGAAGGAATCAACTGTGTCAATTGTAGTATTTGTAAAGTCAAATGTACCGCCGCCTGTCTGCTGTGTCATAAATGCTGTATGTCCTGCATTCAAGTAGCAGTCAATGTATGTAGATCCTGTATTTCCTGAACCCATGATCTGGATAAAGTCAGGTGAATAGAATTCGCACTTTTCATATCTGTTATGAACACCTGAGTCTGCATATGTAACATATCCTGAACCGCCTACTGTAAAGCCATACTTAACACCATTAAGTTCCTTAACAGCTGTATATTCCTTGCCTTCCTCAGCAACCTCAAGTGAGCCGATTCCTGAGAAAGTATTCTTAGCATCAATAGCATATGTTCCGCAAATGTCATAAGCTGTACCAGAGTCTGTTGAAAGTGTGCCCCAGCTTGTTGATACGACGATACAATTATCGAACTTGCCCTGTCCGTCTGCCATAACATTAAGAGAACGAACAGTTCCGTCCATACCCAGTGCAAATGGAACTCTCTTCATCATACCAGGTACCAGGTTCTGATATTCTTCATATGTATCAGGTGTTTCCTGTGTATAAATTACTGTATTCTTAACATTTGCAATAGATGTGTTGTCAACATAGATAGAACATCTTGTTGCACCTTCTGTTTCAATATATGTATCTGTGATATTTAATTCTGACTTGTTGTCAGCCATGATGATCGCACCCCAGCCTGACAGGTCGTCACCGCCATCGCCGTGAGCATAGAACTTAGAATTCTTGATGTCAAATTTTGATCCGTTATCAATAAGGATTCCATTGAAATGTCCGCCGCCTGCGTTAAGAGTAATGCCGTCAGCTTCCTTCTCATTATATGTTCCGCCTACGATAACTTCTTCTACTGAGCATTCCTTGTCAATCTTGCCTTCATTAACCAGCAATGCCTGGCGGAAATAATATGTTGCCTTCTCGTTTTCCTTTGCACCAACCCACGGAGCTGCGCTCGGGCCGGCTTTTCTGTAAACCTTAGTAGATACGAAGTCAAATTTGTCCTTCACATCATAAGACTTACCTGCAATAAGATCCTTCTGAACGCCATCAACAACAAGAACTAAAACCTCCCCGTCTTTAGCCTTAACTGTTTCTTCCTTACCGTCTGCTTTGTACTGCGCACCTGTGATTGTAGATGCAATGCCGGTTGCGTTGTAATCATTAACTAATGATGTACTGATAATTTCTAATTTCATTTTCTCTTGCCTTTCTCTATGTTCTTTTTTTCTTCTCCAGACGCCAATTACGCCTGTTATTAATATAGTAAGCTCACATTCCAATGAGCATCAAAGTCTTAGATAATTTTTAAAAGGTATGCTTTACACATACCTTTGTATTGTACCACAACATTGTTTATTTTTTAACTAACTTTTTCTTTTTTAGCATAATGACTAGCTTTTGTTACGAGTTTTATGCACTTTACTGCAAGCTGCAAATAGCAGCCACCTCCCATTTAGTCTGCTTTTCAGTACATTCGGATATAACAGTTTTGAATCAAGTATTTTATATCACTTGCATAAAATATTGATGATTCGTTTTTTACATATATTATTTTAAATTCAATTTTTCACTTGTGTAAAAAGCAAACAAAGACCTGCATTTTTCAGCAGTCAAAAACCCACACTGCGAAAAAGATATTCATCCTGAAAAGTATGGCTACCAGAAGACCTTACACTGACTATATCAATTGAAGTTCCTCTTCCAGCTCCATGATTTCCATGAGTAGTTCTTCCTGCAATTGCTCTTCCTTGTCCAACTCTGATTGAAGCTCCATAAGCTTCTCATATCTTGTTGCCAATTCCGGAGCTGCTATCTGTTCTTTAATCTGCGCTGCCGATCTTTCACTTTCTTCCAGCTTTTGATTTAGTTTTTCTATTTTTCTTTCTATTTTAGCTCTTACCTTGCCAGGATTATTGCTTTCGCTCATTGCAGATGCAGGCTGGTCCTTGCCAGGTTGTGATTTCTCATTTTTCAGCGCATCTTTATTCTCAGCATTATTATTCCTTACAGGAGATTTAGAATTTCTGTTTACAGCTTCATTTTTTTGCTGTTCATTTTCTCCTATCTTTAATATCCCTGTCGCAATTTCATTTATAAAATATCTATCATGGGACACAAATAAAACCGTTCCTTCATAGGATTTGAGCATTTTCTCAAGAGATTCCTTACCCAATATATCCATATGATTGGTAGGCTCATCAAGGATCAGAAAATTAGGCCTTGTATAAAACATCTTACACAGTGCCAGCCGTACCCTTTCTCCGCCCGAGAGCTGCCCCAACTTTTTCTCTACTTCTTCTTGTGAAAAGGCAAATGCACCCAGCGTACTTCTTACTTCTTCATTGGTAAGCCTTGGATACATATCCCAGAAATTATCCAGAATAGTCTGATTCGGATCCTCGTCATTTATGACTGCCTTTTGCTGATCATAATATCCGATTTCCACATTTGTGCCGATTTTATATGTTCCTCCCAGTGCAGGCACCATCCCCATCAATGTTTTAAGAAGTGTGGATTTCCCCTTGCCATTTTCTCCTGTTACGGCAAGCCTTTCTCCTCGCATCATATGAAAAGTCACCTGACTTAATTCATGATCATATCCGATTGAGAGGTTTCTTACATCCAGGACATCTGAATAACTGGAGATCCTTGGTGAAAAATGTGCCTTGAATGTTGTTGTATCGAATCTTCTCGGCTTTTCTATCAGATCCATGTGCTCAATGGCACGTTCCTTAGAATGCGCAGAAGACACCTTCGTAGGCGTATTTTTCCATTTTTCGATCCAGTCTCTTAATCGCTTTATTTCCTTTTGCTGAGCTTCATACTCCTTCTCCTGCTTGGCCAGTGCTTCTTCTTTTTGTTTTACAAATGCGGAGTAATTGCCTGCATACCTTTTCAGTTTATGATATTCCACCTCATAAGTTACAGAAACAATATTGTCCAGAAATGCTCTGTCATGCGATACAATGACCACAGCCTTACTGTAGTTTTTCAGATAATTTTCAAGCCATTCTATTGTCGGAAGATCAAGATGATTTGTAGGCTCGTCTAATAATAATACATCCGGACTGCTCAGAAGCAGCTTGATAAATGCCACCTTCGTCTGTTGTCCTCCGGAAAATGTTCCAATCGGCCTATTCAGATCTTCCAATGCAAATCCAAACTGCTGAAACATAACCTGCATTTGCCTTTCAGCATCATGGCCGCCCAGTGCGTCATATTTTTTCTGAAGCGATGCATATTCATTAAGGATACGAATGCCGTCAGGAGACTCGGTATCCAGTGATGCAAGTTTACCTTCGATTTCTGCCATACGCCTCTCGCAATCGTATATAGGAGCAAACACTTTTCTGATTTCATTGCCGACTAATATATCCGTATCTGTAAAATTAATCTGTCTCAGAAATCCGATCTGCTGACCTCCTGCCCTTATCATGGCAAATTCTTCGTCACTATCCGAATTTACAGGCTCTATATCTCCCGAAATCAGCTTCAGCAAAGTGGTTTTACCGCATCCATTTCGTCCGACAATGGCAATTTTTTCCTTATCATGAATTTCGAAATTAACCTTGTCCAGAATAATATCTGCACCATATTCAACTGTCGCATTTCTTATCTGTAATCTCATGCTTCTTTTGCTTCCTCCGCTGCATCAGGACTAAATTCATATTTTGAAATCAATTTGATAAAAATGATAACGCAGGCAATCATAATAGCCTTTATTACCATATAAAATATGCATCCGGTTACCTTTACATAATCAAGATTAATCATCATGCATATAAATGTTGTTATAAGTGAAAGTCCTGCAGTTATTCCTGTAATCCATGCCAATGGCTTGAACCATGGAACAGACTTCTTGAAAATATATGTTTTTATTGGCGACTTTTCTATAATGAGTGTAATTGTTTTCCACAGAAGAAGAAATATTGAAATTGCTTCTAATGCAAATGGAATAACAACATACCAGGTATTCCATATTCTGCCGGCGTCCATCAGCCCGCCCAGAATGAATAATGCCAGCAAAAGCAGGTCAGCCATTGCAAGAATCATTTTATATCTTCTAAACTCACTGCTTGAGCCCTCGAAATTATAATATGTTCCATAGTAGACATATTGACCATTCATTCCTTTTTTATAATCATCAAGATATGACCATCTCTTCTTCCATCCGGTATATTTTTTCATTGTCTCTTCTCTATACTTTCTTACTTTATCGTGCTCTCGCATTCCCCGAAGACATTCGCATTCCGAGCTGTCGCTCTTCATGCTCATGTCTTCTTGCCCGTCCAATATTAGCATAGTTATACGAGTAAACTCGGCTTCTTCGTGATGCCTCTGTTCTTGCCTTCCTTATTTATCCTTATTGTTATAATAGTGGAATGCTTCGCACTTCGTGCTCTCGCATTCCCCGAAGACATTCGCATTCCGAGCTGTCGCTCTTCATGCTCATGTCTTCTTGCCCGTCCAATGCCTACATGATTATACGAGTAAACTCGTATAATCATGTAGGCGCTGTCCGGGACTATTATAAACAAAAAACCACTGTTTTCACAGTGGTTTTAAAGGTAGTGCCCAGGGCCGGAATCGAACCAGCGACACGCGGATTTTCAGTCCGCTGCTCTACCAACTGAGCTACCGGGGCAAACATATAAAAAGTAGCGGGGACAGGATTCGAACCTGCGACCTCCGGGTTATGAGCCCGACGAGCTTCCGGACTGCTCTACCCCGCGTTATTAAAAAAAATGGGGGAAAGTGGATTCGAACCACTGAAGGCATTGCCAGCAGATTTACAGTCTGTCCCCTTTGGCCACTCGGGAATTCCCCCATTCAAATGGGACCTATAGGGCTCGAACCTATGACCCCCTGCTTGTAAGGCAGGTGCTCTCCCAGCTGAGCTAAGATCCCAAACAATATCAAATTGTCAATAAATCAATGTCGGACTGTCCTTCGACAATCCTCCATCAACGACCCAGATGAGACTCGAACTCACGACCTCCGCCGTGACAGGGCGGCGCTCTAACCAACTGAGCCACTGGGCCATAAGGATTTGCACCCTCAAAACCACATTCGAATATCTTCTACAACTTCTTTCTTATCCGTTTCCTTCACACCAGATAACCTCTTACCTAAACCAGCCTCATGGTCAACTCCTCGACCTATTAGTAACAGTCAGCTCCACACGTTACCGTGCTTCCACCTCTGTCCTATCAACCTTGTCGTCTTCAAGGGGTCTTACTCCTTTCGGATGGGATATCTCATCTTGAGGGGGGCTTCACGCTTAGATGCCTTCAGCGTTTATCCCGTCC
>CAVAJR010000049.1:0-7149 GCA_963589005.1 Bacteroidaceae bacterium | reverse complement strand
ATCTATGGCAATATGACCAGCGCGGAGCTGTATCCGGATGCCTCAGTGCTTAATCCTTCAAGCGGTAAGGATATATATGATATCTACAACGCTTATTCGTACGAAAGCTGTGCAGATGATACCCTTCTTATCGTTAATGACGGATATCATGACAGTAATTATTACTCACGCACTGTTGTTAACAAGATTGTGGACAGCAGAATGATCTCAGGACGCAAGTTATGGAAGATTCCTAGCAGCCTGCAGCTTCCTGACAGTCAGATGCCGGAAGTTGAGATGCAGATGTATAAGACTGTATCTCCTATTACAGATGACACAGGCAATATTAAGTATAATTATACCAATGCTGATATGGATGCAGCCGTAGATAGCGGCAGCATGACCAGGGTTGCTGACTTTAAGCTGCATACAAGTGAGACAGGGGCATTTAATTTTGCTTCATATACATATTCTATCGCCAATGAACAAAATGCTGACGGTACAGTCGGCGAGAAACTTCAGCGCTATGACGAATATGGTATGCCATATTATTACTACATAAGGGAAGTGTCAAAATATGATGGCTATGATCCAAGCGATACAACCTACAGCTTGTTAGATCTGTCTGCAGTCAATAATTATGTACCTGAGCAGAGCAAGGTCCAGATCAAGGTATCTAAGACCTGGAAGAAATGGCCTGTAAGTATGGACGATACGAGCCTTGCTCCCTCAGAGATAACGGCGCGTGATAATTATTATAAAGATATTAAAGTAGAAGATCTGGAACAGGTTGAGTTTACACTTACGGCATATCTGGAAGGTGACAGGAAGAATACCGAAATAGAACTGGGAACCGTTACTCTGTCGCCTAAGACTGGGGTGAAGGACGAAGATGGTAACATCTCTGTATCATATACCTTCGAATCTTATAAGGACGCTTCAGGCGAAATAAAGGATATTCCATATTACGCAGCTAATGGTCAGCCTTATACATTTGCCGTAACAGAGAAGTGTCCTGATGGATACGAGGCGACTCCGGAATCAGGTACCATAGAAGAAGTTGAGCTTCATCTTCATGAAGTTACCACAGATCATGGAGTGATAAGTAAGACTTATACCAATTTCGGTCAGGAGGTAGATGAAAGCGGAAAAGAAATCGCTGAAGACGTGGATAAGACTGCTGAGTTTACGAATGTTTACACAGGCGAGGAGACTGAATTTACTGTATATAAGAAGTGGAATGACGGATATGTAGATAATAGTAGGTTTAGACCTTATAAAATTAGATTTACCATTTGTCGTTATACCCTTGATGAAAACAATAATAAAGTTAAAGATGAATACTTCTTCAGGTGGTTAGATGTCAATGCAGATACAGGATGGAAGGCTACCAAATATAAACTTGAAAAATATGATATTCATGGCAATTTATTCCATTATTATGTTTTCAAGGAAGCGATGAGTTCAGAGAGCGGTAGTGAGTATGGTGCTGCTGACAGTAAAGGAGATACAATTAAGGTTGGTAACGTTACCTATGAACTGACGGAAATAACAGAAAACTCCTTTACTAACGAGCTCGTTGATAAGACCACGGTTTCATTTGAGAAGAATTGGAGGCTGAACGAAACAACCAAGATAAACTGGCCAAAATTTGAGGACTTAAGATCCATGAATGTCCTGCCTGCAAGTGCAGCATACATTGTTCAGAGGAGCACCGATGGAAGCACGTGGGAATATGTGACCGCAAGCTCAGACGGAAGCGCACAATATAAGGTAACTGTAAATGGCGAGCAGGTGGTAGGATGCGAGATAGATATTACTAAGATCACTCCTGCAACCTTTGACCAGCAGTTCTATTTTGCAACTAGATTTGACAATCTGCCTAAAACTGATGAAGCTGGCAATACATATACATACCGTGTGATCGAGAGGCTTAAGTGGGCCGGAGATAATACATATTATTACTATTACACAACAGACACAATCCACAGGGCGACTAGATTTAGGATCTGGGCAGAGGGCAGTGGTTCTGAGATAAAATATACTGCATGGAACTATGTTTCAACCACGAGTGGAAAGGTCGCAAAATACTGGAAGGATGATAATGACTTCGATAATACAAGACCGGAGTCTATTAAGATTACCATTTCCCAGAATTCAGATGCAGGACAACTCTCATTTGTGGTAGATGTGGATGAGACCGGGTCTAAATATGTATCAGAGACGTTTGACATAGTATATGCAGACATAATAAATCCGATGGACACAAATCCAGATGACACTCTTAAGAATTATACGGTAAAGGAGGAATATACTTATTCTGATGGAAGGACAGATCTGTATGTTCATGATGGAAAGGATGTATCAGTAAGCTATGAGTCTGATTCAGGTACATACATATTCAGTATCAATAATAACTACAGCGGAAGGAAGTTAATTAATATCAATGCTACCAAGGTTTGGAATGAGCCTGGAACATTAGAATTATTCAAGAAGTGGCAAGTAGAAGTTACGAGACCGATGCTCCTCTTTACTCTTCAGTACAAGGATCCGACAACCAATGTATGGACATCCATGACCGAAGAGACGATTGGTAAGTTTACAGATGACAGCTCTGTAACGGCTTCTAAGCTTATTGATCCTACAGACCAAGACAGAGCTTCTGTCACTGTAAGTTGGGACAAGCTCTACAAGTACTGGAAGACTGATCAGTTAGGCTCAGGCGTACCTAAGATCATAGATGGCGAGCCTAAGATTATTGAATACAGAGTCGTAGGCAAGTTTGTAGTACAAAATGGTTCCGGAACAGAAGATCTGACTAATTATGATTATGTATCAAGCAAGGGCGATAGCGGAGCATTTGATATTATTGAATACGGCAGCTTCACTGAAAATAAGAACACATATTCAGGCAGTGTAACCAATACACAAAATGGTTATCATTTATATGTAACTAAGAAGTTCGTTTCAGGAGACAACCATGAACTGACTTGGGCTGAAGTAAGTATGCTTCAGAAGCTGAATGCGCTGCCTGTGGCTATTGATGTTCAGATCGAGTATGCTGTAGGTTCTGATGAGAATTACAAGCCTCTGCCATTTTTTGAGGGAGATGATACTTCGGTATATCGATTAGAGATTAATAAAAATACATATAACAAGGCAACAGATATAAGCGGCAGCAGCAGACTTATTAAATATGATAAGAACGGAGAACTTATTAAGTATCGTGTATCCGAGGTTGCGGTTTACTATGCCAATAATGAAAAGGTATCTCTCGGTCAGAATACAGCTGTTATAGGTAATTTTGAAGTTACGCAGCCGGATATTATCGATCTAACAACTGCAGAAAATAAGAATGCAATCATAACCAATAAATATGTAAGCGGAAGCATTGCTGTTAATAAGATCTGGAAGGATGAGGGCAACAGAGATACTCTGGCAGGCGATATCAAGCTTAAGTTGACGGGACTTAGTCAGGACAAGAGCATTGAGCTTACTCTTAACAAGAATAACAATTGGAGGGACAGCACCAGCTGGCAGTATATTCCTGTAAAAGATCATACAGGTACGAAGGATGTTACATACACAGTTGATGAGATAAGCATAAATGGACGACCTGTATCTGAGAAGACACAGGAGGGCACCACAGTTGTTACTGACGGAAACTACATTGTTACATATTCAGACGGAACAAGTGCTGTTAACAGTGGTACGCTGCCAGATGGAGGTACTCTGTCCATTGCAGTGACTAATACATATGTTCCTGAAAGGGGCAGTATCGATGCCGTTAAGACCTGGATCGATGACAACGAGTGGAAGGATGTGATCAGACCGGAATCAGTTACGGTAAGTCTTGAATATAAGACTACAGGTAACTGGACATTAATTACCCAAAACACACTGGAAAGCGATAGTCTGTATAAGGTAGATGCTGACCATCCTGAAGGAGGCGTTTATACTACTTCCAGTCCATCACAGACCCTTACAGCTGATGAAGATACAGGCGATTGGACTGCAGCTTCCTGGGAGAATCTGCCAGTTTATTACAACAATAATGGCACTAAACAGAAGGTAATGTACCGTGTTGTAGAGACGTCGGTATCAGGTTATACAACTGCATATACTTATACGCTTAATGATGATGGTACTTCTCAGGAAGTACCAGACAGCGGAATGTCCTTTAATAAAGATGGGGATGCGGTTCATGTTACAGTATCCAATACAGCCGAGTTAGGTAAACTCTCGGTTTATAAGACATGGCATAACAATGCTATAACAGATACTAACATATCATCGGATAAGCTGAGTGCATTGATCGATCTGGGACTTCTTCCTAAGACTCTGTACATGGCAGTGGAATATTCAGCAACGCCGGATGATGAAGATTCTTGGCAGTATATACCTGTAGAACTTGAACCGGGACTGACCAAAGGATGGTTCAGGTTCGATACAATTAGTGATTATTCTGATGGCAAGGTAGATGTTGTAAGCAACCTTCCTAAGTTTGCTAATGATGCTGACAGAAGTCCTATCTACTATCGAGTAGTAGAAATGGGCGCAGATTATGAATACGGGGATACTGTAAGCTATGAAGCCAGAACAGACGGCATCATCGGCAATGTAATTCCGGGCGGTTATGATTCCAAGGCATTTGCATGGGCTCAGAACATAAGGGCTGACATAGTTAATACATATGAAAGCGTAAGTGTGAAGGCTCTTAAGAACTGGCTTGATGAAAATAACCGAGATGCGTTAAGAAGCGCAATCAGTGTTACATTAAATGCATCATCTGATACGCAGACACATGTTATCGAAACTGTTGAATTAAATTATAACTCATCTATTACCCGCAGGACAGTTCCTGCAGGTGAAAACGGACTGACGGATTACGGTTGGGCATATACATGGTCGAACCTTCCTGTTAAGGCATCTGACGGAACACGGTTGGCATATAGCATGACAGAGTCAGGCATAAGTTCTGAATACACTGTTAACTATGAGCCTGCTAAGGCATCCGGCGAAGCTGGAGACGCACTGATCATAAATATTAATAATATTCATGTGCCGAACAGAGGAATGATCACTGCCAACAAGATATGGACAGCGGATCAGAAAGGGCTGTTTGGTTCAAGAGATACGATTAAGGCAGCGCTTCAGTATAGTTTGGACAATGGAGTAACTTGGAACTTTGTTGACGGCAATGTGACTCTTACAGACGGACTTTGCACAGAAGATCATGAATCGTATACAATATCAGATACGGTACAGATACTATATGATGCATCCACCGGTACATCTTATACAGCTAAGTGGGAGAAGGTTCCTGTAAACTACAATGATGATGAGAATACAGGTACCAAGACTCAGATCTTATACCGTGTAGTTGAGGTAACAGGAGACGAGGAAACCGGATATGTAGTAATTGAAACCGGTGATAAACTGGGAGGCTACACAGCCCATGCTTCATCTAATATTAAGCTTACGAATAATGAAGAGGCTGAAGGCAATGTAGAAAACGAGCTTAAAGCTGTTACGACTCTTACTATCGAGAAGACCTGGATAGGGGATGATCTGATCTACAGTGCTGACGGAACGAAGACTGTCAGTGAACTTACCAGACCGCAGTCTATAATCTTCAAGGTTGAATATAAGATAGGAAGCGGTGAATGGAGAGACATTCCGACTACATCTGCAGGAGCAGATTATGCTGGCACATATGTTGCAGCAGGAGGACTTGTAACTGTTACAGGATCTTCTGAGGACAATACATGGACAGTATCATTGGCAGGACTTCCTGCTAAGGATATGCTGGGAAATGAATACAGCTACAGAGTTTCGGAGTCAGCACTTGTATATGCAGACGGAACGAAGGTTAATATAACAGGAACATTTGACGAGGAGACTCAGAGCATATGGACGTCAGACAGTGTTGGTGCTTATACAGGCAAGGTTACTATTGCTAAGAATGAGGCAGGCGCATTTGAAGCTGCGGCAGAAAATACGCTTATAGTAGATGAACTTACTGTAACCAAGATCTGGAATGATGGTCAGAACCGTGACGGTGTAAGACCTGAGTCTATAGTAGTTGAGCTGTACAAGAATGATACTGTGGTGGATGAGCGTACATTTACAGCACAGGATCTTGTTGAAGGAACAACCGACCAGTGGTCATATACATGGAAGAATCTGCCGATATATGGCCCGGACGGTTCTAAGAACGTATATAAAGTAGTAGAAAAATTAGCAGGCGCTGATGGCGAATACGAAACCACGACCTATGTACCTGCCGAGACAACGCTTGATGAAGCAGCAGATGACCGGATCGTAATAACGAACGAGGCTGAAGCTAAGAAGGTAACATTTAAGACATCTAAGAGATGGGCTGATGATCAGAACTATTACGGCTTAAGACCTGCCAGCGTAGAATTTACATTACAGTACAGTCTCGATGCAGGCATGACCTGGACAGATGCTGATGCAGAGGATTCTATCGTTGAGAAGGTATCAGAACTGCCACAACCAAGTGCTGATACCGGAACAGTAATATACACAACAAGCGAACTTACGCAGACAATAATAAGCAAGGAGACAAAGGCTTCAAGCGATCCTGTATCATGGAATGATCTGTCAGCATATGTACTTGTTGACGGAGTCAGCACGAAGGTATATTACAGAGCTTACGAGAAGGACAGCGCAGTACCTGCAGGCTACAGCCAGACATTGCCGACTCAGGCGGTATCATATGACGAGAGCCTTGCAGAGAATAAGATCTATGACGCAGGTGAGTCAGAGGGATATGATGTAGTTAATACACTTAACCCGACATATCTGTCAGTAACCAAGACCTGGCTGCCGGAGGGCGTAGAAGACCTTAAAACAGTCGACATGCCTGAATATATTACAGTCAGAGCACAGTACAGTGCAGACAATGGCAAGACCTGGACAGACATCAAGGGCGAGGCAGGCAGTGCGAAGCTTACGAAGGAGGGCGGTTGGAGCTATACCTTCACAGACCTTCCGGATAATTATACATACCGTGCAGTCGAAGAGTCCGCAACATGGATAATTGATGGCGAGGAGATGACTATAGCAGTCGTATATGCGTCAGCAGATGATAAGACAGCAGGCACAATAGGAGGATTTGATTATACTTCAGAGACAGCCGATGAT
>CAVAJR010000048.1:6549-7158 GCA_963589005.1 Bacteroidaceae bacterium | reverse complement strand
TGGATCCTGATCAGATCATCATTGGTGCGGGAACGGAGTACCTTTACGGAATAATCACAGAGCTGCTCGGGAAGCAGAGAACCTATGCAATAGAGAATCCCGGATATAAGAAGCTGGAAAATATATACAGGCAGAGAGATATAGAATGCCGTTTTGCGTCGCTTGATGACAACGGCGTTACGGTGGATGAACTAAACAGAATCAAGGCGGATGTGGCACATATATGCCCGAATCATCATTTTCCGACAGGAATCACTATGCCGGCAAGCCGTCGCTATGAGCTGCTTGCCTGGGCAAACGCAGATGAAAACAGATACATATTAGAGGATGATTATGACAGTGAGTTTCGTTCAGGCGCAAGACCGCTGCCTACGCTGTTTTCAATCGATGGCTGTGAGAAGGTTATCTATATAAATACCTTTTCCAAATCTCTCTCACCTACTATACGTGTGAGCTACATGGTATTGCCGATGCATCTGGCTAACAGATATTACGAGAAGCTGTCATTTTATGCATGCACAGTATCGAATTTTGTGCAGTACACCTTGGCCGAATTTATTAAACAGGGATACTTCGAAAAGCATATAAACAGAATGCGGCTATATTATA
>CAVAJR010000048.1:0-6539 GCA_963589005.1 Bacteroidaceae bacterium | reverse complement strand
TTATATGCGTAAGAGAAATGAGGTAATAGAGAGTATAAAAAGCAGTGCGATAGGAGGAAATTGCACGATTATTGAAAATGATGCCGGACTTCATTTTTTGCTGAGGGTCAACGCAGAGCTCAATATGAAGAGCTTAAAGGAGTTTTTGCTAAATAACGGCATTAAGGTCCGTTCCTTGGATGAGTATTATTTGTCAGGTGACTCTAAAAGCGGATACGATAGGCAGAACCTCTTTATTATTAATTATTCCAGGCTTAATGGCAACATGATGAAAGAAGTTCTGAGTATCTGCGAGCAGGTTTTATGAAGCACCTCGCCAAGTGCTATGTACCGTCCTTACTGTATGTACAGTAAAGGGAGTACATAGCATTCAGCGGGGTGTTTTTTGTTGCTGTCGATTACCACATTTTTATTGAAATGTCAATGTATTCCATGTAAAATATAATTGAGTTTTTACGTGCATACGCGCGGTGAGTTGGGCTATAACTTAGCTAAAGTCCGATTTGCGGCGCCTATATAACTTAAATCGACAGCAGCAGACTAATTGATTATTTAGCATCCATATCGAATTGGTTATCCTAAGTCCACGATTTGGTAAGTGCTAAACATAAACAGATATCAGATATACAAAAAGTATATTCTGCAGGGAGTATAGATGAGAAAAAAAGCATTTACATTACTATTAGCCGGAAGCATGTTTATGCTAAGCCTTACAGGCTGTTCGGACAATACACCAAACAGGGTACAGCTTGTTGAAAAAGGAACACAGGAAACAGTTAAGCTGACATTTTTTGGAAATAAAGCAGAAGAAAGTAATGTGCATGTGATTGAGAATATCATGAGTGAGTTTATGCAGGAGCATCCTGACATTATCATTACTTACGAATCCATCAAGGGAACGGATTATTATGATACCCTGGAGAAGCGCATGGAAACCGGCAACGGGGATGACATCTTTGTGGTTGACCATGATTCAACCATAAAGCTTCAGCAGCAGGGAAGGCTTGCAGATTTGACAGGCTTATCTACCATCGACCTATATACAGAGGAAATCAAGGAACAGTTCATGCATGAGGATGGTATCTACTGGCTGCCGACTGCTGTATCTGCCTTCGGACTTTATTGTAATGCGGACCTGCTTAAGGAACACCAGCAGAGCATACCGACTAACTTAGATGAATTCGAAGCTGTATGTGATTATTTCGTTGAAAATGGCATCACACCTGTGGTTGCCAATAATGACATTTCCCTAAAGACCTTGGCAATCGGTGCCTCTTATTATGACAAATATAAAATTGCAGAGGAAGGGCAGTATTTTAAAAGCTTAAATTCCGGGGAAATAGGCTTTGGAGAAAGTCTGTCAGAGGGCATCACCTTAGTGGATGAAATGCTTCAGAGGAAATATGTGGATGCGGATGCCGCACGGGATATTAAGAAAACCTCAGATGATCTGGAGACCTTTGCCAAAGGTGAAAATCCGTTCATGCTGACCGGTGTATGGGCATCGAATCGTCTGAAAAGCGATTATAACGCAGAGTTTAATTATGAGGTTGTACCGCTTCCTATTCTCGAAGACGGCTCCATGATAGTAATAAATCCTGATATGCGTCTCGCGGTAAATGCAGACAGCGAGCATATTGAAGAAGCAAAGCAGTTCGTGGAGTATTTCACACAGGCTGAAAATCTCTATGAGTTTTGTGAGGACCAGTGCTCAATATCACCGCTTAAGGACGGAAAATCATCTTCTGCCAAGGAGATTCAAGCTGTAATTGAGTCCTACAAGGATGGAAGGATTGTAATAGGTTCTGACTATCGGCTAATATTGCCTATATGGGATTGGACGAAGGATGCAGTGCAGGAACTGTTAAACGGCACACCTAAAACAGTGGTCTTAGAAGAGCTTGATACAGAAGCAAAAGAGTATCTGTGTGCAAATGATTAAGGAGAACAGTTTGTCAAAGAAATATTCGATTAAAAGAAGAGGATACTCGCAGATTATAGCCATGGCAATAATGGTTATGCTTGTGGTGGTATGCTACGGAATATATTACGTAAACTCTGTCAGTAATGATCTGTGGGGAAGCTCTGTTAATACGATTATGGAGAGCTCTAATCGTGCAGGAAATATGATTTCCGGCAAGATTGATTCGGAGCAGTCAATACTCATAAGACAAAAAGAAACACTCGAGTCAATGACTTCCTCTGATACAGACAGGATAGATGCTGCAATGGATATATTTGATTCAAGTGAATATCCAATAGCACTTATCATAGGTGACACCATTTACCCGAAAAACAGCTCCTATACTTTTGAAAATTTACCGGATACCAGCGGTCAGGATGCTGAAATCATTGCGCCGTATATCAGTGAAAACAGCGGAGAACGGGTGATTGCACTTGTGCATAAGCTGACCTTTAAGGATGGTATGCAGGGCACTCTCATAAGAGAGATAGCGGTAAACAGTCTGAATGATGCATTTTCAGTCAGCTTCCTGCGCGGCCGCGGCCATTCTTATCTGATTAATAAAGATGGGGATATCCTGTTCCGTTCTACGACGGCAAGAGGAAACAAGACCTCAGCTAACATATTTACAGTTTTGAAAAATGAAGACCAAAATGAGAAAACAGCAATAGACGAGATTGCAGGAATCGTGGCAGACGGTAATTCCGGCTGGGCAGTATTTACATATAACAATGAAAATAACCTGTATTATTTCTCACCGGTACAATCGACTGACTGGTATTTGGTATCCGTTGTGCGCGATGAGGTACTTACCGTCCAGACTGAGCATATTTTGCTGAGAACCTTAATCTTAGTCGGCATCATCCTGCTGGGCTTTGCGGCACTTATCGGGCTGCTTATCTATAGAGAGCATCAGAATCTAAGATTACTTGAGAATGAGAATACATTTGAAAAGCAGATGCTTATTGAGTCTAATTCCGAGGTTAAAACAATCATACTCGGTATTAATCCGAACAAGGATACATATAAGCTTCTCTCGGCTGCTCCTGATGAAAAACGAAGACAAACAGCGCCGGGAACAAGGTATTCTGAGCTTGTATCGGTTTTTGAGGGAGACATAGACGAAGCGTATCGTGAGGAATATAAAAAACGCTTTAGTATTAACAATCTAAAGGAAGTAGTTAAGCAGCAGCATAATAATGAATATTATGAGTTTACGGTAAGCATAAACGGGGAAAAGCACTGGATAGGTGCCGAGGCGGTTGCAGTTCATCCGTATAATCATGACAGCGTGATTGTGTATTCAGAGAGAATTATCGATGCAGCCAAAAAGGAAGAGGAAGAAAGAAGACAGGTCCTTGAGAATGCTCTGAATATGGCACAGCAGGCCAATCAGGCTAAAACAACCTTCTTAAACAGTATGTCTCATGATATCAGGACGCCTATGAACGCAATCATTGGCTTTACTGCGCTTGCAGCTGCACACATAGATGATAAGGAACAGGTTGCAGATTATCTTCAGAAGATATCCACCTCAGGCAACCATTTATTATCACTGATTAATGACATCCTTGATATGAGCCGTATTGAGAGCGGCAGCATGAAGCTTGAGGAAAAGCGCATATATCTTCCGGAGCTGCTTCAGGATATAAGAACAATAGTTCAGTCAGATGTTGATGCAAAACAGCTGGATTTCTTTATTGATACGACTGACATTGTAAATGAGTTTGTCTTATGCGATAAGCTGCATTTTAGTCAGATTATGCTGAATTTACTGAGTAATGCGGTGAAATATACGCCTTCCGGCGGAACGATCGGCATACGTGTGTTCCAGAAACCATCTGTCAGAGCAGATTATGCATGCTATGAGTTCCATGTCAAGGATACAGGCATAGGCATGAGTGAGGAATTCCAGGAGCATGTTTTTGAAACCTTTACAAGGGAGCAGACACAGACAGTCAGCGGTATTCAGGGAACCGGTCTCGGTATGGCAATAGCTAAAAATATCGTAGATATGATGGGTGGTACAATCTCTGTCAACAGTAAGGCTGAGGTCGGAACAGAGTTTATTGTCACGCTGCAGTTTAAGCTTTGCAAAAAAGCAGACATGTGCAGCATTTCGGAAGAGACAGCTGCCGTACAAGCAGAAATCAATCTAAAGGGCAAGAAGGTCCTCCTTGCGGAAGATAATGTACTAAACAGGGAGATTGCCACAGCGGTATTAGAGGATGCCGGAGTCATGGTCACCGGTGTTAAAAACGGAATAGAAGCAGTCGAGGCAATTGCAGTCTCAGTACCGGGTCAGTATGATCTTATCCTGATGGATATTCAGATGCCGCTTATGGATGGCTATACGGCAACGAGAGAGATTCGTACATTAAAGGATTCTGCAATCGCAGATATTCCGATTATAGCACTTACAGCCAATGCTTTTGATTCAGACAAGAAAAAGGCATTAAAAACAGGCATGAACGGATATGTAGCGAAGCCAATCAGCGCTGAAAAGCTGATGGAGGCAATGAGGCAGGTATTATCCTGATACAGATACGTGAAGATACAAAGAGGAACAGTGATGAGTTTATTGTATAGAGAACAGGAGAAGAAAAGTAAACGGAGAATTTTGTTTGTACATGGCTTAAGAAGCATATTATTGCTTGCTGTGATTCTTATGGCAGGCATGCTGTACGGATGTGCGAACAGCAATTCCGATGCTGATGAGAGCAGCTTAGAAAGGATTATTATCGGAATTGATAAATATGAACCATATACTTATCTTGATGCTAATGGCAATTATGCCGGAGTGGATATTGAAATTGCCAAACGGGTATTTAACAAGCTGGGTTATGAGCCGGAATTCAAATTCATAACATGGAGTGAAAAGAATGATAATCTTGCAGACGGAACCATAGACTGCATCTGGAGCTGCTATTCCATGAATGCAAGAGAAAATGATTATCAATGGGCAGGTCCTTATCTGTATAGTCGTCAGGTTATAGCGGTCAATACTGACAGCGATATCTATACCTTCAGCGACCTTCAGGATAAGAGAGTGGGTGTACAGAACACAACAAGAGCGGCAAACCTGTTTCTGCATACAATAGATTCAGCTCTGCCTAAGGTAAAGGAAGTAAATTGCTTTGCCACAACAGCGGATATGTTTGCTGCACTCAGAAAGGGATATGTAGATGCTATTTCAGGGCATGAGGCGCTGCTGAATGAATTTATTGCAAGCGGAAAAGGCAGGTACAGATTGCTCGAGGAAAGCCCGCATATCTCAATGATTGGAATTGCCTTTGAAAAGGGAACGCATGTTGAGCTGACCAGTGATATAAACGTGATAATAGAGGAAATGAGCAAAGACGGCACGATTGGAAGCATAGCAGAAAAGTATGGTCTTGATAAGACACAGGTAGTAGTTGGAGGGAATACGGATGAAAAATAAAAATATATGGAAGACGTCCGGACTGCTGCTTATTTGTCTTATTATGGCTTGTACAGTTATCTGGTGGGTTTTCACTGCAGCTGCCAGGAAAGAGCTTAATAATACGCTGAATGAGACAAACTCCGCAGCCAAGCTTAAGCTTCAGAATTATGAATACTATACTGCAAATGACAGAGTGAAAAGTCTTGTTCGTCTGCTTGATAAATCAAAGGAGCTTAGACGTGACATTTCCACTGAGGAACAGTACGGACAGCAGGAATTGGATGAATATGTTTCGGAGCAGCGATTAAGCGGTGCTTTTATAATAGATGCTGACCAGAATATGCTGCTTGAGAGTGCCAATGATACGGAGCTGGATGCAGAAAAACTGTGGAAGATGATTTCAGACAAAAACTATATAAGTGATGTACTGGAACACCCTGAAGAAACCTATACGGAGAGAGTTACCGTTGACGGCAGAGAATATGATATAGCTGTAGTGCCGCAGCAGAATAAAAAGGGGCTGGTAATTGCATATTCTGAAAGAAATGATAATGTATTAGGGGATTTGACCATAGATTCGGTCTTTTCTGATTTTTCACTCGGCTGGAATGGTGTGATTATCGTATGCAAGGAAGATGCTGTGGTCAGCACTAATCAGCCTAAATTACTGGGTATGTCAGAGCAGGAACTGCAGAACAGTATCAATGACATCCATGAAGAAGATGAGGGAATTATCAAGGCAATTGCCAATAATAAAGCATGGTGCGGACAGAAAGACAAGATGGGAGAATATGTTATATATATATTCTTTCCGGCGGACAAGGTTTATATGACACGTACTGTTGTCTGCATAATGTGTGCAGCAATAACCTTATTTATCTTTTTGATTGTTATGCTTATCTACAGCAATGCAGAAAGAGAAACACTGAAACAGAGCCAGAAGCGTCTGTGTACCATAAATGCACTTGGAACGGCATATTCTTCGATTGTATTATTAAATCTGGAAACACAAAGGACAGAGATTATCAAAAAATCAGAGGATGGTATAATAGACCCGGAGGAAAATTGGCTGACCAAGGGCAAAGCGGAACAACATGTAAGAGAATTGCTGGCACCAAATTATCAGGGAGAATTTTTGAAATTCATTGATAC
>CAVAJR010000047.1:0-7173 GCA_963589005.1 Bacteroidaceae bacterium | reverse complement strand
ACCGAATCTTAATATGTTGGGAATAAGAGAGCCGCAGATATATGGTGCCAAAACATATGCTGACCTGATGGAAATGATACAAACATATTGTAACAGCAGGGATATTGAGGTTTCATTTTATCAGTCCAATCATGAAGGGGATCTGGTAGACAAAATCCAGGAAGCCTATGGCGTAATGGACGGCATTGTCATAAATCCTGGAGCTTATACTCATACAAGCGTAGCAATCCTTGATGCTGTAAAGGCTGTGCAGATACCGACTGTTGAGGTACACATTTCTGAGATCTCAGAAAGAGAAGCCTTCAGAAGCATTTCATATGTAAGGCTTGCATGTATAAAAACGATCATAGGCATGGGATTTGAAGGATATATAGAGGCAATCAAGACACTTGAAGGGCACATATGCTGTTCTTGAAGTCCCACTTGTGCAAAGGAAAAGTAATGACATGAAGATATTGCTATGTGCTCTGAATTCAAAATATATACATTCTAATCTTGCAGTTCACTTGCTGCAGGCATATGTACTTAATTCTTCGGAATATGCAAGCTTGCCGGAGAAAATAAAGCCTGAGATCGAGGTCGCAGAATATACTATCAACAATCAGATGGAGGATATTCTTGCAGATATTTATTTGAAAAAGCCGGATGTTGCGGCTTTTTCGTGCTATATATGGAACTGGGAATATACAAGAAGCATAATAAGAGACCTTCATAAGGTTCTTCCGGATACAGATATATGGGTAGGGGGACCGGAGGTTACATTTGATGCCTGTAAGGTGCTGCAGGAAAATCAGGATATCCTGGGAGTCATGCGAGGAGAGGGCGAGGGAACATTTGCCGAACTTGCAATTTCCTATTACAGCATTGGCTTAAAGGTGTTGGATGAGATTGACGGAATCACTGTAAGAACAGAGAATGGGATGCTGACCACGCCGGAGCGGGAGCTTTTAAATATGGATAATGTGCCATTTATATATAATAATGACAATATCCATGAGTTCGACAATAAGATAATCTACTACGAAACGAGCAGAGGCTGTCCGTTTTCCTGCAGTTATTGCCTGTCATCTGTAGACAGACGGGTCAGATTCAGGTCACTTGGTAAGGTGTATGACGAATTACAATTTTTCCTGGATCACAATGTTTTGCAAGTAAAATTTGTGGACAGGACATTCAACATTGACCACAAACATTCCATGGGAATACTGACATATATCAAGGAACATGACAATGGGATCACAAATTTTCATTTCGAGATCGCAGGGGATATCCTGACGGAGGATGAGCTTGATATAATGTCCGAGATGAGACCGGGACTTATTCAGCTGGAGATAGGTGTTCAGTCTGTAAATCCTGATACTATCAAGGCAATCAATCGTGTCATGAACCTGGACAAATTAAAACAGACAGTATCCAGAATCAACGGCATGAAGAATACCCATCAGCATTTAGACCTGATTGCAGGGCTCCCGTATGAAAACTATGAAAGCTTTAAAGTAAGCTTCAATGAGGTTTATGCCATGAAGCCTTCGCAGCTTCAATTGGGATTTTTGAAGGTTCTTAAAGGGGCGCCGATGCATGGAAGTGCCGAGAATTATGGCATTGTGTATAAGAGTAATACACCATATGAGGTACTTAAGACCGATTGGCTTGCATATGACGAAATCCTCCGGCTTAAGAAGACTGAAGAAATGGTAGAGCTATACTATAACAGCCATCAGTTCAGCCAGACGATAAAAGTATTGGAGAATGCATTTGACAGTGCATTTGATATGTTTCTGCAGCTGGCTGATTTTTATGATGAAAATGGATATTTTACGAATAGTCCGGCCAGAATATACAGATACAATGTGCTTCTTTCCTTTGCACAAATCAAAGATTCTGCACATGAAGTTCTTTATAAGGAGCTTCTGACATATGATCTGTATCTTAGGGAAAATCTTAAGAGCAGGCCTTCATTTGCTGCAGATCTTGCTCCTTATAAGGAAATCATTCGAGAAATGAAACTAGATAAGAAGCTTCATATAGATGCGTTTAAGTATAATGTATGGGAAGAGTCAGCCCATAAAATCATGTCAGAAAATGACGAGATCACGTTCATAGCCTTCGATTATGAGCGCAGAGATCCACTGTATAATAATGCCTTTGTAATACAGCTTCGGTAGTGCTGAAAACGTATTACAAGCCCGATTTATAGGCACTTTTCACAAAGTTGAAAGTGCCTTATTGACTTTGCATTGGGGCTGATTTATAGTCCAGATACGCTTCAGTCGAAGCAAAACAAGCTGAATCTTCCAGGCAGCTTGTATACCGGTAAAGAAAATAAAAAAGGAGAAAGATATTGGCAAAGAATACTTTGGCAGCTTACGATTCATGCCCATTGTATATCGAGCGCTTATTAAGGTATGCAAATTCAAAAAAGAATTCTGCATTTGATATTATCGGATTTACTGATCCGGAAGCTCTGGATGATTATTTGAAACGAAGTGAGAAAACGGTTCTTCTTATTTCCCTGAATGATGATGAAACAAGCATCGAACAGGCCATAAAGGTTTTAACCAGTAATAGTGATTTGTTTGTAATATTCCTTGGAGAACAGCATCTTGCGGACAGAATAAATTCAGAAATTCCAGGCGGCATTGAGAAAATGATATGTATAAACAAATATCAGCCTGCGGATAATATTATGGCTGAAATAAGTGCTCAGCTGGAAGATTTTAATATAAGACCGAAGAGTCAAATATACGATCTTCATGTAGCCGGAATATATTCACCTGTTGATAAGGTGAGCCATGTAAGGCTGGCGCCAGTCATTATGAGAAGATTGGCAGAATCTGAAAATGGTGAAAAGAACAAGGTTTTATATATTAATTTGGAACCCTTTTCAGGAGCAAATAAATGGCTTGATTATCCTAAAAATACCGGAATGTCAGATGTGATCTATTTTTATAAAACAAATCGCAGAAAGTTGGCAGAAACTATAGGAAAGGTTAAAGGAAGCTATTGTGGAATGGATGTATTGACAGCACCAGTCAATCCCGACGACCTGGAAGAATTAAGCGAAGAAGACTGGCCGGACTTTTTGGCATCTCTGAGCGTGGCTGGAGGATATCAATACATTCTGATCGACCTGGCAGCAATATGCAGTAAATTGATTGATGTGATTTTTGAATATGGCAATCTGTACATTCCGGCCTTGCCATATTCGGAAAATAAGACCTACAGAAGCGTGCTGACTCATAAGGCCGGCGGTGCAGCTGCAGATGAGCAGATTGCCATGGAAAAAATGAGAGAGTTTAGAGAATATATCACGAGTCTTGGGCGAAAGAATGACTATGACAAGATTATGGAGGTAACTGTTGACCCTGATTGAGGAACTGAAAGATCGTCTTATAAATAGTATAGATCTGTCGCGAAATATAAGCGACGAGGAACTAAACGAAACGATTACCGAAATGGTGGCAAATGAATATCATGGCAAGGCCTCGCTGAAAGAAAAAATGCGCATAAGCAGAGAACTTTTTAATGCAATAAGAGGTCTGGATGTTCTTCAGGAGATCTTAGATGACGACGAGATTACAGAAATTATGATTAATGGTTCTGACAGGATCTTCGTTGAGAAAAAAGGAAGATTATTTAAATACAGGGGACGATTTTCATCAGAGGAGAAATTAAAGGATGTAATACAGACCATTGCGGCGAGAGCCAATAAAAGAGTAAACGAGTCATCACCGATATTAGATACAAGATTGTATGACGGATCGCGAGTAAATATTGTACTTGACCCGATTTCAATATCAGGTGCAGCAGTTACAATAAGAAAATTTCCGAAGGATTCAATAACGATGGATAAGCTGGTACAGATGGGCTCCATCACTCCGGAGGCTGCAGGTTTTTTGAAGGGATTGGTAGAAAATGGATACAATATCTTTATAAGTGGCGGAACAGGTTCGGGCAAGACAACCTTTCTTAATGCATTGTCTGACTTTATTCCGCCGGAGGAGAGAATAATTACGATAGAGGATTCGGCGGAGCTTAAGATTGAGCATATAGATAATCTGGTAAGCCTTGAATGCAGACAGGCCAATGTTGAAGGAGAAAACGCAATAACAATAAGAGACTTGATAAGGACTTCTCTCAGAATGAGACCGAGCCGGATTATCGTAGGTGAAGTAAGAGGGGCGGAGGCGCTGGATATGCTGCAGGCTATGAATACGGGTCATGACGGAAGTCTGTCTACAGGGCATGGTAATTCTCCTCGTGATATGTTAAGCAGGCTGGAGGTTATGACGATGATGGCAGGAGAGGAGCTGCCGCTTATGGCTATCAGAGGACAGATTGCTTCAGCCATCGATATTATGGTCCATCTTGGAAGAATGCGGGATGGCTCAAGAAAGGTACTAAATATATCGCAGATAGAAGGAATGAAAGAAAGTGACATAAAACTAAGTACACTTTTTGAATATAAGCAAGAGGAAGATACAAATGCCGGCGGTATGCTTGTAAGAACAGACACGCCGCTGACAGTAAGAAAAGGAATGATGACAGAAGGGTATGAACAGATCAACTGACAGACTGAAATCAATAATGATCTATAATGCATTCTTTATTGTACTGTATTTGTTCTACAAATCCATGTGGGTTTTAACACTTCTTCTCCCATGCATCATAGTATACCGAAGGATACATAAGAAGGACATGATCCTTAAACGTAAGGCGGTACTGAGCACGCAGTTTAAGGATATGCTGGAGAGTCTGGCGGCATCGCTGAGAGCCGGATATTCAATAGAAAATGCCCTTAAGGAATGTACTGAAGAGATTTCTATGCTGCATGGGGAAGATTCTCCTATATACAGGGAATTGAATATAATGCTGAATCAGATCAGTATGGGGATCTCCGCAGAAGAGATATTCAGGGATTTCGCTGACAGAACTCAAGTGGAGGATATAGAGACATTTGCATCAGTATTCAGCATTGCCAAAAGAAGCGGCGGCGATATGGTTGAAATTATCAAAAAAACTGCAGATGACATATCTGCCAAAATAGATACCAGAAATGAAATCGAAGTAATTATAAGCTCTAAAAAGTTAGAGCAGAACATCATGATGATTATACCCGTCGGAATCATCCTCTACATTGATCTGACCTCGGGAGGGCTCTTAGCTCCGTTGTATGGCAATGTTAAGGGAGTAGTGATAATGACTGTCTGTCTTGCGGTATATGCCGCAGCGATATTGCTGGGAAGAAGGATAATAAGAATAGAGGTGTGAGTTGATCTGGGTATATGGGGGTATATTGCTTGCGTTGACAATTTTGATCATAGCAAATGCAAAGTACAAGAAGAACTTATTTAAGAATTTGGACAAGCATGAACACCCGTTCAGAATATTATATCCGGCATCAGCGAGAATAGCAGACCTGCGTCCGCGGAGCGTTTCTGATGGTGAACATTCAGTGCGAATCAGGAATCTTCTAAGGAGTTTATATGTAAGGGAAAATGTCCAATATGAAGAGTATATATACACTGTAAAAAAATATGCATCAATAATGGCTGTGTTGATGGGAATATCACTTCTCGGACTTATTATCTGCGGGGCAAATAGCGGAGTCACTTATATAAAATATCTTAATCGCCCCGGGTATGGGGAGAGTAAGAAGTCTTATGAATTAGATGTGGATTATAAGAATACGCAAGATAAGATCAACATAGATGTAGGTGCGGTTAAATATACAGAGTCAGAGATTTTAGAGATATTTGAAAAAAGCATAGACGATGTGAAGCAGGTGATGCTGGGAGAAAACGAGTCTCAGGATTGCGTTACCCGGCCGCTCAACCTGATAGATGAGTATAACGGATTTAATATCTATTGGGAGATAGAAGATATTGATGAAATTAATTACAACGGAGAGATAAGTGCAGATCTTGAGGAAGGAATGAAGAGCTTAGTTAATCTGTATGCCACGTTCTCACTCGACGATACATCACAGATTTATACGATTCCTGTGATGCTGTCTGCCGAAACACTAGACAGCAGACAGAAGCTTATCAATAGCATAACAGAGCAGGTAGCATCTGATAATGATATATACAGTGACAAGGTCACGCTTCCTGAAGAGATAAACGGATATGATATAAAATTCAGCGAAGTAAAAGAGGATAACAGTTATCTGCTGCTGCTCCTTGGGATATTTGCCATTATTGCTATTATTGTTTTTTATGACAAGGCAATGGCAGATAAGATCAGAAAACGAAATGATCAGATGATGATGGACTTTACAGAAATCGTTTCAAAATTAAGCCTTTTGTACGAGGCAGGTCTGAGCATTCACAGTGCATTCGAACGAATCGTAAGCGATCAGGAAATACGAGAGAACAAATACAAGAGCAGACATAAAAAGGAAGATAAAACCATAAGATATGCTTATACAGAGATGAAGCTGGCACTTGAGAAAATTGACAGCGGTATGAGTGAATCTGAAGCATATGCTCAATTTGGAAAAAGGTGCGGTCTGTATCCATATATTAAGCTGGGCAATATTTTAGAACAGAATCTGAATAAGGGAACTAAAGGAATGAAAGCGCTGTTAAAGCAGGAGGTAGAGGAATCCTTTGAAGCCAGAAAACGTCTGGCAAGGAAAAAAGGAGAGCAGGCCAGTACGAAGATGCTGCTGCCGATGGTTTTAATGTTGGTTGTAGTTATTGCGATCATTGCGATTCCGGCACTTATGTCAATGAAAGGGTAGCCGTTTCGAAAGCCGGTAAGAATATAACTTACTGCTGGCTGTAAGCATCGGCGTGCATTGATCCAATTTACTGTATGCAGGAACTGCACGGAAAAATAATAAAGATTAGGCAAGAAAGGGGAACGAAATGAGCGAAATGTTAAACGTATTATTCAGAAGAACCAGATCCTTTATTAAGGATGATGAAAACGGAATCGGAGTTGTAGAGGTAATATTGATCCTGCTGGTTCTGGTGGGTCTTGTAATTATATTTAAGGATCAGATAGTATCGCTGGCCAGAAGCATATTCTCTAATATAACAAGTCAGGTAGATGGAATATGATATGCCCGAAATGAAGAAAAACGGCAGTATTACCATATACTTGCTCATGTCACTGGTACTTATGATGTCCATAATCTGTACGATAGCAGAATCCGCAAGGATTAAT
>CAVAJR010000046.1:0-7336 GCA_963589005.1 Bacteroidaceae bacterium | reverse complement strand
CTATAGGAGAGAGCTGTTTCTCGGGCGCAAGTGCGTTGAAAACGCCGTTTATTCCTACCGGTGTTACAGAAATTCCAGATTACTGCTTTGAGTATTGTAATGCTTTCGTAGATGTTATTATTCCGGACAACATTACGGCTATTGGCGATTATGCATTTTATGGCTGTAATTATCTTAACAGTGTAGAAATATCTGAAACAGTTGTCCATGTTGGTACAGGAGCGTTTGACGGTTGTAAAAATCTTACAGCAGTTGATATACCTTCCACTTTGAGTGGCCTCAATGAAGCAATTTTTGGATCTGCTGAAATTAGCTACTATGCTACTAGTATCCTGAAGTTCTTGTCAGTCAAGCAGCTTACAAAGGCTTCTATTCAGCTTAGTTGGAATGAGGTTGAAAATGCAGATGGATATAGACTGTATCGAAAGCAAGGTACATCTGGTAACTATTCACTAATTAAGACGATTACCGGTACGACAACGTCCAACTACAGTCTGACCTCTGGTGTCACTTATTATTATAAAATTGTTGCATACCAGGAAACGGAATTTGGAACAAATATCCTAGCAGGGTCTGACGAATATATGATTCGTATTGCACGGTTGAGTACGCCTTCTATTTCTGATATCCAAATTGCATCTAGTAGCTCTGCTACAATGACATGGGCAAATGTAGTTGGTGCAGAAGGATATGAGATTTGGCGTGCGTATGAACTTGATGGAGAATATAGTCTTCTGAAAACAGTAACAGGGACGGAAACAATAAATAGCGGACTCGTTGGAGGGCGTTCTTACTTCTATAAAGTACGTGCGTTCTATGACGATGATGGCAATACTGAGTATAGCGCATTTTCTGATATCTATCAGTTTACTATGCCGTTACTTTATATGGAGGTTCCTGAGAACGTGACAGTTCGGCAGACTGCATCAGGTACAGTGTTGCTTGAGTGGGATGCGGTTGAAAATGCAGATGGTTATAATGTTTATCGTAAGCGTGGAGACGGAACGCTTTCCTTCATCAAGACGACTTTGTCAACGTCTACCTATAACTATAGCTTGGTAGAAGGGGAAACTTATGGTTACGCGGTAGAGGCATATTGTAACACAGATAGGGAGACGATTATTAGCGAACAGTCAGCTATTGTCACTGTTACAGTTGCATCGCTTGCGACTCCGTACATAAAGTCTGTATCTCAGAGCGCATCCAATACAGCGCTTGTTAACTGGACTAGCGTAAGCGCTGCGAATGGTTATGAGTTATGGCGATCCAGAACAGAGGACGGTACTTACTACTTGATGAAGTCCGTTACTGGAACGGCAACCAGCAATTATAATTTGTCTGTAGGTGGCACCTATTACTATAAGGTGCGAGCATATGTTGTATCTGAGAGCGGCGAATACGAATACAGCTCTTATTCTAATGCTGTTCCGATCACTATTCTGTCTGTAGCCAAGACTCGTATAAAGGCGGTAGTTCAGGCAGATGCGACTTCGGCAAAAGTTACCTGGGCATATATGTCGGGGGCCAAGAGCTATGAAGTATGGCGTAGTGTAAATGATAATGAGCACTATGAACTACTCCGAACAACGACTGGTACTGCAATCCAAGATCGTAACCTCGTTGATGGTCAAACCTATTATTATAAAGTTCGTGCTTGTGATGATAGTGGCGAAACCATTGTTTATGGTGAGTTTAGTGATGAACTGTACCTGTGCATTATCGGCGCACCTGTTATTGCCACTCTGGAGCAGAATGGTTCAAACTCTGTATTCATCACTTGGGATAAGGTGAACAATGCCGATGGATACGAACTGGTAAGAAGTACGGACGGAAGCAACTATTCTAGTGTAAAGAGTGTTGTAACAGCCAGCACGTACAATTACAACCTGACTCTTGGCGAAACATATTATTACAAAGTTCGAGCATACAAGACTGTTGACGGAACTAAGGTCTATAGCAGCTATAGTGATGCAGTTGCTGTCAAGATTCTGGACATTCCGGATATAACAAGTCTGTTGCAGAACGGCAGTAATAGTGTGAAACTGTCGTGGTCCTTTGATGATTATGCTGATGGCTATGAACTATGGAAATCTCTCACAGAAGATGAAGGTGTATTTACCAAGGTTAAAAATGTAACTGGAACAAGTACAACAAGCTTTGGCCTTTATGAAACTGTTGCTACATACAAGGTGCGTTCCTATGTAACTGTCAATGGTAGAAAAGTGTATGGACCATTTGGTGACGCAATGAGCATCACAATTCTCGGAACACCTACGTTCAAGGAGGGCTTGCAGGCAAGTACATCTTCTGCTTTCCTTGCTTGGAATGAAGTGGAAGGAGCTACTTCTTATAAAGTGTACCGTTCTTCTTCCCCGGACAGTGGATATACACTGATTAAGACGGTAATTGGAACGGAAACGATAACATACTCGCTCCAGAGTGGAAATACATATTACTTCAAACTGAAAGCAGTGACAAATGAGAATGGTGTTGCACACGAAGGAGCATATTCTGAGGCGATTGAAGTTTATGTATCCGATATTGTAGCTCCTTACATTAAGAGTTGCAAGCAAAGCAGTGAGGGTATTACTATTACTGCAACTCTTAACGGAACAGTTGATGGTATTGAATTGTGGCGTGCAGGTGATTCTGGTGAATATACTCAAATAACAGATGCTACCACTAATGTTATTTCCGATACGACCTCTTATGGCGGAGAAACTTACAAGTATAAGATTCGTTCCTATGTAGTAGTGGATGATGTTCGAGTTTATAGTGCCTTCAGTAGTGCTATCGAATTTGGATTGCTTGCGACTCCGACACTAACTAGAGCAGCTCAGACAAACAACAACACAGTTTATCTGGAATGGAATATTGTAGAGGGCGCAACAAAGTATGAAGTCAGTCGTTCGGCGGATGAGGGTGAAAGTTATACTACGATTGGCTTGTTTGAAGGGAACTCTGCAACAGATACTGTAACTACAGAAGGAACCTATCTGTATCGCATTAGAGCATATGCAACTAAAGGAAGCAGTGAAAACTACTCCTATTGGTCTAATAGCATTACAGCGACTGTAGCAGTATATTCTGATGACGTGTATCCCGAAACGGCGCATAGCTATGCCAACAATCAAAACCAGATTTACACCTATACAATGGAAGGTGCTGAGGCGCTGAAACTTACATTTTCTTCTTCCTCGTACACGGAATCTGGCTATGACTATATCTATGTGTTGGATGGGAATGGTCAGTGTGTGGCAAGACTTTCTGGCTCAATTGGAGGAACAACGCTTGTTACGGCCGGTGATACATTCCAGTTGTATTTCACAACCAATGGAAGTGCCACATATTACGGATTCTCCTTTGATTCAATTACCGAGGCGTCCTTGGATGATGTGACTGTCGCAGCATATACCTGGCGTATTTCTGGAAACAAAATATATGTTGATGGTAGTAGTGATCTTTCTGTATTTAATAGTCGGAGTGTGTTTAGTCATCTAACTGAAGTAGAGGTTGTTGCAGGAACTGAAAGTTTGTCTGCAAGTATGCTGAAAGGAATGACCAATATTGCTAAAATCGCTTTGCCGGATGGATTGACCAGTATTAGCGATAAGGCATTCTATGGCTGTACTGGTATTACAGAAATCAACATACCGGATAGTGTTACAAGCATTGGTGCTTATGCTTTCTATAACTGTACTGGCCTCAAGACAATGGAACTTCCGAAGAATCTTACGGATATCGGTGAATATGCTTTTGCAGGATGTAGCGGCATTACCAGTTTGACCATTCCTGATACGGTTACAAACATTGATGTCCGTGCTTTCGAAAATTGTACTGCACTTACATCCGTTTACATTCCTGCAGAACTTCAGTCTGCTAGCGTGTATTACAATTACAGCTCTAGTAGTCATTTGGCGTGGGGCATTTTCAACGGTTGCGTAAATCTGACTAATGTAACATTTGGAGAAGGCACAGATTATATTCACGGCGGTTTGTTTGCAGGTTCTGGATTGAAGACGATCACAATTCCCGATACTGTAACCGGTATTGGTTCGTATGCATTTGCTAACTGTGCAGATTTGGAGAATATCACATTACCTGCAAATCTGTCTACCATCGGTGAATATGCATTCTGCTATTGTACGAGTATCAAGACCGTTTCGATTCCTGATACAATTACAAATATTGGCGTTGGCGCTTATGAAAATTGTACGGCACTTACAGATGTTTATATTCCTGCTGAGATACAGTCTGCAAGCGTACATTATACTTACAACACTAGCAGTCATAAAGCCTGGGGTATTTTCAATGGATGTACCAAGTTGTCAAATATTACATTTGAAGAGGGTATTACTTATCTAAACGGTGGACTATTCCCAGGTTCTGGATTGAAGACATTGACCGTCCCGGAAACTGTAACAGAAATTGGCGACTACGCATTTGCGAACTGCACGGCGCTAACAACTGTTACACTGCCTGCAACTCTATCTATTATCGGTGAGTATGCATTCTGTTATAGTACTAGTTTCAAGTCGGTGACAATTCCTGATGCAATTACCGAAGTCGGAATTGGTGCCTTTGAGAATTGTACGGCATTGACAGATGTGTATATCCCTGCAGAACTGCAATCTGCAAGTGTCACATATAGTTATAATAATAGTAGTCGTAAGGCTTGGGGCATTTTCAACGGCTGTGTAAATCTGAGTAATGTAACATTTGAAGAAGGCACAGATTATATCCATGGCGGTTTGTTTGCAGGATCCGGCTTGAAGACGATCACAATACCCGATACTGTAACGGGTATTGGTTCGTACGCATTTGCAAATTGTGCATCGTTGACAACTGTATCTATGCCTGCAAGTCTAACAAGCATTGGCGATTATGGATTTAGCTACTGTACTAGCTTGAATTCTTTCTCACTGCCTGAAGGAATTACTTCCATTGGTGCATATACGTTTGCCAATTGTTCTCAGCTGACCAATGTAACATTTGAAGGGGATTCGCTGACAAGCCTGGGTACATACGGTTTTGCATATGCAACTGGTTTGGAGAGTATCAACCTTCCTGACAGCATTACTTCCATTGCAGACTATGCATTCTATGGTTGTACAAACCTGAAAGAAGCTCCGCTAAATGAGAACATTACAAGTATTGGTTCGTACGCATTTGCAAATTGTAGTGCACTAACGGAAATTAGCTTGCCTACAAGCTTGACCGCTATTTCTGCAAGAGCATTTGAAAATTGTACGAGTTTGACTGATTTGAGCGTTCCTGCTACATTTGGTTCAGTTTCTACTGCATATTCTTCGGGTAAAGGTGTATTCAACGGATGTACCGCATTGGCTAATATCACCTTTGAGGAAGGCATCACAAAGATTCCGGACGGCGCATTTGCGGGATCTGGTATCCGTGAAATTGCAATTCCGGAAACCGTAACGGAAATTGGATCTTATGCGTTCTCGTATTGCACAAAGCTGAGAAAAATGGATCTGCCGGAGGGATTAACAACAATTAACAGTTATGCATTCCAGTATTGCTCTATCTTCAAACGCTTCACGCTGCCTTCAACGGTAACTACATTGGGAAGCTATGCATTCCAGTACTGCTATGACATTACTTCTGTAACAATACCTACTGGAGTTAACACTATTAATAGCTACCTTTTCCGTAACTGTACCTCTCTTAATACTGTTGTGATTTCTGGTTTTGTTACTACTATTAATGATTATGCATTCTATGGATGCAGCAGTCTGAAGAACATCACCATTCCTGGTACAGTAACTACAATTTCTAGCAATGCGTTTAAGGGGCTAGTAGCAACAACAGCCGGTCCTATTGGTGGCGGATATGATTATGAGTTTGGCTGGACTGAAACAATTCCTGCGAATGCATTCCGTGGAACCAGTAATCTTACTAGTGTGGTAATTCCGGAAGGTATTACTACTATCGGAAATAACGCATTCTATGAATCTGGATTGGTATCGATCTCCCTGCCAAGCAGAGTAACGACAGTAGGCACATATTGTTTTAACAATTGTGATAGCCTGACAGATGTTACATGGTCTGCAAATGCTGCAACGATTCCTGAAAGATGTTTCTATGACTGTGATGCTCTGATTAGTGTCGTAATTCCTGAAGGAGTCACTACTATCAACGCACGTGCATTCTATAGCTGCGGTGCACTGAAAAATGTGGAAATGCCGTCCACGGTAACGAGCATTGCTGGTGACGCATTCTATGGTATAGCGGCAACTAGTGCCGGTCCTATTGGTGGCGGATATGATTATGAGTTTGGTTGGACTGAAACTATTCCCGCGAATGCATTCCATAGCATTAGCACCCTTACCAGCGTTGTGATTCCTGATGGTATTACAACCATTGGAGGAAGCGCCTTCTACGAATCCGGACTGGTATCAATCTCTCTGCCGAGCAGTGTAACTACGGTAGGCACCTATTGTTTCAACAACTGTGATAGCCTGACAGATGTTACATGGTCTGCAAATGCCGTAACGATTCCTGAAAGATGCTTCTATGATTGTGATGCATTGGTATCTGTGGTTATTCCTGATGGAGTTACCGCTATTGGATATCGTGCGTTCTATAATAGTGGAAATCTGGCATCTATTACAGTACCAGATACTGTCACTACTATTGATAGTGGCGCGTTCTCCAATTGTAGCAGTTCTTTGATCCTCTATTGTTCGGATGATTCCTATGCAGCTACTTATGCAGATGCAAATGGATTTGCTCATCGGGCGCCATAATCAAAGTAATATTATGGCATAGCACAAATGAATACCCGGCCGGAATGACTGTTCCGGCCGGGTATATTCAATTAAGCAAGGAAGGCACAGTATGCAAAAATCATTAAAACACGAAACAGTATTTTATGGAATCTCAAAATATGCAAATGTTTTTGTAACACTTTTGACTTCCTCTATTCTAGCTCGGATATTAAGCCCGTCCGAATTCGGCGTCGTTTCTGTTGTTACAGTATTTACAGCTTTCTTCACGATACTATCGGATATGGGGCTTGGTACAGCAGTAATCCAAAACAAATCCCTGACGGATGATGAAGTTAGCGATATTTTTAGTTTCTCAGTATATGTAGCATTAGTCCTTGGTCTTGTTTTTCTTTTCTTGGGAATGCCTATATCATGGTTTTATGGTGATACGGTATATTTCAAGATCTGTGTTCTTTTGAGTATATCCGTATTTTTCAATGCGGTTAATATAATCCCGAATGCCGTTCTGATGAAAAATAAAAGATTTGGGTTAGTGGGAAAAAGGTTAATAGCTGTTTCTTTAGCAACAGGTGTAATTGCTATAGTGA
>CAVAJR010000045.1:0-7513 GCA_963589005.1 Bacteroidaceae bacterium | reverse complement strand
AATCTTCTCGATGACAGTCCGCACATTGAAAGGGCTGTAATTACTGCACTTGGCCCCGGAAGCGATGTAACTTCAAGCCCTGCTTCCAGAGCCTGCTTAACCAGTTCCTCGCCCGGATCAGATATTCCCGGGGTTCCTGCATCAGTAATAACAGCAATCTTTATGCCCTGCCTCATCTGCATTACAAGTTCTGCTGCCTTTTCATATTTATTGTGTTCATGGTAGCTTGTCGTTCTGGTCTTGATGTCATAATAATCCAGAAGTATCCTCGAATGTCTCGTATCCTCGCATGCGATCAGATCCACACTTTTAAGGCACTGAACTGCCCTGAATGTCATATCATCAAGATTGCCTATCGGCGTTGCTACCAAATATAAGCTGCTCATTTCACTCACCCACGTGATTTATAATTTTCTGTAACATATTTATGCTTTCCGGCTCGCGCACAGATATGTTTTAGCCGGACATCACACAATACATTGTATATCGGCAGATATTTCAGAAATTATAAATTTCCATTATTTCATCTGTATATATACCCTTATCCTTATATATAACCAGCGGCCTGTCAACCTTCATAAATGGTCTGCCGCCGCTGGCTGCTTCTATCAACACCATCGTGGCCTCTGAATCAACAAATGAATGAACCATCCTGAGCCTTTTGGGCTCCAGATTGTATTTTTTAAGCGTTGTTATAAGCTCAGCCAATCTCTCTGGCCTGTGTACCAGATAGAGCCTGCCTCCGGGTTTAAGAAGCTCATGAGCCTGCCTTGCAACGTCATCGAAAGTACATAACAGTTCATGTCTGGATATAGCCTTGCTCATATCAGGATTAGTAAGCCCTCCTGAATTTTTCATATAAGGAGGATTAGATGTGACCACATCGAAACATTTGCGGCCCAGTATCTCAGAAGCCTGCTTTATATCTCCCAGCACAATCCTTATGTCATCCTGCAGATCATTCAGTAAAACCGACCGTTCTGCCATATCCTTCATCTCATCCTGAATCTCAATGGCATATATATTAGCCTCGTCTGTCATCGTATTTTCGCCGTCTGCATTGCTTTTCCTTCCATATCCCAGCTTGCCATGCAGCAATATCGGAATTATGCCGGTTCCTGTTCCCAGATCCGCTATCCTAAGCTGCGTACGAGACTTGTTCTCTGCAGCTTGCCTGCCTGCGTTGACCCAGGCCTTCCCGGATTCCCCCTCACAGGCAAATCCAGACAAAAGTACCGCATCCATTCCAAAACAAAATCTCCGTTTATTCTGAATGATGCGGTATCCGTTTCTTTCCAGGTCATCAATTCGTTCGTTTTCTTTTAACTCTATTTCCATTTGATCAACCGGTTTTCTTTCATTCTTGTAATATTTCAGCCTTTTTCCAGTTCCTTTAATGCCTTCATCTCCTCGGCAGACATCTTATCTTCGTGATTATTATCCTTCTTGCCTTTTCTTTGGAACTTGAGATCCTCCGGACCATACTCCCTGGCTTCTCTCTCATCATTATCAAGAGTAACTATTACCCTGATCTTCTGCTTGAGTATGTTGACTGCGTCTACTACGCAAGGATGTCCGTCCTCAGTGGTTGCCGTATCTCCCACCCTCGGGAGCTTTTTGTTAAGTTCCCTGTAAACTTCTTCTTCATATTTAATACAGCACATCAATCTGCCGCAGGAGCCTGATATCTTCGTCGGATTAAGCGACAGATTCTGATCCTTGGCCATTCGTATAGAAACAGGGACGAAATCCTTCTGCCACGAATGGCAGCAGAAAGGTCTGCCGCAGATACCATATCCGCCCATGGCCTTTGTCTCATCTCTTACACCAATCTGACGCAGTTCGATCCTCGTATGGTATACTGATGCCAGATCCTTAACAAGCTCCCTGAAATCGACTCTTCCATCCGAGGTGAAATAAAACAATATCTTATTTCTGTCAAATGTATATTCAACATCGACCAGCTTCATATCCAGCCCGTGATTAGCGATCTTCTCCAGGCAGACATTGAAGGCATCCTTTTCCTTTAATTTATTCTCCTCAAATATCTTGTCATCCTTCTCCGTCGCAATCCTTATTACCGGTTTCAGAGGCGCTACGATCTCATTTTCATTAACTTCCCTGACAGCACCTACCACATCTCCATATTCTACACCTCTGGCAGTTTCCACTATGGCATGCTGATCAGATGTAATATCCATGTCGCCGGGATCAAAATAATATACCTTGCCTGTCTGTCTGAATTTTATTCCGACTACTCTGATCTTTTTGCCTGGTTCCTCGGATCCTTCCTCAGGCATTACATCCGTGTTATCCTCAGGCTCCTCCTCAACAGTATGTGCGGCTATAGCCTTCAGAACAACTTCTTTCGTCATTTCCGATGTTTCCTCTATAATTGTCTCAGACTTTTCCTCAACAATTATTTTCTTATTATATTCTCTGCTCATTCTTTTAATTCTCTCTTTTATTTGAAAACTCTGCCGGACGGCTTACCTGCCTCTGCAGTGTTTAATTTATCTTTATCCTGCGTCTTATCTGCAGCAGCATATTTTCAAATGCTGCCTCTGCCTTAACATTTGCACTAAGCCTTGCCTGAACGTCATCAACAACCTCCAGGCATTCGTTAATATCTTCATATGTCATATTTGCCGACATATTTTTTATCGACTGTTCATGTGACGCAAAATACAATTTGCCTTTATCGCCTGTACTTTTATATACAAGCATGTCCCTTACCCATAATCCGGCAATCCTTATTACCTGCTGCCTGTCCATGGCTTCCATTTCTTTAGCCGTCTTGTTGATCTGAAGTGCATCCGCTCCCAAAACGTTCTCCAGTGCCTTAAGGACCTGCTGACCGTCCTCATCAAGAAGTGACTCGGCAACATCTCTGCGCGGCACAGCGTCCATGCTCAGGCGAATGCAGCGACTCTTTATTGTCTGCAGGAAGCTGTCCTCGTTGTCCGTTAACAGGAAGATTATGCCATATGGCTCCGGCTCTTCGATAGTTTTAAGAAGTGCATTTTGTGCAAATTCATTCATCAGCTGCGCATCGTATATGATATATATTTTATACGGTCCGTAGTATGGCTTAATTGATATATCTGCTACTACCTGCTCTCTTATCTCATCAACAGACAGCACTGTTGGTTTGGCATGACTCACATGTATGATATCCGGATGATTTCTGGTTGCCGCCTTAATACAGGAAGGACATTTGCCGCAGGGCACAAGCTCTCTCATTTCTGCTGCCTTCTCACATAATAGCGCCGCTGCAATATTTTGTATAAATTCATCCCTGCCCGACAGTTTAGAACCTTCAATTATATATGCATGCGACAGTTTGCCCTTAATATAAGACTCTGACAGCAATCTTAAATTTCTCTCATTTCCCTGTACACGGGCCATTGATGACATATTTCCCTCATTGTAGCCTGCGATCTTAAAGATTCCGTCCGCTGCTTTTTATAATTTATTGCAGCTCCTTCTGATTTTCCTTTATATAATCGCAGATTTCCTGAATACAATCCTCCAGATTGTCATTGTTAAACCTTCTTACTATTCCTGCTTTTGCAATCTTATCCTGCGCAAAATCCACTTCATCCGCCAGAAAGCGCCTGCACATCTCCGCATATTTGGGCTCGGCCTGACTTTTTTCCCTATCTAGGGCTCTCTGAAGCCGCACTCCGTCATCCACTTGGATAAATATCGGAACTACACGCTCTTCGCCATAATAATCTCTGACGGGAATATATGATTCCAACGTGCAAATGTACAGATAGTCATTGCCCCTTAGATCTGTCTTGTTGCTGTCCACGGTAAAATAACACCAATCACCATAAACAGTATGATAAATCCGTTTTTCAATCAGCTTTCCGGCGGCTTCGAACTTCTTTAGCTCCTGCATATCGGTGAAAAAATATTCTCTTCCGTCCTTCTCCCCTGACCTGATGGGTCTTGTTGTGAAGCCCACATACGGTTTAAGATTAAGTTCATCATTTTCCAGGAGTCTGCGATAAATTGCATCCTTACCGGATGCACTCTTGCCAATTAAGATAAATATCTTTCCCATCATCGCCTCCCAACAAAACAATTCGTATAATAATAACATTATTTAAAAAAGGCTGCAAATATTATTGCGTCAGCTTCCTTTGTTGTTGTAAAGCATTTGATTTTTTTCTATAATAGGCAAGTGAGTTTTCCGTTCAAACGGAAATATTTTGGAGATAATAATGGGCGAAATAGAAGAATTATTTGAGAAGCAATTATCATCACAGGAGGTATATCACGGTCGTCTCCTGCATGTATTTAAGGATGATATCGAACTTCCTGACGGACGCAGCAGCACTCGTGAATATGTTAAACATGTGGGTGCCGTATGCATGGTTGCTGTTACGGCTGATGGCAACGTCATCATGGAACGCCAATTCAGGTATCCTGTCGGAAGGGTTATCTCCGAGATTCCTGCAGGCAAGTTAGACAGTCCGTATGAGGATCGGCTTGAAGCTGCCAAAAGGGAGCTTCAGGAAGAAACCGGTATTACCGGTGATAATTGGGTAGAGATGGGACATTTTATTTCTACTCCTGCATTTACAGAAGAAGACATATCTATGTATCTTGTAACAGGACTTCATCAAGGCGAACGAAACCTTGATGACGGAGAATTTATCAATGTCTTCGAAGCTCCGCTAGAGTCACTGATCGAGGATGTCATGAAGGGTAAGATAGCAGATGGCAAAACCCAGGCAGCCTTATTGAAAGCATATATGTTATTGAAGCAGGGTCACTCTGAAAATAAGATCTGAACCGCACATATAAAATCGCAGCAGTTAACTTTTACAGGCAGATAATAACTGTGAAAACAGCTAAAAAATATAGGGGTAACAAGAAAAGGAGATTTTACATGAAAAGGAAATTTTTTGTCATTATGATGGCGGCCGTCACGGCATTTTCCATGAACACAATTGCAGCTGAGGATGCATCCGCAAGCACCGAAGCTGTCGAAACAGCAGAGGCTGATGAAGCTGCCGATGCTGCAGACGAAACAGCGTCAAGTGATGATGCTGCAGACGAAACAGCCGAGTCTGAGACAGAGGAAGTTACAGCTGATATCCTTGGATATTACATTGCTAATTATGCTCAGAGCGAGTCAAATGCTTCTCTCGCAATTATTGAAGAAACAGACCTTATTGCTACTGCTAAACAGACAGGAACAACTATCTACAATTTCAGAGAAGATGGTTCTGTTACTATCTACGCAGATGATACAGCCACAGAAGGTACATATACAGCCGAAGACGGCAAATTAACAATTACTTCTGACGGCACTGCTACAGATTATACTTACGAGATCATTGATAACCTGCCTATCGTTCGCCATGATGACGAATCCTTTATTTTATATAGCTTTGTTCTTAATGATCTGGATTATGTAACTATTGATGACTATTCAACAATTGAGCTTGAAGAAGATGATGTTGCAGTATCTGACGACGACATTGATTCCTACATCAATTCAGTTCTTGCAGGACAGACTACCTACGAAACAGTAACAGAAGGCACAACTGCTGAGGGTGATATTATTACTATTTCATATGAAGGAACTCTCGAGGGTGAGGATGAACCATTTGAAGGCGGTTCTGGTGAAAACATTTCCCTTCAGTTAGGTTCCGGTGCACTTATTGATACCTATGAAGATCAGCTTATCGGTCAGGAGATCGGAAGCACGATCAATGTTACAGTTACATATCCTGACGATTATACTTCAATGGAAGGACTGGCAGGCAAAACTGCTACATTTGCAACAACTATCCATTCTAAGACGGTTTCCAATACTCCGGAATTGACAGACGAATGGGTACAGGAATTCTCAGAAAAATATCTGTCTGAGAAGATAGATACGGTTGACGGATTCAAGGAATACAGCAGAAGCTATCTTGAAGAATACAAGCTTCACAGTGCTATGCTGACAGCTCTTGCTTCTAAAACCTCTATTGCAGGATATAATACAACAACAGCCCAGATGCTTGTTAACCTTGCAGCAACAAACCTTGCTAACTACGCTTCATATTATGGTCTTGATGCTGAAACATACGCTTCTCAGTTAGGTTATTCATCAACTGACGCTTATGAGCAGGCTGAAGCACTGTCATATCTTAATATCGCAATGATCGTTAACAAGATCATGGTTGATAAGGGCATGACCTATACAGATGCTGATCTTAATGCAGCTCTTGAGGAATATCTCAAGCTGACAGGATATAATGAATCTTATGATGTTGATTCCTATAAGGAAGCTTCCGGTACAACCGGCATGTGGGTATATACAAATTGCGAATTCAAATACAACATGGTAATGGAAGCTCTTGAAGATAACGTAGTTATCACGGAATCAGTTGATACTGACAGCGAGGCTGAAACAGCTGAAGCTGTTGCCAAGGAATAAGCAGTCATATGCACGATGTCATAGCCGATTGCAGGCAGATATAAATTAAGATTTACTGACATTTATCAGCTCGTCCCCGTTTACGCATTTTCAGTAAGCGGGGATTTTTATGGGATTTTGTCCGCCTTGTTATGTGCGCTCAGCCATTTTTCATTTGCTTTTTCCAAAATTTTTACTACATATTATTATTTTTTTCAAAGAACAAGTTCATCTTCTCCCCTATACTACTGTAGAAGCTGTGAATTTCGTTAAACCGAATTTGCACCAGACAAGAAACCAGAGTTTTTTATACAAACAATTTTCATATATGATAAGGAGAAGAATCATGGCAAAAAGAAATATGAACAAATGGATTGAGGATATGATTGCAAATGACAAGAAGCCTGCACTTCCTGTCCTCTCATTTCCGGCTGCACAAATGCAAGGTATTACAGTAAATGAGCTTGTATCCAATTCTGACTATCAGGCCAGAGGCGTTAAGCTTATAAGCGATACATACAATGTAGCTGCTGCACAATGCTACATGAACCTTTCTGCGGAAGCAGAAGCCTTTGGCGCTACTGCTATCCACTCAGATAATGAGATCCCGACTATCGTAGGACAGCTGATCTCCACTCCTGAGCAGGCTGATGAGCTTCAGATTCCGGCAATGGGTACAGGTCAGACATCTACAATCCTTGAGGGTGTTGAAAAAGCAAGAGCTCTTGTTCCTGATAAGGTTCTCTTTGCTGAGTGCATCGGACCTTATTCATTGGCAGGCAGACTCATGAATGTTAATGAAATCATGATCAATTGCTATGATGAGCCGGAGATGGTTCATACCGTTCTTGAGAAATCAACCGCTTTTATTATCGATTATATGAAGGAATTTAAGAAGCGCGGCGCAGATGGCGTCATTATGGCAGAACCTCTTACAGGTATCCTCTCCCCAACACTTGCCGATGAATTCTCTCATCCTTACGTTAAGCAGATCATAGACGCTGTCCAGGATGAAAACTTCATTGTAATCTACCATAATTGCGGCAATGAGACAGTTCATATGCTTAATGGTATTTTTGCCCTCGGTGC
>CAVAJR010000044.1:0-8790 GCA_963589005.1 Bacteroidaceae bacterium | reverse complement strand
AAAGCTCATTCGTTTTTTGAACCGCCGCCTTAAGTTCTGCAAGCTGTGCTATCCTGTTATCAATTGCGTCTACCTTGTTCTTCTCTATAGAAACGGCTGCTTCTCCGGCATTTTCAAGTATCTCTAATTCATACTTTAGTTTTTCCTGTATTATTATGGCTTGTTCAATATTTTCCTTGACATTGTTAAGCTCATTTTCAGCCTTTTCATAAGCAGATTTTTTATTTTCACGATCCCTGCTGCATGCTTCCAGGTCGTCATAATAGTGCATCATGTCATTAATCCTGGACATTTTGCTCTTCATCTCGTCGATCTTCTCAGAATTTTCTTTTTGGATCTTCTCGGCCTGTGATCTTAATCCCTGTTCCTGACAAGCAAGCTCATCTCTTATTTTTTCAAGGGATGCTATTTTTTTATTATTTTCAATTACTTCATCTGTAATCTTATCAAGTGACAGCCTGTCCGGCAGGACTTTCTGCGCTCTGACCGCTGCTTCTGACTGCCGCTTTAATTTATCAATAATGTCCTTCTTAGCATTTAGGCTGTCCAGAATCCTTCTGCTGTTATCCAGCTTGTCCAGCAGTTCATTATTGCGCTCTGCCCTGGTTCTGGTTTCAGATAATTGCTCCTTTTGGGTGGCAAGCATTTTCTTCTCATTGCTTATACGCACGGCTTCCTCGCCGATTTTCTCGGTTATCTCCTTAAGCGTATGCAATAATTCAGGATGATTGGCGGCAATTTTTTCATTGATTTCTTCTGATGTATCATCAGGTATATTAAATAGTCTGATTTGAGCTTCAACTTCCTGAGTATGATACTTTAACTTGTCATTCAGAAGCATATAGGCAGACTTAAGTCTGTTCTGCAGATCCTGATGCTTACGATTGTCATAGAGCTTGCCTAATATATTTCCGCGCTCTTCACTGCCTGCCATAAGAAATTGCTGGAACTCGCCCTGAGCGAGCATAATGATCTTTCTGAATTGGGAAGCATCAAGACCCAGAATTTCTTCTATCTTCTTGCTGACATCATCCCGGCTTTCCAGCCCCTTACCTGTGGCGATCAGCTCTGAGTTTTCATAGAGAACCGATTCCTTGGTTGATTTCTGAGCACCGCCATTTTTGCCCCAGCGCATACTCCTCTCAACATTATATGACTTGCCGGCATTAGAGAATGTCAGCTTAACCTGCATTTCGGATTTTATAGTGCCCTGCTTGGCATAATCGCTGTGAAATGCCTCTGTATTATTCAGCCCACACCTTCCCACACCGCTGGCTGTGCCAAACAATGCATATACTATTCCGTCAAATATTGTAGTCTTGCCTGATCCTGTTGCACCTGTAATAAGATAGACTTCATTGTTCATGGCATCGAAATCTACAATAGTTTCCTGTGCAAATGGTCCAAAGGCCTTCATTGTAAGCTTGTGCGGTCTCATTTGGTCTCCTCTCCGACAGTTCTTACCAGATAATCCAAAATCTCTCCGGAATCGTCCTTATCAACAGATTTTGCATCATATGCATAACTGTCGCCATTTTTTATCTGCTGCTCCAATATCATTTCTATAACATGCTCCTGTGCAGCATCAAGAAGTTCATGAGCCTGTTCCTGATAGAATTGCTGGAATTGCTCCTCAAGGGTGAGAGAATCTATCTTGCCAATGCCATTTGCCTTATTCTCAGATGGTTCCCGCACAGATTTGCCTCGAGCAACATTTATAAGGCTTTCTCCAAAAACATCTCGCAGTTTGTCCAATGCTCCTGCAGGAATGTGCTTATCAGTTATGATACATTGGATATGATATGAACCCTTATCAGCAAGCTTATTGCCTTCTTCAAGCAGCTCCTCCAGCGTACCTGTAAACTGTTTCATCCTGTGAAGCAGCGGGATCTCTATAAACTGAATATCTATATCTTCCTTGGAGTTAATAGTTACAAGAGTTATATCCTTCTTTCGATCCTTCTCCGAAAAATCATAATACAGCGGGCAGCCTGAATACCTGACAGTCTCCCTTCCCATTTTCTGAGCATTATGAATATGGCCCAGTGCCACATAATCAAAATCGTCAAATGCCGATACTTCTATTTCTCCTACACCGCCGATAATTGTTTCCGAGTCACTGTGTTCAGGCGCCTTGCCATTTGCCAGCACATTTTGATGAGCAATGAGAACATTGCATGAATCCTTATCAATATTCTGGGCAGCAATCAGCGCCCTGGCAGCTGCATCATATGTCGTTATGTCCGGATTATTCAAGACCTTCTCGTCTGCTGCCAGCTTAGGAAAAATATATGGCATGAGCCAGAATGTTACCGGCATACCATCAGTTGTAACCGTAACATGCTTAAGTTCCTTTTCAATTCTTCCTGCTATATAAATCTTATGCGACGACAAGAGCTCCTGGTTATACGAGAGCCTTCCTTCCGAATCATGATTGCCCGGGATCATAAACACATACTTATCTCTGGCTGCTAGTTCTGTCAGCATATGATCAACCAGCTTCATGGCCTCAATTGACGGATCCTTCCTGTCATAGACATCACCTGCGATTACTACTGCATCAACATTATAGTCATCTGCTGCCTTCAGCAGCTGTTCCACCCAATAAGGCTGGTCCGCTTCCGCCAGCGATGTCTTATAAAACATCTTGCCAAAATGCAGATCGCCTACATGTATAAATCTCATGTTCCACCCCAACTGTAACTTATTTAACCGTTTATTTCACTTCACCATTTCAATATACACCTTTATATATGCCTATATATAGGTGAGATAATTATTATTTTTTGATCTGTTACAGCATAACACATTCGCTCAGATAAGAAAAACCATGTCAGAAATTTTACTGATATTAATTAAATCCTTGACAGTGCTTAATTCTGTTAGTATATTCTTATTGAGAAATATTCCTAATAAGAATATTGAACAGGAACTTGTAAACCAGCATACAGCGAATACGGGCGCTGTCATCCCGTAAATAAATTAAAAGGAGAATTGACCATGAGAAGTATTACCAAACTTGAACTGCAGTATGCACACCGTTTCTACGGCTTCAAAGGCGAAGCACAGTACCTTCACGGCCATACAGGCATCCTTACCATTGAGGTGGAGGGTTCTGTCAACGAGGGCGTAAACATGGTGTTCCCTTGCAATGAAATCCAGAAGACAGCATGGGAGGTGCTCAAGAATTTTGACCATGCACTGATCCTGCGCCATGACGATCCGCTGCTGCCTGCCGTTCTTGATGTATATGAGAAGCAAGGCATCAAGGATGGTCACCCTAACAATGTCATGAAGGGGCCTGCCTTTCAGACTGAACTGGCAACCGCTTACCCTGACTGCCGTCTGGTTGTAACCAAAGAAACAATGACTGTTGAAGGCATGATCAAAATCGTATATGATCTGCTGAAGGACAAGCTGAATATCGTTAAGCTGACTTTCACCAGCGGTGTCAATGCGGCATCTGCCGAATTTCCGTGTCATCTTGAGGTAGATCGCTGTCCGTTATGCGGCATTGCCTTAGATGAACATGGCGTATGCCCTAAGTGCGGATATCGCAAACAGTAACAAGTAAACATATTAATTGCCCACCCTGTTCAGAGCGGACAGGGTGGGCGTTAAAACGGAGATTCCAATGAATAATATTACGAGAAGAAATACTAAACAACGCAAGCTGGTACTTCAGGCGGTACAGTCAAGATGCGACCATCCGACAGCAGAACAGATCTATGAAGACGTACACGCAGCTGACCCGAAGATCAGCCACGGAACGGTATATAGAAATCTAAATTGTTTATCAGAAGAAGGCGACATCTGCCATGTGCGTGTTCCCGGTGCCGACAGATATGATCTGCGTACAGACCTGCACTATCATATGTTCTGCGTGAAATGCAAAAAAGTAATAGATGCGCCTTATCCTTATAAGGCCGACCTTGATGCAGATACAACTCAGCAGTCCGGCTTTAATGTCATTCGCCATCGACTGGTTTTCGAGGGTATATGTCCGGAATGTCAGTCGTCATTGTCTCTTAGGACTTAAGGATACCACTTACCATATTTACAAATCTGGACAATTGTTCCTCAGAATCTACAGTTTCGTCAAAGTGATGACCTTCATATTCACTTGCAATATATCCTTTATAACCTAAATCTCGGATAGTTCGAACAATGTCCTCATAGGGAATACAATTATCGTGCTCTGCATTTTCCAGATAATAAAATTTTCCATGCATATAAAATGCGCAGTCCAAGATGTCCTTAAGTTGAGAAATCTGCGCAGTCGGAGAGAATTTCACAAACATTTCCTGTGCAGTGTGCTTCTCAATATCAGAGAAATCACATGACTCAAGAATATTATTTATATTCGCATGCTGCAAATGCATGTCAACAATCTGCTTCAATCTGTCAGGACGACAGCCAAAGGAAATTGCCTGATTCAGATACAGCTTATGCGGACAGGTTTGAAATATACTGAAATCAGGGACAAATCCCAGTACCCCCTTACCCTCATTTTTCATGATTTCAAAATATTCCTTCCACACTGGCACTTCCGGATGATGTGGATGGTGCATTTCTATGGTCAACTTCATTCCAAGTTCCTTGCAAAACGGAATCATTTTTCGAAAAATATCTGGTGATATCGCATGCTGTGTGCGTACCATTGGAAATCCCGCTTTTTTTGCATAGATCAAGTCATTCATCGTGAACTGAATTATCTCTTCTTCCGTAAGATCTCTGTCTTTTCGAATTCCCATGTCAACATAGGCACTCCAGCATACTGGCTCTAATTCATACTTTTTCAATAACTTCTTCAAATATTCCAGCCATTCGTCAGTTGGATATGGATATTGCGGAACCATTTGCGCTGCAACCAATTCTATTCCTTTATATCCCATATTTTTCGCTTTTTGAAGTAATCCTTCCAGATCAAGTTTTTCATGAATATATTCTGTTGAAAAGCTATATAAAGAAACTCCTAATTTTATATTATGTTCCATCGCATCCTCCTTTATTCTGCTGATTTAGTTTCTGTTACATCACTGGTCAAAATTAAATATTGGCCAAAATATCCAGTATAAGGTACACGATGTTCCATATACACACGAAGTGTATGCTCTCCCGGGTTGATTCCCCCCTGCTTCATAACTCTCACGACGGCTTTATCCCTCACAAACCAATAATCTTTAAAGCACTGTGAGATTTCCTCCAACAGAAACTCCTTACCGTTCAATTGAAAGCGAATACTGTCCGCCGGTATTTCTATACCATCAATAAAAAAGCTCATTTTTTCAATACAGCTTAGAAAAGTACCTCTATATGAGGGATATTTAATACAGAATTCATAACCAATAGCAGTATCTCCCACAACAACATTATGAATGTTGTCATTACAGATCAGTATTTTATTATATGCTTGAAAATCCATATATTTTTCCTTCTTTCTTACGTCCCTGAAACAATTTAATGACTAATGAATCAAACTCAGATTCAGCAATATCTAATTATAAATTATCCTTCATAATGCCTATTGATATAAACGGTTTCGCCAGTTCTTGAGGATTCATAAATTGCCTCGATAATCTGTACTACCGGAATTCCGTCCTTTCCCTGTACAAAAGGTTCATGATCATTAATGATCGCATCTATCCAATCTGCCATCTGTGCGTCGGAAGCCTCGACCTCCCCAATATATGGTTCCGTATCTGGCATATCTGGATATTCCGGGCTAAAAGTAACCATCTTGTCATTCACAATAGTATTTATTCGAGCAGTTCCATTTGGTCCCTGAAGATCAGCTCCGGCCTTTGTTCCAACGATCAGAGAGGAATTGGCAATACCCATCATATTAATGGCCCATGCAGCCTCCAGATAAATGATAGCCCCATTTTCCATGGTGATCAGCGCAAATCCTGTATCCTCCACATCACATTTAGAAGGATCCCATGTACCCCACGGATTTCCGGCTGTTTCATAATTCATTTTGCTTAAGGATTTTCCTTGTACCGCAACAGGTCTAAAATTATTCATCATATACATGGTAAGGTCTAATGAATGCGGTGCACCATCAAATAAAATGCCTCCGCCATTCTCCGACTTGTTCATATATGAGCCCCAGGTAGGAACCCCTCTTCGGCGTGCATCCAGAGCCTTGCCATAATAAACTTCTCCCATAGCACCCTGATCCACCATGGAACGAATATACTGTACTGCTGTACCAAATCGTCTTTGATGACCCAATGCAAGTTTTAAATTGGCCTTTCTCGCAGCCTCAACCATTTCAAAGGCATCATCAGTATTCGTTGCCAGTGGCTTTTCGCAGAATACATGCTTTCCATTTGCAATAGCACACATGGCCATATCATGATGATATGCGTTAGGCGTACAGATATGTACCGCTTCAATTTCAGCATCAGCACAAAGTTCATGAAAATCTGTATATTGTTTCACATGATCCAGTCCAAATTCCTTTTTTACCTCTTCCATAACTTTTGTATCTATATCGCAGATTGCAACAAGCTCTGCATTTTCAGACTTCACAAGATATGAAATATGTTTTAATTTTCCTATCCATCCACAGCCAATAACAGCGCACTTTACTTTCTTCATTTCTTTTCTCCTCTTTGTACTTCCGGCAATCCGTAATCCTCACAGGCAGGCAGTGTGCAGATATATGTTTATTTCTGCACACCACCCGCCGCAGTGTTTATAATTATCTACGAAACAAAGTTCCGCAAATATCCTATGCTCTGAATGATCGACTTCTTAGTATCCTCAATGCTTCCTTCAAATGCCTTATCCTCAATCTCTATGCAGGTATATCCGTCATATCCTATATCTGTAAGAGCTGAAACATATCTGCCCCAGTCAACGTCTCCCAGACCCGGGATCTTAGGTGACATAAACTGCAGCGGATATCCCATGATCCCTACCTCCTGCAGCTTGTCCTTGTATAACTTGATATCCTTATAATGAACATGGAAGATCTTATCTTTAAACTCGTAAATAGGCTTAATATAATCGATCATCTGCCATACAAAATGCGACGGATCGTAATTGATCCCCAGGTTAGGGCTGTCTAGGATCTCGAATACCTTCCTCCAGTTGGCAGGAGTCGTCATGATATTCTGTCCACCCGGCCATTCATCCTTGGTAAATAACATCGGGCAGTTCTCAATAGCGATCTTAACGCCTGCCTCCTCGGCATGTTTGATAATAGGCGGCCAGATCTCTTTCACTAGCTCAAGGTTTTCTTCTACAGTCTTGCCTGAATCGCGGCCGATAAATGTTGTGACCATGTTTACGCCCAGCCTGGCAGAAGCATCTATCAGCTTATGAAGATGCGTAACAGCAGCTTCACGCTTGGCAAGGTCAGCATCCATTGTATTCGGATAATATGCCAATGAAGATATCTCTATGCCGTTTTTGGCACAGCAGCGTTTGATCTTATCCGCCATGGCATCATCCAGGCTGTCAACATCAATATGACTTACACCTGCATACCTTCGTTCAGCCTTGCCGCACGGCCAGCAAGCAACCTCAAGGCATTCCAGTCCATACTTGCCGGCAAATTCACATAACTCCTCGAAATTCATTTCAGGCAAAATCGCACTGACTAATCCTAATTTCACCTTACTACCTCCTCATCAGTCTAATCTGATCTCTTTTCCTGCTGCAGCTGAACGATAGATCGCATCCAGGATCTTAGTAACAACGAATGCCTGCTCAGGTTTTACGCACGGATCTGTATCATTGATGATACATTCAAGCCACTGCTTGCATTCAAGGTCCTTAGGTTCTGATGATTCTCCTGTGAAGAATGCAATAGTACCTGTATCAGATAATTTCTGCTCTACAAGATTGCCATGATATGTGCCATTTACCACAAGGTCATATTCTCTTCCTGTTGCATTGCCGCCTGCCATGCAGCCTACGATCTCAGCACCTGCCTTAGTTCCGCACAGTGTACATGCAGCCTCTCTTGAGTCCTTCATGTTGATCGCCCATGCAGACTCCAAGAATACTGTAGCGCCATTTTCGAACTTAATATATCCAAATGCTGAATCTTCTACCTCGTATTTCTCAGGATCCCATGGTCCGAACATGTTGCCCTGGGTAGCCAATTCTGAATGTCCCAGCTTTTCAAATACAGTACCCACTACAGATATCGGCTTATAATTGTCCATGCACCACAGTGTGATATCAAGAGCATGTGTTCCTATATCGATAAGCGGTCCGCCGCCCTGAAGGGACTTATCAGGAAATACTCCCCATGTAGGAACAGCTCTTCTTCTGATGGCATGAGCCTTGGCAAAATAGATCTCTCCGAATTCATTTGCCTCGCAAGCCTTATGGAGCATCTGTGTATCCTGACGGAATCTGTTCTGATATCCGATTGTAAACTTCTTGCCTGACTTCTTCCAGGCATCCATCATTTTCTGAGCTGCCTCTGTATTATGAGCCATAGGTTTCTCACACATTACATGTTTGCCTGCTTCAAAAGCAGCACATGTGATAGGGCTGTGCGCAACATTAGGTGTGCATACATGAACTACATCAATGGATTCGTCCTTTAATAATTCATTGTAATCTGTATAATATTTCGCACCCTCAACGCCATATTTCTCGCATGCCTCCTTAGCACGCTCCTCGATGATATCGCAGAAGGCAACCATCTCGCATAACTCGCTCTGTGCGCTAAGCGCCGGAAAATGCTTCTGGTTAGCGATACCACCGCAGCCGATAATTCCTACTTTTAATTTTGCCATGTTTATAATCTCCTGTTCTTAAATA
>CAVAJR010000043.1:0-9175 GCA_963589005.1 Bacteroidaceae bacterium | reverse complement strand
GAGTTTTTCCGGAGAATCATCTGAAATCTGCTTCGCTTTTTTTGCGGCTTTTGCAGCATTTGCTTCCTGGTTCAGTCTGATAACTTCTTCTTTGTAGAAGGAGATAGGATCGTCAATGCCCTTTGCCTGAAGCTCATGAACATAACCTAAAGCTTTAAAAGAGCGGTGAGCCCCGCCTTTCCTTTCCGGGTCATAAAAACTCTCGTAAATTTGAAGATATGTACCTTTTTTGTAGTTTGATTTTTTTAAGAAATAAGCCATAAAATGCACCCTCTTATAGTATAACACTATGGCACTATATATGCAAGAGTAAAAAATAGAATTTGTCAAGTTTTTTCAAACAACAAAAAAGCCAGCAAATATGCTGACTGGCGATAACTCTATATAGATTAAACTCTCAAAAAAATATAGTGCTAAATCCTAAAGACGGGGAGCATGATTTAAAATTACTTTTATCTCTTCCATGAGACATATGTTAGCATTTTCTGTGTATTAACTCAATCTGCATCTGAAAGTGCTGACAAACAGATGCGAAAGAGACTAGTTTGGTCTTTATTAAAATGTGTGGGAATGGCGATTTTTGACATACTCGCTATATTATTGTATAATTCACCAGACTGTGTGTAGCGGTCTGCCTAAAAGGGTAATTGACGTTTGGAGGAAGAAATGAAACGTAGTTACGATGATTACTATAATGAACCACGCAGAAAGAGAGTCAAGCAAAAGACTGTAGGAGGAGCATTTCTCAAGGTGTTTTTGCTTTTTCTGCTGTCTGTATTCTGTATTCTTGTAAGTATTGTTGCAGGAGTGGGAATAGGATTTGTGGTATCAACGCCGCAGATTACTGTGGAGGATGTTAAGCCAAGCGAATACCCGTCACGAATTCTGGATAAAGATGGAAATGTAATGATTGAACTTACAACGGCGGGCTCTAACAGGCAGGAGGCAACAGCGGCAGAGATTCCGCAGATGCTGAAAAATGCAGTAGTTGCTATTGAAGATGAACGTTTCTATGAACATAACGGAGTAGATATAAGAGGTATCGCCAGAGCAGTTTATGTTGATATAACAGAGGGCAAGGACGAAGGCGCCAGTACCATCACACAGCAGCTTATCAAGAATAATGTAATTGAAACCGGCGGATATGAGAGAAGTGCAGGTTCATTGATCAGAAGAAAAGTACAGGAATGGGTCATGGCATTGGAACTTGAGAAGATCATGTCCAAGGATGACATTCTTACAAATTATCTGAATACAATCTATCTGGGCAGCAATTGCAACGGTGTAAAGGCAGCAGCATCTTATTATTTTGGCAAGGATCTGTCGGAGCTGACATTATCAGAATGTTCGGCCATCGTAGCCATAACCAAGAATCCTTCGGCGTATAATCCGTCGCTGCATCCTGAGGCAAATCAGCTGAGGAGGGAGCTTGTTCTTGAGAACATGGTTAAACTCGGATATATCACTCAGCAGGAATGTGATGAGGCCAAGGCAGATGATATTTACAGTCGAATGGTAGCCAATTCATCGGAACAGACGAGTATTTATTCGTACTTTGAAGATGCCTTAATATCAGATGTACTTCAGGATCTGCAGACAGTAGGATATACCTACAATCAGGCTTATAATATGTTATTTTCTGGTGGACTGACAATATATTCTACGCAGGATACGCAGATGCAGTCCATAATTGAGGAGGAAATCAATAATCAGGACAATTATCCGATGGAGACCACATACTCCATCAGCTGGGATCTGTCAGTTCAGCATTCAGACGGCAGTATGTCTTATTATTACCAGAGCCATATAACCAGATATCATAGGGTGGATCTGGGGGATACGGATTACCGACTGAATTTTTATTCTAAAGAAGAAGCTGATGCTGCGATAGAAGAATTTAAGGCAACGATATTGGGGGACGGAGATCGTATCACATATGAGGATGTCACATATACGCTTCAGCCGCAGGTTTCATTTACATTAATGGATTATTCTACAGGTCGCGTATTGGCAGCCGTCGGCGGCAGAGGTGATAAGCAGCAGAATCTTTCACTTAACCGTGCAACCGATACATTACGTCAGCCCGGATCTACATTTAAGATTTTGGCAGCATTTGCCCCTGCAATGAATTCATACGGATATACACTGGCTTCAGTTCAGGACGATTCGCCATTTGAATACGATCCTAGTGAGGATGGAACAGAAGGCAAGAGTATCGAAAACTGGTGGGGCGATGAATACAGAGGCTTGAGCAACATACGAGATGGTATCAGAGACTCTATGAATATAATCGCTGCGAAGACTCTTTACAGTATAGGAGGGTCGGCAGCAGTTGAATATCTGAAAGCATTCGGATTTAAAAATATTGATGAAACTGAGGATGCTAATATTGCTACAGCCTTAGGAGGTATCACAAACGGTGTAACTAACCTGGAATTGTGTGCGGCATATTCAGCTATAGCCAATCAGGGAACATATATCGAGCCTACGATGTATACGCAGGTTGTAGCTAGGGATGGCACTATAGTGCTTGATGCTAATCAGGAGACAACTCAGGTTATAAGACCTACGGTTGCGGCTCTTCTTACAGATGCAATGGAGGATGTTGTTACTGAAGGTACAGGTACTAAGTGTGCACTTGACAGCACGCCGCTTGCAGGTAAGACCGGAACTACATCAAATGATTATGATCTATGGTTTGCCGGATTTATTCCGAGAGGATTGTGCGGAACCATCTGGGCCGGATATGATGAAAATATATCTATTGATGAAGATGAGTTCCATAAGGATCTTTACTCGACGATCATGAACAGAGTCGTAAGTGAATGCGGATATTCAGGCGGAGAATTTACAATGCCGGACGGTATTGTACAGGTACAGATCTGCCGTAAGTCAGGACTTCTCCCTATAGACGGATTATGCATGTACAGTCCAAATGGTACGGGTGTATATACTGAATATTTCGAGGAAGGAACAGAACCTACAAGCTATTGCGAAACTCATACAACTGCTTATGTATGCTCAGAAACAGGCTTGCTTGCCAATGAATATTGTCCTGGATATTACCAGGTATGCATTATCAGACCGGATGATATCAGAGGCGGCAGTGCTAAAGGATATACTTTAGATTCGCCTTATGCATATCCATATGCATATTGTGAGGTACATAATGCTACAACGGCAGAAGAAGAAACCTCAGAAACGAGTGAGGAGGAAACGAGTGAAGAGGCTGCAAATCCGGATGAACAGGGCGGAGATACTCCACCGGAACCGCCTGCAGGATGATTCCTTATTAGAAATAAGCCGATGAGAATAGTTATTATCAGATAATAAAAGTATAAACAGCTTCCCTGTTGTATTTCAAATAATTATGAAATACGGCAGGGAAGTTTTGCACAGAAAAATGAAAAACAGAATAAAAGAATATGAAGCTTGCAATTTCAAACATATGCTGGAATAAAAAATATGATGAAGCAATGTATCAATTCTTAAGGGACCATGAATATGCACTGGAGGCTGTTCCTGACCGGATCTTTGAATGGCAGGAAAGTAAGATAAGTGATAGAATGATAAGCCCTTATGAAAAATATGATGATGCGCAGATCTGGTACAGGATAGTTAATTCCCAGTACCGTATAAGCATTGCGTCCATGCATTTGATACTGCAAAATGAAGATGTTAATATGTTTGCCAGTGCCACGTACAGAAGATATCTTATGAATGTTTTGGAAAATGCAGTAAGATTTGCTGATCAGATCAAATGTCCTAATCTGTGTTTTGACTGCGTAAAAAACAGAAAGATACCTGACGGACTGCATCCTGAACAGGTAGAGAGAACTGCGGTAGCTTTTTTTAGAAAGATTGCTGACTATGCACAGCAATACAATATAACAATTTCTATTGAACCGCTTCCGTGCAGCCTGGATGTAAACTTCGTAACGGGTACATTTCAGGCATTTGCTATGGCACGCAGGGTCAATAGGAATAATTTTGCGGTAAATATAAATACAGGAACAATTTTTGAAAACAATGAGAATATACAGCTGATCTTCAGTCCGGAGAATATGCAGCTGATAAAACATATACATCTGGCAGAACCTGGTTTTGAGGCATTCAGACCCAGAAAAGAATATATGGAGATTGCCAGACTTCTTAACAAATGCGGATATGAGGGATATGTCTCTGCATGCATGACAGAACATGATAATGTTATGCAATTACAGGGAGTAATGAATTATTTCAATAAGATTTTTAATAAAGAATGACGAAAAGATTACTGATAGTAAGCAGGCATTTCTGGCCGGAGGATACAAAATTAAATAGCCTTTGTATGGAGCTTGTAAAAAAAGGCTGCAGGATTGATGTGTTATGCGGTCAGCCAAGTGATGAAAATGGAAAATTTATGGCTGGATACAGCCATATGAAGATAAAAAGAGAGATTCACGATAAACTTGATATTCGCAGAACATTTGACATAAGCAGAGGCAGCAGATCTAATGTCAATATCTTCATGAATTACATGATATTTCCGATCATGGGAATGTTTCAAGCCAAAAAGCTCTCACAGAATAAATACGATGCAGTTCTTGTTTATCAGACGTCGCCGGTTATGATGGCATGGCCGGCTCTTAAGGTAGGAAAAATCAAGAAAATACCTGTTTATGTATATATAAATGAACTCTGGCCTCAGAGTCTGTATCAGGTACTAGATGTACAAAGCAGTCTGTTTAAGAAAATCGTCGACAGGATGTCAATGTCTGTATACAGAAGAGCTGATAAACTTCTCGTACCGTCTGCAAGAATGCAAAAATACCTTATGGACAGGCTTGTTATACCTAAGGAGCAGGTTCCTGTAGTACCGGTACCGCCAGATCATTATTATGAAATTGAGGAAAAGGATGAGATTCTGCTTGAGCAGCTGGCAGGAAGTTTCAATATTGTAATAATCGGAGATTTCAAAGAACAGATATCTGTAGATTCGGTTCTTCAGATTGCACGAAGAATAAGAAAGAATAATTATAAAAATATCAGATTTGTTGTACTGGGAACGGGTGAGAAGATAGCTGAAATGAAAATGAAAGCAGACGAACAGAGTCTTCATGATTATTTTTATTTCGAGGGTAAGGTCGAGTCGAATGAATTGGGAAAATATCTGTACATAACGGATATTTTACTTGCAGCAATCAGACCATCGGATGAGCATGCTGCATATGCTCAGATGATCAATTATATGGCAGCGGGTAAGCCTATTGTCGTAACGATGCTTGGCATGGTTAAGGAGCTGCTGAAGAAGGCAGAATGCGGATTCGCATCGGAACCTGATGATATCAGCTCTCTGTACAATAACATAATAAGACTTTACAAGATGTCGCCGTCAGAACGTGCTGCCATGGGAGAAAATGGAAGAAGATATCAGATGCAGCATAATTCCAGAAAAATAAATGCAGATATTATATTTGAAATCATAAGCGGCAGCATGCCGTCGGAACCGTCAAAAGAAGTTTCGGAAATTCGCAGCCTGTGGGAAGATATAAGTTAGATTTTCACAAAACCATCTGTCATGAAATGGTTACAAAAATGTGAAACTTATGTCACACAAATATCACAATTATTAGTTATTTTATCGTAAGAAAAATATGCCGTGGACTGAAATGAAAAATCGCATGGCTGTATTAAGTTATGACGTGCAGCGAGTCACAATCGGCAAAATAGACTGACAATATTACAGGGAGAAAAATATGGGTAGGCAGAATGACCCAAATCATGATGATAAATATAATAATGATTATGAAATTCCCAGATGGAAGCCTTGTACAGATGAAGCGGGAAAAAACGTAAAAAAATGCAGACACACTTCTGGCATTTTGATTGCTATTATTATACTTGCGGCATGCATTGTGGGAATATTATTGTGTCTCTTTTCTGAGTTGAAATATGGAGAAAATAATGCTTCAGCTATGCTTGATGCACAAAACAGTTCTAAACAAACTGAAAATAAAATTGGCGGAACGATTGATGTAAAGGATACGAATACAGGTGATGCAACAGATTCCTCTGTGACAAATAATTCAACTGTATTAGATATATCTGATATGGTCAGCGAGGTGCTGCCGTCGGTCGTGTCTATTACTCCGAAGATATCAGTAGGATACTACGGGGCCAATGGATTTGTAGATCCTAAAAATATATCATTGGGGGACGAAGCAGACAGCAGCGGCAGCAAGAACAGCAATACAACAACGGATGCTGAAATAGAAAAGGAAAAAGGCTCCGGAACTATTGTAGCCCAGAATGCGACAGAACTTCTGATTTTAACAAGCTATCATGTAATCAGCGGAAGTTCTTCAATAGATGTAACGTTCATAGATGACAGCAAGGTCAGCGGTAAGATCAAATCAGCCAATAAAGATCTGGATATTGCGGTTGTATCAGTTCCTCTTGATGAGATAAATCAGGAAACCATGGACAGCATAAAGATGGCGTCGCTGTCCAATACAGACGCAGAGGTTGGCGAGGGCGTAGTGGTTATCGGAAATGCACTTGGATATGGCATCAGTGTAACTGTTGGAGTTATAAGCGCTGTGGACAGGCAGATAGTATTAAATGGCAGCGTATTAAATGTGATCCAAACGGATGCAGCAATTAATTCTGGAAACTCCGGTGGATGTATGCTAAATTCTAGGGGCGAAATAATCGGTATAAATGAGGCCAAAATTAACATAAAAAATGTTGAGGGCATGGGATATGCCGTACCGATTGCCGCGAACCTGGAAGAAATACAGGAACTACTTAATGCAAAGGATGAATATAGCGAAGAAGAAATACAGAAAAGTACTGACCAGACGGCCGATCTGGGTATCCGTGGAAGAGATGTAACTGAGGAGTTAGCGGATTATTATAATATGCCGGTCGGCGTATATGTGTCGGCAACAATAAGAGGGAGCGGAGCAGACAATGCCGGCTTAATGGCAGGAGATATTATAGTAGGAATAAATGATACGCTGATCTCTACGATGGAAGAATTAGAACAGGAGCTTTCATATTTTGACGCAGGAGATACGGTAACGCTGGTCATAAACAGACAGATAGGACAATCCTATAAGTGTATTACCATAGATGTAATCTTATCTGGAGAATAGACAATTTACGCAGCTGTTGAAAAGATTTATGACAGCGACAAAATACAATTAACATAAAGAACTGAAAGAGAGAAAATAGAATGGACAATAATAGAATGGATGATGATACCAGAGAAAAGTATTGCAGCATTTGTCATCGAAGCGAGAAAAATGCCGGACAGATGCTTACATTACCTGGCAATATGAATATTTGCATGGACTGCCTGCAGCGAACGCTGAATAATTTCGGAGGTTCAGAGATCGATCTGAGCAGCCTGGGAGGATTTAATCCTTTTATGGGAATGCCGATGCCGGGGTTTCCTTTTAATACAGATGATCCGGATGATTTTAACGAGGTTGAAGATGATGGATCCTCGCAGGATGAAGAACCTGGGGATGAGAGTAAATTGATTAAGGCAGAAGATAATGAGTCCGATGGTGACACCACAGATTCTGACAATCCGGAATCGGAAGATGATGCAGCCTTAGAAGGCTCATCTGAGGATGATGGCAAATGGAGTCCGAGCCAGGGAGTAAACAGCGCAGGAAAACATCCGGGCGTTCAGAGGACTCCTCAAGAACAGGAAAAGCATCTTGCTGCAGAAAAAAAAGCTAAAGAAAAACATGAGACTTCAAAAAATAAAAACAAGATGCCGAATATAAGCTTTATAAATCTGGCTGATTTCCAGAACGGATTTGGACGCAAGGCACAAGTTAAGAAGAAATCACCATCTGAGAGAAAAGAGCCGATCGTTGATCCTGCTAAGATTCTTCCACCGCACAAGCTGAAGGCTAAACTGGATGAATATGTGGTGGGACAGGAACAGGCTAAAAAAGCGATATCCGTTGCGGTTTATAACCATTATAAGAGGATCCTTGTTGGTGACAGGTTCAAGGATGATGATATTGAAATCGAGAAATCAAACATGCTTCTCATAGGACCGACCGGATGTGGCAAGACTTACATAGTTAAGACCCTGGCCAAACTGCTGGATGTGCCGCTGGCAATTACGGATGCAACCTCTCTGACAGAAGCGGGATATATTGGTGATGATATAGAATCTGTTTTATCGAAGCTTTTGGCAACAGCCAATAATGATGTAGACAGGGCAGAGATCGGCATAGTGTTCATTGATGAAATTGATAAAATCGCTAAAAAGAACAGCAACAGAGGACGTGATGTAAGCGGAGAGTCTGTACAGCAGGGATTACTGAAATTGCTTGAAGGTGCTGAAGTAGAGGTCCCTGTAGGAGCGTCGTCTAAGAATGCGATGGTACCGCTTACAACTATTAATACGAAGAATATTCTCTTTATATGCGGCGGAGCCTTCCCGGATCTGGAAGAAATTATTAAGGAAAGAGTAAAAAAGAAGACCTCGATCGGATTCGGTGCAGAGCTTAAGGACAACTGTGAGGAGGATAAGGACATACTTGATAAGGTTACAACAGAGGATCTTAGAAAATTCGGTATGATTCCGGAATTTTTAGGACGTTTGCCTATCGTATGTACATTGCAGAAACTTTCAGATGAGATGCTGGTCAAGGTACTGAAGGAACCTAAGAATGCTATCCTGAAGCAGTATCAAAAACTCCTGGAAATGGACGAGGTCAAGCTTGAATTTGAAGATGATGCACTCTTGGCTCTGACAAGACGAGCAGAGGAGAGAGGCACAGGAGCCAGAGGACTCAGGTCGATCCTTGAGGAGATCATGCTGGACATCATGTTTGAAATCCCTAAGGATGACAGTATAGGTAAGGTTATAATCACAAAGGATTATATTGAAAATAATGGTGCGCCGGTAATTGAGATCAGGAGTAATGATAAGCAGCCGTGGGCATTGCAGATTACAAAGGAAGATGATAAATTAGCTCTTGAAGATAAAACTGCGCAGGCTAAGTCAGTATAGAAGATCTTATCTTACGTGAGACAGATGCAAAATATATTTATCTGTTGACAAAAGTTGATAGTGCGAGTAGAATACTCAACGTTGACTTGTGCATTTAGCTCAGCTGGATAGAGCGTCTGGCTACGGACCAGAAGGTCGGGGGTTCGAATC
>CAVAJR010000042.1:0-11734 GCA_963589005.1 Bacteroidaceae bacterium | reverse complement strand
AGACAGACAGACAGACAGACAGACAGACAGACAGACAGACAGACAGACAGACAGACAGACAGACAGACAGACAGACAGACGACTGTAGTTTTGCGCTGTAGATGTTGATATAGTAACTAAGAGATCAGAGACATATTGCCTAAGCGTGATGCTAATGTGATATGTCTTTGTGTGTTTTTATTTTTATAGGACATGGCAGGCTCCGACTCAATTACATATATACAGCTGAATGGGGGATGTTACTGTTAATTTGTAGCCCATGTCAGCAATCATTAAAGCAATTAACTATGAAATATATAAAAAGAAACTATCGTACCTCAGAGCAGTACAGTGACGAGGAATACGATGCGCACAATGACAACTACCAAGGTAACTGCGGCGCGGGTTATTATGACAGCATTGACGATGACCGAAGAGATAATAATAATCCCCGTCGTGGCTATATAAAAAATCAACGAGATACCCGAGGACGCGACAACCGCAAGTATTATGACAGCTATGATGAACCGGAATACTGCAGCAATGAGTGGGATGATGACAACAGTTGGGACAGCAGAAGCGACTACACAGAATATGACTACATTGATGAAGACTACAGGCAAGACAGCGTAAGATGTGACAACAGGCGGCGAGCACATGATCATGATGCTCAATGGGACGACGATGCAGATGACAACGGTGTATACGACGATTGGGAGTATGAAGGTCGGGGACATGACAACTATGGATATGACAGCATAAGTTGGGACAATGACGGTTGCCGTGACCGAAGGTACCAAAACAGAAGAGAATATCAGAATAACCGGAACCGCAGCAGGGGGGAGCAAACCGGGAGGAACAGAACATCCTTCTGGCTATTGATTACAGTCATTATAGTGGCTGCTGCGGTTCTGGTATTTTGTGCGATTAAATTGGTAGGAATCTCCAGAAGCTACAGTGATTCTGCAGATTATTACAATGGAATAACGGATCAGGTGGCAGGCGGCGAGCAGAATGTCCTGGGACAGGCGTCGCTTAATTGGAATTACAACGCCCTTCTGGAATTGTGTGAGGATGCGGTAGGATATATTTATCAGAAGGACACGGTCATCTCATATCCGATCATGCAGGCAGAAGATAATGACAAATATCTGAGAGCTCTGATGAATGGGGAGTACAGCATAGGCGGAACGCTGTTCGTAGATTATCGCTGTGAGGGAGCACTGGATGCCAGATATTCCATCGTATACGGACACAACATGGATGATGGTTCGATGTTTGGATCTATCACCTCGTACAAGGACGAGTCGTATTATCAGAAGCATAAGACATTTGAGATCTATTCCGGAGAGAAGATGTATACGTATTATGTATATGCAGCAATGCAAGTGCAGGTAGACAACGAGATGGGAATATTTACGATCCCGTCCACTGATGAGGAATTCTTAAGCAGCATGCAGATGCTTCGGACGCAAAACTCCTACGAGATGGATGATATCGAGATATCGGCAGATTCGAAGGTTGTGGTATTATCTACTTGCATAGATTATCCGCGTGACTATAATTACAGATATATAGTAGTGCTGGTCAGAGGCGAGGAACTGTCGCCGGCGGGAAATTAAGAAATAAATACTTGAATAATATGTATAATTGATTAAAATGATTCAGATGGCGACACACACGGCAGGAAAATAACGAGAAGATGCCGAGGATGAGAGCAACCGAAGGGGACTTGTGGTGTGCAATCGTCGCATGATAAGCCGGATAGGAACTTACAGGGGAGTACAGATGGACAACAGTGTTGAGACGAAAAAGGACAATCGGGATTCAATATTCCCGGATAAGAAGATAAAACATTGGCAGATAATCACATTTCTGCTGGTGTGTTTTGATGTGTTCGCAGTTATTGCATCCTATTACGCTGCATTGCTGGTACGATTCGATTTAAGATTTTCAGAGATTCCCAGAGAATATTTAAGAGAATACATGGTTACCATACTGCCGTATACTGCAGTATGTGTAATAGTATTTATAATTTTCAGGTTATACCGCAGTCTGTGGCGGTATGTTTCATTTCGAGAAGTGGTCTATATGATCATGGCCACGGCTATTACATTTGTGATAAATATCGCAGGCACATGGTTTACAGTCGGCAGGATGCCGGTGAGCTACTATATAATAGGGATAATCTTCCAGTTTATCCTTACAATGGGGGTCAGACTATCCTACAGGTTCGTCACGCTTCTCAGAAAAAAGAATCCTGACGGCAGTAATCGCTGCCGAGTTATGATCGTGGGGGCAGGTTCGTCAGGGCAGATGCTTCTGCGAGACATGAGAGCATCCAAGAGAATCGCAGAAGATGCAGTCTGCTTCATAGACGATAATCCCAATAAATGGCACAGATATATAGACGGTGTATGCGTAGTAGGCGGAAGGCATACGATTGCCGATAATGTCAGAAAGCTTAACATCCAGAAAATCTATGTAACCATTCCGGCTGCGACCGCCAGACAGAAGAAGGAGATACTCGAAATCTGCAACAAGACGGGCTGTGAGCTGAAGCAGCTGCCGGGCATATATCAGCTGCGTACAGGAGAGATAACTGTAAGCGCGATGAAAGATGTCTCAGTAGAAGATCTCCTGGGAAGAGAGCCGATCAAAACCAATACAGATGAGATATTGGAGATGATCAAGGATAAGATAGTTCTTGTCACCGGCGGCGGAGGCTCCATCGGAAGCGAACTGGTACGACAGATTGCCAAGCACAATCCTAAGCAGATCATTATATTCGAGGTATACGAGAATAATGCGTACGATATACAGCAAGAGCTTGTGAAGAAATATCCGGCGCTGGATCTTAAGGTCATCATAGGGTCTGTTCGAGACAGCCGCAAGCTGTGGCAGGTATTCGACGAATACAGACCAACGGCAGTGTTCCATGCAGCAGCACATAAGCATGTGCCTCTTATGGAGGACTCGCCATGTGAGGCCATCAAGAATAATGCAATCGGAACATATAAGACCGCATTTGCGGCGATGGTATTCGGAGTCAAGAGATTCGTGCTTATAAGTACAGACAAGGCAGTCAATCCGACTAATGTCATGGGAGCTTCTAAGCGTATCTGCGAGATGATCATACAGACATTTAACCAGAAGATAAAGGACGGTCAGGCAGATCAGATACCGCAGCTCTTCACCCATATAATGACAGATGAGAAGGAGCAGAGTTTTGCCAAGGAGCAGCTTAAGAAGGCACATACAGAATTCGTGGCAGTAAGATTCGGCAATGTGTTAGGAAGCAATGGCTCTGTCATCCCTCTCTTCAAGAAGCAGATAGCAGAGGGAGGGCCTGTAACTGTCACACATCCGGACATTATCAGATATTTCATGACTATACCGGAGGCAGTAAGCCTGGTAATACAGGCGGGATATTATGCGCACGGCGGTGAGATCTTCGTCCTCGACATGGGGGAGCCGGTCAAGATAGATACATTGGCACGCAACATTATCAGACTCTCGGGTATGCAGCCGGATATAGATATACCGATAGTATATACAGGATTAAGACCGGGTGAGAAATTATATGAAGAGAAGCTTATGGCAGAGGAGGGTCTGAGGAAGACCGCAAATGACATGATATTCATCGGCATGCCGATACCATTTGACGAAGATGAATTCCTCACACAGTTGGGTGAGCTGATGGATATTGCATACAAGAATAAGAATGATGTCATAAGAGAGTATGTTAAAGAGATAGTTAAGACATATAATCCGGCATGAATAACAAGCCGATCGTAAGGAACGACGACCAGACTTTTGAAGTTCATGTGGTGACCACACTCTATCTGCTTGAGGCTACAGAAGACATGGACCTAATAGAGGCTGAAGATTACGAAAAGGAAATAAAACGACAAAGGGAGAGCTTAGTAATGGACGAGCGTTTTCGCGGAATTGAAAAGTTTGATAAAAAAGTTTGGCTTGCCACACCGACCATGCATGGCGAAGAACTCAAATACATGACTGAAGCATACGAGACCAACTGGATGTCCACAGTCGGCGAAAACATAAACGAGGTAGAGAAAATCGCGGCTGCGAAGATCGGAATGAAGTATGCCGTTGCGCTGAGTTCCTGCACCGCTGCGCTCCATCTGTGCTGCAAGCTCGCCGGTGAGAGGCTCTATGGTAAGCCGATGATCTCCCACGGAGCGCTTGAGGGCAAGCGTGTCTTCTGCTCCGATATGACATTTGACGCAACGCTGAACCCTGTGGTATATGAGGGTGGTATTCCTGTGTTTATTGACACAGAGGAAAGCAGCTGGAACATGGATCCCGTCGCACTTGAGAAGGCGTTTGAGACATATCCTGATGTAAAGCTAGTTGTTTGTGCGGAGCTGTACGGCTTCCCCGGACGTATTGATAAAATTAAGAAAATCTGCGAGAAACATGGCGCCCTCCTCATCGAGGATGCCGCCGAAGCCATGGGTGCGACGGTGGATGGAAAGCCGTGCGGGAGCTTCGGAGACTATAGTGCCATCAGCTATAACGGAAATAAGATCATCACAGGTTCTTCTGGCGGCTGCCTGCTGACGAACAAGATAGAGGAAGCGAACCGCGTCCGCAAGTGGAGCACACAAGCTAGAGAAGCCGCACCTTGGTACCAGCATGAGGAAGTGGGTTACAACTACCGCATGAGCAATGTGATTGCAGGCGTTATAAGAGGTCAGTATCCGCACCTTGAGGAGCATATCGCACAGAAGAAGATGGTATACGAAAGATACCGCGAGGAGCTCAAGGATCTGCCTGTGTCTATGAATCCTATTACGGATGGTACAGAGCCGAACTATTGGCTGTCAGCTCTTATCATCGATAAGGATTACATGTGTGAACAGGTTAGGGATGACCACAAGGCGTTGTATAGGTCAGAACCTGGTAAATCCTGCCCAACGGAGATACTGGAAGCGCTACATTCTTTCAATGCTGAGGGACGGCCGATCTGGAAGCCGATGCATATGCAGCCAATGTACAGAATGCATGATGTAATTGGAAGAGACGGAAGTCTAAGATGTCGGACGAATGCCTATATCGCGGGTGGTTGCGTAGATGTCGGTGCGGATATTTTTGAGCGCGGTTGCTGCCTGCCGAGCGATAACAAGATGACAGCGGAGCAGCAGGATAGAGTGATTGAGATTATTAGACGGTGTTTTAGATAATTTTCTATATTTATGCCAAGACGTAACATTCCGAATTCAGGAAGAAACAGTTGAGCGCACCCAACCCTAAACCAATCCGCAATATCCGTTATGGTGCGGTACAGCCCTTGGAGAGGGGCTATAATAACTACTACTCTATATAACACTCGAGGATTAGGTTATGAGCAAGAATATTTTAATTACTGGCATTGGTGGCTTGACACCAAGATCCATTGCGACAATTATTCGAGAAAATCATCCAGACTATAGACTCGTCGGCTGTGATGTCGAGAAGAAGGCCATGGGATTTTTTATGAAGAATCACAGTGGGCAGAAGCTCATCGACACGTATTATGTCTCTCCTCGCTGTGATGATACAGAATACTTCTCATGGATTGAAAAGTTGGCGGAAAAAGAACATATAGACTATGCTTTTGTTCAGCCAGAATCAGAGATTGTCGAATGGGGGCAATACTTCGAAAATCACGGCAAGTTTCCTGTGCCTGTGTTCATGGGATGTAAACTGTTGTCCGAATCCCTTCGTGATAAGTCCATCATGGCGGAACTGTTGGAAGGCACTGAATTCATCCCAAAGACAATAAAGGTCACGCAAGAGAACCCACGCTTTGAGGATGTGGAGAACAATATCGGATTTCCGTGTTGGATCAGAGCAACGGAAGGCACAGGAGGTCTCGGTTCTCTCCGCCTTGATGACATCAGTTCCTATAAATCATGGCTCTTCATAAACTCCCGCATCCCCGAGTTTACTGTGTCGGAGTTCCTCACTGGTCGGCATCTTGCTAATCAGATGCTTTATTACAATGGGGAGTATGTGAAAGGCGCAGCGCTTGAGTGTGTGGAATATGTTATGGCAAATACAGCGCCATCTCATGTTACCGGGAATACGCACTTCGGTCGATTTCTCAACGAGGACAGGATTAACAAATTCTGTGACGATTGTATCAAGTATTTGGAGAAAAAACTCGGTGTTCTGGCTCACGGCATATTGTCTTTCGATTTGAAGGAGGATAAGAACGGGGAGCTTAAAGTTACTGAGGTCAACATCCGTCACATGGCTTACACAGGTGTAATGGCTCATGTGGGTTTTGACTTGATTGAAGATACGATAAGAATTCATGAGGATGGAGATAGCAGGAATGTGGTGAGAGATCAATTTCACCACTATGAGAAGCCGTACATATTCCTCCGCGATGTGGATGTCGAGCCGATAGTATTGGAATCAGAAGCGATATTTGATGATCCTGCGGCAAGGCTAAGTACCTCATGGGGGGGGGTACAGCAGATACAGTAGATACTGCATATATCTGATTAACCGCAACAACCGCATCTATGCGGTGCCTCTTAAAGAGGTGGCCGCATGATGTATCCGGATATTTATTTTGAACCAGATTATGCACGATTATATGAAACTGAAAGTAGTAAAGCCGTAGAGTATAGATTTGAGTGTGAGCATGGAGTTATCACGAATCTGTTCCTGAAGAGGACGATAGATATCCCTCTGGATGATGGAGTCCAATACTATGACATAGTGACACCTTACGGATACGGTGGGCCGGTGATACATGAATCATTGGATAAAGAAAAGCTGATAGCTGCTTACATGAAGAATTTTAGGGCTTACACAGCTCGGGAAAACATCATAGCAGAGTTTGTCCGGTTTCATCCGATCATTGGTAACGGCGTGGACTTTAAGGATGCTTATGACTCCATCTATGACAGAAAGACTGTGGGAGCCAATCTGACATATGAGGATGTTATCGGCACGGAGTTTTCAAAGCACAAGAGGAAGGACATACGTAGGATTCTGAAAAATCCGGAAATAAAATACGAGGTGGATGAAAATCCGACGACTCTCGGTGATTTTGTTGAAATTTATTACTCCACAATGGATCGGGACGGAGCGGACGATTACTACTACTTCAAGCCGGATTATTTCCAGGAGATGTTGGAGAAATTCCAGGGGAATATCACCACAGGGAAGGTCTTCCTGGGTGAGAAGCTTATCGCAATGGGCGTGTACTTCCGCTATGGAAAATATCTGCATGCGCATCTGTCCGGGACGTTATCAGAGTATCTGGAATATTCTCCGGCCTACATCCTCAAATATGCGCTTGCAATCTATGGCCATGAAAAAGGATATGAGGTAATTCACTACGGTGGAGGCTCATCTCGATCCGAAGATAATGGCTTGTATAAGTTCAAGCGGGAGTTTGGGAAAAACACAGAGTTTGATTTTTATATAGCGAAGAAAGTCTGGAATGAAGATGTATATAGGCGGATATGCGAAGCCGCTGGCGCAGATATGAAATCAGAGTTCTTCCCGGCGTATAGAGAAGAGAGATAAACAGGCGATGAGATCTACTGGCTATGAGATCCATAGTTTTAACTGGCTAAGAAATTAACGGATTAAGAGAAAGACTGAGTATAAGAACACTGATTACAAGAGAGGCAGCAATGAAGAAACAACGTATGCGGCAAACCATAGGGTTGTTCCTGAAACGAGGTTCAGGAGCGCGGGGCAGATATCTGCGCGATAAACATATCTTTGCCGAAGTAGGAGAAAACGTTAAGTTTCAACCGAGGCTGATCCCGCTATATCCTGAACTTATTAAACTGCATAACAACATCATGATCGCGGCAGGCGTTCGTTTCGTAACACACGATGCTTCCTACACGGTTCTCAATAAGTTAGGGCTTGGCCACTTCCCTGAAAAGGTCGGATGCATTGAGGTGATGGACAATGTGTTCATCGGATATAACGCGACAATCCTTCCTAATGTGCGAATCGGTGAGAATTGCATTATCGGCGCAAGCGCCACAGTAACAAGCGATTTAGAACCAAACGGCGTGTATGTTGGGACTCCTGCGAAGCGAATCGGCTCATTTGAAGATTATGTCCGTAGATGCGCCGAAAATCCATGGGGGGGGTACAGCTATCCCTATGTTGAACACAATCAGAGCATTTCTAATGATGAGATTCAAAGAGCGTGGAACTTCTTTCATGAAGAGAGGAAAGCATCGGATGGCGAATAATTGTAACAGCTGTCTGGTGACAGCGTGAAAAACGACTAAAAAAACAACCTGAATAATGACTTATAAAACGAAATGGTGGAACGAAAGTTGGCTCGTAAAGGATTATACAGAAACTACATAAAAAGATTGTTGGATATTATTCTGTCGACGCTGGCACTTGTGATTTTAAGCCCGCTGTTAGGAATTACCGCTCTGTTGGTTCGGATAAAGCATGGCAGTCCTATTGTATTCAAGCAGGCGCGGCCGGGGAAGGGTGAAAAGATATTTTACCTCTACAAATTCCGCAGCATGACTAATGAAGTCGGTGAGGATGGACGGCTTTTACCGGACGCACAGCGGCTTACGAAGTTTGGCAAGTTTCTACGTGCCAGCAGTCTTGATGAGCTTCTGGAACTGGTAAACATTATCCGGGGTGACATGAGTATCGTGGGGCCGCGGCCGCTCTCCATTTACTATCTCCTGCATTATCCGACAAATCTTAGGAGACGGCATGATGTCAGACCAGGGTTAACAGGTCTTGCGCAAGTCAGCGGGAGAAACAATCTCCCCTGGGATGAGCGCTTTGAACTGGATATTAAGTATGTGGACAGTATCTCTTTCGGTGTGGATTTCAAGATCATCTTGAACACAGTGCTGAAGGTGCTGCGGCATTCCGATGTTACTGTACGCGGTACGACAAAAGTGTTGGATTATGGGCCGTACAGAATTTTGCAGGAAGAAGGAAACGGAGGTGAGCAGGTGGCCGGGATGACATATTCAGAAATAGGCAGCTACTTCTGGCTTGATGATTCCTATGGATTGAACAATAAAACTGGAAGGGAAGTTAACTGGCTGCCTTCTGTGGAAGACAGCTCTTTCGTGTTTTCAGGCCGTAATGCAATTGATGTGGCACTCAGGGATATCCTGAAGGAAAGGACCATAAGCCGTGTTCTCGCTCCCTCATACTGCTGTGTATCCATGCTTCAGTCCTTTATCGACCGTGGATTAAAGGTTGAGTTTTATGAGGTTGGATATCAGGGCAGAGCGTTCACCTATCAGATTCCCGATGCTGATGACCACACAATCGTCCTTATCATGAGCTATTTTGGCCTCTGTGTCACGGCTGAGCATGAGGTGATCAAGAAAGTCCATGCACAGGGAGCAGTAGTGATTGAGGATATCACCCATTCCATGTTGCGGAGTGTGGTTGTATCAGAAGACAGCGACTATGTTGTTGCCAGCCTCAGAAAGTGGTTTGGTATTCCCACAGGTGGCTGGGTAGGAAAGAAAAACGGAACGTTCGCCGAGAAGCCGGATATGGACAGCAATCATGCCGTAGTAGATAAGATTGCCGGCATGAAAGAGAAATATGACTACCTGACCGGAGAGATCAGCAACAAGGAGAACTTCCTGCTGACGCAGGCCACATTTGAGAATGACCTGATCCACGTGGATCGGATGTTAAAGATTGACAATACGTCTATGGGAATTGTGGCTAGTATCGATATTGAGAAAGTGAAGGAGGCGCGCCAGAGAAATACTCAGGTGTTGCTCTCCGGTCTGGCTGATCTGGACGGAAAGATTCTCTCGATTCCATCTGTTGATCTTAAGACGGACACGCCGCTGTTCCTGCCAATCTTTATGACGACTGAAGACAGGGACAGCTTGCGGAAGTACCTGATTGACCACAGTATTTATTGCCCAATCCATTGGCCAGAGGTTATGGGAGCGTCCGTCGGAGTGAGGGCAAACGAGCTGTCATTGATTTGTGACCAGCGTTATTCCGAAGGCGATATGCAGGCGATCGTTGATGCAATTCATGCGTGGACGAATAGCGTCCAGAAATAGAACTGGGTTATACCAATAGAGAAAGAGACAAGGAAGAGTCGAGAAAGAGACGAGAAAGAGTACTGCAAATGGCAGTAGAAAGAAGGAAATAGGATGAAACTGAAGGGCAAAAGACTCCTGATACTTGGTGGTTCGAGAATTTCCTGTGAGATTATCAGACACGCCAGAGCGATGGGTATTGTAACTGCTGTGACGGATTATTATCCCCTGGAGAAATCCCCTGCAAAGCAGATGGCTGATGAGGCATATTATGAGGACACAAGTGACGTTGATCGGATGGCGGAGTTTATCAAAGAGCAGAAGTTCGACGGCGTTCTCACTGGCTTCACAGATTCAGTTCTCCCCTATTATGCTGAGATGTGTGAGAAGGCAGGTCTTCCGTCCTACGGTACAAAAGAGCAGTTTGAAATCTTTATTGATAAGCAGAAATACAAAAAGCTGATGCGGGAATTTGATGTTCCCACAATTCCTGAATATAAGGTCGATCTGAATGATTTTGACACCACCACAGCGGACATTGTTTACCCAGTTATTGTGAAGCCCAGTGAGAGCAGCGGCGCACGAGGCATCACGGTGTGCTACTCAAAAGAGGAGCTGAAAACGGCTATAGACTTTGCTTCCAGTACCTCTGAGGACAAGGAAGTTTTGGTAGAACGGTACATTGACGAACAGGAAGCTACGATATTTTGGCTGTTTGCGGAAGGGCAATATTACCTAATGATGATTGGAAACCGACACGTCAAACATAACCAGGAGGGTGTAATTCCGCTTCCAGTAGGATATACCTATCCGTCTATTGTACAGCCGAGATTTCTGACAGAGACTGCACCAAAAATGAAAGAAATGTTTCATTTTGTCGGAATAAAAAACGGCATGATGTTCATGCAGTGCAAGATTGTGGACGGCGAGTGCTGGGTATATGACATTGGCTACAGGCTTACAGGGAGTCTTGAATATATCAACTTGAAAGAGGTTTGCGGATACGATCCGCTGGACATGCTCATTCGTTTCGCACTTACAGGAGATATGGGCGAACCTGATATCGCGCAGAAGGTTAATCCTTATTTCAATGGGAGGTACACCTATAACGTTTCCCTCCTCTGTAAGCCTGGGAAGATTGCGAGGATTACAGGTCTTGATGAGATAGAGAAACTGCCAGGTGTAATCAAGGCAGTTGTTGCACACCCAGAGGGTGACGAGATCACTCAGAAGATGAAAGGCCTGCTGGCACAGATCACGGTGAGGATTCTCGGCAAAGCGGATGATATCGAATCCATGAAAAATGAAATGCTGGAGATTCAGAGGTTAGTTCATGTAATTTCGGACACGGGTGAAGAGATGATCTTGCCCGGTATGGAAGAGTTGGACTATGTAGGAACGATTTATGAGTAAGAAGATCGTCATAACAGGTGCATCCGGTTTTCTCGGAAGCCATTTGGTAGAGAGACTGAGGAATGATAAGCGGTATGTAGTATATGCCTTGTCCTCAAAGCCGGAGCAGCTGATAGAGAAGCTTGGAGGAAAGAATGTAGAGTATCGTCACAGGGATATGATGGACGCTGACATGATGAAGGGCTCCATTGTCATCAATTGCGCCTATCCAAGAAACTCCACCGGAACTGACATAGCTGACGGACTTGAGTACATCCAGAAGATGTTTGAGCTTGCTGTTGAGAAGCAAGCTT
>CAVAJR010000041.1:0-12933 GCA_963589005.1 Bacteroidaceae bacterium | reverse complement strand
ATATTATAATTATCCATATTACAACGAGCATATTACAAGTCTGGGTTATGCGAAGGATGTAGACTGGGTGGAATTTAAGATAAACGTTCCTAAGGAAGGCGACGAGGTATATCAGAAGATCCATAAGATTGCTCAAAGAGTCATGGAGAAGGGCAATTATCATAAGGCTCAGTTGAATAAGCAATCTCAATTCAAACCATATATCAAAAAGGTATTTGAACTGGTAAATATAGCTTATGCACATCTCTATGGCGTTGTGGAGCTCGTTCCGGATCAGATTGAAAAATATGCAAGCAAATTTATCCCTCTGGTCAATCCGGAATATTGCTGCCTGGTTCTGGATGAGAATGAAGAATTGGCAGGATTTGGCGTATGCGCTCCATCAGTGGCTGCAGCGATCAAGAAAAGCAAGGGCAAGCTCTTTCCTATAGGATGGATCGGAGTATTAAGATCCCTCAAAAAGAATACAGCGGTTGACCTGCTGCTGATTGCCGTTCGTCCTGAGCTGCAGAACAGAGGAATTAATGCCATCATTATCGACCATATCATGCAGAGCTGCATCAAGAATGGAATTAAATATGCAGAGAGCGGTCCACAGCTGGAGCTTAATTCCAAGGTATTAAGCCAGTGGAAGGAATTCAATGCAGAACTGCACAAGAGAAGAAGGTGCTATGTAAAGCAGCTGTCGGTTGTAAAATAATAACCTGCAGCGGTCTGTGCAGTGGAAACCAGCCCCTCTTCGAAAATTGCGCATACAGATCATATGTTCAAATCCTGAACCTTGTCCGCCAGCATGTAGATCTTATCCATGTAATAATCTCTTGCGGCGGCATCCTCTGGGGATAGGTCGCTGCCTTTCTTGTAGACACGTCTTACAAGTCGTGCATAAGTAAGAAGAGAGGCCTTGTCTGTAACCTCTTGAATGCGGACTTCGTCATCTGTATTAAGATAAGCTTTCATGAATTGTGAGAAGAATTCCTTGGCTGTCTCGTAAGAAAATCCCATGAATGACTCTATAACCTCTTTGTTCAGTTCTCCGAATCCTACATAGAACATATATAAGCCGCTTATCTCTACTATCGGATTGCAGACAGACAGATTATCCATGTCGATAAGGATCGGCTCGCCCTCCTGTATCATGACATTTCCTGTATGAAGATCGCCATGGATCATGGTATCAGAATGCTGCATATCGGAAACTAATTGATGAACCTTTTGAGCCAGTTTGTCATCTACATGTGCTATGCCGCCGTCAATCCAATTGCATACCTCCTCTGTATAATCAGGAAGATTCATGCCATCGGCATTTGTACTGTGAATGATATGAGCAAGATGTGCCATAAGTTTGCCATAGAATTCAACTCGATTAGGATCCCGTGCGATTAATTGAGAGACAGAGCAGGAATTAAGCAGCTCAAACATAGAGCCATAACGATCCCCTACAGTAACTATACCGAAGGAGATGGCAGTCGGAATGCCTGCGATGAATGCCTTTCGTGCCAGATAATTCTCGCGCTCAATATCCTTATATGTATTATTGCTGTTATATACCTTGATGATCAGCTCATCATCGTATCTGTAAACGGTTCCTTTGGCACCCTGACCGATAACCTTGCATCCGTCAACAGAGTATGAACGCAGTTTCTTATATCTTTCCTTTTCACTTTCAAATGTTCCCGGCCAGATAAAGTTAATATGCTTAAGAAACTCCTTAAATGCGCCCGTTCTGTTAAGGTCCATTTCAAGGCTTTCTGCGATACTCTTATAATACCAGTGGTGCATCTTAGGGTCATCTTGGTTCATCTGCGACCAGATAGCATCTCCCTTTTCACTGTAATTGTCGGCGAGTGAACGAATATTAGACAGCTTATCTGCAAGCCAGAGCATTTTAACGCCTATGTCAGTGGAATTTTTTAAAACTGTAAGAGATTCTTCTTTTCTCCTTTTCCAAGACAGCTTCTTGTCTTCACCAGGAGTCCGGATTTCTGTTTCAGAGGAGACTAAAGAGGCAACTCTGTCGCCGAATCTTGCAGTGATTTCGGACAACGTTCCGTCAGTGTCCTCGACGATATCATGCAGGACGCCTGCAGTTATAACCTCTTCATCATCCGTCATAGTAGCAATGATCTGAGCAACCTCCAGCGGATGCAGAATGAATGGCGTGCCGCCGATCTTGCGGATCTTGCCCTGATGCATGATTGTTGCATATATAATTGCTTCCTCGATACTGTTCATAATTATTCTCCGTGCAAATGTAATGAAAAATGTATATTTATGTTCTGAATAATTGCTGCGTTCAGTCCGACGGGATATCTGCAAGCTGTGAAAGTTGGCTTGCAGCTGCTGCAATTTCGCAAATAATAATACATTAAAATCTTATGAAATGCACTAATCAGTATGGCACAAATAAGACATAAAATTCAGATAAGCTGCATAGTATCTGCTGCTAGTATTTGCATAGCAATGCAAAGAATATATTAAGACCCTGTGCATATCGTATAGACAGCACAGGGTCTTAATAGGAGAAATTAATTATAGGTGGTATTTTGTATTAGCCAAACCATGTTTCATTAAGAGAATAGTTGCAGGCGATCAGGACGCCCAGAAGCATAGCGCAGACGATTACTCCCGGCCATATACTCTTGGTCTTCCTATAGAGCATATCCATAATCGGCGTTACCAGGATCATCATGATAGGATAACCATACATATTATCTAACGGTGCAAACTGGTCAACCGGATGCTGCTCAGCCATTTTTACGATATTCATTCCCTTTAATGTGTTCCAAATTACCATAATAAGATATGGCATGATGCAGATAATGGTATTTCTTACAGTTGCTATTACATTGCCCTTAGTAGTTCCGTCTGAGTATGAAGGATGGGAAATGTATTGTGTTAAGCTTGCTGCAAACAGTATGAAGAAGTACAAGATGATATAGAATGGCATCTGTAACATATGCTCCATATTGAAGCTTATCATACCGAAGATCATGATCTTGAAGTTGATAGTCAGCAGGATGTCCAGGTAGTTGAGCAATGATGTAACTACAAATACCATAGCAAGTCCCAGTACAAGACATTTTCCGATATTCAGCAGACCCTTGCTGCTCCATGTCATTCCATATTCGTAAGGATTGCCGCCGTTAGGCTTACCGCATGTAAAGTGCCATACCAAATAGATGATGACATTTACGATTGCGTTGCTGATAAGGAATGGAACCCAGATATTGAACCACAGGCCTGCCCAGGCTGTTCCTGCAAACAGTGGGATGATCTGCCATCTGGCACCAAATATCTCATACAATGCTATTGTTGCAAATATACGGAAAGCAAGGAACAGAGTACTCTTGATCTTTCTGGATGCCTGTGACTTGGTGTCATCGAAAAGCTGCGGAAATGTCTTAGGAGTTTCTCTCTTAAGAGATTCAAAGAACTTCATTCCTATCAATGCTCTGATGAGGTAACCTAAGAGAATGAACAGACATACGATGGCAACACCGCTGAAGATGTCAGCTGTTAAAAATATAGACTGATTCTCAGGGATAGTTGTTCCTGTCGGATATATCGTTTCCATCATGCTGCATGTAGCCAGAACAATTGTTGAGGTCGTAGGCTGCATTTGATGCTGAACTGCACTTACGCCTCTCCAGCAATAATCAGCCGTGCCATCTTCCCAACTGCCGACACCACAGATCTCGCCCGGGATCATCTCATAAGCAGAGCCTTCTACAGCATTTGCATTGCCATTTATTCCGAAGAAGTTTACTCCGGCATTCAGCGCAAGATCACGGTAAGCAATATTATATCCGCTTAAGGTTCCGCAATTCTTATAAACGCCCTGATAATAGTTGCCTACGCACTGCGCGGCCCATGACTGACCTGCAGAAAAGCCTGCGATGGTAAGCTTATCCTGATCTACGAAGTCCATGTTCTGAAGTTCCTTCGTAACTGCGATAATATATCCTGAGGCATCCTCTCCTGAAGTGCCTGTACCGGCATCCTCTTTATAGTTTCCGTAACCTCTTGCATGTCCTACGAAACTGGACTGTCCTTGACCGGGCATATCGCATAATACAGTTACATATCCGCGGCGTGATAATTCAATACCGAAGGATTTTAATGCATATGAATAAGAAGATGCGCCTCCGAGAATTGTAATACCCGGAGCTTTATTGTCGGATGTTGCGGACTTTGGACTGAATACCAGAGCACTTCCGGTATATTCCTCTCCATCCATGCTGTAAACGAAAGTGATTCGCTGCATTTTCACACTGCCCCAGTTACTTGAATCGCCCCAGACCATAATGAGTGAAAAAAGCATAACTACGATAGTAACCAGTACAACCGGTAAACGGAATTTTCTTTTGATTGAATTATTCATCTGCGTTGTCCTCCTTGTTTTCCTGCTTTTGAGGCCGTTTGTCTGTAATGATGACAATGGCGGAAATTACAATAATAGCAATTACGCAGAGAATCTGTGATAATAGTGCTGACATAATAAACCTCCCCAAAATATTGCTGTCAATACCATAATGTGCCTTATGGGCAAACATTTTTTCTAACATTCGCAAGTATACAGACATAAAAAAATTGCGCCATAGTTTTGGCGCAACTGATAATGTAGTGTCGTAAGTGATGAGATTTAGGAGATTATTCTATCGGGATCATAAGAGTGAGCCTGAACCAGTGGTTCTTGTTATCTATGGAGATCTGGGTATCGCCTCCGTATTTCTTTATGCTCCTTTTTATGCTTGTTATTCCGATTCCGTGCCAGGACGCATCCTCCTTGCTGGTTGTTAATTTGCCTCCTTGCTGAAGTATGGTATCAGAAAATTGGTTTGATATTCTGATTACAAGGAAATTGGCATAAGCCGAACTTTTCAGATAAATGATTCTCTCCATATTATCTGGCAGTTTCATACAGGCTTCAATAGCATTATCTACAGCATTGCCGAAAATGGTAACTATATCCACGGGATTCATTTCCTCCAGCCTGCTCAGGTCCATGCAAATGTTAAATCCGATATGCTCTCTTCTGGCACGCTGTATTTTTTCGGAAAGTACGGCATCTGCTGCGTTGTTGCCAGTTTTAACCGCAGACTCATAACCGCCCAGATTGTCCAGAAGCGTATCTACATACTGTTCGATATTTTGATTTCCCTGTTCCAGAGTCTTGATCGCATACAAGTGATTTTTCATATCGTGATAGAGCATTCGTATCTCTTCATTTGCCTGCATGCTCTTTTTGGCATTTTGGATCTCATAATCGGAACGAACCTTCTCCAGTTCAAGTCTGCTTTTTTCGGAACGGTTATATAAATTAGCTTCAAATAATATAACAAGGGCAACAATACCCAGGATCGCAAAAAGAGAATATAATGCAGAAGTGTCCCATCTTAATGTCTTGTTAACTGTATTTTGTGTTGTGAGCAGGGACCATTTGATATACAGCTGGAGGAATATCGCCATACATGCAAGAAGCCATCGAGTCAGCCCGACATAAGTGATGCCTTCAAGATGAACGATTCGGCTTACAAGCAGCATCAGCAGGACCTCTATCGGAATTGCTATCAGCCTGAACCAGAATTGATAATCCCAGGAGGCGTTATAAAACATGCACAGCAAAACGCATAAAATGCGAATGTTCTGCACGGCAAGGTAAAGGACCGTATAATATGCGGCAAGATATGCTTTTACAGACACAGGCTTTTCCTTGGTAAATATAAGAACTGCCCAGATAATCAAAAATCGCAGGATTATCCTGATGCCTTGATTTGTGAAATTTTGTATTGTTATATCTGCTGTGATCTGTGTAAAGCTGGCCGGTGCAAAGTAATATAGCGCCAGCAGGGCAAAACATACATATCCTATCCATGTTGTCTTGCTCTCTGCCTTTCCTGAAATCTTGCGAAACAAAAGCAAAACAGCAAATATCTCGGCTGCCATGCTGAAGGTATTAATAATATATCTGGATATTTCACTGCTCATATTCTGGCTCCGATAAATGAAGAAATGTTAGATATAAATTCCTTTTTGCGATGCTGGCTCATAGGAATGTTTGTTCCGTCCTTAAGGATCACGACATTATTGTCAATTCTGCTTATAAAATCAAAATTCACCAGGAAGGAAGCATGAGGACGGAAAAAACCATAAGGCTTAAGCTGCTCTTCAAATTGGTTCATCTGCCCACGGACCTCAACAACCTGACCGTCCATTGAAAAAAGGACATTATGATTTCGGACTTCGAGATACTTTATCTGTGAAATAGCAAGCCTGTGAATGGCAGAGCCTGATTTTACATTTATTATTGTTTCTTTTTCTTTATTTCCTCGTATATGGATCAAGGCACAGCCTAATTCGTGAGAAAATTCACTGTAGTTAACAGGCTTTCTGATGAATCCAAAGGCTCGGACAGAATATCCTTCTATGGCATATTGATACATAGTAGTGATAAAGATTATACATACCTGTGAGTCTGACTTTCGGATTTCCCTGGCAGCATCCATTCCGTTTATTCCTTGCATTTTTATGTCAAGAAACAGCAGGTCAATGTCCGATGGATAGCTTTTAAGCAGGTCATTTGCACTGGAAAAAGCAAGGATCTCAAATTCCTCGCTGTGTTCCTGCGAATAGCGTTCTAGGAATCGCTGCAGGGTGTGTCTTATGCCCATTTCATCATCACATATTACAATCCGATACATAACCATTTGCCTCGCAAGAGTACGAAGCGCAGATAGAAAATACTTCTATATTTAGCTGCACATGTATAAGCAATCACATATATTATAATGAAAGATGACAGATCAAACAACATGAAGTTCCCCTTTTATATTTGCTCCATTACATTTATAATCTTGCAGTAGTTGACGAGTAAAATATGCATTCGATTCTGCAGATTGTAACTGAATGAAAAAAATAATTGAAACAAATACAACAGATAAAAAATTTCTGCCCATGAGCATGGAGGAAATGAAAGAGCGCGGATGGTCACAGCCGGACTTTGTATATGTTATAGGCGACGCGTACATTGACCATTCGTCCTTCGGACCGGCCATCATCAGCAGGGTACTTGAAGCTCACGGATATAAGGTGGCGATCATTGCACAGCCTGACTGGAAGGATGAAGACAGCATAGCTGTATTCGGAGAGCCGAGACTGGGCTTTCTTGTCAGTGCCGGCAACATGGACTCCATGGTTAATCATTATACCGTTAATAAGAAGCCCCGTTCAACAGATGCTTATACTCCCGGCGGCAAGGCGGGTAAGCGCCCGGATTATGCGACGATAGTATATTGCAATCTGATCAATCGCAAATATAAAAATATTCCGGTAATTATCGGCGGAATTGAGGCAAGCCTTAGGAGGCTGGCTCATTATGATTATTGGTCAGGCAAATTAAAGCGTTCGATACTGCTGGATTCGGGGGCGGACCTTCTGATATATGGAATGGGCGAGCTGTCAATTGTGGACATAGCGGATGCCCTGGATGCAGGTATTGCAATATCGGACATAACATATGTTCCGGGAACGGTATATAAGACCAGGGATATAGGCAATGTAATTGAAGGAATAGAGCTGCCGGATTATGACTCCGTGAAGGCGGACAAGCTAAAATACGCTGTCAGCTTTTATAAGCAATACTGTAATGCGGATTTTGCATCAGGTCGTCCATTGATCGAAAAATATGGTGAGCATAGATATATAGTTCAAAACCCGCCGCAAAGACCTCTTACTACAGAGGAGCTTGACGAGGTATATGAGCTTCCTTATATGAATACATATCATCCGTCATATGAAAAATATGGCGGTGTTCCTGCTATTTCAGAGATAAAATTCTCACTTACCAGCAACAGAGGGTGCTTCGGCGGGTGCAGTTTCTGCGCGCTTACATTTCATCAAGGGCGCATAGTGCAGGTTCGAAGCCATAAGTCACTGATAGCTGAAGCGGAGCGCATGACGAAGGATCCGGATTTTAAAGGATATATTCACGATGTAGGCGGACCTACTGCCAACTTCAGAGCGCCGGCCTGCAGCAAACAGTTAGAGCATGGAGCCTGCCCTAATAAGCAGTGTCTGTTTCCTAAACCATGCAAGAATCTGAACGCCTCACATGATGACTATATAGCGCTTCTTAGAAAATTAAGGCAGATTCCGGGAGTTAAGAAGGTATTTATCCGTTCGGGTATAAGATTTGATTATCTGCTTGCAGATAAAAAGGATGATTTCTTAAGAGAACTGTGCAAATACCACGTAAGCGGTCAGCTGAGAGTGGCACCGGAGCATGTAAGCGACAATGTGCTTAAGCTCATGGGCAAGCCGTCTAATAGTGTCTATCAGGAATTTTGCCGGAGATTTGACAAGATCAATAAGCAATGCGGCAAGGAGCAATACATAGTTCCGTATCTGATCTCATCTCACCCGGGTTCTACACTTAAGGATGCAATAGCATTGGCAGAATCTGTAAGGGATATGGGATATATGCCGGAACAGGTGCAGGATTTCTATCCGACGCCGTCTACCATCTCAACGGTAATGTATTATACCGGGGTCGATCCGCGTACCATGGAACCGGTTTATATTCCGGACAGCGTGCATGAGAAAGCTATGCAAAGGGCACTGATCCAGTACAGAAAACCGGAGAATTATGACCTTGTTAAGGAGGCCCTGATCAAGGCCGGAAGAGAAGATCTGATAGGGTTTGACAAGAACAAATGTCTGATACCACCCAGAAAGATTACCAAGTGCAAGGACACGGCAGGAAAGAAGACTAAGGAACGAGTTCCAAGGTCTCGAAAATCTGCGTCACGATAGCCTGATATTCAGCTGCTCCTTGATTTTTCATCATGCGTTTCAGCAATTTGTCACTGCCTGCGAAGCGTTTGCCCAGATTAGCCCAGATCTCCTTCATATGTCTTACGGCATCCTTCTCACCGCTGAATATGCTCAGATATCCTTCATAGATCTCGTCTGTGAAATTGCGAAGGCTTGTGCGTACATCAGGAAGAGGCACTCCTTTTATCTCGCAGGCAAGGTCTGGCCTTGCAAGCAGCCCACGTCCGATCATAACGGTATTAACATCCGGGAAGCGGCTGACTACCTCGTTAAGACAGGACATGTTCCAGATATCTCCGTTATAGCATAGAATCGGTTTGAGACGGCCGCTGTCTATGTTGTAAGCCATATCAAAGGCTTCAAGATGAGTAAATCCGTCATAAAATTCCCGTCTTAGACGCGGATGAATGATGAATTCACTCATGGGATATTTGGCATATATATCAAGTATTCGCGGCCACTCGTCTACAGAATTGAAGCCGATCCTTGTTTTTATTGATATAGGCACATCCGCCTTTTGATATATTTCGTCAAGAAATCTGTCCAATTCGTCAGGAAACTGCAGCATGCCGCTGCCTCTTCTTTTGCCGGTTACCGTGCCGGAAGGACAGCCGAGATTAATATTGACCTCGGAATATCCAAAGTCCTTGAGCTGTTCGATCATATCCAAAATCTCAGATGATTGGTTGGAGATAAGCTGCGGGATAAGGGTTATGCCTGTATTATTATCAGGATTGATATCTCGCAGGATCTTATAATTCATTCTTTTAGCTGCAGGAATAAAGGGGGTAAAATATCTGTCGATACATCCGAAATTATGACAGAATGCATTTCTGACAAGATGACCTGTTATTCCTTCCATTGGCGCAAGATATAATTGCATGATTTTCTCCTGATAATTTCATTAAAGCATTTGTGCAGAGCACAGCTGGGCATATTCACCACCCTTAGCTAAGAGCTCTTCATGAGTTCCGATCTCCATGATACGATTATTATCAATGACTGCAATTTTATCTGCATTTTTTATGGTGCTCAGACGGTGGGCGATAATTACAGACGTTCTGCCCTTAGCCAGCTCGTCAAATGCATGCTGGATTTTACTCTCTGTTACGGAGTCAAGCGCACTGGTAGCCTCATCCAGGATAATGATCGGAGGATTCTTGAGGAAAACTCTGGCAATACCGATTCTTTGTTTCTGACCGCCGGACAGTCTGACGCCGCGCTCTCCTATATAGGAGTTATATCCATCCGGCATGTTCATGATCTCTTCATGTATCTCGGCCCTTACAGCTGCACTGATCACATCCTCGTAGGAGGCATTTGGATTGCCATAAGCAATATTGTCATAGATAGTTCCGGCAAACATGAACACATCCTGCTGTACGATGCCGATATTTTTTCTGAGAGAGTATTGCGTTACATCGCGAAGGTCAAAACCATCGATACTTATACTTCCTGAGTTAACGTCATAGAATCTCGGTATCAGATGGCAAAGGGTTGTTTTTCCGCCGCCTGAAGGACCGACTACGGCGAAGCAGCTGCCTGCAGGTATGTCTATGCATATATCATTAAGGATTTCGTGCTCGGGATTTTGCAGATCATCTGTTGTATGAACATGAACTTCACTATATCTGAAATTAACATGGTCAAATACGATATGTCCCTTTACATTGGTAAGGACAACGGCATTTTCTGAATCAGCTACCTCAGGGTCGGTGCGCATTATCTCCACAAATCGCTTAAAACCGGCCATACCGGCGATATATTGTTCAACGAAATTAACGAGCTTTCGGATAGGTGTAAGAAACGTTGAAACATACAGCGTGAAAGTCACCAGACCGATATAATCGAGGGAACCCTTCATTATGAAATATCCGCCGGCCATGATGACCAGTACGGACATTATGCTGAGAACAAATTCCATGCCTGCATGAAATATTGCCATCGACTTATAATATCCCCGCTTGGAATCTACATAGAGAAGATTTGTAGCTTCAAATTTGCGCAGTTCCTCCTGTTCCATAGCAAATGCTTTGGCAGTCCGAATGCCTGAAAAGCCTGACTCGATAGAGGTATTGATCTGCGCGGCCTGTGCCTTAACGCCGATGCTGGCAGCAGACATTTGCCTCCTTAAGAAAACTGTAAATATCACAAATACAGGAACGGCAGCAAATACTATAACTGCCAGCTTCCATTCTATCGTACATAAGATGGCAAACGCACCGCCGATGGTAATGCCTGAGATGAGAAGATCCTCCGGACCATGGTGGGCCAGCTCAGCAATCTCAAATAAATCTGTTGTAACACGGCTCATAAGCTGTCCGGTTCTGTTTTTATCAAAAAAGCTGAAGCTGAGGGTCTCTATGTGACCGAATAATTCACGGCGCATATCAGCTTCCATATATACACCCATTCTGTGGCCCCAATAAGTGATAATAAAATAAAGCAGGGAACGTACCACATATGCGATCACGATGACTGCCATGACAGTAAAGAAAGTTTTAAATAAACCCTCGGGAAGAAAATATTCCATACATTTTTTTGAAATATACGGAAACAAAAGATCAACGCCCGATACCGCCAGAGCGCAGAACATATCTAATAAAAAGAGCCCCATGTGCCCTTTATAATGCTGCAGAAACAGCTTCAGCGTGGATGAATTTTTATAATCAAAATGTTTAGATGTCATTAGTTTAAAAGAACGCTGTCTGTTATGCCGGAAAGTACAGCGCATTTAATGTAAGAAGATTCATACGGCGATTATTATGATATTACCCCAAGAGTAACAGCAATGATTATAATTGCGACAATCGCAAGTGAACACAGCACAGTTCCGATGATACATAAAACTCTTGCAGGCATCTGCAGTCTGTGATATCCGATTCTTTCGGATTCGGCATTTAATACAAGACCGACGACAGAACCTACCAGCATTATAGGCACGCAGCACAATACTATGGACAGAATCCCGAGAACAAATGCGGCGGTGGCTCGTGATGCAGGTGTCACCTTTACATATCTTTTGTTTTTATGGGTTTTATATTCAGACAAAATTATCGTCCTTTCTCTATCGGCAATCAGACTGAACTACGGTAAGCCCAGGCTCTACTGAATGTGTAAGCCATACATTTCCGCCTATTACACAATTATCACCAATATAAACATCGCCGCCTAATATGGTCGCTCCGGCATAAATAACAACATTATTGCCTATATTCGGATGACGTTTGATTCCTTTTACAAGTGAGCCGTCATCTGCCACCGGGAAACTCTTAGCGCCCAATGTAACATGCTGATATAGCTTGACATTCTCACCGATGACGCAGGTCTCGCCGATAACAACACCGGTTCCGTGATCTATGAAGAAGTGTTTGCCGATAGTGGCGCCCGGATGGATGTCTATGCCTGTCTTCCTATGGGCGTATTCTGACATGAGTCTTGCTGCCATGCCTTGTCCCATAACATATAATTCATGGGCGATCCGGTGAGTTCCGATCGCAATAAATGCAGGATAAGTCAATATTATCTCATCTGCGCTCTGAGCGGCAGGGTCACCCTCGTATCCAGCCATAACATCAGACTGCAGCATAACATAAATATCGGGAATTTTATCAACAAGCCTCTGGGCGATTGCCTCGGCTTCATCATTTTCCATGTTCTTATGCAGAGCATTAATAAGATGCTTACTGCCGAGCCTGAGAGCCGTATATCTCAGATCTTCACGAGGTATGGTAAAAAGCTCAGGATGTTTCCTGTAGGTAGGAAACATGGAGTCAAGGTAGTAGAGCAGTGCCTGCTCTATATCCTTCTGGAATCCGGCATAATTAGCATTGAAGTTATGCTCGGTACATGTGCTCAGAGTTTTTAATTTATCAGATACTATTTTATAATTCATACTCAAAATTCTTTCTGCTGCTAATTGTTATCAGAACAAATATTCAGATCCGTACTCGAAAATACCGCTGTGAAGCAGCTCTTCTCGAGTGCGGATATCCTGCCATTTATATAGATCCTGCAGCCAAGATTCTGGCTTGCAGATGCATGACCGGATGAACAGTTACATATTAGCATATAATCGGAGAATTGCCAGTGCTTATT
>CAVAJR010000040.1:0-13703 GCA_963589005.1 Bacteroidaceae bacterium | reverse complement strand
TGTTTTGGCACCATATATCTGCGGCTCTCTTATTCCCAACATATTAAGATTCGGTCCATTTATAACTAATATCTTCATTTTTGTGTCCTTCACTAACTATTAATTTCTTCATACACAAGACTATGTCTGGACAATGTGTCAAGAATAGGCATCCAATACATAGATACGATCACTCCGTGCCGAGACTTTCAGTCCACTGCTAAACATAGATTGCTGCGCACTTCGTGCTCATTTTTGGCCATCAAGGTTTAATAAGCTTAATTATCTTCTCTGCAGCCTCTTCAATAGTCGTATCATTCTCTATCATATGATCTGCAAACTTGTCATATAACGGCCGCCTGATCTCATATAACTTATTAAGATCAATACTCTGTGAAATAGGCCGTCCTTCAATCGGCAGCTTGCTGATATCTCTCTTGATCCAGAATATTGTTCCATTCTGGTGAAGAAGCGGATAATTCTCCGGCCTTGTTACCACTCCGCCGCCTGTAGAAATAATGATTCCCGAGGCCCTGCCTTCCTGTCTTATCACCTCGGTTTCCATCCTTCTGAATTGTTCTTCCCCCTGCGTTTTAATGCATTCAGCTGCAGATATATGATATTTTTTCTCGAAGATTTCATCCAATTCTGCCACTTTATGCCCCGTCAGCTGTCCTAACTTTTCAGCAATTGACGATTTGCCGCTTCCCGGCATTCCGACAATTATGATATTTCGCATTTCATATGACAGCTTCCTTTCGATCTGGTCAATTCTATCTGTCGGTATGCTGATCCCTGCAAATAATTCACTGCTTCTTTTAGCCTGGGCAACTAGCATATACAGTCCTGTATCACATGTAAGATTAAGCTCTTCAGCCTGCATCACAAGGGCAGTTCTCTGCGGATTATAGATAATATCTAATACAGCCTCGCAGTGCGGAAACGCATTCAGATCCACAGGGCTCATGCCGTTATCCGGATACATTCCTACAGGCGTTGTATTTACTATGATCTGTGCATCTTCATGAAGATACAGATTGTCATAATTATTTTCACCGTTTCGGCTTATTACTACGACATTGGCACCTGCTTCTTCAAGTATAGCCTTGACCGATACGCATGCACCCCCATTTCCCAGAATTAATGTTTTCTTACCCTTAGGGTCAACATTATTTTTTTTCATGAGACATTCGAAGCCGAATGCATCCGTATTGTCACCATATATGCTTCCGTCAGCTCTCTTAACTAATGTATTGACACTGCCTATCTTCCTTGCTATGTCTGACAGCTCGTCACAAAACGGCACTGTCATCTTTTTGTATGGGATAGTTACATTGAGTCCGTTCCAATCGCCATTCCTGACAAAATCCTCAAGATCATCTCTGGCTATCTCATATAATTTATATTCATAATCCGCCAGTTCTGCATGAATCTGCGGTGAATAGCTATGTCCTAATTTTTCTCCCAGCAGTCCGCATTTTAACATCTATATTACCTCACTATAGCTTCCCAAATAGCTGAAGCTCTCACTTGTTTTGCTAAGCTCTCCCAACAGCTGCAGCAAGCCCGGTGAATATACCGGAACATCCAGGTCAAAATAAAATCTGAATTCAAAATCTCGTCCCTGAATTGGTCGGCTCTCCAGTTTGTTCAGGTTAATGCCTAATACATAGAACTTCGCCAGAAACTTATACAGAGCACCCTCTTCATCAGGAAGTGTTGCCATTAAGCTGGTCTTATCCGCGCCAGGATAGATTTCAAGCTTCTTGGAGATGCAAATAAACCTGGTATAATTATTAGCATTATTCTGGATCGTATCACTTAAGCTTTCCAGTCCGTACAGCCTGATACACGACCTTGATGATATCGCTGCTATATCATTTCTGTCTGATTCGGATACTTTCCGTGCTGCCATTGCCGTATTTTCACAAGGTATGATCTTAACACCCTTGAGGGTACTCAAGAATTGCGAGCATTGTGCAATCGCCTGTTCATGGGAATAGATCTCCTTGATATCCGACATTTTTGTTCCCGGTTTAACAAGCAGATTATGCTGGATCTTAACTCTTACACTTCTTACAATGCTGAATTTATGTTTCTGCATCAGATCGTAGACAGCATTTACAGAACCGGCTGTACTATTTTCAACCGGAACTACTCCATAGCTGCATAAACCCTGCTCCACTGCCGAAAATACCGCATCAAAATCCTTGAAATATAATATATTGGCATTCTTAAATACCTTGTCGCATGCCGTCTGTGAATTGGCACCCTCAACACCCTGACATGCAACAGATACATTTGAAGGAAACAGTTCAGGAGTATTGTCTATTGCATATCTTATTTCTTCTGCCAGCTCACTTCCCGTGCCATTCAGCTTATTTTGGTAAGCACGGCTTATCTCAAATATAGTCGAATAAAGAAGTGCTCCATAATCCTTAAGCTCCTCCGGAAGCTGCTGCCTTATTGCAAGCAATTTTCTTCTCTCCTGTGCAGCATCAAGGATTGGTCTGTTGTTAGCCTTCTTATAAGCTGCAACCGCCTTCGCTTCCTCCATTCTCTGTATAAATAAATCCACAATCTGATCATCAATCCGGGTTATGTTCTCCCTTATTGATGATATGTCCTGAATGTTCATATTCATCTGATATCTCCATTATATACTGCTCTGTAAATTTAACTAATGACCGCGTCATTATGGTTCCTTAAACATATGTATGTAAATGTGCCGGCACAGCCCGCTGCTTTTGCAAGACAATTATAAAAGTCAACTGCTGCTTGCTTGCAGCGTTCTCACAGTTGTACTGCATTCGCAATCCGAACTGCCGCCCTATTTGCTAATGCAGATTAGCCTGTCCGGTAGATACATGCTCGCTTGCGCAGGCATTACTTGCTCGTATCTGCCGTCAAGGATCTTACCTCTGCGATCTATACTCCAGCAATGCATCATAAATTGCCAGGGCTGCGGCTGCTTCAACACACGGAACAGCCCTCTGAACGATGCACGGATCATGTCTTCCGTGAATATTAAGCTGAGAATCTGTCATAGTCTCAAGATTAACCGTCTCCTGCGCCCTGCCAATGGAAGGCGTCGGTTTAAATGCGGTTCTGAATACCACAGGCATTCCATCAGTTATTCCGCCTAATATTCCGCCGCAATTATTAGTTTTAGTACGGACCTTGCCATCCTTTATGACAAATGGATCATTATTTTCACTGCCTCTAAGTGCAGCTGCCTCAAATCCGATGCCGAACTCTATACCCTTAACTGCCGGAATACCGAATATCACCTGCGATATCCTATTTTCCATTCCGTCAAACATCGGATCTCCTAAGCCCGCCGGAATACCATCAGCGATACATTCTATAATGCCGCCTACAGAATCCTGATCTTCTTTAGCCTTGATTATCCGCTTCTTCATCTGCTCGGCAGCGTCATCCGATACGACAGGAAAATCCTTCTTATCCACAGGTTCTGTAAATTCAGTATCGTCTGTTATATCGGCGATCGATTTAATTCTTGCCATTATATGAATTCCTTCATTTGCCAACAGCTGCTTACATATACCGCCGGCAATGCATAATGGAGCTGTAAGTCTGCCGGAGAAATGCCCTCCCCCCGCATAGTCCTGCGCGCCATTATATTTAACTTCTGCCGTATAATCGGCATGTCCCGGACGCGGATTAATCTTAAGTTCCGAATAATCCTTGGATCTGGTATTTGTATTATAAATAAGTGCTGTCAGCGGCGTTCCGCAGGTTATATTGTCAACTATTCCTGAGATAAATTCCGGAAGGTCAGCTTCCTTCCTCGGCGTAGAGAATTCATTTCGTCCCGGTGCTCTTCTGTTCAGAAAACTCTGCAGCTCGTTAAGATCAATTCTGTTTCCTGCAGGAATCCCCTCGAGAGTCATTCCTATAGCCTTGGAATGGCTCTGCCCAAATATCGTAAGTCTTAATATTTTGCCATAACTGCTGCTCATCTGTCTGCCTCCAGTAATTCCAGGTCCTTCCAAAATTCAGGATATGATTTAGATACACACTGTGCATTTATAACGGTAACAGGATTTTGACAAACCCCTGCTGCCACTGCCGCCGCCATAGCGATCCTGTGATCCATGCATGAATCCACCGTACCGCCTGCAAGCATTTCTCTTCCCTCTATGATCATACCGTCTTTCGTTTCCGTTACACATGCGCCCAGCGACTTAAGCATACCCACTGTACTCATGATTCTGTCTGACTCCTTCATTCTGAGTCGTTCTGCATGTATTACATGAGTCGTTCCTACAGCAGCTGCTGCAACTACACTCAGCACAGGAATAAGATCAGGGATCATTGAGCCGTCAATTGTTATTGCGTTTAATCGGTTCTTTCGGACAAATACTCCATCGCCGTCTCTTCTTATTTCGGCGCCGAATTCTTCAAGTACATCCACGATCCGTCTGTCGCCTTGACCTGATATTTCCGATAAATTGTATACTGTAATGCCTTTCGAGGATAAGGCGCCTGCGCACATGAAAAATGCAGCATTTGAATAATCGCCCTCGACCCTTATATGCGGTTTAGATGTATATTTCTGGCCGCCGCAGATCTCATATCCGTCTGCCAGTCTCTTCCATACGATGCCCGATTCTCTTAACGCATTTTCGGTCATAATAACATAATCCTCGGATTCGAGACTGCCATCGATTATTATCCGGCTGCTGCCCTCAATAAGGGGCAAAGCAAATAATAATCCCGAGAAATATTGTGATGAAATATTACCCGGAAGAGCAAATGCTCCTGCCTTAAGACATCCCGATACACGCATAAGGCATCCATCTCTTGTTATATTCATGCCATGCGCTCTTAAAACCTCTTCATATTCCCTCATTGGCCGTTCAGGAAGCCTTCCTTCCATGACAAATGCCGCGTTAATTCCCAGCGCACCTACTACAGGAAGCAAAAATCTTAATGTAGAGCCGCTCTCTGCACATCTTAATATTCGCTCACCGGAAAAATCTCTTAACACGTCCCTGTCTATCGGCTGCACACTGATCATATCCCCGTCAACCTGTATTTTCGCACCCATTTCGTTAAGACAGGCAATAGTTGCTTCTATGTCCTTAGAAATGCCCGGACAGGTAATAACCGATTCGTTCTGTGCTAATGCTGCGCATATTAATATTCTGTGAGCCTGAGATTTAGATGACGGCGCACTTACTGCGCCGCTTCTGCTGCCAGGTATTACTATCTTATTCATGCCAAACTCCATTATACAAAGTATATATGTCCCGTGCCGGGACGGCGCAGACCACTGCGAGAAAACAATCAGCGCAGGCGTTTTCGAGCAGTGGCTGCAGCCGAGGTTCACGGCACGGGAATCATAATTTCTGGTTAATCATAGTGCCGGGACGGCGCAGCAGCCTATCTGATACCCCCGGCAGCCATCCACTCCTTTAATTGTTCCACCGGGATAGTTTTGATTATACATTTGCCCACCCTCTCAGGAACAATTATCCGCAGGACTCCGGCAGCATTCTTTTTGTCCACCAACGCTGCCTGATACATATCCTCAATATTATACTTGATCGCTGTAGGAAGACCATATTTATTCAGCACTGTGATCAGCTCGTCATATGTTCCGTTTCCGCAGATATTCATCTGTTCAGCAGCCTTTGTGATAACAGCCATGCCCATGGCCACGCCGTAACCATGCTCTACTTCATAATGGCTCAGCTTCTCCACACAGTGTCCTAATGTATGGCCAAAATTAAGGAGCATTCTGTCGCCATGATCAAATTCGTCACGCATTACGACATCCCTTTTCATGGATACACATACAGCAATCACATCCTCGTACCAATCCCTTACCGGCTTATCCTTAAGCTCCATGAAAAAATCAGAATCACCGATCATGCCATATTTTATAACCTCAGCGCAGCCTGCACGATATTCATTTTCAGGTAACGTTGCCAAAGTGTTCGTATCACATATTACAACTGACGGCTGGTAGAAGCAGCCTACCTGGTTTTTAGCACCGGAGAGATTAATTGCAGTCTTGCCGCCGACTGAAGAATCAACTGCTGCCAGCAGAGATGTCGGAATCTGTACGAATCTGATCCCCCGCTGATATGTTGCTGCTGCAAATCCTGTCAGGTCACCTACTACTCCACCGCCCAGAGCTATAAGTATGTCGCTTCTTGTCATATGACATCCGCATAAAAATTCAAGGAGCCTCTCATATACCGCCATGGATTTGGATTGCTCGCCATGATCTATCACAAAGCTTGCCACATTGACATCATATTTCTCCAACTGTTCCTTAATCTTATCTCCATACAGCGGATATACATTGTCATCTGAGACGATGACTGCATTTTTCACATTGCCAAGTTCTGTTATTATTCTTCCTGCCTCATCTGACAATCCTGCGCCTATTATTACATCATAGCTTGTCGATGCATCTATATGTATCTGTCTCATTTGCTCACCCCTGAACAGCTGCCCTTACAGCTTGTACCGTTTGTGCTACCTTTTTGAATTCCTCCGGTCTTAATGACTGCGCACCGTCGCACAATGCATGGATCGGATCGTTATGAACCTCGATTATAAGTCCGTCTGCTCCGCAGGCTGCTGCAGATGCTGCCATCGGAGGAACCAGTCTCGCTATTCCTGTTGCATGACTCGGATCGACGATTACAGGCAAATGTGTCAGCTCATGAAGCATTGGTACCGCCGAAATATCCAGCGTATTTCTCGTATAATCGCTGAATGTGCGGATACCCCTTTCACACAATATAACCCGTTCGTTACCATTTGCCATGATATATTCAGCACTCATCAGCAGCTCTTTTAATGTATTTGCCAGACCTCTTTTCAGGAGGATCGGCTTATTGACCTTGCCTAATTCCTTAAGAAGATCGAAGTTTTGCATATTTCTTGCACCTACCTGTATAACATCTACGTCCTCGAACAGGTCAAGATCTGTTACGCTCATGATTTCCGTTACAATAGGAAGACCGGTCTCCTGCCTTGCGATCTTGAGCAGCTGCAGGCCTTCTGCCTTAAGTCCCTGGAAATCATACGGAGATGTACGGGGTTTAAATGCTCCGCCTCTCAGCAGATTCGCGCCATATTCCTTAACGGCTCTGGCGATCTCAACAATCTGTTCTTCAGATTCTACTGAGCAAGGTCCCGCTATCATGGCAAAATGACCGCCGCCGATCTTCACATCTCCCACGGATATTATTGTATCATCCGGATGAAATTTGCGGTTACAGGTTTTGAAGCTTTCTGTAACTTTTTTAACAGAATCTACGATATCAAGGCTTTCTACCAGCTGTTCATCTATTTGCTGAGTATTTCCAATAAGCCCTAATACAGTCTGATATTCTCCCACAGCCACATGGACCTTAACGCCCATTCCTTCAAGCCAGTTAATGACTTGCTCTTGTTTCTTCTCATCAGCATTTGGTTTTAATACAACTATCATTAGAATTTCCTCTTTTTGTTTAGAGCATGGCCGCCTGATCCATGGTTTTACGCACCTGCGAAAAAATGCGGCACATGCAATTTGTGCCGCATCTTACTTCATTTATTAAGAACTTTTTATGCACTACAAATTGCCTCTACTTTATTCTGTCAGTAAAGTTAAAGAAAAATGTAATGCTAAAAAAGTATCTGTTGCTCATTATGTGATCCTTTCATTTGTTCATCAATTCATGAACACGGGCTGTATTCTATCACAGAGCATATGGGTTATCAATAGATTGTATTAGCTATTTTGTTGCTATCCATCAGAGTTTTTAATGTATATTTGATTTACTATTATCTCTGCTTTCCTAAGAAAAATACTGCCAGGGTTCCAGGCCCTGAGTGTGAGCCAATTACAGGGCCGATGTCGGTTATAAGGTCTGCCTTTTTGCCGCCATTTCTTGCCATTATCATTTCTTCTAATTTCTGAGCATCCTCACGGCAGTCACCATTACAGATAAAATACATGCCATTTTCCGGATCTCTTGCAAGTTCAAAATATTTATCTACCACAGCCGCAATAGACTTCTTCCTGCCTCTTACATTTACGATCGGCACAAGGTGTCCTTCTTCATCGACATGCAGCAGCGGTTTAAGATTGAGCATACCTCCCATGAAGGCAGCTGCCGCACTGCAGCGTCCGCTTCTTTTAAGATATACCAGGTCTCCAACGGTAAACCAGTGTCCCAGATAAGGAACATTTTCTCTTATATAGGCTGCGATATCTTCCATTGACTCACCCTTAGCCCTTTTAAGAACAGCCATGTATACAAATAAGCCCAGACCTGCTGAGGCACACAGGGTATCAACTACTATAATTCTGCGATCCGGATATTTTTCCATCAATTCATTGGCAACAATTGCGCCTGTACTGACGGTGCCGCTGAGTCCTGAAGAAAATCCTACATACAAGATATCCTTGCCTTCCTGTAACACAGGTTCAAAGCTCTTAATAAAATCATCCATGTTGGCTGCAGATGTCTTAAAGACATCTCCTTCCTTCATCTTTTGATAGAATACATCCACCGGCATCTGTCTCTGTGTGTATACCTTATCAGTCTTCACATCTCTAAAAAGAAGATCTATGCATCTGACATTCCACTCATCTAATTTTTCCGGTACTATGTCGCAGCCTGTATCGGTAAATATTTCAAAATTATCCAATTGGCACCCCCATTCATTTCAATTACATCTACATCATCCGTATAATTTGGGTCATCTGCACACATGCCGTGGACTTCGACGTGCAGCCCCGCTCAAAAACACCTTCGCTTCGAATAAATATCAAAACTGGCCACGACCATTGGCAGTATTGGTTTCATCAATGTTGCCCTGCAGGATATCCCAATGCTCTGCCAGCTTGCCATCTTGTATCCTGTAAATATCAGCAACCTTATTAACCATGCCATTTACGCCCATTGTACATTTGAAGAATACGCATACTTCATTATTTTCATTTTCGAAGATCTTCTTAATCTCCATATGCGGCTTGCCTGCAAGGAATTTCTCGCAGAATTTTTTGAATCCTTCCTTGCCATCTTCAACTGTAGGATTATGCTGCATATAATCGTCGCGCATATATTCGTCAAGATTCGACAAATCCCATTTATTAAATACTTCGTCATATACCTTTAATACAAGTTCTTTGTTTGTCATTGGCTTATCTCCTTATAAAATCCACTCTAAAATGCTGCCTGACTGTATGACAAAATCTGTGTCATGTCATATGTCTGCCTTCTCCCTAGGCAGGTGGCCACCATTGGCTGATTAATTGTAACATCCGGGTAAAATTCTGACAAGCAAGGTATTACCTGTTGATAACATTATCATCTATGTCCGAGCCCGCTGTTAGGGAACCTTCTGCCTCTGCTTGACCTATAGAATGTCTGTATCTCCATGACTATGCTCAAAAATCAGAATTGCAGCATTAAGCCTATATGGTAACTGATATATGTCTGTTTACATGGCAGCAAATGTTGATGCCAACAGGAAGTCCCGCGATATGAGTCGGATAGGTTTCAATATTAACAGCAAGTGCTGTGGTATTGCCTCCTAATCCGGCGGGACCGATATCTAAATTATTTATCCTCTCAAGTGCTGTCTCCTCTAACTTTCTGATATGCTCCTTACTGTTATGGGAACCTACCGATCGTGTGAGGGCCTTTTTGGCCAGAATTGCACATTTTTCAAATGTTCCGCCGATACCGACACCTACAACAACAGGCGGACAGGCATTAGGGCCTGCTTCCTTAACAGCATTTACGATTGCATCAAGTACGCCGTCAGCTCCGTCAGCCGGCTTCAGCATACAGACCTTGCTCATGTTTTCGCTTCCGAATCCCTTCGGAGCCAAAGTGATCCTGACATTTTCACCCGGAACTATACTGTAATGAATCACAGCCGGTGTATTGTCATCTGTATTGACCCTATCTAACGGATCACGGACAACAGATTTTCTTAAATATCCATCGGTATATCCGCGGGATACACCATCATTTACCGCATCTTCAATATTGCCCCCAACCAGATGAACCTCCTGGCCAACCTCAAGAAAAACAACAGCCATGCCGGTATCCTGACATATAGGAATACTGTCGGATTCTGCGATAGCAAGATTTTGCTCCAGAATATTCAAAATCTGTATTCCCAACGGATCCGACTCGTTTTTCTCAGCATTTTCCAGTGCTGTCTTCATATCATCGGATAATTTCAAATTAATGCTGATGCACATATTTCTTATCGCATCTGATATTTGATTTACATTAATTTCACGCATATAAGCCCCTAACCTTTATATTAATTTTGACCGCAATTGCCGCCTGCCAAGCCTATGCCATTATACAGTAGAATAAATATGCACACAATTATTTCGTGAAAATTAGGTAAAACACATCAGGAAAGAAAATTTGCATGATTTATCGGCATGCTTTCAACAAAATAAAGGTAAGTGGATATGAGCTTTTGATAATGGTCAGTGAACATAAGATTATATATTTATTTTACGAAAACTGTTGAATTTTATATCGTACTGCGATATATTTGCTGTATCGCAGTGCGATGCATCGCACTGATGTAGTCAGGAGGTGTGTAAGATGGATCAGCATATAAAAAAAGTGTACGTTCCCATGACTGAAACCGCTTTTTTCATTTTACTGTGTTTGCGAAAGCCTAATCATGGATACGGTGTTATTCAAATGGTTGAAAGGATGACTGATGGTGCTATTAAACTTACGCCAGGCACGATGTACGGAAGTTTATCGAAGATGGAAAAGGACGATGTTATCTGCTTTGTCCGTGAAGAAGATAAGCGAAAGATTTATCAAATCACAGAATTAGGATCAAAAGTTTTACAGCTTGAATGCAAGCGGATTGAACGCTTATATAAGGTGGTTCAGGAGGAAATGTAGCATGGAAGTAAAAAAGCAATTCAAATTGTTCACAATATTTGAATATGAAAAAGAACAGGATTATTTGCGGAAAATGCACAAGGCAGGTTGGAAATTTGTTAAGGTAACAGGCCTGGGAATGTATTATTTTGAAAAGTGTCCTCCTCAGGATGTGGTCTATCAGCTGGATTACAACAAAGACGGACTTGCCCATAAAGATGAATATTTGAAAATGTTCAATGATTGCGGATGGGAATACATACAGGATTATGTCGGTTACAGTTATTTTAGAAAAGCTGTCTCTGATGACGGTATAGCAGAAGAAATTTTTTGTGATGACGAATCAAGACTTCAGATGATGCAACGGGTATTAAAGGGACGAATGCTGCCAATGTTGATCATATTTTTAATCGTACTTTTACCGCAGTTTATTACTAACTTGTTCGACTCCCATAATTATTTTATATCTGCATTGCTTGGTGTCGTCTTAGTCATATACATTGTGATATTCGCTACAGCTTATGTAAAATACAGTCAGTATAAAAGCGGCATAAAATAATTGTATGCAAATTTATTCTACTGTATAATGGCATGGATCCTGCAGGCAGAAATTGCGCTCGGCAACACCAGTATAGAAGCTGTCTCACACGCCCGCGGCTCACATAGCATAAAAAATCCGACAGCCTCAATGAGGGACTGTTGGCTGATTATACGAGGAGAATCCAAAATGGACAAAAAAATCACGCTCCCATTAACAGATGAAATCATAAATTCACTTCATGCGGGTGACATGATATACCTGACCGGCACTGTTTATTCAGCAAGAGATGCCGCTCATAAAAGGATGATTGAAACAATTGAGCGAGGCGATGATCTTCCATTTGATATAAGAAATTCTACTATTTATTATCTGGGACCTACTCCTGCAAGAGAAGGTCAGGTCATCGGATCTGCAGGCCCTACCACTTCATCAAGGATGGACAAATACGCTCCCGTTCTTCTGAATCTGGGACTTAAAGGTATGATCGGTAAGGGTAAACGAAGTCAGGCTGTCATAGATGCAATGAAACGCAACAATGCTGTATATTTTGCAGCCATCGGCGGTGCCGGTGCCCTGCTGTCCAAACAGATTAAGAAAAGTACGGTTATTGCCTATGACGATCTCGGAACCGAAGCCATACGCGAAATGTATGTTGAAGATTTCCCTGTTATCGTTGTTATTGATAATCATGGGAATAATCTGTATGAGCGGTAAGAAACTCATCAGGGAATATCGTATATCCAATTTAATATTCCCCACCAATCTTTTCAATCTATGTAATTTTAGTTGACTTTACAGATTTTTCATAACCAAATTCTTGCAAGTTTACCATTGTGTATATGTTCTAGCTGTAAAATACGTATTTGAACTTCCTCTATTTACATAAATTGTATTTTCAACCTTAAAATATGTAAAATCATTACACAAAAGATAGTTTGTGAAACCCGTGTTCGTTTCCCAGTTGGAACTTGCTCCTGGATAGTAATAATGGTAATTTGTCGTACTTCCTTGTTGTGCGCACATAACATCCTGCCCTGTTACACAAAATGAACTATCAAGTATAGAATAGCTTCCATTTGCATGGTATAAACATCCATATCTACTGCCATAATTATCAGTATAGTAATAATAATAACCGGTTAGTCCTACGGATACACTGTAGTACACGTCAGCACTACTAAGCCCATAGTCGCCAAAAGCTCTTGAATTTGTTGTGGTTAACGAGATGATATCCGTAAATGCAACGACTCCTAAATTGTGATCCTCCATAAAAAGTAGCTCGACTTTTGGAAGTTGCAATGTGACTTTCTCAAATTCCTCATCATCCGCAGTAACAATCTCATTATATTCGCTTATTTCGCCGTATATAACATATTCTGCATTTTGAAGTAAACCATTAATAGCATCTTTCTGTTCTTCCACCGTCATTGCAGCTTGAATGACGCTATTAAGATAATTTTCATAATTGCTGATTGCATAGTCAATCATTTCAATAGAAAAATCATCTGGTTTTATTTCATCCTCGTCATACTCACTTGCAATCACCAGTTTCACGCTTAATGACATAACTATTATAAGCAAAGTACAAAATTGTATTGTAATCTTTTTCATATTTGCCAACTCCTATCATAAATGATTTGTATGAACAACACCTACTTTTCTCTCAGATATCCAATTTAATCATCTCCCCTCATTTGCCTTTTGGCTGTCTTTTCAGTAGCTTTATCAAATATGCCATACATATTCCCAGTATGATGAATGCATACCAGTGTTTTGTATTTAAGGTCGTCAGAAATTCCCGTCCAGATGACCAGGTTTCAGTACTTGCCCCTATACAAAGCAGCATTCTTCCACTTACCATAATTATTGTTACTACAGCTGCTGATATTATCCCCATGCATATCCATGCAAATGTTCTGGGTTTTGAAGGTCTTTTAAATGGTTTTATGCAGATAAATTGAGATATGATCTCGATGCTGGCCACACCAATACCTATGCACAGCAGCGGCCTTATTACAAAAGTAAATAAGATCATCCATGTACGGTCAAATGTTGTAACTGTATGATCATATATGTAGTCATAAAAACCTGCGATAAATATGCCGGCTGCAACAATATAAATAACACAACCAATCACAACATAAACTTTTGTTCTTAGAGATCTTCCATTCAAGGAAACATCCCCGTAAATCAACGTTTCTACATTTATTTTGTAAATGTCAGCTATACTTCTCAACATTTCTATATCCGGGTGTGACCTTCCGGTTTCATAGTTTGAT
>CAVAJR010000039.1:0-13956 GCA_963589005.1 Bacteroidaceae bacterium | reverse complement strand
GCCGATAATTCCTACTTTTAATTTTGCCATGTTTATAATCTCCTGTTCTTAAATATTATTATATTGATTATTACTTAAAGTCTGCGGCACTTCGCCCCGTGCCGCGCCCCTCGTTGTCTTGCCAAATTCTGCCCCTAGGCCTTCTGCGCACTCTCAGCCTTCTGATTAACGGCTCCGCTCTGACCTACATAGGCCATTTTACTTGCCAGCTGGCTTGATAAGCATACTGCTGCCAGAAGCACAAGTCCTCGCACTAACTGCGTAACGCCTGCGTCAAGACCGCACAGCGTAAGTCCGTTTTCCAGCATAATGATAGTCGGGGCACCGAAGATCAGCTTATATACTCTGGTTCCTTCACCGCCCGCTACCGGCATTCCTGCGATATACAGTGCCATCATAACCTTCATCTCGAACCCTGAACCGGTTGTATTGCTTACTCCGCCGTTACGGGCTACGAAGAATATACCGGCTATGGCAGCCAGAAGTCCCGACATGGTAAATGCAATGATCTTCATCTTAACTACATTTACACCTGTATGCTGAATAGCAACCTCATTTTCACCTATACCTCTGATATAATTGCCGATCCTGGTATAATTCCAGATATAGAAAACGATAAGAAGTATAACTATTACAGCAATAATCTTAAATACCGTATTGTCCAGGAATTCCAGATCCTCAGGAAGGTAATAGGACTTATTGCTTACTATCAGATTAACAAGTGCTCTGTATGCCATCATAAGCGCAAGAGACGCCATAAATGAGTTTACCTTAAGTTTCGCATTAACAAAACCCAGCAGCATGCCAGATGCAATACCAATGGCTATCGATATCAGTATGAACACGATGGAATTGCTGGAATCTGCAGCCATCAGTCCGAAGGTACCTGCCAGCGCAACAACTACACCGGTACTGATATCAGTTCCTCCCATTGCCGCTACAAACATCATGCCTGCTGCCGCAATTATAGTTGCCACCGACTGGTTAAAGATATTCGTAAGATTTCGTCCCGACAACAATCTTCCTTTGGTCAGAATTGTAAAAACAATAAAAATCAAAGCGAAAACAAATATTGGAAGCCACGTATTAATATTGAATTGAAATTTCTTTTTAGTATTCATTACAGCATAACCTCCATCATCTTCTCATCTGTGAAGTCGCAATTTCTCGAAAGCATAGCTGCTGCCTTATGCTCCTTCATAACAAGGATACGATCAGACATACCCATTGCCTCCTGAAGCTCATCAGAGATCATTATTATGCCGATGCCCTTTTTCTTGGCTTCCTTTAATACACTGTAAATATAAGCCTTGACACCGATATCAACACCACGGGTTGGACAGTCAAGGATAATATAATCCAGATCCTTAACAAGCCAACGGCTCAGATTAACCTTCTGCTTATTGCCGCCTGACAGTCTTCTTACTACATGATTAAGTCCTGAGGCTTTAATTTCAAATTCCTGGGCAGCCCTGTGGGCCAATGTTCTGGTTTTCTTAGGGCTCTGAAATCCTGCTGCGCCGGAAATCTCTCTTAAGGATGGGATTATTACATTGGCACCAACTCCCGCATTAAGCATAAGTCCATTGGCATCTCGGTCTTTGGACAGGTATGCACCCTTAGTTTTAACCATATCTGAAGGACTCTTAAGGACTTTATTGATATTTTTAACTGTTACAGTTCCTGTTCTTCCTTCTTCAAGTCCGAATATCGCACTGCCTAATTCATGTATGCCTGCATCGGACAAGCCGCAGATTCCCAAGATTTCGCCCTTATGAAGATCAAATGTGATATCCTCGCATTTGCCCGGAACGGTTATGTTCTTAACCTCAAGAATAACCTCGTCTAAATATGACTCCTCAAGATCATCACGGTAATAATCACCGGAAACCTCACGGCCTATCATCTCCCGTTTTAATTCATCCATGGTAAATTCCTTGGACGGACGGCAGTCAACGATTATGCCGTCCCGAAGAACCGCGATCTCATCACATATCTCAACCATCTCTTCAAGATCATGGGTTACCATAAGGATAGTTCTGCCCTGACTCTTGAATGTCTCAATAAATTTATACAGCACTTGTCTGTTATCCTGAGAAAGTGCCTGAGAGATCTCATCAAGAACAAGAAAATTCGGATCGGTTATAAGTGCTCTTCCCAATTCCATGATCTTTCTCTGTTCAATCGAGAGAACTCCTGCAGGAATGTCTAACGGAACCTTAGGCAGATTCCATTTGTCAAATACCGCCTCTGCATCCTTGTGCATAGCTTTAAGATCTACTATTCCCGCTTTGGTATATTTATCCATCTTGCCCAGGAATATATTAACCACACCCGGAAGATTGCCTACTACACCCATTTCCTGAACAACCATGGCTATGCCATGGGCTGTTGCGTCTGTCGGCGAGTGCGGCTCATATTCCTGTCCTTCTTTATAGAACTTGCCGCTGTCCTTTTTCTGCATTCCGCATACCATGGAGGCAAGTGTAGATTTGCCTGAACCATTTTCACCTGCAAGTCCTAATACAGTTCCCTTCTTCAGAACGAGGTTAATGTCTTTATTTGCAAGTGTAGGTCCAAAACTCTTGCTGACGCCTTCTATGCGCAGCATCTCTTCGTTATTAATATTTGCCATCACTTCATTACCCCCTTATATCCGATAGATGAGAGGATACCGCAAACCAGCACAACCGCACCTAAGCACACGTCCTGCCATGTTCCTGATGGTATACCCAGAAGCGTAAGTACATTGAATAATCCTGATACGATAAATGCACCTACTGCAATGCCGACGATGTCGTTAAATATCCGTGAGAATGAGCCTGCAATAAGGATGATCGCAAGTGCCTTGAATATACCTGACAGCGATCCCATTCCTGAAGTCGCCGTATAATATCCGATATATGAAACCTGGGCAATACCTGCAACTGCTATTATTACTGCTCCTACCATGGCTGCAAGAAGAATAGTTTTCGTCTTCTTAATTCCCATAGCCTCTGCAACTTCTCCGCCTCCCCCGATGGCTCTTAAGTTGAATCCCAGCTTGGTTCTGTTAAAAATAATATATGCTGCAATAAATACTGCTATTGCTATAATAAACATCCACGGAAACTGTCCCAGCGCTCTGCAGTCCTTCAGCAGGACCTTAGCTGCGCCTACTGATTTTGACCTTGCATTAACATAGATTGTTGTAATAGCTTCGAATACAAGAGCACATCCAAGACCTGCTACCCATGACGGGATCTTGAGAAATACAGAGCATGAAGCGCTCAAGAACTCGCATATAAGCATTCCGATAATCGTGCCTATGATCAATCCCGGATATCCGAGTCCATAATCAGTTACTAAAACAGCTCCAAGATTACCTGCAAGAATAACTTGCGCACCGATTGATAAGTCAATCATTCCTCCCGAGAAGATAAACGTCATACCGAGTGCAATCATCATAGGGTAAGATACCTGAATAAGGATTTCCTTGACGTTGCTGAATTGCAGTAATCTGCCACCTGTAATAAAGTGGCAGATTACATAGAATAATACTACGATCGCAATAACCAGAATCTGGCTTACTAAACGTTTTTTCTTCGGGTCGATAGTTTTATTATTCATAGTAATTACCCTATCCCCCAATTATTTTTACTGCTGAGCAGCTGCTCTCTCTTCAAGTGAGTAATTGTTAATTACTTCCATGAAAGCATCATAGTTGAAATCCGGATTGTAAGCTGCATCCATGTTCTGGATTTCCTCTTCTGAATAGCAATGATTTGTAATAAATGTTTCAACGAACTGGTCATATGTTTCTGATGTTACCTGGAATGGCATGATGTTATCAACGAAAACAATATTTCCATCAGCATCTGTAAGCGGATGGCCCTCAAGGAAGTTCATGAGAGCAACTGCTGCCATGGTTCCGGAGATCCAGTAGTCACCATTAACGAATTCAACCGGATTATTCTCATCTACAAGATATTCTAATACTGCTGAATCAAGACCTGATGTGATAACCTTAACATCTAATCCCTTAGACATGATCGCATCAGCTGAACCGATAGCATAATCAGAACCTGTAGCATATACAAAATCAACATCCGGTGTAGCTGTTAACTGATTGGCAGCATATGGCTGGATATTGTCCTGCGAATCTGTATAAACAACTGCCTTAACTTCTCCTCCTCCGGCTTCAAATGCTTCTGTAAAAGCATCGATACGAGGGGTATCTGTCGGGTCACCCTGTGCTGCTGTTTCAATAAAGCATGTCTTATATCCCTGTGACAGAGCATATTCTGCACACAGTGTACCATACTCTGCATTAGCAGGACCTACAGCACCGGCAAAATACTCACTCTCTTTAAGCATTGCTTTGATCTCTTCATCAGCCGGAACCTTATCTGAGAATACATAAGGAACCTGTGCATCTTCACAAATGTCAATAACTGTCTTGTACAGATTATCAGCCGGAAGCCATATAATAAGACCGTCACAGCCGGCTGCAATAAGATTTTCAACGTCCTGAACTATTTTATCTACCTGGAAGTCATCAGATGCATCCTGGTTTTCACTTCCAACTGCTGATACTACATATTCCTGATTAGCAAGAAGTGTGTTAAGTGCAAATGAGCCTGGTCCGAAGTAGTTGCTGCCGACCTTAAATGAGCCGGCGTCTGCTGATGCAACTGATGCCATTGTTCCAACGAGCATCGCACACATAGCTGTAACCGCAATAAGTTTTTTCATTTTTTTGTTCCTCCTATAGGTTTGCTTTCACCTTGAGATGTTTCCCATCTCCTTGTTACTACAACAATTTTATTTTATGGTTTTCCTGCTTAATTTTCATTTTTTATAAAACTTTTTTATTCATTTCTCTTATTATTTTTTTCATAAAAAAAGACAAGTGCTGCATGTTCGCAAAATTTACGCACTTGTCTTTTTATTTTTTGCATATTGTCCAACACGCACAGCTCGTTTGTATCTGCCGTACGATTTTTGATTTTTTATCACAAAAGTCAACTGCTTCGTGCTTGCAGCACTCTCGCAGTTGCACCTACATTCGCAATCCGAGCTGACGCTCTTCTTGCTCATGTAGGTTTGCCTGTCCGATAGATACAAATTCGCCTGTGCACGCACAGCTCATTTGTATCTGCCGTCCAGGACTTTTGTTACAAAAATTCCTCTGCTGCTTCGTCGATTGACCTGGCTAATATCTTGAACTCCTCTTGCATTTCAAGATATTTAGGGATCAATTTGCCTATTCTTGTCAGCTCAAGCTTTAGCTTTTGCTTAATTTTATCATCGTCCTTTTTGCCAAGGCCGAATACAACTGCCGTATAGTTAATATCAGATGAACAAGCTGTTATATAAAATGAAACCAGCTGATACATCTCCATCAATAATATGTCTTCCGAAAACTCAGACTCCTTGCTTAGCTGCAGATCTTCCAATGCCTTTCTTGCATATTTTATATTTCTCTTTTTGGAGAATAATTTGTCCAACTGTTCGGCAACTAACTTTAAATCCACAAAATATCTGAGAAAATTGTCAGCATATCTGCCCTTGTCGTCTTGTTTGTACCTGAGTTCGAAGAGCCTCTTCATCTGTTCAAGATTCTCAGGAGTATCCTCCGTACACTCCTCGAGCATTTGAAGCCTTATTGCAGGGTCAAACTCTCTGTAATAGCGCTCCGGCCATTCTTCAGATATTGCATATTTAGATGCAAGGGGTGTTCTCTTGTCCGGTCCAAATAATCCCATTTCTACTCCTTTGATTATTCTTCATACTTTTTAGCTCAGTTTTTCATAGGTCATTTGACACTATCCGTTCATTCTAAGATATTAAACTGCAGATACAGTTATATTAAGCCTGCATTCGTGACGGTACGGCACAGATATTCCCATAGTGCCTGTGCCGCGTCATCATGGCACAATCCAATTCCATTCTTGCTATGTGCTTCAATACAGTTAAGATCTGTACAATTTTTTTACCTCTTATAGACGTGTATCATCTGGATCTCGTGAGCCTTCAGCTCGGCTTCCAGATACATTTGCCCTTCCTCGGCAACCTTGCGTGTCATCTGGATCCTCGGCACGCAGATACTCTTAAGATATTCGATCTCCGAATATCTCATTTCCGTTTCAAATCCCAGCTTACGCCACTCATCCATGACGCTGCCGTAATCCTGATTTACTATCTGCCTTTTAACGACATATTCAACTTCATCCAGTCCGTGGAGCATAAATTTCATGATTGTGCTGTTCTTATCCTCGAACATCAGATCCACATTATATCGGTTAACTTCCTTATCTTCCTCATACTTATATGAATAAATAAAGTTCTTGTGGTTATAGCACAGTATATAAATGTTGTCCTGAACACCCTGAACAGCTATATATCCATCGCCCTTACTCAGCAGATTTCCGTTTATCTTGGAAGCAAAATATAATGCGTGATATGCAGGTTTCCTTATTCCATCCTTACTGATTATGCCCGAGCCTCCATGCAATATCCCTGCAGGCGCAAATTGCATCGACAGCCTGTCTGTTGCGACCCAGAAGCATATCATGTCAATATAACCTAAGGAAATCCCCAGTTCCCTCAATACTCCTGATGCCCTGGTACAGTGATCATTCATTGCATTTCTGTTAGACATGATTGATGTTATCTCTGTTATATAGAGCGGCCTGTCATATGCCCCGGCGGATCTGAGTCTGCTTCTGATACTGCTTATCTGGTTTTTTGTAAATTCAGGATTCATATTCCTTTTTTTCTCGCCCTTATAAGGATTCTCATTGCTCTCCCCCTCATAAGGTGTATAAGGAAATATAATAATAGAATAAAAATCCGGATATCTTCCTGTCTCCTTCCACTTCTCTATATAGCTTGATACATTAGTCTCCCGACCGTCCAGCATCCAGTCAGGTCCCCCCACAACCGTTTCCTGACAATGCTCCTTTATGATCTTATACGATTCATCAAATACATCTGCAAAATCACTGTTCTTATAATACTCAAGACCAATATCGCCAAATTCAAAGATCCACTCTGATACTTCCTTTTTACCATATCTGAACATAGCATGATCCATGAATCTGCTCAGGAAATATTTCCACTGACCGATATTTTCAAAATTCATACTGTCATCTTCCTGATACAGACGCTCGCTGGCATTCTTTACAATGCATTCCGGATGCGGTGTCATATCAAAAAAAGGATGAACCTTCAGCTCTACCAGAAAATCTATGACCGTATCAACGGTTTCAAAGTTCAGATTTCTATCCCCCGGCGAACTTGCTGTCATGCAGCTCGGAGCAAACAGATTCCACATTCTTATATATCTGAAATTAAGTCTGCTTACCATCTGCTCGACATGTTTTTGTATTGAAGAATCAACCAGCCTGTATACCGCTCCCACCGTAATGGTCTTATTAAGGATATCCTCCACTTGTCTTCCCGTATTCAGAACCAGATCCACTGTCGGGATCTCACTTACTTTATCCTGAGCAATACCTTTTCCGTCCAGATGCAGCCTTACCTGATCCTTCTCATCCGATGTAAGACTTTCCTTTCCCTTCAAAGTATTTCTGGTGCTCTTCTTGTATTGTGAAGGACAAGTTCCGTATGCATCTCTGAATACCCTGTTGAAGGTTGACGGGCTGGCAAATCCATTATCGATCGCAACTTCGGTAATTGATTTGTTGGTATTCATAAGATCTGCCGTAGCATATCTGAGTCTGATCCTGTTAACATAATCCGGGAATTTCTCCCCGGTTGCCCTCCTGAACATTCTTGATATTGTCGATACTGATACGAACATCTTGCCTGCTATCTCTGCAAGGCTGATCGGTTCATTGTAATTGTTATTTATATATCCCAGGAGTTCCCGGATCTTACCCTCTTCATTATCAGGTGTATCTTCATTTGAAGAAGCCCTGTCGATCCTGTAATTTCTAATAAGGCAATTAAGAAGCCGTCCGTATCGTTCCATAAGACTTGCAGCATCATTCTTATCACCATTGATAGTAATGAGGATTATTTCTTTTATAACATTTTGCAGATCTTCATATCCGGGTTCCTTTGAAGTCAGAAAATTGCACCAGAAAGCGACATAATCCTCACCCAGCATTTCCGTCAATAATTCATAAGAGATCAGGATCTTGCATACGAGTGCGTTAGATTCAACATATGTATAATGGATCTTATTGCTGTTTATAAGCAATATCTGTTCAGACATGATCACATATTCGTTGTCCTCAACAAATACTCTTATATAGCCATCAACTACAAACAAGAGTTCAATCTCCTGATGAAAGTGTTCTGATTCATTCTTAGCACGATATATATTACAGGTAACGCCATCAATATTATATCTGGTTCGCATAAAACACCTCCCGAAAACACCTTAAATCCCCCTTCAACTGTTATATTATACAAATACTCACAGTAAAAGTCTACTTATGCCTCATTTGATGTGCATTATATACAAATCCATAAATATGCAAAAAGACCGGATGATCCCGCAATTAAGCGAAACCATGCCAGTCTCTTATTGTTTGTTATATATAATGCTGTTACGATACAGCTATGAGAAGAACGCCTTAACCTATATCATTCCAGCAATGTATGTGAAGCAACATTTGCCCCTACTTCAAGAACTTTACTTAAGAATTCCTGTGTACGAGGATTCTTAGGGTTCTTCAGCACTTCATCAGGCGTTCCCTGCTCGAGAATATATCCGCCCTCCATGAAGATCACTCTGTCTGCAACCTCGGCAGCAAATCCCATCTCATGGGTTACCACTACCATGGTCATTCCGTCAGCTGCCAGCTCCTTCATCAGGTCAAGAACCTCGCCTACCATCTCCGGATCCAGAGCTGATGTTGGCTCATCGAAAAGCATTATATCCGGATGCATACACAACGACCTTGCAATAGCAACACGCTGTTTCTGTCCGCCGGAGAGCTGGTTCGGATAAGACTTCTCCTTATCTGAAAGTCCGATCCTCTGAAGGATCTTGCGTGCATTTTCCTCTATTTCTTCCTTAGTACCCTTCTTTAATTGAAGCGGTGCCAACGTAAGGTTATGCAGTACATCATAATTGGCAAACAGATTGAAATGCTGAAATACCATTCCTACGTGCTCGCGTGCCTTGTTGATATTGATATTCTTATCGCTGATATTATATCCGTCAATAACAACGTCTCCGGCAGTTATCTCCTCAAGACGGTTAAGGCAGCGGATAAATGTTGACTTTCCGCTTCCCGAAGGTCCGATAATTACCACGACCTCGCCCTCATGCACATCCAGTGAGATATCCTTAAGTACCTCAAGCTGTCCGAAATTTTTCTTAAGATTTTCAACATGAATCTTTACATTACTATTAGCGGCCACGGTTCAGCCTCCTTTCAAGCATCTTAGCAATCTGCTGAAGAATAAGGATAATGATCAGATACATAATACCAACAATGATCCATGTATCAAATGATCTGAACGTTATAGCAACTACGTTCTTGGCCTGATTTACAAGCTCCGGGAATCCGATAACTGAAAGAATAGATGTATCCTTCAAAGTGATAATAAACTGGTTTACAATGCTTGGGATCATTGTCCTTATGGCCTGAGGAAGAACAACCTTCCACATTCCCTTGCCATATGACATTCCTAAGCTTCTTGCGGCCTCCATCTGTCCCGGATCAACGGACTGAATACCTGCTCTTATGATCTCAGACATATAAGCTCCGCAGTTAAGAGCAAGACATATTACACCGGCCTGAAGCGACGACAATGTCAGACTTCCTCCGAGATAATTGCTGACAGCGTAAGGAATACCAAAATAAACAAAAAATGCAAGAACAATCATAGGTACGCCACGGATAATATTAACGAATATCCATGATATGACCTTGCATGCCTTGTTTTTCATTACACTAAGCAAGCCAAATATTATACCCAAAACGCAGGCAAATATAAGTCCCAGCAAAGCCAAAAGCAGTGTCTGACCCATTGCCTGCAATAGCAACATTCCATATTTTGCGATGATAGCTCCCATATCTTCATCCCCGTTTGAACGTGTTCTTTATTATTAACTACCCGGTCATCTGTGAAGCTGCAGGCAAATGTTATCCTTCTCAATACTCCTGCAATTTCCAAATAAGGGGCATCGGAGAATCTCCAATGCCCCTTTGCTAAAAATTCATTTATAGAAATCTATTGATTATTTTGCAGCTGCTGTAGTTTCTGTTTCTGTCTCAGTCTCTGCTGTATCTGAACTTCCCAGATATTTAGCAATAATCTCGTCGTATGTTCCGTTTTCCTTAATATTCTTAAGTCCGGCATTGAACATCTCAATAAGTTCCGGATGCTTATCATTGAATGTTGCCATACCATACTGTGCAGGCTCATTCTCTGTTCCGTCTATATACTTCATAGCAAGTTCACCGATCTGGATGTTGTACTTAAGAATAGGTGTATCATCGAAGCAAGCTGCTGCCTGTCCGCCGATAACTGCCTGATACATATCAGGTGATGTATCAAATCTTACAACTGTGAAGCCATATTCTTCAGAAAGTTCTGTAGCATATGAATCACTCATTGTTCCGTTCTTAACAGCAACTGTCTTGCCTGCAAGGTCTTCAAACTTCTCGATTGTTGAATTAGCTGCTACTGCCATACCCTGTGTAGCATCATAATATCCGTCTGTGAAATTCCAGCCGCTCTCCTTACGCTCATCTGTAATAGATGCACCTGCGATCATAGCATCTGCCTGTCCAGCCTGACATGCTGCGATAGCTGCATCCCATCCTACATACTGGATCTCTACTTCAAATCCCTGATCTTCTGCAATTGCACGGATGATATCCATGTCAATACCTACGATATTAGCATTCTCATCCTGGAATTCAAATGGTGAAAATCCCATGTCTGTTGCGATCTTGTAAGTCTTAGTTTCATCTGCTGATGCTGCTGCAGCCATGCCAAATACAAATACTGAGGCCATGAGGCAGGCTATAACTTTTTTAAAGCTCTTCATAATTAAAATCCTCCTTTGTTTTCCCTATAAGTAGTAATTTCCTTATAGAGATGAATTATAATCATTTTTGCTGTTTTTGTCTACTTTTATTGACGAAAGCGGCAAAAAATGTCCTGAATTCCTGTCTGGCGGATATGCATATACCGTGCCTGCATACGCGAATGTATACTTGTCACAAAAAGCAAGAGGCCGCCACATTTTACTGCGGCTGCCTCTTACTTTACCTCGAGACACTCTAAATCATATTCGGGTAAGCATATGATTCAGAAGATGTTAGCTAATATGTTATTTAACTGCTGCTTCAAGAGCTGCCTGGAATTCTGCTAAATCAGGAACCATATCCTTAATGCTGAATCCGCCTTCTACATCAACGATATCTGTAAGAACAGGAGCGCCATCTTTCATCTCATAGAAGATGTGAACTGTGATCTCGCTGTCCATACCCTGTGTTGTATATTCAACATAGTCGCCGTCTGTCTGTCCTTCTGCCGGTGTGATATCGCCTGCATCATCTGCTGCTGCGCCTTCACCTGCTGCAGGTTCTTCTGCAGGAGCTGCCTCTGTCGGAGCTGCTTCTTCTGCCGGTGCTGCAGGAGCTTCACCTGCCGGTGCCTCACCTGATTCACCTGACTCGCCTGCAGGAGCTTCGCCTGCTGATTCGCCGCCAGATTCTCCGCCGCCTGACTCTGCCTTAGGAGCTTCAACATAAACGAATGCCTTGCCGTATGTACCTGCCGGGATCAATTCTTCGCCAGACTCGATGAGGATAGAACCATCTGCGAGTTCTGTAAGAACACCATGAACCTCAGCGCCTTCAGCGATCTCAAGATATGTAACCAGTGACTGTCCTGTTACTGTCCAATCGCCTTCTACATAAACGTCAGCTGTTGACATTCCGTTGTAATTAACTTTATTAAGTACCTGACCGATAAGGAAGTATTCAATTGTTGAGAATTTTGTAAACTGAATAGCTGCTGCTGCATCCTTATCTTCTGTAATTTCACCTGCTTCATCGAGGAATACATACTCGATACCATCTGTATCTGCATAATATCCACCAACGCCTGCATGATATTCATTCTGCTCGTCGATTGCTGCAATAACATCATCAACGCTTCTGTCGCCTAACATAACGCCATGAACATGTGATGTAAGAGCGATATCACCTACAAGTGATGCATCCTCAGCAATATTAACTGTAAGAGCATCCGGTGCCTGTGCATAGTAACCTGTTGAGTTGAAGATGCTGCCTTCATACTCGCCATTCTTAAGGTTAACTGTTGCCTGATTGCCGCCTGTTGCCTTCTCGTAATAAGCTACTGTGCCTTCGTCTGTAGGATTTTCTACTACTTCATATCCTGATTCATCTGTTGTATCAGATGTATAATATGTCTTAGAAGGATCTACCTTGGTATCAGTTGTGAATACATATGCAACTGCATCTTCGTAAGCTTCTGTCGGGAAGCCTGCATCCTCTGTCAGATATGTTCCGAATGGATTGAATCCGCCAACTGAAGAATCATCATTGTCGATCATCTGGAAGATAACACCATTGCCGGCATTAAGTTCAGCACCATCGAATGTCCATGTAGAATCAGCACTCTTGTACAGAGCAATAGCATTTTCTGTATTAACTACAGCACCCTCAAGTACATTGATAGAACCTGAGTTATGTGACATGAAACCAAATACACCATTGATCGTTGTAGGAACATCAGCCTCTGCTGTATAAGTACCAACTACTGTTCCGTCTTCTGCCTTTGATTCATATGTTTCGCCGGCTTTAAGTCCTGCATAATATCCGTCACCACCGGTAAGGATAGAAGCATATGTAGCACCGTTAAATGTTACGCCATAGAAATATTCCTGTGCGCCGCCGATGATATATGTGCCATAGCCTGAACCGTAAGCAGTTGAATCATAGCCAAGGATATCCCAGCCTGAATTCATGCCGCCTTCTTCAGTCGGAGTGATCTTCAGCTCTGAATTGTACAGATACAGATAAGGATTGGTACATCCGTCTGTTGAAACAACGCCCCATCCGCCTGCTTCGATAGTAGAATCTTCAACAACAAATGTTGAGCCTGTTCCTAATACATTAACAGCACGAATACCGCCCTGGATACCCAGTACCCATGGAGGAGAAATCATCATTGATGTATTAGCTGAATTGTAATATCCATCCCATGATTTTAAGAGCGGATCGCTGCCCATTGCCTTGATATTAGAATTCTTAACTGTCATTGTAGCATTTGTTACGATTGCAAATGCTCTTACAAATCCTTCACTCTCATAAGTAACATCTGATGCTGTAACAACTGCTCCGTCATATGCTGTAATAGCAGCACCTGTGCCTGTAAAGTCAGATGCGATCTGTCCGTCTGTGTCGTCCTTTAATGTAAGTGAACCGGTGATATCAACTGTACTGTCGCCGTCAACTCTTACTGCTGTAAAGCCAGGTCCTTCAACAGTATTATCCAAAGTAACTGATGAAGCATCACTTTCCCAGTTTGATTCGTCTGCTACAACCTCACCATCGGTAATTGCAACGCCTACATAGATATGACCCTCGTCCTGCGGTCTGCTTGAGTCATTGTTGTTTGTTACATACGCTGAAGCCTTAAGATCTTCAACCTTCTGAACAGATGCAGTCTCTGCTGCCTCTGCAGGAGCCTCTGCTGCAAACGCTGCCGGAGTCATTGCGCAAATCATAGTAGCTGATACTAAGATTGCAAATAATTTCTTCATAAAATACCTCCTAATTCCTTTTTTTGAAGCAGCTGCCTTTTTATTACTGAACCCGAACAACTACAGATCCCATCCCTTAACCGGCACTGCTTCAACTTGTAAATCTATGTCCGTTTTCCAGACACCACGGTTATTCTAACATCTGCGTTTTTCACTTTCAATCTAATTACGGCTAGCATAAATCCTAG
>CAVAJR010000038.1:4364-15172 GCA_963589005.1 Bacteroidaceae bacterium | reverse complement strand
ATGTTAAGTTTATATCATATTTTGGGTTCAATTACTATTGCATTAAGATGAAACAACGGAAAATGTTGTGTTCACTTCAACCGGAATCATTTCTGTAGCGTTTAGAAGCACAAAATTAATTTCACTATTTCTAGAAGAATAATAGTGCGTAATGAAAATATCTGACATTGACTGTTAAATATAAGTAAATTATAATTCTGCGATAAAGGCTGTGGATTTTATAAACAGGACTAATAGTAGTTTATACACATGAAGAGCATTATCAAAAAAGGAGAAAGGCATGGATAGATTAAATACGGATTTTGAAAAGAATATATACATGACCAATTCTTTCTCAAGAGAAATAATGGAAGAATTATTCAGAGACTGTGAAGAGGTCGTACTTCCTAAGAATGCTAGTTTGTATAGACCTAACATGGTAGTGAATTATGTTTATTGGTTATACGAAGGTCTGGTTGAGGTATACGCAACGCATGAAAAGGGAATGAAGCAGGTTGTTGCATATCATTATCCGGACAGCTTTGTTGCAGATATTCAGTCCTTGGGAAAAGAAGTGACATTCATGTATTGTACGGCACTGAAAAACAGTAAGCTCAAGAGGATGAATGTTGATATATTTATTGATCGACTGATTGAGAAAAATCTCATACGAGATTACCTTAAACTGCTTGTAGGAAAAACACAGACAAATGTTGTGCAGCTATTATCTATTGCTCTGGATGATTGCGAAACCAGAATAGCTAAATATTATAACAATGAACTGACTCATGCCCAGCTTTCGGAGCTGGTTGGCTGCTCGAGAGTGCAAGTAACCAGAATATTGAACAAGGATTATCATAAGGAACATGGGCAATAATGCGGACAGGCAAATGATATAAATGCCGCAGAGTACACATTTGCATTAAAAATGCACATGAGTAGGACATAAGAAAAAATCTGTAAACTGTGATACAAAAAACTTTGGCAATTTTGTATAGCAGTTTACAGATTTTTTTATGTCCAAATTATATAAAAATAATAAAAAATGAAGGAGGGGGAAACAAAATGCCTGAAATGAAATTAGCGGGACCAAGATATGATTATCCGATTTCTGATAAGACTTTGAAGGAGCATCTGACGGGACTGCAGAAAATAATTAAGGACAAGAATCTGGATGGAGCGATTCTGGAGGCACATCAGACACAATTCGATGGGGTGATCCGATATCTTACAGATGCAAGATGCCATGAGTATGGAACAACATTGATCGTTCCGGCTGAAGGCAATATGACCATGATAAATCATGGTGTAATGCAAGATCCGGCTGGACAGTGCAATTTCAGAAACGTAGACAGATTAATTGTTCTTCCATATTGCCAATGTTTTCCTTGCACGGACAGTTACGAAGGAAAATATATCGCACGTGAATTGAAGGCTATGCACATGAAACGAGTTGGTATTGTTTATAAGCAGTGCTTTAAGGCATCAACCGTAGAGGAGCTGCTTGCTAACATGGATGAAATTGAGCTCGTGGACATTTCGAAGGAATTCAGTTATCTGAAGGCTGTTAAGAATGAAGAAGAAATTGTGTTAGCTAAAAAATGCGTAAGAGTTCACGAACAGCTGATGGATATGGTTCCTGCGATGATCCGTCCGGGAAGACTTGAAAATGACATTCTGACAGAGATAGAAACTGCTTCAAGATACAGCGGATGTGAATATAACGGAAATGTAGCAGTAGGTTCAAAGGCAAATGGCGGCGGCATAGCATTCTTCAGAACATTTGCAGCTCACAGACGCATCGAAGTAGGAGACGCGGTTACTGTAATGATAGAGGTTGCAGCTCCGGGCGGAATATATGGAGAACTTGCCCGTACATTTGTACTTGGAGAACCGGATCCGGATTTTGCCAAGGTTTATGAGGCTGCAAGGGCGGGACAGCAGCTTGTTGCTGATTCTGCAAGACCGGGTATAACAGGAAGAGAACTGGATAAGATCTACAGCGATTTTGTTGCAGAAAATTATGGATTCAAGCCAAACGGCCGTTTTGTTGGTCACAGCCAGGGATACGATATGATGGAGTCACCGGCTATTTGCCCAGATGAAGATATGGAAATAAGAGAGAATATGTTCTTGGCAATTCATCCTGAGCTGATAGAAATGGGACACTTTGCAATCGCTTGTGATAATTATCTGGTTGGCAAGGAGAGCGCAAGGAGAGTAACACGCACTCCGCAGGAATTAACGATTATAGAATACTAATTGAGAAGGTTTGCCGAAGGGGCAATTGTGAAAATAAAAGGAGGAACTTTACAATGAAGAAATTTATCGCATTAATAATTTGTGCAATCATGACGATGGCAATGTTCGTGCCGGTTAGTGCGGACGAGGCAGCTGACTATGGTAAATATTCAGCTGAAAATCCATTAAAGCTTACGCTCAGCCATTTCGCTGCCAGTGAAACAAACCAGCTGCATTTGCTTGCATCAGCTTTCAAGGAGAAGGTTGAAGCTGCAACAGATGGTGCTGTTCAGGTTGAAATCGTAATGGGCGGACAGTTAGGAAATGACCAGGAATCATTAGAGTTAGTTATGGCCGGTGCTCTTGATATGGCTGTTAATAACACACCTATCATGTCACAGTATTATGAGAAGTTCATGATCCTTGACCTGCCATACCTTTTCAAGGACTATGATCACATCTATGCATTTTTAGAGTCTGACATTGCTAAGAATCTTATGAATGATTTCGGTGAAGCAACAGGCGCAAGGATGCTCTGCATGCAGGCAGTTGGCTACAGAAACTTCGAATCAAGCAAGGGATTTGTTCATTCAGCAGCAGATTTGGCCGGAGTTAAGACAAGATGCACAGGCTCTACAGTTTACGTTGATACATGGAATACATGGGGAGCTTCAGCTATGACAATGGCAGGTTCAGAGGTTCTTACAGCTCTTCAGCAGAAAACAATTGATGCTTGTGACAATGTAAATAATGTTGCAATGGCTGATGGATATTATGAATTTGCACCATATATCTCAATCATGGAATATGCAGTTCATTTTAATGGCCTTACAATTAACAATTCTCTGTATGAGGGATTAACAACAGATCTTCAGGATGCGATCTCGACAGCAGCTATTGAGGCAGCAGCAGAAAGAACAGCAGCCCTTCAGGAGGAAAATGAGAAAGCTCTTGACAGCATGGTAAATAACGAAAAGGGAACAACTGTTGAGGTTTATGAATTAACAGATGAGGAAAAGGACGGTCTCAGAGAGGCAGCAGAACCAGTCTATGAATCATTTATTGCTAAATATGATGCAGCTGATGATGTTGCAGCAATTGAGGATTTAGCTAAATAACAGTTTTGCTTCCATAAAATAACCACAGAGGTCCCTGAACTGAATATCAGGGACCTCAATTAAAAAACGTATCACTTTCAATTTCGGAGGATAAGATGAAAGCAATTGGTAAAATCAATGCGATTATCTCGAAAATATTGAGTTTTCTCATGATAGTTCTCTTTATATGGATGATAGTTGCATTTTCAATACAGGTATTTGCCAGATATATATTCTCAGCAGGATTTACATGGACAGAAGAGCTTACACGATATGGAATGATCTGGATGGTATTTTTAGGCGCAGCCTGGATTATCTTCAATTCTGATCATGTCAAGGTTACGATTCTGGAGGATGCCTTTAAAGGACAGTCTAAAAAAGTGCTTATGATAATACAGGATATCTTTGGATTGATATTCGTTGCAGCGATCTTCTATTTTAGCTTTAGCCAGTTAAGCATTGCTGCAAGGGGTGTATCTGCCAATACAGGCATAAGTAATGTAGTTCAGTATATGGTTTTCCCTATTTCTATGATCCTTTCAGCGTGGGGATATATTACAAGAATTGTAATGCGTATAGGGAAAAAGGAAGATACAGAAGTACAAGCAGATCAAGAAGGAGGTAACAAATAATGAGTACATCAGCCATTATTTTCTTAGTAACAGCAATTGTCCTTCTTGCACTTGGTGTTAATTTCGCGACATCCCTCGGACTTTCGAGTATATTATATCTTGTCATGGAGGGCATTCCTCTTATGACTGTAGTTCAGCGTATGTTTGCAGGCTGTGACGTAGTTGCCTTATTGTGTATACCTTTCTTTATTTTGGCCGGCGATTTGATGGCCAAGGGCGGAATAGCCAAGCGGCTGGTGGCGGTATGTAATATGATTGTCGGCGGAGTACACGGTGGTCTGGCATTTGTAACACTGCTTGTATGTGCTGTATTTGCAGCAATGACAGGATCAGCAATGGCATGCTGCGTAACAATAGGCTCAATCATGCTTACTTATATGCTTGAGTCAGGTTATGACCGTGATTTCTCCACATCAGTATTCTGTGCAGGAGCCGTTTTGGGACCTATTATACCGCCGAGTACTGCAATGGTAATATATGCTGTAAATGCTAACGTTTCATTAACTGATCTGTATTTATTAGGCGTACCTGCAGGAATTTATATGCTCATAGCATTATGTATTGTGGCATACGTGATCTGCAAGAAACGTGGATATAAGGGCGTAGGACGTGCATCTATGGTATGCGAACCTGGAGAAAAGCTTACGGTTAAAAAGGCTCTCTGGGCAGTTGTTAAGGCCATACCAGCACTTGGCTCTCCGGCAATTATTCTTGGATCGATTTATGCAGGCATTGCGACTCCGACAGAGGCAGCTGTAGTTGCAGTATTGTATTCGTTTATTATTGGTAAATTTGTCTACAAAGAAATCAAGTTTAAGGACATACCGCAGCTTTTGAAGAGGTCTGCCATCAGTACAGCAAATGTTATGTACATTGTTGCATCAGCCGGATTGTTTGCATGGGTAATATCAAGAGCGGGAATCCCTTCATTGGTAGTAAATGCACTTCTTGGCGTATCAGATAATAAGTATGTCGTTATGATCCTTATTATCGTAATCCTTCTTATTATGGGATGTTTCATGGAAGCAACACCTATACTGCTTATCACTATTCCGATGTTCCTTCCTGTAATTAATCAACTGGGATTTTCGGCTATACATTTTGGTATTATTATGACGGTTACAGTTTGCATAGGATTTGTAACGCCTCCGTTCGGAACGGTGTTATTTACAGGTATGACGGTATCAGGTTCGAAAATGCATAAATTGGCTAAAAACTGTATTCCTTTCATAATTACTATGATAGTAGTTGATCTCATAATTGCGTTCTTCCCGCAGATTACAACATGGATACTGGGCTAACGGAGGAGATAACATGGCAGATGTAGTAGTAATGTTTAAAGATTCGGATTTGGTTCCGATGGTCGTTAATGAGAGCCATATTGAAAAGATTAAAAAATGTATTTCCGGGAATGTTTTCTGGTGCAGAAATGAGCAGGAGGCCTTTGAGAAGGGATATGACGGGGATGTATTGTTCATCTGGGGCGGATCAGGAGAAATGCCGGTCAGATACTGTATTGAGTCAAAAAAATTAAAATGGATAAATTCATTTTCAGCCGGAGTTAACCCGATCATGGATTCTTCTATCTCGGATCTTCCGATTAAGCTGACCAATGCCAAGGGAATACATGGAAAAACAATGGGACTGACAACCATTGGTTACATGATAAGTTTTTTGAGACATTCGAAGGAACTTCAAAGACGCCAGGAAAATCATGTATGGTCCAAAATAGTTAATGAACCATTCAGAGATGCGGAAGGACTTACGGTAACAATTGTTGGCGCCGGGTCCATCGGCTCTGAGGTTGCGAGACTGTCTAAGGCTATGGGAATGAAGGTTGTCGGAGTAAAAAGAACTGTTACTGCGTTGGAAAATTACGATGAGGTAATACCTGATACGGAATTGAAGAAGGCTTTGTCGGTGGCAGACTTTGTTGTAATTCTTACACCTCTTACAGATGCAACAAGAGGATTGATAGGAATTGAAGAGATGAAATCCATGAAACCAGAGGCGGTTTTGATCAACATTGCCAGAGGGGCAGTAGTTAAAACAGATGATCTGATATATGCGCTTCAAGACAGAATCATCGCGGGGGCGGCATTAGATGCAGTAGATCCCGAACCGCTTAATCCAGACAATCCGTTATGGGATATGCCAAATGTTATAATCACTCCCCATTGTGCTGCTGACAGCACAAAATATATCGACAGGGCAGTGGAACAATTCTGTGAAAACCTTAGGAGGTTTGAACAAGGAGATGCGTTGATTAACGAAATTAACATGGCAAATAAATATTAAAATCAGTTAATTTTCGACATAATAGAATACTCCCTAAAAAAGAGGCTGCTGCGCTGAAATTTATTCAGTGATGGCGCCTCTTTTTTGTCATATTGTTTTACTTGACAAATGCTGTCTGATTCTCAACCCTTATCAGATGTTCTTTTCTGCTCTGCCTGAGGAAATCCTTGTAGAGTTTAAGAGATGGACTGCGGTTGCCTTTCAGATAACATGCAACAATATTATTTATGATGTCATCGCCTGGCGACAGATTGATTATTTTTATATTCGGGTAATTCTTAAATGCCAGGTATGATCTAGGCGTAATTGTTATGCCTACGCCGGTAGATACTTGTGCAAGCACAATATCCAGCATAGATTCAGTGGTGAGAAATTTAGGCTGGTAATTTCTGTTGCGGCATATTCGTATCAGCTTGTCTGTGAGAGGAGATGTATATTCCGGGTTCATCGCAACAAAGAAATCATCCTTAAATATGGACAAATCGTCTAATTCATCAAATCTTGCAGCGGGATGGTTTATAGGAACGGCGAGACAAAATTCATCCTCCAACAGCATAATGGTTGCACTATTCGGAACGGGAATATCCATCAGAGATGATTCACGGGTGATAATAATATCTAATTTTTCCTCCTCCAACTTGGTATGAAGTTCAACTACATAATTTTGATCCAGGTGAGATTTGATAGTTGGATTGGATAACAAAAAAGGAGACAGCATTGTTGTGAAACACATGGGAAGAAGGTCTGTCATAAATCCTATGCGAAGTGATGCACTATCAGGATCAAGGGCAGGTTTTACTTCGTCATATGCCTTATTAACTAATGCAACTATCTGAGAAGCGATTACATAAAGCTTCTCACCGGCAGGACTGAGTTCAAGTGAGTGATGTCTCCTGATAAAGAGCTTAGTTTCTAATTCTGTTTCCAGTGAGTTTATGCCATGAGAAAGTGTAGGCTGAGAAACAAATAACCTCTTAGATGACTCGGTAAATGATAGCGTATCAGCAATAGATATAAAATATTTTAAATGTGTCAGATTCATATTCCCTCCGAAAGTTACAGCAATATCTCGTAACAATTCGGCAAAATTATAGCATATTAGCCTTAAACATGAATAGAAAAAATTCATACTTAAATATTTTTTTGAATTGTACACATGAAAAAAATTGTGCAAGAATGTATGCAGTACATAAGAGATACTAATTCGCACGACAATTGCAGAAGGCAGGGAACAGAGATGATCAGGGAAAAACTATTAACGGAACAGGATAAGAGAACTAATTACGAGAAGCTCTATGCTCTTATGGATGAGCAGCAGCTGGAGGGACTGTTTGTATCCGGAGATGCTGCAATGAAATATGTAAATGGTGAGTTTGCAGTAGGGTGGGGAGTATTCGGATTGATCCCACGACATGGCACTGCAATATTTTTTCAAGGCAATGAGGGAAGAGAATATATCCTGACACCTGTAAAAAAGAATATTGATGATTATTGGATAAAAGAATATGCGTTAATGACAATACCGAATGTTATTAAGGCGTTTAATGAGAAAGGAATGGCTGGAAAGAGAGTTGGATTTAATACCGAAGCTCTGCCATTCGGATTATATGAAGCTTTCAGTAAGGCATTGGACTTTGTTGAGATAGTTGATATTTCAGATAAGTTCAGACAGCAAAGGCGTATAAAAAGCGGCGGATATCTAAACATCATAGAAGAGGCTATCGATATTGTAGATACATGTGTCAGAGAACTTCCTAAACTATTGCATACGGGTATGTATGAGATGGAAGTAAAGGCAATCTTGCAAAACATGATGTTAAGCAGAGGTGCAGAGGATTCGCTTATATTGCTGAATGCTGACAAGACAGATATCAGCGCACCGGCGATACCGTCAGACCATTTGCCTAAGCCTATTAAAAAGGGCGATAAGATGGTAGTGGAAATAACCGTATGCTTCAGAGGCTGCTGGCTTCAGAAGATAGCAATATATTCATTCGGAGAACCGGAACAGGAATATAAGGATATGTTTAATGCGGTTAATGAGGCAATCCTAACCTCTGTTCAAATGGTTAAGCCAGGTACAAATGCCAAGGATTTAGTTAATTCGATTGATGATTATATCGAACAGAAGGGATTTTTGTCAGGAAGAAAGGACTTTATTACGGGACCGTGCGGACATTTAAGCGGTTATGAGATGGATGAAGCTACCTTCTCATACAACAGAGATTTTATCCTGCAGGAGGGAATGCTGTTCGTACTTCATCCTGGAGCAGCAATGCCGGGATGGACAGAAGGAAAACCGGGAATATTTGGACCAGGAACAATGTTTCTGGTGAAGAAAGATGGAGTTGTAAGCCTTAATAAGACAAGCAATGAAATCTATATAGTAGAAAGGTAAAAAGTGCCGATTATGAAGGAAGTTATTCTAAAGGTCGAAAATATATGCAAGGAATTTGGACCAACTAAGGCGCTGACAGATGTATCAATAGAGTTTTACGGTGGAGAAATATGCGGCTTGATAGGTGAAAATGGATCGGGCAAGTCGACACTGAGTTCTATTATTGCAGGAATTCAGCCTCCAACCAGTGGTGCAATGTATAAAAAAAGTCAGCTGTATCAGCCGGAAAACCCGATAGATGGTCAGAAAAAGGGCGTGGCCATGATCGTGCAGGAAGCCGGAACCATACCTAATATTTCGATTACAGACAATATTTATGCAGGCAAAGAAAAATTCTTCATGAAAGGGCCGTTTGTTAATAGAAAGGCGATGAATGAGTCGGCTCAGAATGCTCTCAGAAAAGTAGGCATTAGCAACATGAATGCCAGTGATTCGATAAATGTTTTGAACCAGGAGGACAAGAAGATTGTCGAAATAGCAAGGGCATTGGATGATGATCCGGATCTGATGATCGTTGATGAAACTACAACGGCGCTGTCTGCGTATGGACGAGACATAATTTATTCAAATATGCATAAAATGCGTGACGAGGGCAAGGCTGTAATAATTATATCTCACGATATAGATGAAATACTGGCGCATTGTGACAGCGTGGTTGTTCTCAGGGACGGCATTAAAATAGGCAGATTAGAGAAAGAAGAAATGACTGGCATAGCAATCAAGAATATGATGGTTGGACGAGATATGTCAGGAAGTTATTACAGAGAAGATATTAATGGCACGGTAAGTGACACTGTTGTTATGGAAGTGTCAGATATTATGACAGAAAAAGTCCTTAATGGCATAAGCCTTAAGCTTCATAAAGGGGAGATACTGGGAATAGGAGGTTTGACCGAGAGCGGAATGCATGAATTGGGCAGAATTCTGTACGGAATAGATAAACCTATAAAAGGCAGTGTTAAGCTTAAGGAAGGGGTAGGCGATTACATAATAGAAAATCCATGGGGCTCAGTAAAGCACGGAATAGGATATGTATCCAAAAACAGGGACGTAGAAGCACTTCTTCTGACAACAACGATAAAGAATAACATAACGCTGGCATCTCTTAAGAAAATCAGCAAGGGAGGATTTGTCTCCTCAAGGAAGGAGAATCCTATGGTTGAGGAAGAGATAAAACGACTCAGTATAAAATGCAGCAGCATGAATGCAAATGTAAACAGTCTGTCAGGAGGAAATAAACAGAAGGTTGTATTTGGAAAATGGCTTGCAACCGGAGCAGATGTATTAATTCTTGACTGCCCTACAAGAGGCGTTGATATTGGTGTAAAGAGTGCAATGTACAGTCTGATTGAAGAACTGAAAAATCAAGGTAAGTCGATCATAATGATATCAGAAGAAATGGCAGAATTGATTGGAATGAGTGACAGACTGTTGGTAATGAAGGACGGACGCATTACAAAAGAATTCGAAAGAAATGGCAACATCACAGAACAGGATATAATCCAATATATGATTTAACAGGAGCAGACAGATGAAAGAAATTATTAAGAAAAACAGAAATATAGTAACTCCTATTATAGGTCTGATCCTTGTAGTTGTTGTTTTTGGAATAGTTACCGGTGGAAAAATTTACACTGCTAATAATATGCAGACGCTGCTGAATCAATCATATTCATTGGCATTGCTGGCAATGGGACTTGTATTTGTCTTTGCTCATGGCGGAATAGATTTTTCCTGCGCCTCAGTAATGGCATTTGCCGGCTTAATTGCAGGGCTTCTTATGCAGGCAGGACTTCCGGTGATCTTATGCGGAATAGTCTGCGTATTGGTAGGTATGCTTTGTTCCATGATAACAGGAACACTTACGGTAGTATTTGGAGTACCGGCATTTATTTCTTCTATATGCATGATGAATGTCTGCAGGGGCATTGTTATGGCTGTAATTGCAACCAATGCGGTTACGCTTTCGGCTGATGTGAGTGCATTCAAATCTTGGCCGGTAAAAATAATCGTTCTTATAGTGGTATTGATAATTACAGCATTGCTGCTCAGTAAATCGTTAATCGGAAGATACAATAAGGCTATAGGTGAGAATTCAATCGCTGCTGAGCAGTCCGGCATAAACGTAAAAAAATATAGAATTCTTGCTTATATGATAAGTGG
>CAVAJR010000038.1:0-4354 GCA_963589005.1 Bacteroidaceae bacterium | reverse complement strand
GTGGTATATGCGTAGGAATAGCTGCATTTTTCTTATTGTGCAGAACGGGACGTATGTCAACAGGATTTGCAAATGGTCTGCAGCTGGAGGTTATCGTAGCTCTGATGCTGGGCGGACTTCCACCAAAGGGTGGATATAGAAGCAATATAGTAAGTGCAATATGCGGTCCGCTCATACTTACTATTATAGGAAATGGACTGGTAATCCTGGGAATGGATGATCTTATGACTGAGGGCATCAAGGGAATAGTATTCCTTATAGTAGTATTTGTTAATTATAGAGGCAGTTCAGAATCATTTGCAGGGCTTGTCAAGAAAATAGGTTTAGGCAGCAGGAATCGGTCTGCTGTTTAGATAACAACAAAATGATCAGTAGAAAGGAAAGGTATTTATGAGAAAGATTTCAAGAATGTTTGCGATTGTAATGTCAGTAATTATGCTATTAGGCTCAATGACAGTATTCGCAGGAGAGGCACAGGAGCCGATGAAAGTAGGCGTTGTTCTGACTTTTACAGAGAATGGTTATGGATTGACTGTTAAGCAGTATCTTGATGCAATCGGAGAAGAGTTAAATATAGAATTTAACTATGCAGCTGCTCAGGAAACTGAAGAAATGAATGAGGCCATGGAGAATTTTGCGGCAGCAGGGGTGAAGGGCATTATTTCTATGCCGACATTCAATACCGTTAATGAAGTAGAATTCTGTGAACAGCATGAGATTTATTATTCAATATGTGGATCTGTCCTTAAGGAAGATGTTTATGAACAGGTTAAGGATTCTCCATATTATGCAGGCGCAGTAGGAAATGATGATGCAGCATCAACACGAGGAATGGTTCATGTACTTGCTGAACAGTATGGAGTACAGAGGCTGGGCTTAATTTCTCTGCCGATGGGAACATCAGATATGCACGACGGACGTTATGAAGGCGTTAAGGAAGGCGTTGAGGAGACTGGCATTGAACTTGTGGTAGAAGGACTTGCCTACAACTTAACAGAATCAGCACAGAATATTGTTGCTCAGTATCCGGATCTTGATGCAATCATTGCTCTGGCAGGCGGTATCGAAGAGTGCATGCAGCCTATTATTTCAGCCGGCAAGCAAGATACTATGAAATTCGCAGGATTCCGTGAAGAAGCAGGTGCAGAAGATTTATTTGAAACGGGTGCTCTGGCAGTTCTTGGTGTAGGCACACCTGTAAATGCAATATTCGCATTTATTAATCTGTATAATGCAATGACAGGCCATCAGATGATGGAAGAAGGCAAATGTAATTACTCACTTGAGACGATCTATGTATCCAATGCAGAAGATTATCTGACATACGTTGCAGGTGCAATGGAGGAAAATCCTTATACTATTGACCAGATTAAGGAAAATCTGGCAGCTTTCAATCCAGATGCTACTTATGACAGCTTTGTAGAATTCATGGATGGATATACACTCGAATATCTGGCACAGAAATAATCTTATATTGTATTCTCACCGGACTTTTGTCTGGTGAGAATACGGATGAAAGGAAATTCTTATGAAATCCAAAGGAATAACAGGCATTTTATTAAATATATTAAAAACCATAGCAATACCGGCGATAGTCTATATTATATTTTTCTTATTGGCAAAAGTAACAACAGGAAGTGCTTTTGGTACATGGGGAAGTATGAATATTATATTACAGCAGTCAGTCTTAAACGCTTTAGTAGGTTGGGCTATGTCGTTTAATATGCTTAATAAGAGATGGGATTTCTCTGTTGGTTCAATGGTAATACTAGGCGGCATTATAGGCGCTAATATTTCACAGGATATCGGATGGGGACCATGGGGAATGCTCCTGTTCTGTCTGATTTTCGGAATTCTGTTCGGATTATTCAATGGCGTAATTCAGATCGGAATCGGTGCACCGACATTGGTAACAAGTTTTGGTCTGCTGATGGTATATGAAACAGCCGAAACCATAGTATGGGGCGGACATGGAGCTCATATCAAGGTTGGATCAAACATGACCATGCTCGGACAGTCACCATGGATCTTCATTATCGCAATTGTATTTGCTGCAATACATTTTATCATTTATACATTTACAAGATTTGGTTATAACAACAGGTCGATGGCCAACAATACACCTGTAGCCAAAAGCCTTGGCATAAGTGAAAACAAGGACATTATGTTCAGCTATTTAATGTGCGGAATTTTTGCAGGTGTTGCAGCAGTAGTATATACGTCATTCAGGGGTGCTGTGGAAGTAAGTGTAGATATGGGAACGGCAAATACTGTATTTGAAGCAATGCTGCCTGTATTTATTGGTATGTTCATAGCCAGATATTCAAATATTACAATCGGTATATATATTGGTTCGCTCACGGTTAAAATGTTGGCGGCGGGGCTGATGTCAATTGGCATTACCTCGACACTGCAGACAGTTGCTAACGGAATTTTCTTATTTATCATTATTGCATATTCATCAAATCAAGAGCGCATTCGTCAATATTTTATTACAAAGAAAAGCAAAAAACAGATTAGTGGTATGTCAGCCAGTATGTGACAACCAGAAAGATGAGGAAATAATATGTTAGACAGAACACCCTTAGGCGAAAGATTTCTTTATCCGGTATCCGATAAAGAACTGGAGAGACGATGGACGCTTGTAAGAGAGATGATGAGCAGAAAAGGTTTGGATCTGCTGATCATGATGAATGAAGGTCAGGATCTGGGCGGATATGTAAGATGGTTCAGTGATGTGCAGGCGGGATATCCGGAATCCATCATTTTTCAGAAGGATGACGGTATGATCATGATAAATTCCAGCGGATTCAGCAGGCCATTGCCGCCGGAATTTATGAGACGAGGAATAAAAACAGCCATAGGAAGGGCATATTTCAGAACTATTGCACCCACAAATGAGGTGGACGGAGCGATAATAGCAGAGGAAATACGTAAAACTGGCAAGAAAAACATAGGCTGGATCAATTTGGGAAGAGTACATGCATGTTTGTATAATAAAGTTATGCAGGAACTCAGTGACTGTAATTTCGTCGATGTAACAGATGAAATAGATTTTATCAAGGCTGTCAAGTCTCAGGAAGAATTTGAAATCGCTCAGGCAGTATGCGATCTGGAAGATGAAGTAATGGAGCAGGTTGCAGGGCTTATTAAACCTGGGAAAAAAGAATATGAAATCAGAAATGCCATTCATGACTTGTGCCTTAGAAAGGGTGCAGAGGGACAATTTTTCCTTACAGTTTCTTCAAGCCCGATGAATACAGTATGTGGGCAGCTTCCTTTGTTATATGAAGGAAGGACAATTGAGGATGGCGATAATATTTCAGTGCTTATAGAATCATCTGGTCCGGGAGGCTTTTTTGCGGAACTTCAGAGAACCTTCACGCTGGGAGAAGCAAGCGATGAATTGAAAGCGGCATGGAAAAAGGCAGTGGACGCACAGAAAATGTGCCAGGATATGCTGCGTCCTGGCAATGAACCAACAGCAATTTTCAATGCACTGAATAAATTTCTTGAGAGTGACGGATATGCTTCCGAGGAGAGATTGTTTGCGCATGGGCAGGGATATGATCTGATAGAACGCCCCGGATTTATGCCAGGCGAAACAATGAAGCTTGAAAAGGATATGTTCATAGTGCTGCATCCGGCAGCTGTTAACAGATATGCAATGTGCACTTGCGCAGATAATTTTAGGATAACAGAAAATGGTGCAGTAAAAATGCATCATTTTCCTCAGGAAATCATTAATTGCAAATAATTTATATATGATTGAAGGATAATTATATCTCTATAAATAGTTCCCCCTATGATTGTAGATGAGCTAAAATTCTCTTCAAAGATCTCCGCAAAACCAGCTGTATTAAACGCAGCTGGTTTTGCATATAAGCGGGAATATCAATCATCAAACCATTTGTAATTCTGCATAGAATTAATAACTTTTTTAAGTGCCTCTGATTCAACGCGGCTGTTCCAGGCAATGATAAAATTGTTAGCCGGAAGGTCAATGCATTTTACCTTGACAAGGTCATTTTCGAAAATTTTTGGCACCATGATGCCCATTAATACAGCTATGCCATTTCCTACAGCGACCTCGGAACAGACTGTATTTAAGGAACTTACTCCGAATGTGACATGAGGTTCAAAATTATATTTTGAACAACGCGTATATAGGTCAGTGATATCGAAATCATTGGCAGCAGAAATAGTTATAAAGTTTTCATTTTTCAGCTGCTCAAGTGATATTTCATCTGCTTGGGAAAGAGGATGCGTCTTAGGTAAAATGACATAATTTCGTTCATTTTTAAGAACGATGTAGCGAATCTTATCTGATGGACGGAAGGTAAGGTCTATACAT
>CAVAJR010000037.1:0-18774 GCA_963589005.1 Bacteroidaceae bacterium | reverse complement strand
GAATTACATATATGGCTGCAGATTCGTGCTTCGCTGAATTCGCATCTGAAATATTTGACGAATATGGCATCATGGCATTGTGGAAGGATGAGGCAGAATTTACGGCAGATTTTAATGATTATATTCAGAATAATCTGAAATTATCAGGACTTGACGTATATTGGGATGCGGACTTGCTGCAGGCTTCATTTGAGGCTTCTGCAATTGAGGATGTTGAGTGGATCACAGATGATAATGGCATGGTTTTTACAGAGCAAGTATGCGACTATATGCTGTATTTTCTGAGTAAGGAAGCCATGGAGAAAATCCTTGAGAATTTCACGCAGGCAGGGGCTGGACAGAAGGTAGCGGCGTTTATAGAGAAGATAAACCAATACCAGGATGTGTTTTTGAAGGTGGGCAATTCGGTAGCTAAGATACAGCAAGCGACAGACAGAGTTAAAAGCATAGCATACAATCCTAAGACAATTTTAGGTGATATGAAGGAAAACCTGGAAAATTATGAAAAAAGCGGCAATGTATTGTATGTTGCACAGTTTGATATAGACTACTGGTCCCTGAGGGCTGCCAAAAGCCAATATGAATCAGAACTTGAAACTATCCAAACGGAGTCTCAGAATTATTATGAAGGAATGACTGAGGCAGAGGCCGCAATTGCAGACTTAGAAGAGCAATTGGAACTGTCAGAGGATGAATACAGCGATGAGGCTGTTGAAGCAATAAAAGCACAGCTTGAGGATTTAAGACTTAAGAGTGCAGACAAGGAAGCAGATTATTATAAGGTTACGGAAAATCTGGAAAAAGCCAATGAATACAGTGAAAAGATAAAAAGTCTGAATCTTCTCATAAATGAAATAGGAACGGGAACAAGCGGACAGGATCTGATAGCGACCAAGGATACTATTGATTTTTGCAAGGCTGCATTTGTGTCATTTGATGTTGATGAATTGGGACTAAATGCCAGCGAGGAGGCTGTGCAGGTTGAGGACACGGGATTCATTTCAACTATAGGTGACATTTTTAATAATGGTCTTCTTGCTGTCATGACAGACGGTCATATATCAGGAAAATCAATTGAAGTGCAGGATTTGCCGTCTAAAACAGTCCAAAGGTCGGGTTCGGGAGGCAGCATATTATCCTCATCTTATAAAAAAGTAATGCTGGGTGAGTATGTGCTGGAACATTTTGGCAATTATTTGGATCCGAAAGAAGACACCTCCCTTAAATATGAAGCCGAATATGTACTTGCCGGGAAAAATAACGATAAGGATAATCTCGAAATAGTAGTAAGAGATCTGGTTTTGCTAAGATCAGGGCTTAATATGATGAGTTTTGCAGCGGATTCATCCAAGATGTCAGAGGTACAGACACTGTCTCATGCGATAATTGGCTGGACAGGACTGGAATTTTTGGTACAGATTATCGCCTCCGTAGTTATGAGCGTATGGTGTCTTGCGGAAGCATTATGCGATGTTAAGGCAATCATGTCAGGAGGCAAAATATCATTGATAAAAAATCCGGCAGAATGGAGTATATCTGCGATAGGTCTTAAGAATTTCAGCAAGAGTATCATTCCGGCGGCATCTAGTGATTCCGGCCTGGACTACAAGGAATATCTGGGAGTAATGCTCCTTACGGAGGGTCTTGCAGATGAAGCCTACAGAACAATGGATATGATACAGGTTAATATGTGCGAAAAATACAACCAATTGTTTAGAATGAGCGGATGTATCAGCAGCATAAAACTTCAGGCAAACTATAGTGCCGCACAGATGTTTTCATCATTTGGATTTGTAAAAAATATTGTCGGAAACAACGATGGAAGATATGGGTTCACGTATGCGCAGGAATATTCATATTAGATATGAACATTTGCCGTGAGGCGAGGGAAGTGATTTTGAATTCAACCTGTATGAATATTTGGGCATTGGTGATAGATAAGGCAGTAAAGAGGACGTAAATTGCGCAATTTTACAGTACAGTCATCAATAAAGTTAATCAGATACGAACGATGTTCAAAACGAAAAAAGGGTCTTCATAAATTCAGTCGATATGAAATCCTTCGTCCTCTTTATTTTGTCTTTTCAGGATTACGTCAAGGCAAGCGGGCCAGCCTTACCCTTGAAGCAGCCCTATCTGTTCCGCTTTTTATGATGTTTTGCATATCACTTATCAGCTTTCTTGTTATTTTGAATCTTCAGATCAATATCCAGGTATCAATGGAAGAAGCTTCAAGAAGCATAGGTAAGACGGCATATGCACTTGAACATGCCTCGTCAGTTAAAGAAAAGGAATCTGACAGTGCGGATCAGCAGACATCTACGCTGGTGTCATTAGGCATAAATCCGACTACTATGAAAATGTATCTTCTCTCTGATTCTAATCTTAATTTGCTTATAAGTAGGTCAAGAATCAAGGGCGGAACAAGTGGATTATATACATATAATTCCACCTTCGATGAAGCAGACGGAATGTTGGATATTGTAACAAGCTATGATTATCAGGTCCCGTGGGTGCCATCCGGCTGGGGAACATTAAGGCTTGTTCAGAGGATGAGAAGCCATGTATGGACGGGAGAATCTCTGGTGAAGAATTCGGACGGAACTTCAGAAAATGGCGAGGAACAAACAGTTTATGTTACTCCCACCGGATCGGTATATCATCTGTCAGCTTCGTGCCATTATCTGGATCTGTCAATTCATTCCGTATCATATAGTAAGCTTTCCCAAAAGAGAAACTCCAGTGGTTCTAAATATGACAGGTGCGCAGAATGTGCATCCACGGGAGACTTTGATACCGTATATGTAACGAATTACGGGACAAACTGGCATTCCTCCTTAAGCTGCAGCGGCTTAAAGCGGACGGTAGTAGAGCATGACATTTCTGAGGTAGATGGTATGCGTGTATGTTCAAAGTGCAAATCACAGAGCACCGGCAAATAGGTATTTAAGCTTAGATGAAAAATGGAATATGTTTCAAATATATCAGCTGCAGCTGCGCTTATATTTCTTGCAGCTGCAGCATATGAAGATTATAAAACTGAGAAAATAAGCATGATATTGATTTTGGCAGGTACAGCATCCGGCATCGCTGCAGCTGTTGTCAACAAAGACAGCATAATGCAGATTTTATATGGCGCGTTGACTGGAAATGCTATTTTGCTGATAGGATATGCCAGCCGAGAAGCTGTAGGATACGGAGACGGGCTTATATTTATAATTACAGGAATATTTTTGGGATGGATGAATAATATAATCCTTATTGCAAGTTCATTATTGCTGGCAGCAGTTTGCTCAATGATCTTACTTGCATCAAAGATAAAAAAACGAACTGACAGGATAGCATTCGCTCCGTTTATATTGGGAGCTTATGTCCTCTTAAAAGCAATGCTTGTCTGAAATTCAGCATTTCATGTATAAGGTTTACAAATATAACGATCGCAAAAGCACCGGCAGAAACAGACAGTTTCCCGTAATAAAGAAACCTGTAGGAGCTTACTGCATAATGGAAATAAACATGATGAGAATAAGAAAAAATACAAGCTCATGGGGCAGAAAAATCAGAACATTTTCGGGCAGCTTCACACTAGAGGCAGCTGTTATAGTGCCGCTTGTAATGGTAATCATGGTAGCGGTAATATTTCTGACATTTTATGTGCATGACAAGGTTACGATGACAGCAGTAAGTGATTATGCATTGCTGGAAAATGCGGGAAATATAGGCAAAAATGAGCAGGAAATAACCACGGGTATGACACAGCTGCTGTCTGATCGAATGATAGCAGCAACTGACATAAGTTCGTCCTTAAGCGGGTCTGACAATAAGGCATATGCATCAGCATCTGCACATATAAATCTTCCGACAGCAATGATGAGAGCCATATTGGGTGAGGAAACAGAAAATCTAAACCAGGAGATAGATATATCCAATCTGTCGGGAAGAAAAACATTACTTTTGTATAAGGCTATTATTGAGGGCGCATCCGAAATATCGAAAGTCAAATGAATGTGCTTACAGTGAGTAATAAACTTTTACAATATGCATCGGAGAGCAGAGATGAATGTTAGTTATAAGCAAGGCTTAAATGGAAATTGCATGATACTGGAGGATCTGGATGCAGCTGCTGCGGATGAATTTGCACTTCAAATGATTCTTAAGAATAAGATCGCAGGGCTGCTGGACGTGCATTTGGAGTCATTTAACAATAAATCCAGACTTTTATATGACATCTCATCTAAGCAGGCACTAGATAAAATGTTTGAAGCAGGCAAGATGAAGCGAGGACACTTTAAGAACCTTGTGATGTCACTAAGGAATTTGAGCGAACGACTGGAAGAATATCTTCTGGATACAGAATATATTATGGCATTGCCGGAATATATTTATACAGATATTGACAGGAATAAGTTTTATTTTTGTTATAATCCTATTGGAGATGGCCATCTTCAGTCAGATTTAAGAATGTTGGCAGACAGCATAATTTCATATATTGATTATGATGATGCGCAGCTTGTGAAGAGTGCTTACGAGTTAAATGCTATGGTCCAGAGGGATAATTTCAGTATTAATGAACTGATATCTATAATAGCCGGAATTGATGAAGAAGAGGAAGTAAAGGTAAAAGGCATGTTTGCGGGTCAGACTGCACCGTCGGACAGAAGGTTTACAAATTCGGATGATATAGATATCAGTGAATTTATCCATCCGAAGAGCAATAAGCCGATGCACCGGGCAAACATATATAATGCATCTGCATATGATTTTGCCGAAAGAAGAAATACAATGGCGGCAGGGAAAGCACTGTCAGGCCATAGTGCAATGACAGGAAAGAATGTCCGAGAGCAAAATGCCTCTCATAAGCGAAGGAAGGCAACGGATGAGAGATTTATAAATAAATTGAAAATATATCTCAAGGGAAGAAAATTAAAGGAAATAATAGAAGATATCGATAATGGCGTGATAATAGACAGCATTGATATGTGCTACAAGAGATATAAGAAGGAAAATCATTCATTTGACTTGCCGATAAGTGCAAATAATAAGGCTCGTTTGACTGCCGGAAAGGCTAGGCTTGATGCCGAAGAAAAGACTGTTAGGAGAAATACCTCAGGCTTAAACTGTTCCGAGCGGGATTTTCACGGTGAGGCAGCGAAAAAAGTGATCCGTATGAATATGGATCTTGATGAGGAAGAACAGTTTTGCAGAGGTATGGATTTTTCAAGGGGAGCAGAAAGCGGCACCATACTTCTAAAGGAATCACCGCAGTCCAGAAGAAAGCTTGTCGGAACCGGTTCACAGCAGGGTAATGTTGCTGAGGTCAGCAGATATCCGTTTCTGATAGGGAAAATAACTAAGGAGTCGGATCTTATTTTGCCTGAACCGTCAGTTTCAAGGATGCATGCCAAAATTTATAAAAAGAGCGGGCAAAATCAGTGGGAATTAGAAGATCTGAATTCTACCAATGGCACATTTGTAAATGGAATTAAATTAGATGCATATACCAAGCAGATAATAAAGCCGGGAGATCTGATATCCATAGCCGATCAGGAGTTTGTATTCAGATAAAATGAAAATGCAGCACCAGATTGTATTTGCTGAAATTTTAGTCTATAATTGCGGTGCGAAAGGATTTTATTAATGAATAAGGTATCAGAGCTTATAAAAAGCAAGAGATTTCCTACCGTGACAGCGGCACTTATTGCGGCTAATGTAATATATTTTATTATAACAGCATTTCACGGAGGTCTGGGAAGTCCGAGAAACATGATTGAAATGGGGGCAGATTATGCCCCTTTAGTATTTAAAGAGCATCAATTTTGGCGGCTGCTTACTTCTATGTTTATGCATTTTTCATTCAGACATCTGGCAGGTAATATGATATATCTTGGCGTTGTAGGATATACATATGAGAAGTTGGTAGGAAGCTGGAAATTCTTTCTGATATACATGCTGTCCGGAATAGGCGGCAATGTGGTTTCCTGTGCATATAACATGATAGCAGGTCATAATACGGTATCTGCTGGAGCAAGCGGAGCAGTATATGGGGTACTTGCCATAGTCGTTTATCTGTCATATATAGCCAGAAAGAGAACCGGATCTTCCCAGATGTTTCTTCGAATTGCGATTATGCTTGTATTTATGTTCTATTCGAATTTTGCAAGCGGCAGCGGAATTGATATAGCAGCACATATCGGAGGTTTGGCATTTGGCATAATATTATGCCTGCTGTTCATTCCGTATAAGACATGGAGACGGTAGATAATGATTAATCAAGGCTGTTTATGAATGTCTGAGGTATATACCTGAAGGTATAAGTGCTTAAGAAACCCGGCAAATATTCAAAACATTGTAAACTACAGCATCTCACAGGAGGAAGAGAAAATGAAAGATGACAATTGTATTTTTTGTAAATTAGCTAATGGTGACATTCCTACATATTCAATATATGAGGATGATGATTTTAATGTAATATATGATGCAGGTCCTGCCACATTGGGTCATGCCCTCATTCTTCCTAAGTCGCATGCGGCCAATATCTTTGAAATGGATGACGAGCTTCTGGGCAAGGCGCATGTGCTTGCTAAAAAAATGGCAGCGGCACTTACTGAGGTATTTGAAGCAGATGGCATCAACATCCTGCAGAATAATAATCCTGCAGCGGGACAGTCGGTTTTCCATTTTCACATTCATCTGATCCCTCGTCACAATGATGATAATGCCATTAAAATGTGGACTCCGGGAGAACAGGACAAGGAAAAACTGGAAGCCTCAATTGAAGAGATAAGAAAAAGAATGCAAAAGTAATAAAATCGGTAGTTGTGACAATTGACTTAATGCAAAAACATTGCTATAGTTTGTCATATATTTTTCACAAATTGTAACTATTCAGAGCCAGGCAAAATTCCAGGATAAGATAAGAAGGACTACATTTTTTTGAAGCGGATTATGGGAATTTTAGTCGTCAAAAACGCCTCATAAGCAGACGAAATGCCATAGAGCAGAAGTCGTGCAGATGCGGCTCTGGGTAGTTATCATTAATTTTTCGACTATACAGTTGAAATCATAGAATTTATATAGCAGATATTGCCGGGATGTGAATGCATCATAGGCGAGTAAAAGCTTGAATTTATGAATAGCTGCGGCCCCAAGAGACAGCAGTGTGATTATCCAGGAAGAGGCGAGTATGAAGGCGTTAGAAGAGAAGATTGTCAGAGAGGGCAAGGTATTTCCGGGAGGAGTACTTAAGGTAGGTTCATTTCTTAATCATCAGATAGATGTGCCATTTATGACAGAAATGGGCAAGGAATTTTACAGATTATTCAAGGATGAAAATATTACCAAAATTCTGACAATAGAAACATCCGGTATTGCTATCGCAGTAATGGCAGCGGAACAGTTCAAGGTTCCTGTAGTATTTGCCAAAAAACATCAAACTAAGAATCTTACAAATGATTGCTATGAAGCACACATTCATTCATATACCCACGGAAATGATTATATAGCGCGTGTTGAGAAGCAGTTTCTGACACCGCAAGACAGAGTCCTTGTGATAGATGACTTTCTGGCCAATGGTGCCGCATTAGACGGTATCATGGATATCATATCTCAGGCCGGCGCATATTGTGCAGGCTGCGGCATTGCTATTGAAAAGGCCTTTCAGCAGGGCGGTCCCAGATTAAGAGCTAAGGGCATAAGAATAGAATCTCTGGCAATGATCAAGGAAATGACAGAAGACGGACAGATCATCTTCTGCTAAAGTATTACATTGTTTGTATTACATGAGCAAGAATATCCTTACTCATGAGTAATTTATTAATTTTTAATTTTCAATGGAGGAAAACGGAAATGAAATTATTCAAGAAGATTGCTGTCGTTGCACTCTCTGCAGCAATGGTACTTGGCCTTGTAACTGCAGCAGGAGCTTCAGAGGTTAAGGCTGATGATACTCAGATTGTAGCTGGTCTTATCTGCCTGCATGATGAGAATTCAACATATGACCTTAATTTCATCAATGCTTTCAAGGAAGCTTGTGAGGCAAGAGGACTTGTTGAGGGTGAAACATATTTCATCACAACAAACATCCCAGAAGGTCAGGAATGCTACGAAGAAGCTATGAACATGGTTGACAGAGGATGCAATTTTGTATTTGCTGACAGCTTTGGACATGAGGATTATATGATTCAGGCAGCTATGGAAGTTCCTGAAGTACAGTTTGCTCATGCAACAGGTACAAAGGCTCATACACAGGGTCTTGCAAATTATGCCAACGCATTTGCATCTATCTATGAGGGACGTTACATGGCTGGTATTGCTGCAGGAATGAAGCTCAACGAGATGATCGCTAATGGCGAGATCACAGAAGAAGAAGCTAAGATGGGATATGTTGGTGCTTATACATATGCAGAGGTTATCTCAGGATATACATCATTCTACCTTGGCGCTAAGAGTGTATGCCCAAGCGTAACAATGGAAGTAACATTTACAGGTTCATGGTATGATGAAACAAAGGAAAAGGAAGGCGCACAGCTACTGATCAATGACGGCTGCGTACTTATCAGCCAGCATGCTGACTCAATGGGTGCTCCTACAGCCTGCGAGACAGCTGGCGTTCCTAACGTTTCATACAATGGCTCTACAATCGCTGCAGCTCCTAATACATTCCTTATATCATCAAGAATTAACTGGGCTCCATACTTCACATATGCAATGGATTGCATTGCTAAGGGTGAAGCAGTTGCATCAGACTGGACAGGCGATATTGAGACAGGCAGCGTAGTTCTGTCAGAAATTAATGAAGCAGTTGCAGCTGAGGGTACAGCAGAAGCTATTGAAGAGGCAGAAGCTAAGCTTACAGCTGGTGAGCTTCAGGTATTCGATACAGCAACATTTACAGTTGGCGGTGAAACACTTACAAGCTATATGGCAGACGTTGATACAGACGCTGACTATACTGCTGATACAGAGGCTATTGTAGACGGTGCTTTCCAGGAATCAACATTCCGTTCAGCTCCTTACTTTGATATTCAGATTGACGGTATCACACTGCTTGATACAGCATTCTAATTCATTTTAAAATTTGGCAGGAGGTCTTTCTATAGTGAAGGCCTCCTGTTTGGATTTATAAGCATAAAGTCTGCAAGAGGTTAACTTTTTATAAAAAAGGCGAGGGAAGAGACTTTGGAAAATCAGGTTCCGGTTTTACAGCTGAAGCATATAACAAAACGCTTTGGCAATATTATAGCTAACGAAGATGTTTCACTTGATGTAAATCAAGGGGAAATTCTTGCGTTATTGGGGGAGAATGGTTCAGGCAAGACCACTCTTATGAATGCAATAGCTGGTATTTACTACCCGGAAGAGGGAGAAATACTTGTTAAAGGCAGAGAAGTATCAATCAATTCACCTAGAGATGCAGCAGAACTGGGCATTGGAATGATCCATCAGCATTTTAAGCTTATCGATGTTCTTACGGCGTCCGAAAATATTGTTCTCGGTCTGAGGGATAACAGAAGATACGATATCAGGCAGGCTGATGCCAAGATCAAGGAAATCTGCGATAAATATGGATTTGACATTAATCCAAATCAAAAAATATATGATATGTCAGTTTCTCAGAAACAGACTGTAGAGATTGTTAAGGTCTTGTTCCGCGGTGCTGATATATTGATCCTTGACGAGCCGACTGCGGTTCTTACACCGCAGGAGACGGACAAATTATTCAATATACTTCGCAACATGAAGGCAGATGGCAAGTCTATAATAATCATTACCCATAAGCTTAATGAGGTATTGGAGATTTCTGACCGAGTTGCGATTCTTAGAAAAGGCAAATTCATCTGCGATATGGTCACTGCTGAGGCGGATGCACAGAAGCTGACAGACGCTATGGTAGGACATGCAGTTAAATTAAATATAGAAAGAAAAGAGCCTGTTAATCCTATAGACAAGATCAAGGTAACCGGTCTGACTGTTAAGAATTCTGAAGGAGTTGCCAAACTGAAGAACATCACTTTTACAGCAAGAACAGGTGAGATACTGGGTATTGCGGGTATTTCAGGCAATGGACAGAAGGAATTGCTGGAGTCAATTGCAGGTCTGCAGAAGATCGAGTCGGGGTCCATTATATTTGTAAACGAAGATGGCTCCGAACAGAACCTGGTGGGAATGGATCCTAAGAAGATAACGGATATGGGAATTACGTTATCATTTGTTCCTGAGGATCGTCTGGGCATGGGACTTGTGGAAGACATGGATCTTGCAGATAACATGATGCTCAGATCCTTCAGACATGGCAAGGGACTTTTTACAGACCGCAAGGAGCCATATCATTTGGCTGAACAGGTCGTAAAGGAACTTGAGGTAAACACGCCTTCTATCAGAACAGCGGTAAGAAAGTTATCCGGCGGCAATGTCCAGAAAGTCCTGGTAGGACGCGAGATAGCAGCAGCACCGACCGTTCTTATGACGGCATATGCTGTGCGAGGACTTGATATTAATTCCTCATATATTATTTACAACCTTATGAACAAACAAAAAGATAAGGGCGTAGCAGTAATATATGTTGGTGAGGATCTGGATGTTCTTATTGAGTTGTGTGACAGAATACTTGTTTTGTGCGACGGACAGGTATCGGGAATATTAGATGGAAGAAAGACTGATAAGCAGCAGGTAGGACTCATGATGACAAGATTAGGAGGAGGCGAGGCAAATGAATAAAGTTCCTCTTATACATATAACCAGAAGAAAAGATATTGTGTGGTATAAAGCATGGCTTATCAGAGTTATTGCCATTGTTCTTGCGCTTATTCTGTGCGGCATCATCACGATGATCACAACAGGTCTTAATCCTATCAGCGTGTATGGAGCCATGATCGAGGGAACATTTGGAACAACCAGAAGATTATGGATGCTTCTGCAAAATACGGCAATATTGTTATGTATTTCTATTGCATTGGCACCGGCATTTAGGATGCGCTTCTGGAATCTGGGCGGCGACGGACAGGCCATTATGGGTGCATTGGCTGCAGCAGGTTCCATGATCATCCTTGGAGATAAGATACCTAACTGGCTTCTTATCATAGTAATGCTTGTAACCTCAATACTGGCCGGAGCTATATGGGCGGTTATCCCTGCTATTTGCAAGGCTAAATGGAATACCAATGAGACGCTGTTTACATTGATGATGAATTATGTTGCAGTGCAGTTGGTAGCATTTTTCGTTATTGTTTGGGAAGTTCCTAAGGGCTCAGGCAATATCGGTATCATAAACCAGAGTACTAGGGCAGGTTGGTTTCCGCAGATCGGAAGTTCAAAATATTTGCTTAATATAATTATAGTTGCAATTCTTACAATAGCGATGTTTATTTATATGAAATATTCCAAGCATGGCTATGAAGTGGCTGTAGTAGGACAGTCAGAACCTACTGCCAGATATGTGGGCATCAAGGTTAAGAAGGTCATTATCAGAACCATGGTTCTGTCCGGAGCATTATGCGGTGTAGCAGGACTTCTTCTTGTGGGAGGAACGGATCATACCCTTACAACTACTCTTGTTGACGGAAGAGGTTTTACAGGTGTTATGGTTGCATGGCTTGCCAAATTTAATCCGGTGTTTATGGTGCTTACCAGCTTATTGATCGTATTTCTTCAGAGAGGTTCATCAGAAATCACGACGCAGTTCAGTCTTAATCAGTCATATGGCGATATTATTACCGGTATTATATTGTTCTTCATAATCGGAAGTGAGTTCTTTATCAATTACCAGGTTCATTTCAGAAAATCACATAAGGAGGTAGCATAATGTTTAGTTTCTTGCTTTCATTTATCCCGCGTGCTGTTTCTCAGGGCGTACCTCTGATGTATGGTGCGGTTGGTGAGACTCTTACTGAAAAGACAGGCAATCTGAATCTTGGTACAGCCGGAATTATGTATGTAGGCGGAATCTGCGGAGTTATCGGCGCATTTATGTATGAAATCAAAACTGCAGCTGAAAATATGAGTGCCTTCTGGGGCATAATAATACCGCTTTTATGCTGCCTGGCAGGATCTCTTATTATGGGACTTATATATTGTTTCCTGACTGTAACATTAAGAGCTAATCAGAACGTTACAGGTCTTGCCATGACAACATTTGGCATTGGTTTCGGTAATTTCTTCGGCGGTTCACTTATTAAGCTGTCGGGTGCGGATGTGCCGTCAATAGCCTTATCTAAGACAAGCCAGTATTTTAGTGCGAAGCTTCCGTTTGCCGGAGACCTGGGTTGGTTTGGACAGATATTTCTGTCATACAGCTTTCTGGCATATGTAGCAATTGCCATGGCAGTTATAGCATCGATTGTTATATTCAGAACAAAATTAGGACTTAACCTAAGAGCTGTAGGAGAAAATCCTGCGACAGCTGACGCAGCCGGTATCAATGTTACCAGATATAAGTATGTTGCTACATGCATAGGTGCGATGATCTCAGGCTTGGGCGGACTTTATTATGTAATGGATTACGCATGCGGCGTCTGGTCAAATGATGCTTTCGGTGATAGAGGATGGCTTGCAATCGCCCTTGTAATATTTACAATCTGGCGTCCTGCACACAGCATCTGGGCATCAATTCTGTTCGGCGGATTATATATTCTTCACATATTCATTCCGTCAGGTACCAACCTTGCGATCAAGGAACTCTACCAGATGGCACCATATGTTGTTACGATAATTGTTTTGATTTTCACATCTATGCGCAACAAGAGAGAAAATCAGCCGCCGGCATCACTTGGACTTAGCTATTTCAGGGAAGACAGGTAAGCAGAAAACAATTTATGAAAACAATAAAAGTTGTGGCAGCTGTCATCAGAAATGATGATAAAATATTTGCAACTCAGAGAGGATATGGCGAATTTAAGGACGGCTGGGAATTTCCGGGAGGCAAGATTGAGGCAGGTGAAACCCCACAGCAGGCATTAGTCCGAGAAATTAAGGAAGAGCTGGATACAGAGATCAGTGTCGGAAACCTGATTGATATCGTAGAGTATGACTATCCGACATTTCATCTCAATATGTGCTGCTTTTGGGCAGAGGTTGTATCAGGCAATCTGAGACTTAAGGAACATGAGGCGGCTAAATGGCTTGCTGCTGATGAACTGGACACTGTCGACTGGCTGCCGGCAGACCGGGATCTCATTGAGAAGATCCGCTTAGAAATTTTTCGGATATCATAAAAAACCTATTGACATACTAGGAAAACGGTTGTATGATATCGCCATCTTGAACGAAAGGAGCAAGACAGATGAATAAGATAACATCTAAATCTACAAAATGTATGTGTATGTGTCGAATGCTATTCTCCCAGGCAAGTAATGTGGCCGGGTGTGTGGCTCATTTGTCATGCATCTGTAGATAATACAAATTTTAATTGTAGCCAATGCCTGGGAGTATATCAAATAGTCCCGGGCATTTTTTGCATTGTAATTCATGCCAAGCTGCGCTGCAGACACAGCACTTGAGTGAGCAGATGCACAGACATTTGGCGAACGGGATTTCCAACGGGCAAAAGCAGCATGCGCTATATCGGCGCGGGAACAAATCAATACAGCTTTTAAAGTAAAGTTGAAATAGGAAACGAGGATTAACATTATGAAAAAGAATTTAGCAAAACGGTTATTAACAAGTGTCGCTGCATTGGCACTTGGCGTAACAACACTTGCCGGAGGCAGTGTAGTAGGTGCATCAGAAGACGCCGGCAGCGGCAACTTCAGGACTCTCGATGAGATCAAAGAGAGCGGAACAATCAATATCGGAGTATTCTCAGACAAATATCCATTCGGATATGTTGATGAAAATGGCGACTATCAGGGATATGATGTTTACTTCGCAGAACGAATCGGCGAAGATCTCGGAGTTGAAGTAAACTATGTCTCTACAGAAGCAGCCAACAGAGTAGAATACTTAGAGACAGGCAAGGTAGATGTCATTCTTGCAAATTTCACGGTTACAGAAGAAAGAGCACAGAAGGTTGACTTCGCATTGCCATACATGAATGTAGCATTGGGCGTTGTTTCACATGACGACAATGTAATAGAGAGCCTTGATCAGGTTAGTGCTGATGACCAGATTATCGTAATTTCCGGAACAACAGCTGAAACTTACCTTGAGAAGGAATATCCGGACATCAAGCTTCAGAAATTTGACACATATGCAGCTGCTAAGACAGCATTTGAAAACGGAACAGGTGTTGCATGGGCAAATGACAACACAGAAGTTATTGCATTTTCACTTGAAAATGAGGGATATACAGTAGGTATTCCTTCAGTAGGCAGCCAGGACACAATTGCACCTGCAGTAACAAAGGGCAACACAACATTGCTTGACTGGTTAAATGAAGAAATTGTAAGCCTTGGTGCAGAAAACTTCTTCCATGCAGACTATGAAGCAACACTTGTTGAAACTTACGGCGCAGATTATGAAGACACTCTTGTTATCGAAGGCGGCGTAGTTGAGTCAGCAGAGGAAGCAACAGAAGCAGTGGAAACAGCTCAAACAGCAGAAGCAGATCCTACCTTAGGCATTGCATTGGAAGATATTGTTCCTGGCAATGGAGAGACAATCAAGATCGCTGCATCACCTATTCCTCATGCACAGATTCTGGAGAAGGCAGCAGAAATTCTTAAAGATTATGGATATGAACTTGATATTGTAGAATTTGAGGATTACGTTCAGCCTAACCTTGTGGTAGAATCTGGAGAGTTCGATGCCAATTATGTAGAACACATACCATACTTAGAGAGCTTCAATGAAGAGCAGGGAACACACCTTGCAGCTGCCGGTAAGATCCACTATGAGCCATTTGGCATTTATCCGGGAACAAAGAGCAGCTTAGATGATATTGCTGATGGCGATTCAATTGCAATCCCTAACGATACAACAAATGAAGCAAGAGCACTGTTATTACTTCAGGATAATGGAATCATTACATTGAAGGATGGCGCAGGACTTACGGCAACAGTTAATGATATTGCAGAAAATCCTTACAATATTGAATTTGTAGAGCTTGAAGCAGCACAGGTTGCAAGAGTTATCAATGAAGTTTCATACGTAGTATTAAATGGTAATTATGCACTTGAAGCAGGTTATTCAGTAGGACAGGATTCTATCGCATATGAGTCAACAGATTCAGTTGCAGCTCAGACATATGTTAATGTTATCGTAGTACCTGAAGGCAATGAGACAAATGATAAGATTCAGGCTCTGGTAGCAGTACTCAGATCCGATGCGATCAAGCAGTTCATTGAAGAAACTTACGATGGAGCAGTAGTATTCTACGAATAATAAATTTTTGAAAGGCAGAGAGGACTTGTTAAAGTCCTCTCTATTGGTAAAAAAATGAGTGAAATTGAGATTAAAAATCTGTCGAAGAAATTTGAAATAAAGGGAAATTCGATAGTTGCTCTGGATGGAATTAATTTGAATATTGAAAAAGGCGATATATTCGGAATCATCGGTATGTCAGGTGCCGGCAAGAGTACTCTTGTAAGGTCAATTAATTATCTGGAGAAGCCAACCGAAGGCCAAGTGCTTGTTGATGGCATTGACCTTTCGAGTCTCTCTGAAAAAGAGCTCAGAAAAAAGAGAAGTGAGATCGGAATGATATTCCAGAATTTTAATCTCTTAGAGCAGAAAAACGTACTTGATAATGTATGTTTTCCACTTGAGATAGTAGGCATGAAAAAGAAGGAAGCACGAGAGAAAGCCCGCGAGCTTCTTAAATTGGTCAGCCTGGAGGATAAGGAAAAGGCTTATTCCTCACAGCTGTCAGGCGGACAGAAACAAAGAGTTGCAATAGCAAGGGCGCTTGCAACTAATCCTAAGATTTTATTATGTGATGAAGCAACAAGCGCACTTGATCCGCAGACAACAGATGCTATTTTGGCACTTCTCAAGAAAATAAATGAAGAGCTGGGAATTACGATTGTTATAATTACTCATCAAATGTCTGTAGTAACTGAGATCTGCAATAGAGTTGCAATCATTGACAGCGGAAGATTAGTTGAGGTCGGAGATGTTGAAAAAGTATTTAAAAATCCTGAATCAGATGCAGCTAAGGAATTAATTTCCAAGAAAGAGGTTGGTTATACTCCACTGGAGCAACTCGATACCACCAGACAGATAAGAATTGTATTTGGCGAGAATTCGGCTTTGGAACCGGTTATCTCCAATGTAATCCTTAAATTTGGCGCACCGGTTAATATTATGATGGCCAATACCAGAAATGTAGGCGGCAAGGCTGTTGGTGAGATGATATTAAGTCTTCCTGAAGGTGAGCAGCTGCAGGCAAATATCATTGGATATTTGGAGGAAAATGGTCTGGCTGTGACGGAGGTAAAGGAAAATGTTTGATGAGAAAGTTATAGAAATGCTTCTAGAAGGCATAAGAGATACGTTATATATGACTCTTGTGTCCACGATTATCGGATATGTGATTGGATTGCCTCTTGGAGTGCTCCTTAATGTATCCAGCGAAAATGGCTTAAGACCCAATAAGATTATCTATAGGATCGGAGATTTTATCTGCAATATTGTCAGAAGTGTTCCATTTCTTATCCTGCTTATTCTGTTGATTCCGTTTACAAGACTGGTTGTAGGCAAAAGCTACGGCTCTACAGCAACGATCGTTCCTCTTGTTATCTGTGCAGCTCCATATATTGCCAGAGTAGTTGAATCTTCTCTTAACGAAGTTGATGCCGGTGTTATTGAAGCAGCCAAATCAATGGGCGCAAGCAATATGCAGATTATCATGAAGGTTATGCTGGTAGAAGCCAAAACCTCCCTTATTACTGGATTTACCATTACAACCGGACTGCTGCTCGGATATTCTGCAATGTCAGGAACCGTCGGCGGCGGTGGACTTGGCGACATTGCAGTCAGATATGGATATTACAGATGGCAGACGGATATCATGATTGTTACAGTTATCCTCTTGATCATTATTTTCCAGATCATCCAATATATCGGAACTAAGGTTGCAACTAAACTTGACCACAGAAAACGTTGAGTATTTATGCTGAAAGCATTGCACATTTCGCAAAACCTTTTGTTGCAGCTAAGCTTGATCACAGAAAACGTTGAGTATAGTAATCAGAAAGTTTGATCACAACATGATTGCGTCAGGACTTTTATAATATATCGCCAAAGGTGCCTTGAAACCGCAGCTGTTATCGGGAACTATGGGCACGGATCGAAAAACAATTTTTAACATGAATTTAGAAATAATTAACACATACTTGCCTCTCTACGAAGAGGCATTTGTGCTGACAATTAAAATAGGTTGGATAGGAATTGCATTGTCTATTGTACTGGGCATCGTGACAGCGTTCATATTGCATTTCAAAATTCCATTTTTAAATGCGGTTGCGCGGATATATGTAGAGATATTCCGCAACACGCCGCTCTTGGTGCAGCTGTTTTTCTTATATTTTGCGCTGCCAAAGATTGGAATCTCAATATCCGCTGAGGTATGCGGAGCTGTGGGTCTGGGTATTCTGGGCGGCAGCTATATGGCTGAAACATTCAGAAGCGGTCTGGATTCCATTCCTGTTACACAGAGTGAGAGCGCATATGCCCTGGGCATGTCGAAATACCAGATATTCATGGATGTAGTTCTTCCGCAGGCATTTACCGTAAGCATTCCTGGAATCGTTGCAAATGTTATTTTCTTGCTGAAGGAGACCAGCGTATTTTCTGCCATCAGCCTTATGGACTTAATGTTTACAGCCAAGGACTTGATAGGACTTCACTACAACACGGTGGAATGTTTGGTGATGCTTGTGATAGCTTATGTTATCATGCTTCTTCCGGTATCTATTGCAGGCACGATATGGGAGAAAAAGTCTAGATTTAAGATGTTTGGAGCGTAATTATGGGATTTGAGGTTTTATTTAAAGGCAGTAATATGGTAAGACTTCTGGGCGGCCTGTTAGTTGCGCTCAAGATAAGTCTTATATCGGTTGTGATCAGCATTATTCTGGGAATAGTTGTCGGCATGCTTATGACAACAAATAGCCGCATAATAAAAGCAATAACAAGAGTATATCTTGAAATTGTCAGGATTATGCCTCAGTTGGTGCTGCTTTTTATTGTCTATTTTGGCGCAACGCGGGCTCTCGGAATTAACATCTCAGCGGAGGCATCCTCGATAATTGTATTTTCGTTCTGGGGAACTGCAGAGATGGCAGATCTTGTAAGAGGTGCATTGATCAGCATCCCAACCATCCAGTATGAAACAAGCCGTGCGCTGGGACTTACTACATTACAGACATATGTATATATTATCATTCCTCAGATCATAAGAAGAATGATTCCTTTATCGATCAATCTTATAACTCGAATGATCAAGACCACCAGCCTTGTTATGATGATAGGAATTGTAGAGGTATTGAAAGTAGGTCAGCAAATCATTGAAGCCAATAGAAAAGCATCACCAAATGCAGCCTTCGGCATATTCGCAACCGTATTGATTTTATATTTTATAGCATGCTGGCCTATAAGCCAGTTATCTAAATATCTGGAGAAAAAGTGGGAAAATTAATAACATACTGATACAACAATGGGAAATGATGCTATTTCTACGATTGGCTTGAGCCATTGAAGAACACATACATGATTTGGACAGAAAGGCATTTGCCACTATTTCCGTGATAACATGTGCTTTTGAAAAAATGTTGTATGAGCAGGAAGTGTAACAATATTGCTGTATACTCTGAACTTTTTAGCGAAGTTTATATATACGTG
>CAVAJR010000036.1:0-19557 GCA_963589005.1 Bacteroidaceae bacterium | reverse complement strand
CATCCTATTTTCTTAGCGATGGAGAGATCAAAAAAATGCTAAGCCACAGGTTTTAACCCTTAGCTTAGCACTATATTTTAAATTCAACTCTGAAAGTCAGGTTATATTACCGGAAAAGGCCAGTTTCTATGGCTTTTTTACATAATTAGAAAACAGAAAAATGTACAGAATTTACAAAAAAAAACAACAATCTTACAGGACATTTACTTTATAAAGGAAATATGTTAAATAAACTTTGTACAAACGTCTGATACAATCAGACCTAATAAAAAAGGAGGAAACATTTTATGAAGTTGAAAAAATTTGCAGCGCTTTTATTAGCGTCAGTTCTTGCTGTAGGTTCATTGGGGGCAATGGCAACATCTGCAGGCGAGGCAGCAGTATCTCCTGTAGCAGGTAAGAAGATAGCTTATATCATGCTCATGAGCCCTGCTACAATATTCCAGATGTGGTCAGATAATTTCAAGGCTACAGCAGAAGCTCTGGGTATGGAAGCTGATACCTTCTTCTGCAGCGACAACGCAGAGACATGGCAGGATACAATCGCACAGTGCGCTGCATCAGGCTATGACGGACTTATGGTTTCACACGGCGGACAGGAATATGCATGGCAGTATCTGTCAGACATTCTGGCACAGTATCCTGATCTTAAGATCGTAACATTCGATACACCGTTCAAGGATGCTAACGGCGAGACAGCTAAGATCGATGGTGTTACACAGTTCTTCCAGCAGGATGCAGGATTTGCAGCTGGTCTGGTAGAGGCTCTTATGGCTCTTCCGGAGAATGCTGACAAGGTAGCAGCTGGCGAACCTCTTAACATTCTTCAGGTTCAGCAGGGTGCAGGATACAACAGCCCATTTGATCGTCGTCAGGTTGGTTATGCACCATATGAAGAAGAAGGCAAGATCGTTACAGTAGAGAGAATCGCTCCTACAGATGATCAGAATGCTACATCTTCAATGCGTGACGTTACAACAGCTACATTAGCTAAGTATACAGATGATCAGATCGATGGTATCTGGTGCTGCTACGATGCTTATGCACAGGGCGTATATCAGTCACTTTCAGAGAACAACCGTCAGATCCCTATGGTTTCTGTAGATATCTGCAACGAGGACATTCAGTTCATGCAGGAAGAAGGATCACAGTGGAAGGCTTGCGCAACAACAAACTGGAACCTCAATGGTCAGTTTGCTTGCCGTGTACTTGCACTTGAATTAGCAGATCAGTATGAAGACATCGAAGCAGCATCATGTTACTATGCAGAGATCGGTGCTTGGATGGAGATTCCTTCAACTATCGTTACTCAGGAACAGGTTACATCACAGGAAGGCATTACAATCGAGAATCTTGACCTTGTAGCTGCAGAGTCATATTCAGATACATCATGGATGCCAACATGTGACTGGATGGTTGAACTTCTCGGATTCTAATAAGAATTTTAGAATAGGCGTTCATGCATGACCGTTCGGTCGTCATGGATATTCAGAATGAGAGTTCAGACGCGCACGATATGCGCAAATAAAACAATAATTTCAAATTTGCTTTATCAAAGTAATTAATTGTGAGGGCGTCAGGGTTTACTTTGACGCCCTCGGCAGTGATTAGAACGGAAGGGGACAGAATTAATGGAAAAAATCACCCTGGAAACCAAAGGCGTTTCCATAGAATTTCCTGGTGTAAAGGCACTTTCAGATATTGATTTTTCAATCAGCACCGGAACAATTCATGCATTGATGGGAGCTAATGGTGCAGGCAAATCCACCCTGATGAAGGTTCTTGCCGGGGCGAATCCTACATATACAGGAGAAGTTCTGTATAACGGAAAGCCAGTAGAATTGAGACACCCGATGGATGCGAAAAAGATAGGTATCCAGATCGTATATCAGGAAGTAGATATGGCACTGGCACCGAACCTGACTGTTGCTGAAAATGTTATGTTCAATGACATGGTCATGAACATGAACGGAAAGTTATTTATCAATTATACCAGATTAAGAAGAGAAGCCAGAGATGTTCTTAAGCAGCTGAATGTAGATATCGATGTCAGAAAGATATGCGGTTCGCTTTCACTTGCTCAGAAACAGATGGTGCTTATTGCAAGAGCAATTCAAAATGAATGTAATTTCCTTATTTTAGATGAGCCGACTGCTCCGTTGTCAGATGCAGAGACAGAGGAACTGTTCCGCGTCGTAAGACATTTGAGAGAGACCAAGAATATGGCCATCATATTTATTACTCACAGAATTCACGAGGTATTAAGTATCTGTGACAGCTATACTGTTATGAGGGGCGGTATGATTGTGGATACAACCCCTATCACAGAACAGACTACCTCTAAAGAGATCGTAGACAAGATGCTGGGAAGATCCTTCGATGAGGAATTCCCTAAGGAGGTCTGCGAGATCGGAGATAAAGCCTTCATTGTGGAGAATCTCACAGAGAAGGAAGGCAAGGTTAAAGATATCAACATGTATGTCCGCAAGGGCGAGATCGTAGGACTTGCAGGTCTTGTAGGCGGCGGCAAGACAGAGCTGTGCAAGACAATATTCGGTGCCTACAAGAAGGCTTCCGGCAAGATAACATTAAATGGCAAGGAGCTTAAGATCAAGACGCCGTCAGATGCGGTCAAGAATCGTATAGCACTTGTTCCGGAGGAACGCCGTAAAGAGGGAGTTCTGGTTGCAGAAACGGTTAACTTCAACCTGGCAGCAGCATCACTTAACAGATTTTGCAAGGCATCATTTGTAAATGAGCATGCTACAGCCAAGAATGCCAAGAAATATGTAGACGAGCTTAAGATCGCAACACCGTCCATCAAGCAGAAGGTAGCCTTTCTGTCAGGTGGTAACCAGCAGAAGGTAGTAGTCGGCAAATGGATTGCTGCTGACAGCGATGTTTATATATTCGATGAGCCGACTAAGGGTGTTGACGTAGGAGCTAAGCAGGAGATATTCCGTCTTATCAATCAGATCGCTAAGGATGGCAACTGCGTTATATATGCTACATGCGAAAACTCGGAGCTGCTGTCTATTACAGACCGTATGTATGTAATGTTTGACGGCAAGATCACAGCCGAGCTCGAGACTAAGAATACAAACGAAAATGAAATAATGCGCTACTCAACCGGCGAAGTTCAGCAAAGAGCTTAAGGGCAGTCAGGCGTTATTGATAAAACTTAATTCGGAGGACTATAAAATGAGTCAATCTAAAAGAAGCGTGGGAAAGATATTCGTAAACTGGGCAGCCGTGCTCGTGCTTGTTCTTTCTATCATCTTTTTCACAATAATGAAGGGCGGTGCCTTTTTCTCGACAACTAACCTGATCAATATCCTGCGTTCGATGTCGACTGTAACAATTTTCGCATTGGCAGCTACAGTTTCCATGGCTCCTGACGGATTCGATATGGCAGCCGGTACATTGGGTACGTTCTGTGCATATGTATTTGCTTCCTTCTATCTGTGGTTTGCGATGCCGCTGTGGCTGTGTATTGTACTTACTATAGTATTTGCCATGGTAATGTACCTGCTTACAATGTTCCTTATCCTTGTATGCAAGGTTCCGGATATGCTGGCAACATGCGCATTGCAGTTCGTTCACCAGGGCTTAGGTCTGGCATATACAGGCGGCAGCGCCGTATCAGCCGGAATGACAGTAGCTTCATGGGCAACCATTTTCAGAGGCGGCGAGACTTCACCTGCACGTTCAGGCTGGATATATGCAGACGGCTCTATTGATGCCCGTAACATAGGTAAGGATCCATGGATCATCATTATCATGGTTATCTGTGTAATAGTATGCTACATCCTGCTTGAGAGAACCAAATATGGTCGTTATCTGTATGCGATGGGCGGCAATAAGACAGCTGCGAAGCTTTCAGGTATCAATGTTAAGAAAATGCGTTTCATGGCAGGTATGTTCGCTGCAATATTTATTGCCATCGGCGGTATCGTAGTATGTTCAAGAAACTCGGCAGCTCAGATCAACGGTTCGGACAGCTACCTGATGAGTTCTCTTGCTGCGGTATTCATCGGACGAAGCATAGGCGGACGAGAGAAATATAATGCTATAGGTACGGCAATCGGAGCATTGCTTATAACAGTTCTTGAAAATGGTATGACAATGTGCGGAGTTGTATACTATGTACTTCCTGCAGTTAAGGGCGCAGTTTTGTGTCTCGCATTGGTAGCTGCATATGCAACAAGCAAGGAAGACTGATTTTCTGTAATTTCCGTCAATTTAAAGGACGGGTCACATTGTGGTGTGGCCCGTCCTTTTGAACAAAAGGCCAAGTGAAACATTGTGAAATGTTGCATTTATTTGAAAAATGTTGGAATTTGTTTGTTTTTGTGTTGACACAAACTCGACTTTTTCCTAAGATTTATATGTAAAAAAGGAGATGATTGTTATGTCAAAATTTGATTCTTATTTTCTTATGAAAGAAAATGACGCAATAGAATATGCTAAGGTTAAGGTTCCGCAGAAGGATTGGGACGAAGCAACCATGAGCTGCAAGGAGATCGGTGACGGCAACCTGAATTATGTATTCAAGGTTAAGGACGAGAAGGGTCACAGTGTTATCGTTAAACAGGCAGGTGTATCTCTTCGTATATCTGAGGACATGAAGATCGATACGGATCGTAACCGTGTTGAGTCAGAGATTTTAATCTTACAGGGCAAGTTAGCACCTGGTTATGTTCCTGAGATATATTGCTATGATACGGTTATGAGTACCTGCTGCATGCAGGATCTCTCAGATCATGAGATTATGCGTACAGCAATGCTTGAGCATAAGACATATCCTAAATTTGCAGATCAGATATCTACATTTATGGCTCAGGTTCTGATGGGAACAACAGATGTTGTTATGAACCATGAGGAGAAGAAGGCTCTTCAGAAGAGCTTCATCAATCCGCAGCTGTGCGATATCACAGAGGCACTTGTTTATACAGAACCTTACAATGATGAGCAGGGCAGAAATAATGTATTCGCTCCGAACGCTGAATATGTTAAGGAAAAATTATACAGCGATGATGAGTTAAAGCTTGAAGTTGCCAAACTTAAGATGGACTTCATGACCAGAGCACAGTCACTGATCCATGGCGACCTTCACACAGGTTCTATTTTCATTAATGAAGAATCTACTAAGGTATTTGACCCGGAATTCTGCTTCTACGGACCGATGGGCTACGATATAGGCAATGTTATAGCTAATCTTATATTTGCTTGGTGCAACGGCGATGCAACAGATGACGAGAAGTTCTGCGCATGGGTTGAGTCAGCTATTAAGGATACAACTGACATGACCATGGATAAGCTGGACAAATATTTCGATGAGCATGTTACAGATACAATGTGCAAGACTCCGGGATATAAGGAATATTATCTTAAGACTATCCTTGAGGATACCAGCGCAGTTACAGGCCTTGAGCTGATCCGTCGTACAGTAGGCATGGCAAACGTTAAGGATATCACAACCATTGCAGACGAGAAGAAACGTGCACGTGCAGAGAGGATCTGCATTACAGCTGGCATTAATTTCATCAAGAATCGTGCTGATAAGAAGTGCGGCGGCTGTATGTTAGGAACACTTAAGAAGGCTGTTGAAACAGTTGATGCTGAATAATTGAACATTTGCAGCATAGCCTTTTGGCGTGTGAAATCAACTGATATCAATATAACTGAAATGAAAGGAATAATGAGTCATGGAAAATGCTCTGAATCTTGATACTGTCCTTCTGGCAGATGATAAGAAACATGTAATTATCCTGGATCAGACTCTTCTGCCAAATATTTGCGAGTATTTAACTCTTGATAAGGCAGAGGATATCTGGGAGGCAATATATTCACTTCGAGTAAGAGGTGCACCTGCAATAGGCGTAGCCGGAGCATATGGATATTATGTTCTTGCTGATAAGATTGAAACTGATGACATGGATACCTTTGTTGCTGAGTGCAAGAAGATGATGGAATATCTGAATTCATCACGTCCTACAGCCGTTAATTTAAGCTGGGCACTTAACAGAATGCATGGTGTTCTTATGGCTGAGAAGGAAGGCAAGACCGTAGCCGAAATGAAGGTTCGCCTGATGCAGGAGGCTGATGCGATCCGCGAGGAGGACATTCAGATAAGCAGAAATATCGGTGCTTACGGATTCGAACTTTTAGAAAAACATGGCAAGAATATCGGCATAATGACACATTGCAATGCCGGAACCCTTGCAACAGCTAAGTACGGAACAGCCCTCGCTCCAATGTATATTGCTTTAGAGCATGGCTGGGATCCTAAGAAGGATCTGCATGTATATTGCGATGAGACCAGACCGCTGCTTCAGGGCGCAAGACTGAGCGCTTATGAGATGCAGGCTGCAGGCATTGATACATATGTACAGTGCGACAACATGGCATCATATACCATGAAGTCAGGCAAGATAGATATTATCTTCGTAGGATGTGACAGAGTTGCAGCCAACGGCGATTTTGCCAATAAGATCGGAACAAGCGGCGTTGCTATCATCGCTAAGCATTACGGAATCCCATTCTATGTATGCGCACCATCATCAACTATTGATATGACGATGGAATCAGGTGATGAGATTCATATCGAACAGCGTAAACCGGAGGAAGTTACCGAGATGTGGTACAAGGAACGCATGGCACCGGAGGGCGTCGGCGTTGTTAATCCGGCATTTGATGTTACAGACCATAGTCTTGTAACCGGTATTATTACAGAAAAAGGTATCGCTTATGCACCATTTAGAGAGTCTTTTGAGAAGATGGGAATTAAGCCGGTAGAGAAGTTTGTTGATAAGAAATAATATGTTATGCAGTTGTGAAAGCGCTGCAGGCAATAGCAACTGCTCTGCATGAGCAATCCGAGCTGCCGCTCTGCCTGCTCATGCAGGGTCCCTTGTCCGATAGATATGAATAGTCCGTGCAAGCACGGCTCATTCATATCTGACGACTAGGGAGCTTAAAACAAACAATCGGCGAAGGCGCTTTCGAGCAGTGTCTTGCACGCCGAGATTCACGGCATGGGAGTATGCTGTATGGCAATTTGTCGGTTAGAAGTATTTAACTCCTGCATTTGTAAGAAACTTAGTCCAGTCTTCCGGGAAGTCGCAGTCCATTATGATTCCTGTTAATGAGGATACCGGAGCGATGCCAGAGAAGGAATAACGGTTGAGTTTGGAGTTGTCGATTGCCAGATATTTTTCGTAAGCATGGCTTAGAGCAATCTTATGAAGCATGGCATCGTCGTCATTGGTATCGGTAAGACCCGAATCGATGGACACACTTCTGCAGGAAATGAAGGATTTGTCGAAGTGATACTGATCGAGATTTCTGATTGCATTGCCTCCGGTGAAGCTTCTTGTAGCTTCATTATACTCACCGCCTACAACGAATAATTTAATAGGCGAGGAGGCCAGCAGATTAGTGATTTCGAGAGAAGTTGTAAGCACGGTAACATTGCGGTGCATGATAGCCTTAGCAATAAAAAGTGCAGTTGATGATGAATCAAGGAAGATATAATCGCCGTTCTGGATAAGGGAGGAACATTTTTGAGCTATTATCTCCTTCTCTTCGGTTCTTATGAACTGGCGAGTGGAGATGTCAATGTCATTATGAACACCGTCGATGACATAAGCACCGCCGTGAGTTCTGATAAGCTCACCGTTCTCCTCCATAGTTTTCAAGTCCCTACGGATAGTTTCCTTGGTTACGTCCAGCATATTGGCCAGAGTGGTTATCTGAACGCTGCCGTTCTGACGGAGCTGTTCACGGATTACATTTTTTCTTGCAACTTCTAACATAATGATGTCTCCTTTTCGTTATACCTGCGTTTTCAGCCTAACATATGACATGGCAAAACGCAAGGAAGATGAAAATATTAAAACAAGATGCAATTCCACTTTTATAAAGCATTTAAACTGTGGGCTGCGCCGTCCCGGCACATCAAATCTGGGACATGACGTAAGAGTTGAAATTTGAATTTTTAAATAAACATAACGTATAACAACAGGTGAAGAAATGAGTTACAGATTTAATGATGGATTTCCATCGGACCATGAAGCTAAACAAAATATCTTGGAGGTTGGCCGCAGGATGTATGCCAAGAATTTCGTGGCATCTAACGACGGCAATATAAGCTGCAAGGTATCGGAGAATACCATATGGTGCACGCCTACAGGAGTATCTAAGGGATATATGACAGATGAAATGCTGGTTCTTATGGACTTAGATGGTAATGTTCTCAGAGGTACATGGAAGCCGTCAAGCGAGATGAAGATGCATCTGCGTGTTTATAAGGAAAATCCTAGCGTAAATGCTGTTGTTCATGCTCATCCGCCTGCTGCAACATCATATGCAATCGCAGGAATTCCTCTTAACAGTGCCATACTTACAGAGGCTGTCATGGGCATAGGCGAGATTCCGCTTGCACCATATGCTATGCCGGGAACACAGGAGGTTCCTGACTCTATTGCCCCGTTTGTCAAGACACATAATGCCTGTCTTCTGGCCAATCACGGAGCCTTAACCTGGGGCAAGGACGTAATGGAAGCCTGGATGAGAATGGAGTCTGTTGAATATTATGCGACTGTAAGCATGTATACAAGAGGACTTATAGGTCAGGCAAATGAGCTTACCTGCGCACAGGTTGAACGGTTGATTGAAAGAAGAACTAACAGCGGCATTACGACAGGCGGAAGACCTCATTGCAGAGACTGCGATGATAAGGGCACTACAAAATGCAGCACTTGCACATGTGACAGTAAGGAAAGCTCTTCACAGTGCTGCGGCAACAAGGAAGTTGAAGAAGTAGTCAGCATAGTTAAGCAAGTTCTCGCAGAAAGGGGATACAGATAGTTTATGGCTGCTGATGAAGGAAAGGTTCGCAGAGCGGTTCTGACAGAGCTGGCCAAGGAAGGTTTAAGATATGTTCCGGTAGGAATTTCCGCCAAGCATATACACCTTTCGAGGGAGGATCTGCAGATATTATTTGGCTCCGGATTTGAATTGGAACCCTTAAGAGCGCTGTCACAGCCGGGACAGTTTGCATCCAAACAGCTTCTTACAATAGAAGGACCTAAGGGCCGCATAGACAAGGTCAGGGTTTTAGGACCTGTAAGGAAGGAAACTCAGGTAGAACTGGCAGTTACGGATGCATTTGCAATAGGACTTAAGAATGTTCCGATCAGAATGTCAGGGAATCTTACAGATACACCGGGTATCAAGCTCATAGGACCTGCAGGCGAACTTAATATACAAAAGGGTGTTATTGTTGCTGCAAGGCACCTTCATATAAGCGAGGAGCAGGCCAGAGCATTCAAGGTTCACGACGGTCAGGTGGTCTCGGTCAAGGTAGGCGGGGAGCGCCCATGCATACTTGAGAATGTAATCTGCCGGGCAGGCAAGGGACACGAGCTTGAGATTCATATCGATACAGATGAGGCCAACGCCTGCAGTCTGAAAAATGGCGATATATTAGAGCTTATAGTGCCGGGAGAGGAGTGCTCCTGTGCCAATGAAGCCGGATTTGATCCCCAGCGTATAGCAATTAAGACTGTTAATACTCTTACAGGTAATAAGGACAGGGGCGCAGACAATCCTTGTATGAAGACTGAGGTTTGTATGCCGCAGATAGACCAGAATGTTTTAGATCTTGTTACGGAGCAGGACGTAAATGAAGCTGTAAGAAGGGGTGATAAGCAGATATCCTGCGAAAGAAAGGCACTTATAACACCTGCAGCTGCAGACAGGGCGACGCAGTGCGGCATAGAGATCGTAAGAGTTGATAAGTCGAGAAAAGTAATAGGACAGGGCACTGCAGGAAATGAAGAAGTGCTGGAACTCATAACGGCGCAGGATCTTGATGTTGCTTTTACAAGAAATAAAACGCAGATCTACTGCACCGGGGATGCTCTTATAACGCCGTCTGCAAGGGAGAGAATCCTTGAGACAGGAATTAAGATAATAAGAATCTGATGAAGATTTTGATTGATATAAAGGTCAGATAAACGGAGGAAGGAACATGCAGATAGCAAAAGTTGTAGGGACAGTAGTAAGTACGACCAAGTCAGACAGACTGACGGGACTCAAGATGCTGCTGGTTAAGCCGATTGACCTTGAAACCTTTGAGGAGAAGGGCAATGTCCTGGTGGCATTTGACGCTGTAGGGGCAGGCGAGGGTGAGATCGTCATGATCGTATCCGGTTCGTCTTCAAGAAATACAGCACTTACAGAGAATAAGCCGTCAGATACAGCAATAGTAGCGATTATAGATTATATTGATTTAAGAAATAAACGAATTTTCAGTAAGGGGAATAACTAATGCTTTCAAGAGAACAAATTGAACAGATCGTTCATATGACAATTGAAACTCTGGATTCAAGAGAGCAGGCATCAGCCGTTAATTCAGGATGCGGATGCACTGGCAACGGCTGGATGTTCGATGATGCTAATGATTGTGTTGCGGCAGCACTCAGAGCGCAGAAGCAGTTAGTGTCACTGACTATGGAGCACAGAGAAAAATTAATCTGTGCCATGAGAAAGGCTTCAATCGATAATGCCGGTAAGCTGGCGCAGATGGCTCATGAAGAGACGGGATATGGCAATGTGCCTGATAAGATTGCCAAGATACTTCTTGTAGCCAATAAGACTCCGGGTACAGAGGATATTGTTCCGAGAGTATTTACAGGTGATCATGGAATGACATTAGTAGAACAGGCACCATTCGGGGTTATAGGCTCCATTACACCGTCAACTAACCCGCCGGGAACTGTGATCAATAATTCCATCAGCATGATCGCAGCAGGCAATGCTGTCGTATTCAATCCGCATCCTTCAGCAACCAAATGCTCTCAGGAGGCGATGCGCATATTAAATGAAGCAATTGTAGCGGCAGGAGGCCCGATGGGACTTATATGCTGCCCATCCAAACCGGATCTTAAGACCAGCGAGGTTATAATGAATCATCCTTCGATCAAGCTCTTGAGCGTAACCGGCGGCGAGGCTGTAGTAGGCGTAGCAATGAAGACCGGCAAGAAGGTTATTGCTGCAGGTCCGGGCAATCCGCCTGTAATCGTTGATGAGACGGCTGATATTAAGAAGGCCGGCAAGGACATAGTGGACGGAGCTTCATTTGACAATAACGTATTATGCGTAGCAGAGAAGGAATGCTTCTGCGTCAATTCGGTATATGATCAGCTGCTTACAGAAATGCAAAAGAACGGTGCATGGCTTGTAAGAGGTAATGATATAGACAAGATCGTAAGTACGGTTCTTGAAAATAAAGACGGCAAATATGTTATTAACAGGAAGTTTGTAGGCCATGATGCAACATATATCATGGATCAGGCTCATGTATCATACTCAGGCAAGCCTAGACTGGTTATTGCAGAGGTTCCTAAGGATCATCCGTTTGTAACAGTTGAGATGCTTATGCCGGTACTGGGCTGTGTACGCTGCGACAATGTAGACCAGGCCATAGACAGAGCTGTAGAGGCTGAACGCGGATGCTGGCACTCAGCACTCATTCATTCTACGAATTATCTGAACATGACTAAGGCTGCAAGAGCACTTAATACAACAATATTTATCAAAAACGGACCATCCACGGCAGGTGTAGGATTTAACGGCGAGGGATATGCAACACTTACAATTGCAACTCCTACCGGAGAAGGCCTGACATCGGCTCGCTCATTTACAAGGGCACGCCGCTGTGTACTTGAGGATGGCTTCAGGATTATTTAAAAATTATGGAACTTATAGAACAGATCAGAAGTGCCGGTGTTGTAGGTGCAGGCGGAGCTGGATTTCCGACTGACAGAAAATTAGACTGTAAGGCTGAAATATTTATTGTAAATGGTATCGAATGCGAGCCGCTTCTTAGGACGGATCGTCATGCCATGGAGCAGCGTGCGGCAAGAATAGTGGGAACGACCCTTATGATCAAGGATCATCTGGGCGCGTCAAGGGCTGTAATTGCCCTCAAGAAACATTATGAGGCTGCGGTCAGTGCCCTCAGAGCCAATATAAATGGGTCGGGGATCGAATTGTATCTGTCAGATTCATTTTACCCTGCCGGAGATGAGCAAAATCTTGTATTCAGTGTTACGGGACGAGTAGTTCCTACAGGCGGCATACCGCTGGATGTAGGCTGTGTCGTAAGCAATGTAAGCACTGTACTTAATATAGCAGATGCAGTAGAGGGACATCCTGTAACTGACAAGATGGTTACAGTCGCAGGAAGCGTAAGACACCCGGTTACCGTTACAGTTCCTATAGGAACACCGCTGTCGCAGCTGTTAGAGGCTGCAGGCGGAGCCATTGGTGACTGTACGTATATAGTGGGAGGACCGCTGATGGGTGCAGTAACCGATGATCTTACAAGGCCGGTAACTAAGACAACGGGCGGCCTTTTGGCGATACCGAAGGGACATATACTTTTGTCCAAGAAGAGTATGTCAGAAAGAGAACGCCATATGGCCAGAGCGGCATGTTCGCAGTGCAGCATGTGCACACAGATGTGCCCGAGAAATGCAATGGGATTGAATGTTCAGCCCCATAAGGCTATGAGAGCATTTGCATCAGGCAGCAAAACCCTGATCGGCGATGTTAACGGAGTATTTTCCTGCTGCGACTGCGGTGCATGTACGTATTTTGCATGCAGCTTCGGCTTAAAACCAGGCAAGGCCATGCAGCAGGTCAAGGCAGCGCTTCAGAAGGAAGGCATTAAGCCGGTTAAGGAAGTAAAGCACGCGCCGGATCCCGGAGTCTGTCAGAAACGTATTCCTACAGACAGACTGTTGATGAGACTGGATATCAAGAGATTCGACAGTGACACAGAACTTATAGGTGCAATGAACTGCAGCAGCGTCTATATTCCGCTGAAGATGCATATAGGCGGACCGGACGAACCGGTAGTAAGCGCAGGAATGCATGTGCGCAAGGGTGATCTGATCGCCAAGCCTAAGGGCATGGGCGCCAATATTCATGCATCTATCTCAGGACAGGTCATATCCGTCACAGACGAATATATACATATAAGGGAGTAGCAGAAAATGGGTGCTATCGGAATGAATGAAATAATGAGCATCCCCGTAGGATTTCAGGCTGCGGATGCGATGCTGAAGGCATCTGATGTAGAGCTTGTCAGTGCGGGCTGTGTATGTGCCGGCAAATACTACATAGTAGTATCCGGTGATGTGGCAGCAGTGAGGGCATCTGTTGAAGCAGGACGCGAGGTTGCAGAGGCTAATCTTATAGACAGCCTTGTCATAGCAAATGTAAGCGATCAGGTCGCACCGGCGATATGCGCGTGCACTATGTTAGAAGACCTTAAGGCTCTGGGAATCATGGAGACATATTCTCTGTGTGCAGCGATCTATGCGGCAGATGCAGCAGCTAAGACCTCGGAAGTAGAGCTTCTGGAGATCAGGCTGGGAAGAGGTCTGGGCGGCAAGTCCTTTATTACTCTTACGGGAGAGGTTGCAGCTGTAGAGGCAGCGATCAAGGCGGCAGAGGAGCTGGAACAGACTCAGGGAATGATGACTAAAAGTGTTGTCATACCGGCTCCGCATCCGGATCTGCTTAAAACATTGTAATAGTATCGTCATAAGAGCATTTATATTACCGGATGAAAACACTTATGACGACAGGTTGGAATTATTAAAATTGTAGATAAGGTTCTGATCTGCAGCGGCTGCCGCATGCAGGAATAAGAATCGCAGTGTCGTGAACCTCGGCATTGCAGTCCACTGCCAGAAACGCCTTTACTGATCGTTTTCACGCAGTGACTGCGCCGTTTCGGCACGGATTGAATTCTGTTTTCTGTATGCTCCTTGCAGCAGAGCAAATATTGAACCTTAAGTAATAAATAAAAAATCATGAATGGAGAAGAAACATGAAAGAAGCATTAGGAATGGTTGAAACTCGTGGACTTATCGGAGCAATTGAAGCAGCTGATGCCATGGTTAAGGCAGCAAACGTTAAGCTGATCGGCAAGGAACAGATCGGATCAGGTCTTGTTACTGTTATGGTTCGCGGTGATGTTGGTGCTGTTAAGGCAGCAGTTGATGCTGGAGCTGCAGCAGCTAAGCGTGTTGGAGAACTCTACGGAGTACATGTAATTCCACGCCCACATGCTGATGTAGAATATATCCTGCCTTCAATTGACAGAGCTGAAGAAGAGGAATGATCCATGTATGCCGGAATTGTAACTGGCACGGTTGTAGCAACGGTCAAGGACCAGCGTCTGGAGAATATTCCGATATTGATCGTTCGTAAGATTGAAGACGGTAAGGAGGCGGACCTGGTGGTCGCAGCCGATCATACCTGTCAGGCAGGAATAGGTGATCATGTTTATATGATCGGCTCCAAAGAGGCTGCCCGTATATACAGAGACAGAGAACTTCCGCCTGTGGATGTATCAATCGTAGGATTTATAGATGATTATCACGAGGAGCTGTAATAGCTCTTTGTGATGGTTATCTGTATGGGCAGATATCATTTATCCTGACGGAAGATCCGTATGCGAGTATTCATGTAAGGCGTGCCGGTGATACGGGTGTCTGCCGCAGCTGATGTCAGAAAATGTTAAGAAGTCTATGTAAGGAGGTCGGATCGTGCGACTGGCGAAAGTGGTAGGAAATGTAGTTTCCACAATTAAAGATGACGGATATTATGGCCATAAGCTTATGCTGGTTGAATATTTTGACCCGGAGACAAGGAAGCCGCAAGGCCCGAGGATGATAGCATTTGACTGCACGGATGCAGGGGTTGGCGATATAGTTATGGTTAACACCGACGGCGGAGCCGGCAACATACTGATAGACAGCAAATATACGATAGTGGATCTTACGATCTGCGGAGTGTTGGATTGCTATTCAATAAATGGCGAAACAGTACAGATTAAGAGCGGAAGATTTGCTGATGATCAGTGATTTGGTCAGGAGGTAAGTTCTTATGTCTGAAGAAATAAAGGCGATGGATCTGGCAGAGGGCCTAGATAAGATCTATGCGGATTTCACAGAATCAGTCAAATCCATGGGAAGCAAGCATGGCGGCAAGTTCGGCAAATCCAGGTTTGGGGCAAATGTGGTGCATTGGATCGCAGGAAGCCATGTAAAGACAGAGCGTGATGTAAAATGCGATCAATTTCTGCAGGATGTGGAGTCACAGCTGCAGACTTTCGATTATGCTCTTGAGACAGCCTCTGATGCAGAGGCAAGTAATGCATGTGCAGTTATAGCAGATATTATGTCAAGACCTGCTCCGGCTGATTCCAATGCGACAACAGATCTGATGAAGAGAGCAATGATTGGCCATTTGGGGCCATATTTGCCGCGTCTGTCACAGGAAAAGCTGCAAGAAACGAAGGACAGGTTGGAACTGTCGTATTCCAGGAGCCAGAGACTTCCTGTAGAGAATGAAATATTGAAGAAAATAGAAGCACTGCTCAGGTAGCCGTATGCCGCCCGACGCAGTGCTTGTTTAAATGTCCTGGACGGCAGATATGAATTAGCCGTGCTTGCACGAGATAATTCATATCTATCGGACAGGTCAACTTACATGAGCAAGAAGAGCGACAGCTCGGAATGCGAATGTAAGTAGGATTGCGAGAGCACGAAGTGGGGAGCAATCCGCATTTATCATCATATGATAGGACGGCAGATATGAATTAGCCGTGCTTGCACGAGATAATTCATATCTATCGGACAGGTCAACTTACATGAGCAAGAAGAGCGACAGCTCGGAATGCGAATGTAAGTAGGATTGCGAGAGCACGAAGTGGGGAGCAATCCGCATTTATCATCATATGATAGGACGGCAGATATGAATTAGCCGTGCTTGCACGAGATAATTCATATCTATCGGACAGGTCAACTTACATGAGCAAGAAGAGCGACAGCTCGGAATGCGAATGTAAGTAGGATTGCGAGAGCACGAAGTGGGGAGCAATCCGCATTTATCATCGTATGATAGGACGGCAGATATGAATTAGCCGTGCTTGCACGAGATAATTCACATTTACAGGCAACCCTTCTGAAGGATTATGCATGCATAATATGCTGTCTCTGTTGTGGCGACAACGGCGTATGCGTTCTTGGCCATGGTATAGAATTTGCCGCGAGGGATCATGCTGCAGGCATTAGCACCGCGCTCATCGTGTTTTGCAACGATTGCCTTGAATTCATCCCATACAGGGCATTCAAGGTCAGCATGGCGGGCTTCCTTGTCCATTATAAGTACAGGATCCTCCACGAAATCGTCTAATGGCATAAGACTGAGTATAGCATCCAGAAGCTCGGTTGCCTTAAGACCGTCGCATCGAACCAGCTTACTGTCCTTGGCCATGGAGGCAGCAGCGAAATTGGCATCACCTATTACAATAGTATCTCCGTGTCCCATTTCATCCAGAATCTTAAGCAGTTCCGGAGAGATGATAGGAGGAATACCTTTTAACATAATATTCACCCACCTTTCTTGAATTGGATATTTATCAGTACACCGAAGTGTAGTATAATCCAAAAGCCTGCTGCTATCAAGATGCAGGCGTCTGTGCCGCAAGAGGCCAATTCAGACAGCATTGAAGGGAAATATTTACATGGCATCTAATAAGAAACCTTTGTTTCATAAACCAAAGACGACGGGAGAGGTGAGGAAAATTGCGAATACACCGCTTATGTGGATCATATCCGTCGGCTCACTGGTGCTTCTGGCAGCGCTCAGTGCATTTGCAATTTATGCTGTTACCGAAAGAAGTGCGGAACAGGTGGTTCTTTATGCCGATATCACGATGAATGCGTGGCTGCTGTTTTTGTTTTTGCCATTGGTTGCGTGGATAATAGCAATAGGATTCAGGGTAGCGGTCAGAGTGATCCCGCTTGAGATGTGGAGACTTCCTGCCAGTGTCAGAGAGGCTAATGTTAAAACAGGCGGCAGATATCTTAAATTGGCAACGTTGCTGCTGGAGCTGGAGACGGTACTGCTGTTCGGATATATTACATTAGTTTTGTATTTTGGATATATACCCGGGGACATACCTGTACTTATGTGGGTGGCTGCCGTAGTTATAACAGTAGTTGCCTTCAGCAAATATGCATTAAATGCCGCCGAGGGCAGGTGAGAATCTGCGGAAGATTCCTGCTGTATTGCGGTCTCATACCATTTAAGTCTGTTGGATTTCCGAACACCTGACAGACATGATCGTATATTTAAAATGTGTTGTTTAAAATAATGAATTAAAGTAGTAAATAAAGGTGGATTGCTGCGGGATTATGCAATTTCCGGCAATCCGGGACTTTAAAAACATACCAGGAGGAGTAACAATGAAGAAAATAATGAATGCACCTGAGACGTATGTAGATGATATGCTCAAGGGTATCTATGCCGCTCATGCTGATCAGGTTAAGTATGCAGAAGGTGACCTTCGCTGCTATTGCACAGCCAACAAGAAGGAAGGCAAGGTCGCTATAATCACAGGAGGCGGTTCAGGACATTTGCCACTGTTCCTGGGCTACGTAGGTGACGGCCTTATTGATGGCTGCGGCGTAGGCGGAGTATTCCAGTCACCATCACCGGAGCAGATCTATAATATCTCCAAAGAGGTTGAATCAGGAGCCGGCGTATTGTATCTGTATGGCAATTATACAGGAGATATCATGACCTTCGACATGGCAGCTGATATGTGCGACATGGACGATATCGTATGCAAGAGTATTGTTGGTGCGGATGATGTTAATTCTCATGCCGATCCTAAGACACGCCGCGGTGTTGCCGGAATTTATTTCATGTTCAAGGCAGCAGGTGCCAGAGCTGATGAAGGCGGCAGCCTTGATGAAGTCCTTGCAGCTGCTCAGCTGGCCAAGGATAACACCCGTACAGTAGGATTTGCCCTTACACCATGCATTATTCCGGAGGTTGGACATCCTAACTTCGAGCTGAAGGAAAATGAAATGGCTATGGGCATGGGCATTCATGGCGAGCCGGGAATCTGGAACGGACCTCTTAAGACTTCCAGAGAGATCGCCGAGGAGTCATTAAATACGCTGCTGGGCGATATGCCGGTAGCAAGCGGCGAAGAGGTATCGGTTCTTATCAATGGCCTTGGTGCAACATCAATAGAGGAGCTCTATATCCTGTCAAATGATGTCAGAGAGATCCTTGCTTCTAAGGGTATCAGCATCTACAAGACTATCGTAGGTGAGTATGCTACCTCAATGGAAATGGCAGGTGCGTCAATCTCAATCTGCAAGATGAATGATGAAATGAAGAAGTACATGGATCATCCGGTTAATACGCCTTTCATTTGTCAGAAATAACAGGCAGGATGGGTTCTCGTGCCGCGAACCGCTGCGGGGCTTCATTGTTTCAAACTGTCTTCATTGATAGATTTTTTGCAATGGACGTACCGTTTCGGCATGAGGACAGACAGGCTGTATGATTTGATATTTTTCAAATAATTACAGTGGCATGTGCCGGATGAAGAATAACTAATAACGAATAGAGGACAAGAAGATGGAAAAGATTACATTTGAACAGATTCCGGATATGTTTGATTCGATCGGAAAACTTTTTATAGACAAGAAGGAAGAGCTGTGCAATATGGATGCCAAGTTAGGCGACGGTGATTTGGGTCTTACCATGAGTAAGGGATATGGCGAGCTTCCGGATATCCTCCGTGCAGAGAGTGAGGCAGCAGCCGGCGACATCGGTAAGCTCCTTATGAAGGGCGGAATGAAGATGTCTTCACTCATTCCTTCAACAATGGGATTTCTCATGTCAACAGGTGTTATGGAAGGCGGCAAGGCTATAAAGGGTAATGCGGAAATGGGCGGCAAGGAATTGGCTGCTTACCTTACAGGATTTGCAGCAGGCGTTCAGAAGCGTGGCAAATGTGAACCTGGTCAGAGAACTATCTATGATGCAATTCTTCCGGCAGCGCAGGCTGCAGCTAAGGCAAGTGATGAAGGAGCAGCACTCGAGGGTGTTATAAATGCAGCCTATGAAGCAGCTAAGGCTGGCGTAGAAGCAACCAAGGATATGGTTCCGGTGTTTGGTAAGGCTGCAGTTCATGCAGCGCAGTGTGCAGGTGTACCTGATCAGGGCGCAGTGGCAGGCTGCTATATGATCCAGGGGCTGCATGACTATATCTGCTAGGAATCATTAATCCAACCAAGACATTTTATATGGCTGGCTGCCTGCATCGAATAGGGAGCTGCCACTTAATTGAATAAGACGGATAAAGACCATCTCTGTTACATACATGTGTGATGCAGAAATGGTCTTTATTTGTAATTAAGAGATTCAATTATGCTGCGCCACGGTCGATAAGAAAAAATTATATTAAAATGCAAAAAGCGTAAAAAGTATACAAAAAAGTAATTAAAAATCTAGGATTTATGCTAGCCGTAATTAGATTGAAAGTGAAAAACGCAGATGTTAGAACCTGACTTTCGGAGTTAGACCGTAAATTATGGTGCTAAGCCAAAGGCTAAAACCTGTGGCTTAGCATTTTTTTGATCTCTCCATCGCTAAGAAAATAGGATG
>CAVAJR010000035.1:0-19671 GCA_963589005.1 Bacteroidaceae bacterium | reverse complement strand
TATTCCTGATGGCAGATGACCGTGAAGTGCTTCAGGATGCAGGCAAGATCACAGCGGAGATTGCCAAGGCAAAAGCTGAAACCGAATTTGAAAAATATCGCGTGATTCAGGATAGATTGTTTATGTCTGATTTTGACAAGTACATGTTGGAATTAGAAGAGAACGCAAAGAAATGAACTCTCCGGAATTTCCGAAAGTTTCACCTCGAGACGCCACCTACCCTACGCAAACATGTCTACCCGGACCAATTCCCACTCCAGACGGGCAAGGTCGAGTGCAGGAGGTGCCATAAATCCAGGACTCCCCTGCTTATGCGGGCCGATGGCAGCAGTAGACCTGTTCCCTTCTACTACCATAGATTAGACGGTAGTTTTGCTGTCAGGGCGATTTTGGGCAGTTTTTCGGTGCAGATAAATTCCCGCGAACTTTGTGAAAATCGGCAAAAATCCGACATCAATTCGAAGCTCTCGTGCCATACAGAAGTTGTAACGTCCCTTGTCAAGGTGCAGTAGGGATGCAAATTTAAAATATAAATTCAGAGATGAACATATCATTAAAGAAGCTTACATAGATCTTATAAAAAAACACACATAATTCAAAAAAAATTGATGTCGATCGTCGATATAAATCGTATAATCTAAGTATACAGACAGAAGATATAACTCATATACAGAGATTGAAAATAACAGGAGGAATAAGAAAATGAAAAAGAAATTTTCTACGGCTTTGTTAACGATCGCTTTATCAGCTCTTTTAGCTGTCCCATCATTTGCAGATGCCACAAGGGTAGTTACGCTTGGAAATGATTTAAGTATACAGCAAAAGGCCCAGATGCTTCAGTACTTTGGAGTAAACGAAAATTCGGTTGAGATAATTTATGTTAATAACGATCAGGAACGTTATTATCTGGGGTCATATATTCCCCTTGAGCAAATCGGAGACAGAACATTCAGCTGCTCATATGTTAAGCCGACAACATCAGGCGGCATTCAGGTTAAAACTGCAAATCTCGATTATGTTACCTGCAATATGATAGCAACAACACTTTCTACTTGTGGTGTAACGAATTGCCAGGTAGTTGCAGCAAGTCCTATTGTGGTATCCGGTACAGGGGCATTAACCGGCATCATACTTGCATATCAGCAAGCAAGCGGGGAAACACTTGACGAAACCAAAGTTGAATTGGCAAATCGTGAAATGGTCGTAACCGCAGGGCTTTCAGAACAGGTGGGGCAGAGTAACGCCATCGCAATTGTAAACGAAACAAAATATGAAATAATTGAAAATAACATCACGAATATCGAAGAGATCAATAATGTGGTTAACAACATTTCTAATGAGTACAACATTGAGATCGAAGATAATCAAAAAGAAGAAATCGCAAATCTTGTTGCCGAGATTGCACAGCAAAACTATGAAATCGAGGCATTAAAGAAAACGCTCGCTGAAGTGCAAGCTAATGTTATTGAGGACACCGACGCTCCGGAAGCCGTACAGCAGGAAGTTATTGAACGTAATGACCAAATAGTACAGGAAGAAGAAAAGAAAGCAGAAGAAACGACTACGACGGAAGCGGATGCGAACATTAACACAGATGTCATAGATACTGTGATTTCTGAAGAAACTGATACGCCTGACGAAACAGAAGAAAATATCCTGGATAACACAGACAGTTCAGCACTTTCAGGTGACGGAACACCGGTGCAGGAGTCTGACACATTATCTCCGGTTGTAGAGCAGGAAACAACTACTGAAGCCGTAGAGTCAGAAACGACCACTGAAAATACAGGAATTGTAGATGATGGGGATTGGGAAATATTTGATTTCAGTCAGGATGAACAAACAAATGATAGTGAGCCAGAAGATGTAACAAAATCTGACTGGGAAGTTTATACATCTGATGAGAGTGATACAGATTCCGACAACACGACGGATAATGCAGAATCTGCAGACACCCAGGAAGCTTCTAAGAACGAAGATGCATCAATGGATGAAGAATACTTAATTGATGATGAGGAAACAGCAGAAGACGAAGAACATCTGTATTCTGAAGCAGATTTTGCTGATATGCCGGAAATCGCTGACAAATACATGCTGTATACGACTCTCAAAGAAAAATTAAATGATTATGCAGCTGAATCTGCTGAAAAAGAAAATGGCGATGCAATTAAGAAAATGATTGAAGAAATCCTGGAAAAATTCGTTGATTATTCAGTTAAAGACGCAAAGGGCGAAACTAAAGAGGAAACATCAGCTTCAAAAATAGAAGAAATTATTATTTCTGAAACCGATGATAGTTTAATCACAGAAGAATTATTAACTGATAAAGAACCAGAAGACATCATAAGCCGAAAAGAATACGAAAAAATGGATTGTATCAACAATGATATTCTTGCAGCTCTTGAGAAGATCGTATATGAGGAACTGGAGACAAATAAAGATATTTTGAAGGATACAGCCACGATCATAATTTCTGAGGACGAAGAAGAGACCGACACATTGCAGGCAATTTATGATGATATTATGGGAATTGCGGAAGAAGTATATACAGTTGCAGAAGAATAAAGTATGCAATAATCCGGAACGCAAATAATCGAGTAGGAGGCGGTTAGACACCGCCTCCTACTCGATTTTCTGACAGACCTCAGCAGGGCTGATAATATCAGAAGCGTTTCTATGCCGGTCAGCAATCTGCATGACAAAAGAGACACGCTGGTTTATACTGTCATTGTGATAGTTACCATATATTGTCAGCAGTCAAATGTTATGAAAAAGTATGTCGGCTATGGACAAGCCATATACATCATACATCCGATACACTTGCTGCTTATCGCAGCAGCGAGAGCCACAATTATCTATTTTCATACAGCCGGGAGAGCTTGATCAAGGTGAAGGATACAAACAATAATCAACCCTTGAAGGGTACAGATATGCAGGACAAATTGATGCAGGGCATATCAGCTGATTCTGATATGCAGCAAGAGAATAATATTAAAACGAGCAGCAAGTCGGCCATTGTCATATCAGGACTTAAGAAACAATATCGCCTGGGCACTATCGGCGGACGGACGCTGCAGGAGGATCTGCAGTCATGGTGGGCCAAAAAGCACGGACGGGAAGATCCCAATGTGCGAATAGGCGTAAAGCAGGAACTTATCGGCAGGAAATTCATGGCACTTGACGGCATCGATCTTGAGATCATGCAAGGCGAGGCAGTCGGCATCATTGGCGAAAACGGCGCAGGCAAATCCACGCTTCTTAAGATACTCTCAAGGATCACAGCACCTACAGAAGGAGAGATCGACATCTACGGACGCATCACATCCATGCTGGAGGTGGGTACGGGATTTCATCGGGAGATGACTGGCCGTGAGAACGTCTACATGAACGGTGCCATACTAGGCATGACGAGATCAGAGATAGACAGCCAGATCGACAGGATAATCGAATTTTCCGAGATCGGTGAGTTCATTGATACACCGGTCAAGAGGTATTCATCGGGAATGTTTGTGAAGCTGGCATTTGCGGTGGCGGCTCATCTTAAGAGCGAGATCATGATCATGGACGAGGTGCTGGCAGTCGGCGATATGGCATTTCAGCACAAATGCATCGACAAGATGCGCGATGCGGCGGACATCGAGGGCCGCACGGTTCTGTACGTAAGCCATAACATGAATACGATCCGCCGCCTGTGCAAGCGGTGCATAGTGCTTGAAAAGGGCAAGATAATATACGACGGTGATGTAGAACGGGCGATTGCAATCTATATGGATCGCTCGGTGGGAGAGAATCAGACAGATATCGACCTGACGAGGATGGCGCACAACACCATCGCAGATGCAGGCGACTTGCTGATGGAACGGCTGACGCTCCCTGACAAGGTAACAGCAGTTTACGAGCAGGGAGAACCCCTCAGGCTATGTCTGAGTGTGATGGTAAATAAGCCGGTTAAGGATATACAGCTGCGTCTTACTTTCAGAACCGATACAGACGCAGGCCTGGGCACATCGTGGTCGGAACCGCTGGACTTTAGCCATGCCGAAATCGGCAAATGCTGCACAGTCTCCTGTTCCATGGATATGAGCATGATCGCCAAGGGTCTGTTCTACGTAAGCGCCGGTCTGTATAAGAGAGACGAGATAGGATATAACCTCATGGTGGACCATGTTACCAGGGCATTTAAGATCGAGATAGCAGGCACACCGAACTGGCATACGAATGCATATGGCAATGTTGCGCTGCCGCAGGCTAAGTGTGAGGTGATCTGATATACACTTTAATGTCCGAGCAGGTACGGCAGAATACATGGGAAGAAAATTACGGGATACAGTACACGCGGGTGACAGGCAAATGTCTCGGCGCTGCTGTATAAATACAGGATATCACATGAAAGATAACACATATCAGCTGCATACGCACATCAGTGCGTCACATAAATGGTTCGACCTGAACTTAAAGGAAGTCTACAGATACCGTGACCTGATAATTTTATTTACGAAAAGGTCTTTTGCGGTATCTTACAAGCAGACCATATTGGGGCCGCTGTGGCTCTTCATCAATCCGCTTCTAACCTCGATAGTATACGTGATTTTATTCGGCAATATCGCCCGGCTGTCCACAGACGGCATCCCGCAGATATTATTTTATCTGTCAGGTACAGCGATATGGGGACTATTCTCATCATGCCTTACCAGTAATGCCAGCACATTTACAGGCAATGCCGGGCTGTTCGGCAAGATATATTTTCCGCGCCTGACAGTGCCCATCTCTAATATGCTGTCGGCAATGATCAGGTTCGGGATCTCAATGATACTGGTGCTGGTGCTGCTCGTAATATATTGCGCTGCCGGAGTTGTGACACCGCATTGGATATATTGGCTGCTGCTGCCGGTCGTACTTATATGGATAGGACTTATAGGCATGGAATGCGGCATCATGATATCAAGTGTCACTACCAAATACCGCGACCTAAGTGTTCTTGTAACCTTCGGTGTATCGCTGTGGATGTATGCGACCCCGGTTGTATATCCGCTGTCGCAGCTGTCGGAGGGCTGGATCAGAACAATTGTAAGGATTAATCCCGTGACCGCACCGGTGGAGATATTCAGATATGCAGTATTGGGACAGGGCACGATAGTACCGGGCAGCATAGCGATCTCAGCAGCGTTTACAATTATATTCGGCGTGCTGTCCATACTTGTATTCAACAAGGTCGAACGCACATTTATTGATACAGTATAAGAGAAGCGCCGTAGGCACTTCCTGACAACTTTCGAATACTGTAACTCAAATTGCCATGAAAACCATATTTGCAGATCTGTTGGTTGAAATGGAGAATCCTGACGCAGGGTTAGTGATCGAGTTGAAGACTGCGGATAAGGTTACAGAGCTTGATGGGGCTTGCAAGCGGGCAATCAAGCAGATCCATGACCGCAGATATGATGAGTACCTGCGTAATGAGGGCCAAAATGACATCTGGGCATATGGAATTGCCTTCTATAAAAAACGGTGCAGGGCAGTCGCGCATAAGCTGACATAATAGCTAAAAATCTCATAATTATTAGCCATGCCTGTGACGGTGTCGTATAAATAAACAGCCGGTGAGACACAAGAAACACATAAACCCGATAATAGCAATAAGGTATGGATTGATGCAGCTGAATTGTAAAGCACGGCAGATAGCCTATGAAGCCGGAATTGCTGACTGAACAAAAGCCGGAAATTTGGTCAAAAGAGCAAAAAAATATTGCGGAACTGTTACATATATGATATAAAAACATAGTTTTTTGGCAAAAACATGACCAAATGGGTCAAAATGAATACATAAGAGGAATAGGGTAAACGAAATGGTAAGAGAAAAGTTTAAAAAACCGGAGATGGATGTGGTTACATTCAATGCGGAAGATATTATTGTGACAAGCGGCGATTTATGTTCACTTAATTGTCCTACAGATGGAAGTGAACTTTGTTTAACTGATACGGCTAATTAAAGTGCTGACCATGAAAATGATTATTAGAAAAGGAGAATTATTATGAGTAATAAAATAGAATTAAACGAGTCCGAACTTGATAATGTTCAGGGTGGTATGATGAAGTTTAGCGGTGGTAACATGATAATGACTTATACACATAATGACGGAACAGTTACCAAGTATCCGATTACAAATGGGGATTGTGTAGCTGCTTATAAGAGAAGTTGTCTTCTTCATGCAGAATATATTAATCAGGAAGATTATATCTTAAGCGTGCTTCAGGCAGAAGGAATCGTTGGCCAGCAGCTGTAATGAGGCTATGGCGCACTTTCTTGCATTAGCTGGATAGTTATTAATAGAGGTCTAACAGACAGAGATGTCAGTTAGGCCTTTTTCTGTAAACGAGATCCGATGTACGCATCTGTCTCACTACATCCAGAATTCGACTAGTCTTGTCTTGAATGGTACACTATGCCGCTGTAGGTGCAGATAACTATGATTTCAAACCTCGTACAGGTGCAAATAATCCTAAAATTTACTTGCTGATTGGTGCAAGCCAGGCATATACGCGGAAGAGGATAGATATTAAAACTGCAGGTATTAATGGGGGAGGACAGTTAGAATCATGGTTATATTTAATTGTTAAGAAGGACTATGTTCACGTCGTGAACCTTAGAATTTGATAATGACGGAACTTTATACGGCAAAAAGTCGAAACAAACTGACAATTTTCCGCAAGATATCATGATCGGCTTGATAATTTGCTGATAATTTTCTACAATATTCCATGTAAGATTAGGTATCATTATGAAAGGAACTTATCAACATGAAAACCTGTATGCAGGCGGCACTCGAATGGAATGTTTCGGAACGCACGGTAACTAATTGGTGCCAAAATGGTAAGATCACTGGCGCAGTAAAGAAGTCAAGAGCATGGCAGATTCCTGATGACGCGAAAAGACCGTGCGACAGGAGGATTTCGTCCGGCAAATACAGCAGATCAGCCGCCTTTAAAAAGAAACAGCTGCCCATCGGCATCTCTGATTATGTGCGTGCCCAGGAAGAATACTATTATGTTGATAAGACGCTGCTGATCAAGGAATTTCTGGATCGCAGGCCGTTGGTATCTTTATTTACGCGGCCGAGAAGGTTCGGCAAAACCCTGAATATGGATATGCTCCGGGTGTTTTTTGAAATATCAGACGAGGATACTTCCGTATATTTTAAAGACAAGGCAATCTGGAATTGTGGTAAGGAGTATAGAGCTTATCAAGGACAGTATCCCGTGATCTTTATTACATTCAAGGATGTTAAATTCAGTACATGGGAGGCTACTGTCGATAAGATCAAAAGTCTGCTTCAGGACGAATATGGCAGACATCGGGAGCTTGTTGACAGTGATAAGCTGCCGCAGTACGAGAAGGAATATTATTCGAGGATTCTTGAAGGGGCTGCAAATGAAGTTGAACTTACATCGGCATTAGAACGGTTGTCGAAAATGCTGGCGGCTCATTATAGGAAGGCACCGATCATCATTATTGACGAGTATGATACACCTATTCAGGAAGGACATTCCGGAGATTTTTATAATGAGATCATCGGATTTATGAGAAACTTCTTCTCGGGAGCATTCAAGGACAACAGAAACTTATCTTATGGCTTCCTGACGGGAATTCTGAGAGTCGCTCAGGAGAGCATATTCAGCGGACTTAATAATCTTATGGTCAATTCTGTAATGGATGAAGAATATGACAATTATTTTGGCTTTACTGCCGACGAAGTATGGCGGATGCTGGATTATTACGGAATGTCTGATAAAGAAGCCGAATTAAGAGATTGGTATGACGGGTATATATTTGGCAGCACGGATATATATAATCCCTGGTCGGTGATCAATTATATTGCAAGGGGCGGTATTGCCCAAGCATATTGGGTAAATACAGGCCAGAATGAAATTCTTGAAGAAGTGCTCAGAATCGCTACAAAGGATATAAGCAGCAGATTATATTCTCTGCTGCAGGGTGAGTGTGTTATTGCAAGGATCGATCAAAATGTTATCTATAAATCATTGGCAGAGGAGCCTGCACATATATACAGCTTGCTGTTGGTGGCAGGATATCTGAAGGCATTCGGGAAGGAACTGCAGGCGGATGGTTCGTATTTGTGTGAGGTTTCGATTCCTAATAAGGAGATTGCTTCGGTATATAAGAATGAGATACTGTCGCATTTGCTGCAGATCGGAGCGGTTTCAGGAACTACTGCCAACAAGATTGCGGAGAGCCTGTATGCGTGTGATACCGTAAAACTGCAGCAGGCAATCGCTGAATATATGGATAAGGCGATCAGTTTTTATGATGCGGGAGCAGAGGGATCTTATCATGGTTTGATCCTGGGACTGATAGCCTTGATGGACAATCAATATAAAATCAGATCAAACAGAGAGTCGGGAGACGGACGATATGACATCAGCATGATTCCGAGAGACGAAAAATATCCCGGTATTATTATGGAACTTAAATGGCAGAAGAACCTGACCGAGGATAAGTTGGAGCAGCTTGCGGCAGAGGCTCTGGAGCAGATAGACCAAAGAAGATATGACGATGAAATGGTGCAAACCGGTGTTGGCGATATTGTTAAGATGGGAATAGCATTTTCCGGGAAGAGGATAGATATTAAAACCAGGCAAATATCATAGCGACAAATTTCTCGCAACATGGTAATATCCCACACAAGTCGGCTTAAACGCTGTTTTGCATGGCTGCAGTCAAGGTTAAAAAGTCACAGGAATACATAATTGAGATTTAATATAAAGCTTTCTGACAAAATAATAGAGATTAATTCCATATATCAGGATGTATATGATCTGTGCAGAGATTATATGTATACGATGCCTGACAGAACAGGCGACAAGGATTCCTGTGACGATCGATCCGAACAGGTTGACGATACTTCCGGCAATAAGCATAACGAGCCAGTGAGACAGAATTGCTGCGGCACACAAGCCGAACCGGCTGGACGGGATCTCGGCGGCAGAACAGGCAAGCCGGATATAACAGTTACCATTACTCAGGCGGACATCGACTTCGAACGAGGCAGGGATGCCGAGGCAGAGCATGCAACTGACGGATATCTGGAGACGCTGGCAGTTTATCGCTCTATTGCCGAGCAGATGCTGGATTTTGATACGATTCTAATGCATGGCTCGGTAATAGGTGTCGGCGGGCAGGCATTTATGTTTACCGCTGCAAGCGGCGTAGGCAAGACAACAAGAACACAATGGTGGCTCCAACAAGTACCTGATTCGTATATAATAAATGGCGATAAGCCGCTGCTGCATATCACAGACAACGAGGTTATAGCATGCGGAACTCCATGGTCCGGCAAGGAAAATCTGAATGCCGACAGATCCGCGCCCCTCCGGGGGATTATTTTATTAGAACGCCTGGAGGAAAATCTATCTGAGAATGTGCCGAAGGGCGGCACGGATATTAAATATTCACTGCAGAAAGTAACCTTTCTTGATGCTTTCGCAATGCTTCTGCAGCAGACTTATAGGCCAACATCGTCAACGCTTATGAGCAAAACATTAAGTCTTCTTAAAAAAATAGGCGAAAATGTTCCTATATATCATTATTGCTGCAGCCTTGAGGATACAGATATGCTCAAGATCTACAAGGCAGTTGCAGGTGAGGATTAGATGCAGGATCTGTGCTGAATGTAATCGACTGCGATATGGTGCATATCCGCTTGCGTGCCTCCTTAAGAGAAATTGCAAACTAGAACGAACGTATGGTTTTTACTTTATAGGAAAGACCTTCTGCGGTGTTCTTCTGACTAAAAAAATGTCCGCGCGGAGGCGGATGGAGACGGGACAAATAGACGATTCTTGTGTAGAAAACAGAATATACAGTAGTTTACAAATGAAATATCATATATAGTGAGGGAAATGATGAAACTTAAATATACTTTCGAAATGATGGAAATTGATGACCAACCCATGGCTGTACCGGTAGGAGATGGTGCGGAGGAGCTGCATGGCATATTGAAGCTGAACAAGAGTGCTGCAGCGATCATTGAGCTTCTTAAGGAGGATATAACCGAGGAGCAGATAGTTGAGAAAATGCTTGAACGTTTTGACGGCGATGAGGAAGAGATCAGAACCTGTGTTCACAATTATCTGGAAGAGCTGAACGAAACAGGATTGCTGGAGAAATAAAGGCAGTCAACCTGAACGTAAATTACAGCCGCACTGCTTAATGAGAGCGGAGCGCCAGAGCAAAATAAAGGCTATTAACAAGATGCAGATTATAAAAAAAGCCAGGTCTCGTGTGGAAAAGGCATGGGGCAAACAGAAGATAAAGGAAGAGGCATATCGCCTGCTGAAGTATACCCTTATAAATGAAAACGGAGAGGGTATACTTCTTCAAAATGCTGTTACAGGCGAGCTGGTAAGGCTTGAGGCAGAGGAAAAGGCCATACTTGAGATGCTGCCGATTACAGTTGAGTCAGTCTCAGAGCCTGTTCTTAGACAGACAGTCATTTCGCTGATAGAGAAGCACTTCTTGGTTCCGACAGACTACGATGAGCAGAAAACTGTAGGGCAGCTCAGACATTTGCTTACCATGATGCAGCATGTCAAGGACATTACAGGTTATACGATATTGCCAACTACATATTGTAATGCCCGCTGCTTCTACTGCTATGAGTGTAATTTCAAGCATGTACATATGACAGAGGAACGTGCCCATGATGTTGTAGAATATATCATCAGCCACAGTCATGGCAAGAAGGTCTCATTGCAATGGTTCGGCGGCGAGCCGCTGGTGGGAATGAAGATCATTTCACTCATTTGCCGTGAACTTACGGATAAGGGAGTTGAGTTTACCTCGTCAATGATCAGCAACGGCGCATTATTTGACGAGCAGGTTATAGAAGAAGCAGGAAAACTGTGGAAGCTAAAAAGCGTTCAGATCACCATTGACGGTACAGAGGATGTCTATAATCAGGTCAAGGATTATATCAATATGAAGGGTAGCCCGTACCAACGGGTGCTGGGCAATATCCGCGCGCTGTCCGAGGCGGGTATCCGTGTTTCTATCAGGATAAATCTGGGATTTCACAATGTGGATGATACGGAAAATCTCATTAAGGAGTTAAGCGAGGGATTTGCCGACTGCGAGAATGTAAGTATGTATGTGCATGAGCTGTTCGAAAATGAAGGTACTGAGCCTACATCATATACGGAAGAACAGTTCAACTATCTTACAGACATGGTGGGCAAGTTCAATGCCTATGCTGCAGAGCGGGGCAAATATATAAGAACGGCATCATTGCCGTCGCTGGCACTGGGACATTGCATGGCGGACAATGACGGTTCGGTAATAATTCATCCGGAGGGTGAGCTGACCAAGTGCGAGCATTTCGAGTCAACGGACAATTTCGGTACTATTTATTCAGATGATTGGGATAAGGACTACCTGCGCGGTTGGAGGGAACATGCACAGCTTCCTGCCTGCGAGAATTGTGTGCTGTATCCGTCCTGCGTTATACCGGTCAGATGTCCTGACAGGGATAATTGTGTAAGCGGTGTGCGAAAGAGGAAGATAGAAGAAGTCCTGGCAGCCATGACAGAGGCACAGCTAAAGAAACAGGAAGAAACGGAAAAACCTGCTGACGGCGGCGAGCATGCAGACAGTGAATGTGACGGCGTATGTAATGAAGATGATGATACAGAGTCATGCTGCGAGGGATTTGCAGAGGGCGTATGTTGATAAATTTATGTGTTATGACGGATAAAAGGATGATATAATACCTCACGGGGAGCGGATATATTATGGAAACAAGATTACAGCAACTATTTGATTTGCAATATTTTATGCAAAATTCCAGGCTGCAGAGCGTGATCAGCGATGTGCTGGTCAGATACGGCGTATCGGATGATACAAGGCTGATCCGTCATGAGCTGGAGGAAGATGACTTGGAAATGTTATATGCGGCAGGTGATGTACATGCTGCGGCAGCAAGTTCGTTAAGGGCAATGGCCAGCGGCATGACAGCTGATAAGAAGGCTGATGCAGCGCAGACAGGGTCAATGGACTGCATAGAAAACCTGATATCCGGAGACTTTAAATAATGCAAAAGCCCAGTTTAGAAGAGATCTACAACGCGTACTACAAGAAAATATACAGCTTCGTTATGCGTAAGATCTCAGATATCGATGCAGCAGAGGATCTTGTATCCGACATTTTCCTGAAGGTCGCTGCGAATATAGACAGATTCGATCCCGACAAGGCATGTATATCTACATGGTTGTATACGATCGCCAATAATACGGTTCTGGATTATTACAGAACCCGCAAGGTGCATGAGCCGATTCCTGATGAAAATGGTTCAGAGGGAATGATGCCGGAGGCACTTGTAGATACCAGGGATATCGAATCAGAAATTATTGCAAATGAAGAATTAGAAGAATTGGCAAATGCACTTGAACACATCTCTGTAAGATCCAGAGATGTTATTGTTTTGCATTATTATGGAAATATGACGCTGAAGGATGTGGCACAGCGGATGGGAATGTCATATGCCAATGTTAAGATCGTACACAAAAAGGCACTGCAGGAGCTTAAGGCTGCATTGCAGTTCGCTTCGTGATTTTTTATTACTGTAAATGTTGATCTTTGCAGACATTTGCAATGCTTCAAGTCCTGCTGCACGGCAGGGCTATATGGATGGGCACTGAACAAAATTGTGCTGCAGACAGCCACACTTGGCGAGAAATCCCGCAGAGAGAACCCTGTATTGTAATTGCAGTAAAAGGAAATATTTAAATACTATGCCGGAAGAGAAGAAAACGCCCTTATTTCGTAAGAAAAGTGAAGAATATATTGATTCGCCGGAGAAGCTGGATTACTACCTGCATGTGACGACGCCTGGAGTATGGGCATTGCTGGCGGCAGTAATAGTGCTGTTGATAGGCGTGCTTGCCTGGAGCATCATGGGCAGGCTGGACACACATGTGACAGTCGCTGTTGTCTCTGAAAATGGCAAATGTGCAGCCTATGTCACGGAAAATGCCATCAATGCTGTTGTTGAGAACCGCAAGGCTGTAATTGACGGCCGAGAGGTTACTTTAGAGCCGTCATCACTGGAGCCGATTGTTGTAACGGACAGCACTAATGTATATGTCAGATTGGCAGGGGGCTTGAGTGTCGGTGATATCGTATATGAAATCCCTGTTTCTGACAGCCTCGAGGATGGAGTATACAGTGCGACAGTGACCACTGAGACAGTGTCTCCTATCTCGCTGCTTCTTAATTAGATTAGATTTGTAACATATGTCGAAGGTAAAAATAAAGAAACCCATTACCAAGGGGGTTGCGAAGGTTCCTGTGATCATACAGCTGGAAATGCTGGAATGCGGTGCCGCCTCCCTTGCGATGATCATGGGATATTATGGAAAATGGATCACACTGGAACAGGCGCGTGTTGACTGCGGCGTCTCAAGGGACGGCTCCAGTGCGAAGAGCATAGTTCAGGCAGCCAGAAGTTATGGAATGGAGGTTAAGGCCTACAAATTAGAGCCGGAGGCACTCCTGGAGGAAGGACCCTTTCCTTGCATCATTCACTGGGGCTACAACCACTTTGTAGTTCTTGACGGCTTCAAGGGCAGGAAGGCTGTATTAAATGACCCGGCCAGAGGCAGGGTCGTTGTGTCGTGGGAGGAATTTGACCGCGAATTCACCGGTGTATGTATTACATTTGAACCGGGTAAGGACTTCGTACCGGAGGGCAAGCCTAAATCAGTGATCTCATATGCCAAGGAGAGGCTGATTGGTACCGGGACAGCCGTCTTTTTTGTTGTACTTACAACTACTATAATTTCACTTCTGGGAGTAATTCAGCCGGTATTCAGCCGTATTTTCCTGGACAGGCTGCTGGCAGGGCAGAATAGAGAATGGCTGTGGCCATTTATATTTGCACTCAGCGCATTCTCCGCTATTATAATTTTAATGATGCTTATAAGTGCCATTTACAGCCTCAAGATCCAGGGCAAGATGGCCGCAGTGGGCAATTCCTCTTATCTGTGGAAGATATTAAGGCTGCCGATGCAGTTCTTCGAGCAGCGTCTTCCGGGCGACCTATCGGAACGCCAGAGCGCCAATGCCGCGATCGCTTCGACTCTGGTCAATACCATCGGCCCATTGGCCATCAATATCATAATGATGGTTTTCTATCTGGTTGTCATGATCAGGTATAACATAGTCCTGACACTGATCGGTGTCAGTGCGATTTTTATAAATCTGTTTATATCAGGCATCGTTTCGAGGATGCGTATTAATATTACCCGTGTGCAAATGCGTGACCAAAGCAAATTTTCATCGGCGCTTCTGTCCGGTATCAGTATGATTGAGACTATTAAGGCAAGTGGAGCTGAAAAGGGATATTTTGCGCGGCTGGCAGGATATCAGGCCAGCGTCAATGCTCAGCAGATGAAATATGCAAGATTAAATCAATGGCTTGGAACCATTCCTAACATTTGCACGGCACTGGCCAATCTGGCAGTGCTGGGATTTGGCATCATGCTGGTTATCCGAGGCGAATTTACTCTTGGTATGGTCATGGCATTTCAGGGATTTTTAAGCTCCTTTACCACACCTGCCACAACGCTTATTTCAGCAAGCCAGACCATGAATGAGATGATAACTCAGATGGAGCGGGTGGATGATGTCATGAGCTACAAGGACGATCCGTGGTTTACAGACAGACCTAAGCCTGAGAAGCTGGCCAAGCTCTCAGGGCATATCAAGATGACGGATGTTACTTTCGGCTATTCTAAATTTGATCCGCCGCTTATCGAGAACTTCTCGATGGAGGTACAGCCGGGTCATAAGGTTGCCTTTGTAGGAAGCTCAGGCTGCGGCAAATCAACACTGGCCAGACTTCTGGCAGGATTGTGCCAGCCGTGGACAGGAACTGTAGAATTCGATGGTCAGGATATTTCACAGATTGACCGCGATATCTTCACCGGTTCGGTGGCCGTTGTAGATCAGGATATAATCCTTTTTGATGATACCATTGCGGAAAATATCCGCATGTGGGACACATCTATTGAAGATTACGAGATAGTGCTGGCAGTAAGAGATGCCGGAATCCAGGATGATGTCACCAGAAGCGGCGGTTATCAGCATAAGCTTCTGGAGGGAGGAAGGGATCTGTCCGGCGGACAGCGCCAGCGCCTGGAGATTGCCAGAGCTCTTGCCCAGGATCCGACTATATGTATTCTCGATGAAGCGACCTCGGCACTGGATGCCAAGACAGAGCATGATGTAGTTCAGGCTATTACTGACCGTGGCATAACGTGCATTGTTATTGCACACAGACTCTCAACTATCCGTGACTGCGATGAGATCGTTGTATTAGATCAGGGCAAGGTGGTAGAACGCGGTACTCATGACGAGCTGATGGCTCATAATGGTGCATATACGAGGCTGGTGACCAGCGAGTGACAATTGCTTATCCCGTCCCGAGCACAAGCAAGGAAACTTGGTTGTCCCGTGCCGGGACGGCGCAGTCCACTGCGAGAAAACAATCAGCGAAGGCGTTTTCGAGCAGTGGCTGCACGCCGAGGTTCACGGCACGGGCTTGCCAGTAATTATCTCGTGCCGGGACGGCACAGCTACTGCAAGAAAACAAGACGGCAGAAAGGACTGACTTCTCATGGGTTGGTTTAATGATCAGATAGAAAATCGAAAAAAACATGAAAACGAGACCCTGACCGAGGCCTTTCAGAATATCTCCAAGGCTGTGGTGCACCATAAGATCGGTGAAGGACTCTTCGAGACTGCAGGCCGTGATGTCAAGGATGCGGTATCACAGCTTCTCAGATATTTTGAGATTAAGGAGAAGGAGGTGCCTGCCCGGCTTACAACTCTGGAGGACAGGCTTGATTATCTGCTGGCATCGTCCGGAATCTATTACCGGGAGGTGCGTCTTGAGAAGGGCTGGCATAAGGATGCCATGGGGGTTATGATAGGCACGTTGCGTGAGGACGGCTCGGTTATCACATTGGTGCCGGGATTTGCCGGAAGATTCATGTATGTCGATCCTCATACCGGCCGCAAGAAATGGGTAGACAGCAGGGAAGCTGCTAAGATCGGCGACGAGGCCTATTGTTTCTACAGGCCGCTTCCGATGCGCAAGCTAAGCGCGGTTGATATCTGGAAATATATGAAGGAGAGCCTTACGACCTGGGATCTGGCGAGCTTTGCATTAGCAGTACTGGTGGTTACGCTGATAGGACTTCTTCTTCCTAAGCTTAATAATCTGCTTACAGGAACGGTCGTAGCCTATGGCAGCACTAATCTGCTGATTGCTGTCATGATATTTATGGTATGCGTTACCGTCGGCAATCTTATGTTTGCGTCTATCAAGCAGCTCCTGCTCACAAGGATCGGCACGAAGCTGACCAACAGTGCGACAACGGCTACCATGATGCGTGTGCTGTCGCTTCCGGCGGATTTCTTCAAGGATTATTCAACCGGTGAGCTGAGCCAGTATCTGAATTATATGTCATCTATCTGCGATACGATTGTAAATGCAGTCTTCTCAACAGGATTGACAGGCGTATTCTCGCTTGTATACCTGATTCAGGTATTTTCATTTGCCAAATCACTGGTATTGCCGTCATTGATCGTAACTCTTCTGACGCTGGCGGTGAGCCTTATCACTACTTCAACGCAGATGTTTATCAGCAAGGAGCAAATGAAGCTGGCAGCTACGGAGAAGGGCCTTGTCTATTCGCTTATTGCGGGCATTAAGAAAATCCGTCTGGCAGGTGCAGAAAAGAGGGCTTTTGCCAAATGGGCCAATTGTTATGCGAAGGAGGCGGAGCTTCAATATGACCCGCCTGCGCAGATCAAGCTGAACAAGGTGGTTACAACAGCGATTTCCCTTGTAGGTACGATCTTCATATATTACACGGCTGTGCAAAATCAGGTTTCTGTTGCAGATTATTATGCATTTAATGTTTCATATGCTTATATTTCATCAGCATTTGCAGCGCTTGCATCGGTAGCAACTACGATTGCAACCATCAAGCCCAGTCTTGAACTTATCCGTCCGATGATGGAGGCTGAGCCTGAGATTAACGAGGGTCTAGAGACGGTTACGAGACTGATGGGCAATATCGAGCTGTCCCATGTATCCTTCAGATACAATAAGGAGGGCCCTATGATCATCGATGATCTGTCGGTGGATATTCCGGCAGGACAGTATGTAGCTATTGTAGGCAAGACAGGCTGTGGCAAGTCTACGATTTTAAGGCTGCTTCTGGGATTTGAACGTCCTGTCAGCGGAAGCATTTGCTATGATAAGAAGGACACCTGCAGACTTGATATGCATTCAGTGCGCAAGCAGATAGGAACGGTCATGCAGGACGGCAAGCTCTTCCAGGGCAGCCTGTATGAGAATATTATTATTTCTGATCCTGCCCTTACCATGGAACAGGCATGGGAGGCTGCAGAGATAGCAGGCATGGCAGATGCCATCCGCAGTATGCCTATGGGAATGCATACAATGGTAGCCGGCGGCGGAGGCGGCATCTCCGGCGGTCAGCGCCAGCGCCTTATGATAGCTCGGGCGGTAGCGTCAAAGCCTAAGATATTATTCTTAGATGAGGCAACATCGGCTCTGGATAATATTACGCAAAAGCACGTTTCAGAAGCTCTGGATAAGCTTAAATGTACCAGAATCGTTATTGCGCACAGGCTGTCAACGATCCGTCACTGTGACAGGATACTGGTACTCGACCAGGGCAAGATTATCGAGGACGGCACCTATGATGAACTTATAGCTGCAGGAGGATTTTTCGCTGAGTTAGTAGAACGGCAGAGAATATAGTACCGACAATATGACATTTGAGGATAACTGTTGCATAAACGTAGCAGTAAATTGCTGCGTATGACATAATCTAATACACTTTTGAAGTAATTCACATGACATTTGAAGAACAATTAAAATCAACCGGAAAACTGATATATACCAATAAGGGAGTCTCAATGATGCCCCTTATTCGTGAGGGCAGGGATGTCATGGTAATTGAGGACTGCAGCGGTGCGCAGGTTCAGAAGCTGGATGCGGTTCTTTTTACCAGAGAACGAAGGCCGCAGAAGAATGGGGCAAGGACGAAAAAGGATTACGTTCTTCATCGTGTACTGCGTATTAATTCTGACGGAAGCTTCTGGATAATAGGTGATAACTGCACCTGCGGCGAGGTTGTAAGAGGAGATCAGATCATAGGACGTCTGACTGCCGTGGTAAGAGACGGCAGGACTGTCAGCACCTCCGATGCGAAATACAGATGCTACATAAACCTGTGGTGCCGGCCATATCATTTGCGTATCTTTATCCTGCGGGTAAGAAACTTTATAAAAAGAGGTTTCAGATATATACGAAGACATATCATGAAGCGGTAACGAATCATACAACGATAAATTCTGAATTTTATTGCGGCAGGGCTCAGAGAATATTATTAAGACAAACTTTCGGTTCTTCCTGTGCTGATCAATTCGTTGACCCAGGTCTTAACCTCATCATATTCAACCGACATATTGCCAAAGGCTGTGATCAGCTTGATGCCCGGCTTATTAAGACCGTGAAAATCTGTGCCGCCGCTTGTTAAGAGATTATATTTTTGGGCAGATCTCTTAAGCTTATCCACATGCCCCGGCTTGTTAGACTGATGCTTAAGCTCCAGACCATCGGCGCCGTTGTATGCAGCATATCTGATCAGTGCTTCGGTATCCTCATCGGACATTCCATATACAAAAGGATGTGCCAGGAATGCCTTGCCCCCGGCTCTGTGTATTATGCCGATCGCTTCCTCAAATGTCGGAAGGTCGAAGGTTTCATCTATGAAGAATTCACTGTTTGCATTAGAAATATGATCCCAATACAATCTGGTGCAGTCTGCAAGAAAAGGAAATCGTTCAATATTCTCAGGATGGCGGTTGAGTTCCATATACATTACGGTATATGCCTCGGCTTTTCTGCCGTCAGTTACCTTAATTGAATCATCGAAGCACAGATCCTTGCTGCGGCATATTTCCTTGAACCTTTCCAGTACCAGCTGCTGCTTTTTCAGACGGTTGGCAGGACTGTATTTTTCATTAAGATAATCATTGATGCAGTCCACAGATATGCCATATCCTAACATATCTCGAAGCAGTCCATCTACCCGGCAGCTTAATTCCACGCCGGGAATGAGTGTAACATCAGGATAGAGTCTGGCTCTGCCTTCTCGGATATCATAATAGCAGTCGACGCTGTCATGGTCTGTAAATGATATGATGTCGGCATTTTTATCCCACAGCATAGCAAGCAGCTCATTCGTCGTAAATGTTCCGTCCGAGTGGATACTGTGCATATGAAGATCTATTATATGGTTATCTGTTCTCATAAATATCTCCTTGGCAGAATGATAAGTTGTCTGTTATAATCTCCGCGGCCTTGCCGACACGGGATGGAATCCTGCTGATATCAGGCAGCACTGCGACATGAAGTGTTTTTTTGTTGGTACAATTCGAAGACAACAAAAAACAACAAAATGCAACATTACTGTATACAATAATATTAGGATTTTGTAGATTATATTACCGGAAAAGGCCAGTTTCTATGGCTTTTTTACATAATTAGAAAACAG
>CAVAJR010000034.1:596-22098 GCA_963589005.1 Bacteroidaceae bacterium | reverse complement strand
AAAGTGAATAAAATTTGACAAAAATAAAAACCGGGAAATCCCGATTTTATCAGTACCTGAAGGTATTCGAGAGAACTTGACTATGTGTCGGAACTGTCAAAGACCCGAACAAAAATGGCAATGATTATTATCTGGAACAATTACTCTGAAGGTGCTACTATGACTGCATATTAAGTGAAACAGGAGACTGATATGGCAGAGAAAAATATGATATCTACAATAATTGATATAGTAAAAAGCTGCATACCTATAATGCTTGAGGCTAAGAATATAAGTGACAGTGTTACAGCGAAGGAAGGACATGGTAATTTTGTCACAGCATTTGACAAGAGGATGCAGGCAGCGCTGATAGAGAAATTAACAAAGGAATTTCCGCAGGCTAAATTTCTGGGAGAAGAGGATGAGTCAAGAGAAGAGAATGACTTAAATCATGGAATGGTATTTGTCATAGATCCTATTGACGGTACATCGAATTTTATGAATGGCTTAAATTACAGCTGTGTTTCAGTAGGTGTCGTTGTGGACGGTAAACGTTATGCAGGTGTTGTATACAATCCGTATAATGATGAATGTTTCTCCGCTGAGAAGGGACATGGTGCATATCTGAATGGAAGGCAAATACATGTATCCAATACTGAACTTGCTCACAGCCTTGTGCTATTCGGAACTGCTCCTTATTATGAAGAATTGTGGGACAGAACATTCGCCCTTGCCAGAGATTATTGCAGCAGAGGTATGGATTTAAGGCGCAGCGGTTCAGCAGCATTAGATCTGTGCAGCGTCGCATGCGGAAGAGCAGGATTGTTCTTCGAGCTTAAATTGCAGCCATGGGATTTTACGGCAGGAATTGTATTGATAGAAGAAGCCGGAGGCTATGTTGCAGATGAGAATGGCAATGAGCTGCCGCTATTTGAAGCCAGTTCAATATGGGCTTGCAACAGTAAGATAAGAAAATAGCAAGTTAATGAACAGCCCCGCAGTTGCGGGGCTGTTGAGTTTACAGTATATAAGGTTTAGATCGTGCCTAGCGGTTGGATCGGTGATGCTGATTTATTAAGCTTTTGGCTTCACAATATATAAGATTTAGATTGTGCCTGTCCAGACAAGAACCACAAGTATAAGTGAGGCCAATATGAATAATGAAACAAGTGTTACGCCCACAGTCCTGTTCTTCTTAGGTGCAGTGCCGGTTGAAGGCGAGAGCAGTTTGGCCTTCCTAAGTGCTGTAACAACAGGCTTATACAGGAGCACGGTTGCGGCAGCATTCATGGCAGCCTTGATCAGGTTAAATGGCAGGAATACAGGCAACAGCATTGCTACAACAGTTTCTCGCGGAACACCCATATATAATGGAGTGATCAGCCAGTTCCATAAGATCATGATAACAGTCATACATAAAACTCCCGCAATAGCACCGGCGATGGCACCTGAGAGTTTCTTCTTGTTTTTGTAAATGATCGACATAGGAACGACAAATGAGCATGTAGCTAGGATGTTCATAAGAAGTCCGATAGGACCTGTTGAACTTACAGTGATCATTTCAATGAATGAGACGATTACCGAGATAATAACGCCCGGGATAGGTCCGAACAGTAAGCTGGCGATGGCGATGATCACATCCTTGAAATCCAGAGTCAGAAATCCGGCTACGCTGATAGGAATCATCTTAGATAAAAGCATGACGGCATATGCCAGTGCGCAGAACATACCCAGAATTACGAGTTGTCTTACATTGATTTTTTTTGCAGTGTTTTCCATGTTACAAATTCTCCTTTGAATGAAAATATTTGAAAATCTGTTTTGGAATACGACTTGTGATAAAAAAGATGCCCTGACAACAACTGTCAGGGCATCAAAACATATCAAGATATTCATGATCGTCTCTCTCATCCGGACTATAACCGTCGGTTCAGGAATCACACCTGATCAACCCGTAAGGGCTCGCAGACTGTACTGCCGGTGGGGAATTGCGCCCCGCCCCGAAACAGAATTTCATCGACTGGATATTACACCTATATAAAATGATTGTAAATATGTTTTTGAAAAAATGTATGTGGTGCCTGCACAAAGCTTGTATACCATAACGCGCCGTGAACCTCGTCGTGCAGGCACAGTCCTAAAACGCATGCGTTGTTCCGGCACAAATATTGATTAACCGGGCTGCCAGTCTTATCTTGCTGTTTTAATTGACAAAATATTGTTATATAATGGCATCTGTGTGTCGCTTCATAATGGTGACAGAGATTATTGCATATATTCAGTGTCAGTTTGAGAAGCTGTGCAGCTCGCCGGACATTGGATATTTAGGTATTTTAAGGAGAATCTATGAAGAGGATTATACCGGCTGCAATAGCGGCAGGAATGCTGCTTATGCTAGGTGCCTGCGGGCAGAAGCTTCCGATTGCAGGAAGTGCTGATACAACTGTAGGAGATATAGTAATATTCGGAACTTATGAACAGGACAACAAGACAGGGAACGGTGCTGAGGATATTGAATGGATCGTTCTGGCAGAAGAGGATGGCAAGCAGCTTCTGATAAGTCGGTATGGACTTGATTGTGTGCAGTACAACGAACAATACGAAAGTGTTACATGGGAGACCAGCACTGTAAGGGAATGGCTCAACGGTCAATTCTATAACACAGCATTTACAGATGAACAGAAGGCACAGATAATTGAGTCAACGGTAACAGCAGATGCTAATCCTAATGAAACTACAGATGCGGGAAATGATACCACAGACAATGTATTTTTGCTGAGTATTGACGAAGTAAATGAATACATGGCGGATGTGGAGATAAGCAAATGCGTTCCTACCAAATATGCTAAAGAACAAGGCGTATATGGTGACAGCTCAGGTGACACATGCTGGTGGTGGGTAAGAACTCCGGGCAGCAATGTATATCGTGCGGCTGTAGTTGGCAATAACGGATATCCTGATGCCAGCGGAACAACGGAGACATATGCGGGCAACGCAATTCGCCCTGCAATATGGGTAGAAAAACAATTAACAGCAAGTAACTGACAAGGCAGCAAGTTAACCGGCAGATGGCAGCCGGATTTAAAGTGATCAAATTCAGGAGGAACATATGAAAATAGCAATAGCTTATGATAATGGAGAGATATTTCAGCATTTTGGAAGGACAGAATCCTTCAAGATTTATGAGATAGAGGATGGTAAGGTCGTATCAAGTGAAGTTATAGGAACTGATGGTACAGGACACGAGGCGCTGGCAGGATTTCTGGCAGATAAGGGCGTAGGTGCTGTCATCTGCGGCGGCATGGGAGAAGGCGCACAGAATGCGCTGACAAATGCCGGAATAGAGATCTATGCAGGTGTAAGCGGTAATGCAGATGAAGCAGTGCAGGCTTATATAAATGGCGAACTGATCGCAGAAAGTACAGCCAATTGTAATCATCATGAGGAAGAAGCAGAAGAGTGCGGATGCGGCTCAGGCTGTGGCGGCGGCTGCAGCTCATGCGGCGGAGGATGCGGAGCGCCTCAGCCGATTATGGAGGGCAAGAATGTAGGCAAGACATGCCGTGTTAATTACAGAGGAACATTTAATGATGGTAAGGAATTTGACTCATCCTACGGAAGAGGCGAGACACTTGATTTTATCTGCGGTGCAGGCATGATGATCAGAGGATTTGATCAGGCTGTTGCCAACATGGAAGTGGGGGAGAAGGTTAACATCCACCTGATGCCGGAGGAGGCATATGGCATGCCGAACCCTGACGCAATCCTTACAATAGAGATAAGCAAGCTCCCGGGCTCAGAGGGACTGGAAGTAGGACAGCAGGTATACCTTACCAGTCCGACAGGTCAGCCGTTCCCTGTAACAGTTACAGCCAAGGATGATGTAATGATCACATTGGATGCTAATCACGAAATGGCAGGCAAGGAACTGAATTTTGAAATCGAACTTGTAGAAGTCCTGTAATGGCATACAGGTTCGGCATTGATCAGGACGATTATCAACATCGGCTGCACCTGACAGCTTACATATGGAAGGAACCTTATGAAATTCGTAATTCAGAGAGTTACAGAGGCATCTGTGACGGTAGACGGACAGATTACCGGTAAAATAGGAAGAGGATTTCTTGTATTCATCGGCATCAGCAATGAAGACAATGAAGCTATAGCTGACAAATTGATCAGGAAGACATTAGGACTCAGAATATTTGAAGACAGCGAAGGCAAAACAAACCTGTCACTTGACAGTGTTGGCGGCGGTCTGCTTCTTGTATCGCAGTTTACGCTGTATGCGGATTGCAGAAAGGGATATAGACCCAGCTTCATAAATGCGGGTGCACCGGAGCATGCAGAAAAATTATATAACTACATCTGTGAACAGTGCCGCATATTGAAGCCGGATATGACAGTTGGTACCGGAATATTCGGAGCTGATATGAAGGTTCATATCGAAAACGATGGTCCGTTTACGATTATATTGGATTCGAAGGAAATATGATAAAAATCCCTCAGGATCATATGCTTGATAAGTATTTTTGTATATCAGCATACAGATTCTGAGGGATTTGTACTTATTGAGAAAAGTTGTTTTATTTTGTCATAAAAACGCATTCGACAAGCGACGGTGCCCGGCATGAGGAGCGTACAACTTGTTTTTTGGAAGGATTAATTAGTCTTCCCAGCAAATAACTCCGCCAGTCATTTCAGGATCGATCTTAGGATATACATGAGCAGCGTAAGCTTCAGGAATCTCCTTGTAATTAAATTCATGACTGATGAGCGGCGTAATATCTATACGGTGATGACGGATGAGGTTCAGGAAAACTCTGATATCTTCATCACTTGACCAGCAGTCACTGTTTCTGTATGGAACTATCTTATCGCTCATTACAGGCGGCCACGTTCCGTTGATCTCCAGATCGGCTCTGCAGAGCTTAAACGGTTTGGAATTAACGTAAGTTCCGATAAGGGATGCGCCCTTCTGCATGATCGGATCATCCAGCGGAGGCAGCGGAGCATTGTGAGCCTGAGAGATCATAATGATACGTCCGCGCTCTGCAACTGTGTCAGCAGCCTGCATTAAAGGTCCTCGTGCACCGGTAGCTTCAAATATAACAGGCAGTCCGTGCAGCCCGTGTTCCTTAATGGCATTGTTAAGAGCGTATTTGTCAGAACCTGAGTTGATGCAGATGTCTATTCCCAGTTTTTTTGACGTTTCAAGACGCTCATCATCCAGGTCAGTAACCATAACAGGAACTGCACCTGCAACCTTGGCCAGAACAGCTGTAATAGCACCTACAAATCCCTGACCTAATACTGCACATGGCTCACCCATCTGAAGTCCTGAACGACGGATAGCGTACATTCCGGTATGACCTAAATTCCAGAATGCAGCCTGCTTGAGGTCGGTTCCGTGAGGGCATGGAGTGCAGTTAAGCTCATTCATCAGAAGATATTGAGCATGTTCGCCGGTCGTAACGACCTTGTCGCCGACCTTGAAGTCTCTTACATCAGGACCGATATCGACAACCTCTGCAGCCATAGCATAACCAATGCTTGTCGGGAGAGGAACGATCTCACCTGCCAGAAGTCCGTGTTCTGTTCCCGGGCTGATAGCCGAATATTTTGCTTTCAGCAATACTTGATTGCCCTGTGGCTTGGGCAGGTCCTTTTCAGCCAGTTTTACACATCCTGGCTGAGCCTGAGCATATAATGTTTTCATGTTTTTCACCTATCCTTCTTTCTTATTTTGTCGAGCTAACCGGTTTGTTCTGTGAAAAGACTGTTCCTTACGCAGTTATTTCACAATAAAATGCATATGTTCCGTCACCTATTCGAAATATATACAATATTCATGCAGTATCCTTCCTTACACAGATACTGCAAATTAATAACTTATTCATGCAGCCGATGCAGCTTACATGAAATGCACGAAAATCCGTCACCTACTCGGATTTTTCATACATGCCGGCCGGCTCGATGTTCCTTAAAACAACGAATAGAAATATACAACTATTGCTGTAACAAATCAATTATATTAATGAACTAATTTACGAATCCTAATAATTTGTCAATAATTGGTTAACATGCAGCCTGAGTTTACCAATATATCCGGTACCATAAGGGACATCCGGGGTACATGAATCGTGTAAAATCAGCCATAATCAACGCAGGTTGTAAATCCATCCGTTTTATTGTCAAGATGATGTTTATTGTGATATATTTACCAATTATGTTTTCAGAAAAATACATAATTGATATATGCATCTAAAGAATGCCTATGCATGCTCATCTGCCGAATATCCATGTAAGCACGACCCACTAATATCTGTCAGCTTACCAATTGCAGATAGCAGCTGACTGAGACATTTTAAGTATAACGAAGGGAACTTAAAACATGAGTTTTTATGATGAGAAAAACAACTCCATTGAGTGGATCGATCTGAAAAACTGGAACAGAGCGAAGCTTTTTAATTATTATCTCGGAACTGATTTTCCGTATATCGTAATTACGGCCAATATAGATGTAACCAAGCCGTTAGCATTCGCCCGGAAACATGGCATTTCATTTAATCTGGTAATGGTATACCTGTGCAATAAGATGGCAGACAGTATTCCTAATTACAGATATCGATTTGTTGACGGCAAGCCATTTATAATTGACCATACCAGACCGCTGGTTAATCATATCGTTCCGGGCAATGATATATTTGTGATCGGAGAAGGACCGTGGCCGTGCGATGACATCGTTGAGTTCTGCAGGAAGACTCACGAGGCACAGATGAAGGCGGAGCCGGTGTCGCTGTCAGAGGTGATTGGCTCTAATATTGATATAATCAATTATACGTCAGTTCCGTGGGTGCAATATACGGGATTTATCAGAACAGTTATTCATGACGGTATGGATAATGCCCCTAAGATTTCATTTGGCAAATATTTCAAAGATCCTGTTGATCCTTCGAAAATCTGGATGCCGCTGTCTAACCAGACTCACCATGGGCTTATGGATGGCAGTCATGTAGGCAGATTTTACAATGGACTGCAGCAGGCTTGCAACGAACTGGAGGTTTAAAATGTGGGTAGCTGATAATTGGAAGGAATATGAGGTTTTGGACACATCCTGCGGTGAGAAGCTCGAAAGCTGGGGCGGTTATAATCTGCTGCGGCCGGATCCGCAGGTTCTGTGGGATACACCTAAGAAGATACCTGAGTGGAAGAAAATAAATGCTCACTATCACAGGTCTAATAAAGGCGGCGGCGAGTGGGAATTTTTTGACCTGCCGCAGCAGTGGAGCATTGATTATGATCTAAGGAGCGTCAATAAAACGCTGACCTTCAATCTGAAGCCATTTAGCTTCAAACATACAGGATTATTTCCTGAACAGGCAGCCAACTGGGAATGGTTTTCTTCTCTTATAGACAAGAAAATAAAAAAGGAGCTGGCATCCGGCGGCAATGGTACATCTGTTAAGGTATTGAATCTTTTTGCATACACGGGCGGAGCTACATGTGCAGCCGCAGCAGCCGGAGCGCATGTAACACATGTTGACGCATCTAAAGGTATGGTAACGTGGGCCAAAGAAAATGCCAAAAGCTCCAACATTGACGAGATGCAGACCAGATGGCTTGTAGATGACTGCCAGAAGCTGGTAGAGCGGGAGATAAGACGGGGCAACAGATACGATGGCATCATCATGGATCCTCCATCATACGGACGAGGACCTAAGGGCGAGATATGGAAGATAGAGGACAATATCTTCAATCTTATTAAGATCTGCAGCAAGCTGTTGAAAGAAGATGCATTATTCTTCCTGGTCAATTCATATACTACAGGTCTGCAGCCTGCAGTTCTTACATATATGATAGAGACTGCGGTTAAGTCTGAGTTCGGCGGACATGTTGAATCTGATGAAGTGGGACTTCCGGTAAAATCAAATGGTCTCATACTGCCATGCGGCGCAGCCGGAAGATGGAACGGTGAAAATCAATGAATGCACTTATTGTAACAATGGTCAAAATCCTGGTTGCCATGGCTATCGGATTTTTTCTTAAGAAGATCAATATTTTAAACCCGGAGTCTAATAAGGCAATGTCGTCGCTGATAATACATATTACAGCGCCATGTCTTTTGTTTAACAGCATTGTATCAATGGACAACAGTGAATTTCAAAATGCACTGACGCTTCTGTGGGTGGGATTCGCTGTTTATGCGGTATTGATAGTTCTGGCGATTCTGATCACGCGTCTCATGAAGGCACCAAAATCATCAAGAGGCGTATATCAGGCGGCAATGATATTTGGCAATGTCAGCTTCCTGGGTATACCGCTGGCAGAGGCATTGTACGGGAGCACGGGAGTATTTTATATAGCACTGCTTAATATTCATTTTAATCTGTTTTTCTTCAGCTATGGATTTTATCTGATCATGAGCAGCGGCAGCGGTCAGGGCAAGTTCTCTCCTAAGAAGCTTATAAATACAGGAATAATCAGCATTATTATTGCGATGATAATATTCCTGCTGCAGATAGATCTGCCGGAGGTTGTTACGTCTCCGATAGCATTTGTGGGAAGCATTACATCGCCCTTGTCCATGATCATCATCGGAAGCACAGTTGCGGCATATCCGTTGAAGGAAGTATTCAGCAAGAAGAGAATATACGTGCTGTCATTTTTGAGACTCCTGGTATATCCGATTGCGGCGTATTTTATATTCAAGGTGACGCTGGGAGATACGCTTTTGACTAATGTTTTGTGCATCTATATCGGTATGCCTACAGCCTCGGTTGTGGGCATGACAGCCATCGCCTACGATGCTGACGCCGAAAATGCCACAAGCTGCAGCGCAATGATGACAGTGCTGTCACTGGTAACAATACCTATAATCTATTTGGTAATGTTATATCTGTAGGCAGAGTGAAACCTTCTGCTGAAAAATCGCATACTAACGCATAAATCGTCTGAGGATCATATACTCATGCAGCAGCGCTTGATCTGGGTATATGGCCTCCAGGCGATTTTTATGATAATAAGGAGCAATGGCATAAAACAGTATCAGCAATATTGACCCAGGACATGGCTTTGTACACACTAAGTACACAAAAGAACACGAAATGTATGAAGTTTGCACAAAAATATAGTAAACATTTATATAAAAACGCAAAAAAACAAGCTATTTTCAGCATTTGTTCAATAGTAGACAAAATACGGATATGTTATAATTCTGTGGGTTCAAAAAAGAGATGTATAAAAAATACTTATATTAGGAGGAGTAGGATATGAGTAAGAAATATTGTTACCTGTTTTCGGAAGGCAACGCTTCCATGCGTGAGCTGCTTGGTGGAAAGGGCGCAAATCTTGCAGAAATGACTAATATTGGTCTTCCGGTTCCGCAAGGGTTTACAATATCTACAGAAGCATGCACTCAGTATTATGAGGATGATAAGGCCATTAATGATGAGATTATGGCTGAGATCATGGCAAATGTTGAGAAGATGGAAGAGATCAACGGCAAGAAATTCGGAGATCTTAAGAATCCGCTTCTTGTTTCAGTCCGTTCAGGTGCCAGAGCCTCCATGCCAGGCATGATGGACACAATCCTTAATCTTGGACTTAATGATGACGTTGTAGCAGCTATGATAGCAGGCAACCCTGATCCTAAGTTCGAGAGATTCGTATATGATTCATATCGCCGATTCATTCAGATGTTCTCAGATGTTGTTATGGAAGTAGGCAAGAAATACTTCGAACAGCTCATTGACAAGATGAAAGAAGAAAAAGGCGTTGCATATGATCTTGATCTTACTGCAGCGGACCTTAAGGAATTGGCTCAGCAATTCAAGGCAGAATATAAGAAACAGATAGGTGAGGATTTCCCGTCAGATCCTAAGGTTCAGCTCTATGAAGCGATCAGAGCGGTATTCCGTTCATGGGACAATCCAAGAGCCAATGTTTACAGAAGAGACAATGACATTCCGTATTCATGGGGTACAGCAGTTAATGTTATGCCTATGGTATTCGGTAATCTTAATAATAATTCAGGCACAGGCGTTGCATTTACACGTGACCCTGCTACAGGCGAGAAGAAGCTCATGGGCGAGTTCCTTATAAATGCACAGGGTGAGGATGTTGTTGCCGGTGTTCGTACTCCTATGCCGATCGCGCAGATGGCAGATCAGTTTCCTGAGGCATATGCAGAATTCGTTAATGTATGCGATGTGCTCGAAAAGCATTATCATGACATGCAGGATATGGAATTTACCGTTGAAAATGGCAAGCTCTATATGCTTCAGTGCCGAAATGGTAAGAGAACGGCTCAGGCGGCTCTTAAGATCGCATGTGACCTCGTTGATGAGGGCATGAAGACACCTGAAGAGGCGGTGCTTATGATCGATCCTCGAAATCTGGATACATTGCTTCATCCTCAGTTCGATGCAGCCAGCCTTAAGAAGGCAACGCCGATAGGCAAGGGCCTTGGCGCATCACCTGGTGCAGCATGCGGCAAAGTTGTATTTACAGCTGATGATGCAGAAGCATGGAATGAACGCGGTGAGAAGGTGGTACTTGTAAGACTAGAGACATCACCTGAAGATATCACAGGCATGAAGGCTGCGCAGGGCATCCTTACAGTAAGAGGCGGCATGACCTCTCATGCAGCAGTAGTTGCACGAGGCATGGGCAAATGCTGTGTATCCGGCTGCGGTGAGATCGCAATGGACGAGGAGAATAAGCATTTTACACTGGCTGGCAAGACATATAACGAGGGTGACTTTATCTCAATCGACGGTTCAACAGGCAATATATATGACGGAGTGATCCCTACAGTAGATGCAACAATTGCAGGTGAATTCGGACGTATCATGGCATGGGCAGACAGCTTCAGAAAGCTTAAAGTAAGAACAAATGCCGATACACCAACCGATGCAAGGAAGGCACGTGAGCTGGGAGCAGAAGGCATCGGATTGTGCCGTACAGAGCATATGTTCTTCGATCCTGAGAGAATCGCAGCATTCAGAGAGATGATTTGCTCAGATACAGTTGAAGAAAGAGAGATTGCACTGGCCAAGATTGAACCATATCAGCAGGACGACTTCGAGAAACTCTTCGAAGCCCTTGAGGGATATCCGGTAACTATAAGATTCCTGGATCCGCCTCTTCATGAATTTGTTCCTACTGAGGAAGCTGATATTGAGGCGCTTGCCGCAGCACAGGGCAAGAGTGTAGAAGTAGTTAAGAATATCATTAATTCTCTCAAGGAATTTAACCCTATGATGGGTCATCGAGGATGCCGTCTGGCGGTTACATATCCTGAGATCGCAAGAATGCAGACGAGAGCTATCATTAAGGCAGCTATTAATGTTATCAGGAAGGGCATTAAGGTTGAGCCGGAGATCATGATCCCTCTTACATGCGAGTCTAAAGAGTATAATTTTGTTAAGAAGATCGTAGTTGAGACAGCTGATGCCGAACTTAAGGCAGCAGGTATTGAGCTTAACTACCTTGTAGGTACAATGATCGAGATTCCTAGAGCATGCCTCGTAGCTGATGAGATTGCGGCAAATGCTGACTTCTTCTGCTTCGGTACCAACGACCTGACACAGATGACATTTGGCTTCAGCCGTGATGATTCTGGCAAGTTTATGAATTCGTACTATGATCAGAAGATCTTCGAGAATGATCCGTTTGCAAGACTTGACAGAAAGGGTGTAGGCAAGCTCATGAAGATGGCGATTGATCTGGGTAAACCGGTTAATCCTCAGCTTCATGTAGGTATCTGCGGCGAGCATGGCGGCGATCCGACATCTGTTGAGTTCTGTCATGAATTAGGACTTGACTATGTATCATGCTCACCATTCAGAGTACCTATCGCAAGGTTGGCAGCAGCACAGGCAGCGATCAAAGAAAAACAATAAAAGGAATTCTATCCTTACGGTTATAAAGCAACAAAAATGGTCACGCTGTCCTTACATGGATAAGCGTGACTGTTTTATAAAGCAGAAAATATCGCTTCTATCAAACAAAATCTGTGGGGAACACATTCACACGAATAAGAAGTGTAAATCAGACATCTTTGTTCAATGCAAGGATCATGTGGGGATAATACAATGTCGAGTAGAAAGGAGACAGGTTACATATGCTGAAAAACACATTATCAAAAAAGGAATTGGAACAGATTGATGCGTACTGGCGGGCAGCCAATTATCTTACGGCATGCCAGCTGTATCTTCTGGATGATCCTCTTCTTGAAAGACACCTTCAGGAGGATGATCTTAAGAAGACGATAGTAGGCCACTGGGGTACATGTCCGGGACAGAACTTTATCTATACTCACTTAAATCGTGTGATTAAGAAAAATGACCTTGATATGATATATTTGTCCGGTCCGGGACACGGCGGAAATGCTATGGTGGCACAGGACTGGTTAGACGGAAGTTATACAGAGATATATCCTAATATCACAAGAGACAAGGAAGGCATGAAGAAACTCTTCAAGCAGTTCTCATTTCCGGGCGGCATACCTAGTCATGTGGCACCGGAGACTCCGGGCTCCATTCATGAAGGCGGCGAACTGGGATATTCTCTGGCACATGCATTTGGCGCAGTATTGGATAATCCTGAACTTATAGCAGCCTGCGTAGTTGGCGACGGTGAGGCGGAAACGGGGCCTCTGGCTACCAGCTGGCATGGCAATAAATTCATCAATCCTGCCACTGACGGATGTGTACTGCCGATACTTCATCTTAATGGATACAAGATCGCCAATCCGACTATTTTCGCAAGAATGAGCCATACTGAGATGGAATGCTTCTTCAAGGGCTGTGGTTGGGAACCATATTTTGTAGAAGGCAGTGACCCAGAGGAAATGCATCAGAAGATGGCAACTGTACTGGATACTGTAATTAAGAAGATCAGGAAAATCCAGAAGGAAGCACGTGAATCAGGCAATATTAAGCGACCAACATGGCCGATGATCATCTTAAGAACGCCTAAGGGCTGGACTGCGCCTAAGGTTGTAGACGGCAATGTACTTGAAGGCAGCTGGAGAGCACATCAGGTGCCTATTACGTTGGGAGCAGATACAGACAAGCATTTGCCGCTTCTGGAGGATTGGTTGAGAAGCTATAAACCTGAAGAGCTGTTCGATGCCAATGGCGAGCCTATTCAGATGCTCAAGGACTTTCCGCCGAAGGGAACGAGAAGAATGGGAGCCAACCCGCATGCCAATGGAGGGCTTCTCCTTAAAGATCTGAGAACTCCGGATTTCAGGAATTTTGCACAGGAGATCCCTGATGGTCCGGGAAGTGTTGAAGCACAGGATATGTATGTTCTGGGAACCTATGTAAGGGAAGTAATGCGCCTTAACATGGATTCGAGAAACTTCAGGATATTCGGTCCTGATGAGACAGCATCCAACAGGCTGCAGGCAGTATTTGAAGTTACGGGCAGACGATTCATAGATCCGCAGACGGAGGGTATAGATGAATACCTGGATCCGGACGGACGAGTAATGGACAGCATGCTCTCGGAGCATATGTGCGAGGGCATGTTGGAAGGATATTTGCTGACAGGACGTCATGGATTCTTCAACAGCTATGAAGCATTTATAAGAATAGTTGACTCAATGGCGGCGCAACATGCCAAGTGGCTCAAGACGTGCAATGAACTTCCTTGGAGACATAATATCGCATCCCTTAATTATATACTTGCGTCAAATGTATGGCAGCAGGATCATAATGGATTTACACATCAGGATCCGGGATTTTTGGATCATATTGCCAACAAGAAGGCGGATGTTGTAAGAATGTATCTTCCACCGGATGCTAACTGTCTGCTCAGCTGTTTTGACCATTGCATTAAGAGCAGAAATTATGTTAATGTGATAGTTGCCAGCAAGCATCCGCGTCCGCAGTGGCTTACGATGGAGCAGGCTGTTAAGCATTGTACTCAGGGTGTAGGCATCTGGGAGTGGGCTTCCAATGACCAGGGACAGGAGCCTGATATAGTTATGGCATGCTGCGGTGATACGCCTACATTGGAGACATTGGCAGCAGAAACCATACTTACCCATGAGCTTCCTGAACTTAAGATAAGGGTAGTCAATGTAGTGGATCTTATGAAGCTGCAGCCGCATAATATGCATCCGCATGGAATGACGGATGAAGAATTCGATATGATATTTACCAAGGATAAGCCGATACTATTTGCATTCCACGGATATCATACACTTGTTCATGAGCTTACATACAGAAGACACAATAACAATATCCATGTTCGCGGATATAAGGAAGAAGGCACGATCACGACGCCGTTCGATATGAGAGTCCGTAATGAACTGGATAGATTCAGCCTGGTTATAGGAGCAGTGAACCTGCTGCCGGAGCTTGGCAACAAGGGCGCATACCTGATCCAGCAGATGAAGGATAAACTTGTGGAGCACCGTAATTATATCAATGATAATGGCGTGGATATGCCGGAGATTACTTCATGGAAGTGGAATAACGGCAAGGGAAATTATTAAAGGCTATATAAATTATGAACCATTTTTTTGTAAAACCAGAGAATATTCTGACAGACTCTATAATCATAGACGGTACGGACGTTAATCATATAAAAAATGTGCTTAGGATGAAGGAAGGAGAGCAGCTGCTGATAAGCGATGGCGCAGGCAGCGATTATACTTGCAGCATCAGCAGGATAATGGAAAATGAGATCCATTGCAGTATTGAGACAAGAGAGGCAATGGGTACAGAACCATCGGTTAAGTTTTACCTGTTTCAGGGAATGCCCAAGGCCGATAAGCTGGAACACATTATCCAAAAATCTGTAGAGCTGGGTGTGTACAAGATTATTCCGGTAGAAACAACTAGATGCGTTGTTAAGTATGACCCTAAGAAACGCAAGAGTAAAATAGAGCGCTGGCAGAAGATAGCTGAGAGCGCAGCCAAGCAGAGCCGCCGTGGCATCATTCCGCAGGTAGAAGATATAATGACGTTTAAGAATGCCATTAAGTATGCGTCAGATCTTGATCTTGTGCTCATTCCTTATGAAAATTATAAGGATATGAAGGTGACTAAGGAGATAATCTCGACGATCAAGCCGGGTATGAGTGTAGGAATATTTGTAGGACCGGAGGGCGGATTCGAGCAAAGCGAGGTGGAGCTGGCATGCCTAACCTCCTCGGAAGGCGGGGCAAATGCAAGACAGATCTCTCTGGGTTCAAGAATATTAAGAACTGAGACAGCACCATTGATGCTGTTGTCTGTACTCATGTTCAATATGGAATAGATAAGAGCTCATGCTGCATAAAGCATTAGTATATTTCAGCGTCGGGCAGCGTTCAGTATTATAAGCAATATAATTACCGCTGCAAATGCTGCGCCCGCTGAGTCAATCATCACATCTGTAAACAGACAGGCTCTTCCATCTACAAAGAGCTGATGAAATTCATCTGTAGCCGCATATATTGTGGCAGTCAGCCAGCCGCAGACTGTCATATATATTGCGGCTTTTAATTTTATTTCTTTGCCGAAGAAGGTCACTAAGGCTGCAGGTTTATCAACATTTGCTGCTGATGTTGGTGGAAGGCGATATTTATTGTTGCTCTTTTTCTGCAGTTTCTTGTCACATGTCCAACTGAGCAGTGTGCAAATGCACAGCGTGCTTAATATTGCATATTCGGAAGCGTGGGCGCATTTGCGAACGGGATGATCTATGGACTGTGCATAAGATATCTGTTCTGATTCGGTTTTTTTATCAAAATCAGGGACAAAGATCCGACCCACCGCAAGCCCTACGGAGGTACTCATCTCGGTGGAGTCGTCAGCTGGCTGTGCAGAGAACCAGAATATAAGAGCCATCATCAATATTGTGGCCGATGTCAGGATAATTTTAAGTATTTTCATGAGTTATATACTACAGATTTACAGCTGCAATTGCAAAGCCTATTCTGATATTTCATTCTTTTTTTAAAAACAATTGTTTTAATGATAGGGATTCATGACATTTCGAAATTCTCAATGCATTTAGCTTTTAACATTAAATCTGAAATAACATAAAATTATGTCTTCTGCAGGGATATACTCAAAAATGCATAATGAAAGTGAGTTCTTGTAATGAAAAAATGTAAAAATTACCGATTCAAATTGCAATAAAGCGGATATAGCGATATGATGAAGTCAAAGGCATTCATCAGGGGGAAATGCAGTCAAATATCTCAATGAGTAGCAGAAAAGTGCATGCCGGAGGATTTGAATTGATATATATTCCGATGATTCAAATAAAAAAGCCGTGATTAAATCACGACTTAACCCGCACGATGCGGACCTTAACGGTGATTTCGGATTACTCCTTATTTGCACTCGCCTTGTTAATTCAATGATAATCTAGCATAAAGCAGTAAGTGAGTCAATGTAGTTTTGAATGGAATGAATTATTATGAAATATTATTTGGGGTTAGACCTTGGAACAAATTCGGTTGGATGGGCAGTTACAGATACAAATTATGAAATAGCCAGAAAAAAGGGAAGGGACCTTTGGGGAATAAGAGAATTCCAAAGGGCTGAAACTGCAGCTACAAGGAGAACGAACAGAGTAAGCAGGAGAAGATTGGCTCGTGAAAAAGCTAGGATAGGATTGTTGAAATCGCTTTTTGCAGATGCAATAGAAAAAGTGGATCCTAATTTCTATGAAAGATTGGAAAACAGCAGGCTATATATTGAAGATAAATCAGATAAAGTAAAGTCTCCAAACGGCATTTTTGATGATTGTGACTATTCAGATAAGGATTATTATAGAGAATTTCCAACTATTTATCATCTGAGAAAGGAATTGATAGAAAATAAGGCGGAAAAATACGATGTCAGGCTTGTATTTCTGGCATTATTAAATATGTTCAAACACAGAGGGCATTTTCTTAATGCTACTATAAGTGGGGATGATACAGAAGTAGGTGGTAAAGAAATATATGAGGCAGTCGTAAATATACTGGAAAGTGAATATGGGATATATTTAAAATCTGGCTGTTATGACGAAATACAAACTATATTATCGGATTCATCATTAAGTAGGTCATCAAAGCAGGAAAAAATTATTGAAGTATGGAAAATCACAAAAAAGGACAAGGTAGCGTATGAATGTTCTAAATTAATCTGTGGATTGAATACAAATCTAAAAACAATCTTTAACGAAATTGAGTCTGAGGGAAAAGTCGAAATTTGTTTTGACGATTTAGGATATGAAGAAAAATTACTGGCTCTTAGGGATTATGTTGATGATGAGGCTTATTCAGTTATTGTAGCCTTCAAGCAAATATATGATGACGGCATTCTGGCTGGAATAATGCAAAATCATAAATATAAATATATTTCTGAGGCGAAAGTAGGATCTTATGAAAAACATAAAAAGGATCTTGCATTGTTAAAGTCAATTTATGCAAAATACACAGATAAAGATAGTTATACAAATATGTTCAGAAGTGAAGAGAAAGGCAGTTATAGTGCTTATGTCAATTCTTTCAATTCTGGTAAAAAAATGAGAAGAGATGTTGGCGATAGAAAAAATGATTATAGGCTTGACAATCTTTATTCCAGAATAAAAAGAGATATACCTGAAAGTTTGAAGGAGACTGACGAGGATGTTGCTGTTTTGTTTAATGAAATGGAAAAAAGAACGTTTCTGCCTAAACAACTTATTTCGGATAATGGTGTAATACCTAACCAGGTCTATCTTAAGGAAATGAGCAAGATTCTTGAAAATGCGAAAGGATACCTGCCTTTTTTGACGGAAAAAGATGAAAAGGGAATAACGGTGTCTGAAAAAATATTGATGTTATTTAAATTTCAGATTCCTTATTACATCGGCCCGGTATCTGAAAAAAGCGCCAGAGACGGCGGAAATGGTTGGGTAGTCAGAAAAGAGAGTGGACCGGTACTACCTTGGAATTATGAGGAGAAAATTGACATCAGTGTAACGGCGCAGGCATTCATAGAAAGAATGCTTCGTAATTGCACATATATTGCTGGTGAAAAAGCAATGCCTAGATCGTCACTGGAATATGAAGCATATTGTGTGCTGAATGAAATCAACAATATTAGGATTTCTGGAGAACGGATAACAGTTCAGTTGAAACAGGATATTTTTAGAGACTTATTCCTATCGGGGGAAAAAGTCACAAGGAGCAAATTGGAAAAATATTTGCATGGAAGAGGATTTGAAATATCACAGATTTCTGGAATAGATACTGACTTAAATCATTATCTTTCATCATACGGAAAATTCTATGGGATATTTGGAGATGAAATTAAACTGGATAAATGCCGACGCATGGTAGAAGATATAATCTATCTTTCAACTGTATTTGGTGATGCGAAGAGAATGCTACGAAAACAGATAGAAGAAAAATATGGAGATATAATTACGCCAGAGCAGATAAAGAAAATAATAGGCATGAAGTTCAGGGATTGGGGCAGGTTTTCAAAAGTATTCTTGGAATTGCAGGGGTGTGACAAATCAACCGGTGAAATCACAAGCATTATCAGGACTCTATGGGAAACTCAGTGTAATCTCATGGAACTTATCAACAGTGATGAGTACACATTCAAAGAAGAACTGGTTAGATTACAGAATAATTCTTTAAGCAGTTTGTCAGAAATGACATATGATGATCTTGATGATTATTATTTTTCAAATCCTGTTAAAAGAATAATTTGGCAGACAATCCTGGTAATAAGGGACATTGAAAAAATTATGGGTGGTGTCCCTGAAAGAATATTTATAGAAATGACACGAAGTGACGAGCAAAAGGGAGATAAGGGAAGAAAGGATTCACGTAAGAAACAGCTTCAAAGTCTTTATAAAAATATTAAGGATGACGAACATAATTGGATACAGGATATAGAAGACGCTGATAAGAGTGGATTGCTGAGGAGTAAAAAAATATATCTGTATTATACTCAAATGGGAAAATGTATGTATACGGGTGAATCTATTGATTTGGATAATCTACTAAGTGCGAATAGTAACTATGATATAGATCACATTTACCCAAGACATTTTGTGAAAGATGACAATATTGGTAATAATCTTGTCCTGGTAAAAAAAGAGTCTAATGCGTATAAGAGTGACAACTATCCTGTCCTAAATGAGGTCAGATCTAATCCTGCAATAAAGGCGCAATGGAAGATGCTTCTCGATAAAAAGCTTATAACAAATGAAAAATATCGAAGGCTTACCGGAAATGAACCTTTTACAGATGAACAGAGAGCAGGATTTATAGCAAGGCAGCTTGTTGAAACAAGCCAAGGAATGAAAGGTGTGGCAGATATTTTGAAGGAAGTGTTGCCGGATACGACGATAGTATATTCAAAAGGGCGGAATGTTTCGGAATTCAGAAAAGATTCCACTTTGAAAAATAATTTTTTAAAAAGTAGATTGGTTAATGAATTTCATCATGCACAGGATGCATACCTGAACATTGTAGTTGGCAATGTGTATTATACAAAATTCACGCAGAACCCGCTGAATTATATAAAAAATGAGTTTAATAAGGATACAAATAATTATAACCTGAACAAAATGTTTGCTAATGATATAACAAGAAATGGGTATTGTGCATGGAAGGCTCCAAGAGAAAATAAACCAGGAACTAATGAAACTGTTAGAAGAATGCTGTCAAAAAATACACCAATAATGACAAGACTGAGTTATGAAGAAAAAGGTGAATTATTTAATGTTACATTGTATGGAAAGGATAAAGCTAAAGAAGATAATTACGTTCCGGCAAAGAAAGGCCTTCCAGTTTTAAAGTATGGCGGTTATACAAGCCTTAAACCAGCATATTTCATTTTTGTAGAGTATGGTTCAGATAAGAAGCGACAGAATGCATTTGATGTCGTACATACATATTATGCATCTTCAATAAAAAATGAGAAGGATTTATTGCACTATTGTACAGACGTTCTCAACATGGAGAATCCGAGAATAATCGTAGCAAAAATAAAAAAATATTCATTGATAAAGATGGATGGATATTTTCTGTATATAACAGGTATGGATGGACGAAAAAATATTGAATTACATAATGCGGTGAATTTATGTATGTCTATTGATGATACAAATTATATCCACGATTTGGAAGTATCTGTTGAGAATATAAGGCTGAAAGATACCATTACAAAAGAAAAGAACCTGATGTTATATGAAAAATTATTAAAAAAGCATAAAAATACAATATTTAATAAGTCTCCGAAGCCGATGGATAAAATTCTTATGACTGGGGAGGAAGCCTTTTCAGGACTTGATACCATGGAGCAGTGCAAAACTTTGATTAAGATTATTAAAATTAGTGGAATTGAAACTGAAAGTGTAAATATAAAAGAAATTAATGGACCAACGGAGGCTGGTAGAATAAGAATAAGTGGTAATATGACAAAGAAAAAAGAATTACTTTTAATTAACCAGTCTGCTTCTGGCTTGTTTAGCACATCAAAGGATTTATTAAATTCATGAGCTGGAGAGTGGTGGTAATAGCAAATAGCGCAAAACTTGATTATCAGATGGGATTCATGGTTGTTAGACAGGAAAATACAACGAAAATCCATATTTCCGAAATAAGTATGCTGATAATAGAATCAACGGCTGTTTCATTAACTGCAGCATTATTAAGTGAGCTGACAAAGAAAAAAGTAAAAGTAATTTTTTGCGATGAGAGAAGAAATCCGTCATCTGAACTGGTTGCATATTATGGTTCGCATGACACCAGTATGAAAGTCAGAAGTCAGATAGAATGGACGGATTATTTGAAAGGTATGATTTGGACAGAGATTGTGTCTGAAAAAATCAGGAAACAGGCTGAGCATTTAAGTGAGCTTCATTGCGATGAATGTGCATTACTTAATCAGTATGTAAGTGAGATGGAATTTGGAGATGCATCAAACCGAGAAGGTCATGCTGCAAAAGTATATTTTAATGCGCTGTTTGGGATGACATTCACGAGAACAGCGGAGAATAGCATAAATGCCGCCTTAAATTATGGATATAGTCTTCTTCTGTCAACGGTAAATCGTGAAATAATAGCAAATGGTTATATTACTCAGCTTGGGTTGTTCCACGATAATATGTTTAATCCTTTTAATTTGGGGTCAGATTTAATGGAACCATTTAGACCGCTTGTTGACAGACTTGTTAAAAAGATGATGCCAGAAAAATTTGAACACGAGGAAAAAATCACAATATTGAAATTATTGCAAGATAAAGTATTTATTGGCGGGCGTCAGGAACTGCTTTCGAATGCCATTAAAATATATTGCAAAAGCGTATTTGATGCATTAAACGATTCAGATCCTGCGCAGATTAAATTTTATGAATTATAGATTTATGAGAGTCATAGTGTTCTTTGATTTGCCGGTGACTACTTTTTCTGAAAGAAAAACGTATACACAATTCAGAAAATATCTGATAAAATCCGGCTTCTTGATGATGCAGGAATCGGTATACTGCAAGTTGGCTGTTAATTCCAGTGCTGCGGAAGCAA
>CAVAJR010000034.1:0-586 GCA_963589005.1 Bacteroidaceae bacterium | reverse complement strand
GTCCAGACAATGGTCTTGTTCAAGCACTAAAGGTTACAGAAAAGCAATTTAGTAAAATGGAATTTATTGTCGGTGAAAGCAAGGACGAAATATTATGTACTGACGAGAGGCTGGTGATTCTGTGAGACTGGTTATTAAAAAATATGAAATTGACATGGAATTCAAGGAAAACAGCATTAATATACTGACAATTGAAAATCAGGCAGTGTGCTCAGAAATTTTAAAAGATTTGTGGGAACAGTGTAATGGCGCAATTGGAACATCGATTTTGTCAGATGCTGATGTGGAATTTAAAATTTCTAAAGCAGTAGAATGCATATATAATATATATGATATTGATTGTAATAATAAGAAAATTTTAAGTAAAGTATATCAGGATATATTCAACAACGCTGAAGAAACATTTGTTGAAGAAACTTTATTGCTTAATAAAGACATTATAGAATATATTGATCAAATAACCCAGGTACTTCCATATAATATTTCTCAAAGTCTGGAAATAGATGTAAATGGATTATTGAAATTATATAATGTTAAGATATCATATGAAGAAGAATCTACAATTGAAATGATAATTGAGTATGTC
>CAVAJR010000033.1:18709-23580 GCA_963589005.1 Bacteroidaceae bacterium | reverse complement strand
ATCAGCGAAGGCGTTTTCGAGCAGGGGCTGCACGCCGAGGCTCACGGCGCGCATTCGATAATGATATTGCGCGCGCTGGGACGGCGTAGTCCACTGCGAGAAAACAATCAGCGAAGGCGTTTTCGAGCAGGGGCTGCACGCCGAGGTTCACGGCGCGCATTTCATAATTGTATTGCGCGCGCCGGGACGGCGCAGTCCACTGCGAGAAAACTATCAGCGAAGGCGTTTTCGAGCAGGGGCTGCACGCCGAGGCTCACGGCGCGCATTCGATAATGATATTGCGCGCGCTGGGACGGCGTAGTCCACTGCGAGAAAACAATCAGCGAAGGCGTTTTCGAGCAGGGGCTGCACGCCGAGGTTCACGGCGCGCATTTCATAATTGTATTGCGCGCGCCGGGACGGCGCAGTCCACTGCGAGAAAACTATCAGCGAAGGCGTTTTCGAGCAGGGGCTGCACGCCGAGGCTCACGGCGCGCATTTCATAATTGTATTGCGCGCGCCGGGACGGCGCATCCTGTGTGCTTCATGATTGCCTGTATCGGCTAATATATTCATCAATATTTTTTACATTAGAATATCTGACCATATGCGTCATCTGATTCTTGCGTCCGGGATTAGGAACCGGCTCCTCTGTTACGATCTTAGACGAAGCACCCGCACCACATGCAATAATGCTCTGCACCTCTTCCATGATCATTACATTATAGATGCCCTCCTTGCCTTCCCGGGCATATCCGATATTTTCGAAGTTTCCGGCGATACTCTTCTGCCTGTACAGATAATACGGATTCATCCCCATATTCACTGCTGCATCGTAGGCATCTGATATCATTCTCGAAATATCGCATTCCCCAGCATTTCCTTCTGGCACTTTACTGTCATCTGATAAATCCTTCGCTCCGACAGTATTTCGTGTATTTCTTCGGTCATTTGCATATTCAGTTTTAGTTCCTGCAGCCTTGTGTCCTTCGTTTGACTTTTGCTTAAGTTTCTTATCTATTCCTATTGCCGAGGCTCTCTTGACCGCAAGCGAATGAACCGTCAGAGAATCAGGATTGAGCTGCGATATTTGCCTTAATGTATCTCTTACATCAGAATTGTTCTCACCCTCAAGACCCATAATAAGATCCATGTTGATGTTGTCGAATCCCATCCTTCTTGCCATTGCAAATGCATCTCTTACCTGCTCAACGCTATGCCGTCTTCCGATCCGATCCAGCGTTTTTTGCTGCATGGTCTGCGGATTGATAGAAATACGAGTTGCATTGTGCCTTTTTATAACTTCAAGTTTTTCCGCTGTTATACTGTCAGGGCGTCCCGCCTCGATAGTATATTCAAGAATTGTGCCTTCCTTGAGTCCTTGTGATATATGGAATTTCTCATCTGCATAATCCAGGAGTCTGTCTAACTGCCCTGCCGAAAGCGACGTCGGCGTTCCGCCTCCTATATATACTGATGTGGGCGCCACAGCTCTCTCTTTTATTTTATCGGCTATATCGTCCAATTCGCAGCACAATGCATCAATATATGCATCAATTTTGCCTTCGTAACTTCCTATCGTTCCGGAGCTAAATGAACAATAGCTGCATACCGTAGGACAGAATGGTATTCCTATATAGAGACTATACCCGATGCCATCATAACCTAAGCTGCTGCCAGGAGCCTTATGAAGTGCTTTCGATATAATGCTGCGTTCCCTCATTGCCACCTGAAATGCCAGCTCTGCCTTCTTACGGCTTACAAATCTGTCTTCATAAAACCATCCCGCAAATGCCTCCTGCGCCCGGGCTTCATCCTCATACTCGTTCAAGTGTTCCTCTATCCATCTTGATGCCAGTTTCGTTGGCCTTACACCTGTCAGCATTCCCCATGGCAGGCTCCGTCCCGTTATTTTGCGCAGCTTCTCATAGAGTTCTCTGATGTCTGATGCCGTAGATTGCACTGCCAGTTCTTCATTATTATCTGATTTTTCTTCCTCTAAAATCATAATTCTGGCATGTTCGTTTTCTCTGACCTCTGAGGTTATAATCTCCTCCGGCCAGAATGCCCGCGTCAGATTATAAGCGTTATATAATATTTTATTGTCCCGGCATATTACTTTGATCATTTAATCCACTCCACGGTAATGGTGACCCCTGGTTATCCTGCGTTCCTTCCCGCTATTTCTGTTATCATCCGTCCTACGAGCTGCCTTTGACAGATTTTCCCGACTGCATTCCTCTTGACTTCCTGTTTGCTTTTCCTTGCCATCATGGTTATTGTCACACTCAGTTCTGTCTGATATGGATATTTCATCATCACTCATCTTTTGCATTATCAGATCCAATACCTGCTTTATCTGATCTGCCGATTCTGTTGTAAAATCAATCAGGATATTTGCAAATCCGATCTCCTGTGCTTTGTCTATCATAGAGGTTGCGTTTCCATTATAAATTACGCTGTAGCATTGGCTGCATTGACTTACTGCACAGAAATTATTGCCCCGTTCATCCTTAAACGGAACTGTCTTCTTGCTGCATCCTGTATAATTTCTGCTGATGCATTGAGCCGTAATCATCAGCGGCTGATGTCCGTATATCTTATATATGAAGTTATCCGCCTGACTTCTGCCACGTACTCTGGCAATTTCAGAAATTTCCCTGTCCGTAAGCTCGTCACTTAAGATAAATCTCATGTCAGAATAATATTCTCTGTAGAAATCTATCGTCTGGCTGTTATAAGCATACAGGAATGAATCTGCAATAACCGGTCCCTCGAATTTCATTTCTGCCAGCATCGCCAGTTCATCCATATTGCAAATGACTATGCCCTCGCCGGCATTGCAGCTTCTTATAATTTGCTCTATAGATGCCAGACGGTTCTGCCTTGATACATATGGAAGGCAATAATAGATATGCCGATTCAGATTAATAAAAGCCTTGCTTTTATCTGCTTTATCTGCACTGACGATACCCGATGCCGCAGTCATAGAGTTTACAGCTGCAATATCATCGCTATTTAGCAGCGAAAAATCCATCAGAATCGTATCTGTCTGCTGCCAGTTAGTTACAATATTCAGTTGCTCTCTGGTTCTTACTCTGACAAAGTAACGATTCATGTATGGTATATCGCTCCTATCCGCTTATTTTTAAATTCTGTGATAACTTGCTGCCAGCTGTCTCTTATATTTTTCTACAGCTTCCCTTCTAAGTGAATTAAACTCACTCATGGGAATAAATGCCCTGTCATCCATGATACATTCCACAGTCACAGTAACATTGGTTCCGCCCGTTTTTGACATCTTCGAAATTAGCTGCTGCATATCTGTCGGCTTATTTTCGGCAGCATTTATAGTATTACCGGTAACAATTACCTGTGCCGTACCCGGGATCCTACTGCTAATGGTCTGCTCAATATCTTCTCTATGTTTATTATTCTGGCAACAACTATCTGACTCATCAGTTCCCGGAATTTCTTTATTGAAGTTTCGGATAGTTATGCTGAGCGGCATCCCTACTTTCGCACATATAGTGGCTTCGGCCTGGATCTGCCTCTCTGACTGAATGATTCTCTCATCTAGCTCCTTCAGAAGATGATTATTTCTGGTTCTATGAACCTTCATACCCGGCTTGATCTTCCTTAATTCCTTGCCCTTAAGCACAAGTCTGCGACTTGACGTTTCTTCTTTATTTGAGGTCAGCTCTATCCCTGTAGGAATTATTTCAAGCACATCCTGAATATAAATGTCCTGTTCGGTTTTAATGATTACATCCGGGCCCTTCACAGCCTCTACAGTTCCCACGATCAAGCCCGAATGATTAGGCCGCTTATTGGCCGCCATCTCAATCCCCTTAGCCCTAGAACCTTTCTTTTTATTATCTTCAATGTAATAATATCCGGTGCAAAATCCTCCGCGATTATAAATGTCCTGCATGTCATTCATGAGCTTTATTGCCAGGTTTTGATATTGCTCAACATCATGCCCTTCCATATAAAAATCCCTTGCAGTCTTATAAGCATCCACCGTAGCTGCCACATAGTAAGGGTTCTTCATTCTTCCTTCTATCTTAAATGAAGCTATTCCCGCATCTATGAGATCCGGCAGAATTTTAAGCGTACACATATCCTTAAGGCTCATTATATATTCATGCACACTTTTATCCTGTATAAGCTCATAGCATTGCCTGCATGGCTGGGCGCATCTTCCTCGATTGCCAGATCTGCCACCTAAGAAGCTGCTTAACAGACATTTGCCGGAATATGCATAGCACATTGCGCCATGCACAAAGGTTTCTATCTCTATATCAACCTTTTCTTTGATCTCCCTTATTTCCTGAAGCGTCAATTCCCGCGCCGGAACGATTCTGGTAAGTCCCTGTTCCTTCAGAAGTTTTGCTCCATACCAGGACGAGATGCTCATCTGCGTACTTGCATGAAGCGGCAGATCAGAAAATTCATTTTTCAATACCCTTACAACGCCTACGTCCTGAACAATCACGCCGTCCAATCCTGCTTCGTAAAACGGTCTGATATATTCCGTAAGTCTCGATATCTCATTCTCTTTAAGAAGGGTGTTGACTGTCATATATACCTTCACGCCGAACATATGGCAGAAGTCTATTGCCTCTATCATATGCTCGGTATTGAAATTTCCCGCAAATGCTCTGGCACTGAACAGGTCGCCGCCCAAATATACAGCATCTGCGCCTGCATTTACTGCTGCTGTCAGTGCTTCATAGGTGCCGCATGGTGCCAGGATTTCAGGCGGAGCCGCTATATTAAATTGTTTTATTTTCGCCTGAGTAATATCAGCCATATATTTCCCCACCTGCATTCGCCTGTGCAAGCACAGCTCATTCTTTCCTTCTCTGTGTGAATTACGTGGATTGCTT
>CAVAJR010000033.1:0-18487 GCA_963589005.1 Bacteroidaceae bacterium | reverse complement strand
CAGTCTCGCCTGTCCAATAGATAAGAATTTCCCTGTGCAAGCACAGCTCATTCTTATCTGCTGGACAGGACGTAATTCACATATTGCTGTGCTGTGCGGCCTGACATGTCTCCGTGGCGCCGGCTCCATGTGTCTGCCCGCCTGATCAGTTCATCGTCCGATATAGCCAGTTCTCCCTGTCTGTGTGCAAGCTCCCTTACTATATTGAAAAATTCCTGCCTCTCAGGCTTAAAATATCCTATATTAATTCCAAACCTTGCTGCCAGCGACAATCTCTCTGCCATAGTATCATTGCGGTGAACATCATCTTCATTTATCTCTGTTCTGTCGCTGAAGGTCTCCCTTATTAAATGCCGTCTGTTAGACGTAGCATATATCAGGACATTATCCGGCTTGACCTCCAGATCTCCCTCGATAACTGCTTTAAGATATTTATATTCCGTCTCTGCACTCTCAAATGACAGATCATCCATATATATGATAAAGCGATAATTCCTACTTTTTATTATACTTATTATCTCCGGAAGATATTTGAATTCGCTCTTATAAACTTCTATAATTCTTAATCCCTGCTCATAGTATAGGTTCAGGAGAGCCTTGATACTGGTGGATTTGCCGGTTCCCGCTTCTCCATACAGCAGCACATTATTGGCAGGCTTGCCTTGAAGGAATGCCTCTGTATTTTTAGTCAATTCCTGTTTCTGAGATTCATATCCGACCAAATCATCCAGAAGCACGTCGCTGGTTGCGATAATAGGCACAATTTTCAGCTCATCATTTTTTACTGACAGACGAAATGCCTTATTCATGCCAAATTGCCCCACGCCATAGCGCTCATAAAAGTCCATAATGATACCATATATGTCGGATGGGCGGTCGGCAGCTTCAATCGCAAGGCTGAGTTCCTGGACACGAATGCTGACATTCTTATTATAAAATTGTTCCTTTTTGGCAACAGATTTATAATTTTGTATCAGCGTAAAGCAATTAAGCCCCAGTTGTTTCTCCATTTCAGAAAAGTCATAATGAAACAGCTGATAGAAGATATCAAAATCATTGCGGGCAAATTCATTTACAGTGCCTTCCACTGAACCTATCTTTTCCGACACCAGCGTAAACGGATTCTCCGTAGTTGCCAGCAAATATGCCAGGTAATTATGCCAGAGATTGTGATCAAATCCATATTGAGTCGCCAAGTCCATAAGATTATGGATCTGGTCTAGGATCTCAGAAACGATCTCTTCCCTATTGCAATTGCCATCTTCAAACTTTCTGCAAATGTCCGCCAACTTAAACAGTATACTGCTGTTGTCGATATTTCTGTAAATTACAAGATTAGATACTAACTTATACATTTTCTTCCTTCTTACTGATCTTATGCATACCAAAGACCGATATACATTATATTTCGTCCCTTGCTTAACAAGGCATACTTACCGCTGTGAGAAAACAGCCAATGATGGTGTCATCTCGCAGCAGCTATCTGCTGTATCAGAACAGCAATTGGCTCATACGATCAATTTCCTTGTTTACCTGCTCATAAACACCATATGCACTACTAGGCATTCCTGCGGTAAGGCATGGGATAAAGTTATTCTTCGGGCCCTTCCTGCAAGCTCTCTCTACCTCTGCGGCGGCCATTTCCGGCGTCCATCCCGGAACATCCAACACTCTGGATTCAATTTCTCCCATAAATGTCAATCTGCCATCTGCCTCCTTCAGGCATGCCTCAAGATTATTTTCCGGAATTACTCCCTGCCAGATATCAATTCCCATATCTATCATGGACGGAACCAGATTAGCCGCATATCCGTCATTATGATGTACTATAAGCACTCCATTTTTCTTATAATAACCGTAAATCTTCTTATACGCCGGAGCAATAAATTCATTGAACATATCAGGTGACAGGAAGGAGTTCGTGCCCGATCCCCAGTCGTCATGATGCAGAAGCGCCTCTATTCCCAGTCGTTCTATCATAACCTTGGCAAATTCCAATTCTATGTCTGTAAGAAATTCTATCAGCGCATGCATTTCTTCAGGCTCTTCATAGAAATTAATCATGCAGTCTTCCATTCCCATAAGTGCATGTAGTCTCTCGAATATACCCTGTGCATAAAATGCGCAGACATATTGATTTTCTCGGTCTGTTTTATCAGCCCAGCTCTGTAAGAATCCCCAATATCCCGGATCCTCCGGCACTGTCGGTCTTCTAACGACCGACTGCCATTGCGTAATATCTTTAAGCAGACGATGCTCCTCATCATGCAGCGGTATAGCCCCCATCTGCCCCTCCGGAAATATCCAATATACACCATACTGATCGTATCCGGCTCCCGGCTTGCCCACAGGATAATCTCCCATATAATATGTATCCGGGAAAATGCCATTAAGATATTCGAACTGTTTTACAAAACGGTCCGGCTTCCCATCCTTTTTCATTGTTTCCGCAAGATTTTCCTTTACAGTAAGCATAAAATTCCTCCCCTTCGTTGATCCTACAAGCGAATTTGACTGCTGCCATCAATATCAGTCTGTTTTTCTGTCATCTGAGCAAACAGGCTAAACTTATATTATCATTACTTATATCTTCATAAAAGTGAAAAATGCATGAACGTCATCGTTTCATGCATTCACTAATATACAACCTGTTATTTAGCAAATCTTAACCTGCAAGGAGCCCTGCACCAAACTGGTGCAGGGCTCCTATTTTGCCGTCTCAGTTAATGGATGTCATCATCTCTATTAACTAAGATTATGCAGTTTTTCTTGAATTGTTATGTCTGTTAACACAATCTATCATGGCTTAGCTGGAGCTTCACCTGCTGGTTCGCCGCCTTCTGCTGGCTGTCCTTCAGATTCACCGCCTTCTGCCGGCTGTCCCTCGCTGCCTGCAGACTCGCCGCCGCCTGATTCACCGCCGCCTGACTCGCCGCCCTGAGCTGCAGCTGCCTTAACAACTACAGTGATTGTGCAGTCAGTATCCATAGCGATGTTGTACTGATATTCACCATAATATTCATCGCCTTCAGCGATCTCTGTAAGTGTTGCATCACCTTCTGTTACATCGATAGAAACTAATTCATATCCGTTGTAAGCAAGTGTGAAGTAGCTTGTTGAGAATGCCTTATAAGCTTCGAATGAGATAGCGCCTACTACAGGGTTGCCTTCTTCATCAACAGCCTTGATTGTTGCTGTATGACGTGGATCAGCCATATCGTATGCATAGATTTCTGATGAAGTGATAGCTGGAACTTCAGCTTCTTCTTCAATGATTGTAACATTGTCGCTGAGTTCGCCATCGATTGTAGCTGTTCCATAGATGTGGAATTCAACCGGAGCTTCAGCAGCAACTGTTGATCCTTCTTCTACTGTAAGGTCATTCAGGTAGATAGCTGCAGCTTCACCGCATGTGCCGTCTGCAAGAACAACGTTCCATGTAGAACCATTTGTAAGTGTAAGATTCAGTGGGTTGTTAACCTGTGCATTTGCAACATTGTACTGAGCACCGATCTTGTTGTAATCTGTTACGCCTGATGTCAGGTAGTTACCTGTTGTATCAGCTTCAAGAACTGTACCATTCTCCATACGTGTGCCGTCATCATTTACATGGTAGCTGTATGAAGAAGAAATTGTTCCGTTAACTGTAGCAGCATCAAGTGTTACATTTAATACCTGATACTTATTGTAGATGTTGTTCCAGATGTTACCTGTGTACTCGCCATTAGCAAGTGTAGCATTTGAATCATCAACTACTGCTGTAGCTGTTGAAGATGTAGCTTCATCGCCTGTATCATTAACTGTGAATGATGTATTGCCCGGGTTACCAGCGTCATCTGATTCAACGAGTTCTACTAATGTCTTGCCCCAATTAGCATCTGATGTGAAGTTAACTTCTGTATTGTCAAGAATAACATTAGTATAACCATTGTTAGCAGCACCTGACTTGATCTGAACGCCTGTTTCACCAACATTCATAGTTGAGTCAACGATTGAAATAGTACCACCTGCATTCTGCTGTGTCATAACACCGATATGTCCTGAAGTAAGTTCAGAATTTGTATAGAATGCTGATGAGTTAGATGAAGCCATGATCTGAACTTCATTGCCGCCGTAGAACTTAACATTATCGAATTTATCGAATACACCTGAGTCAGCATATGCAACATATCCTGAACCACCAGCGATATATCCGTATGTAGTTCCGCCAACTTCCTTAGTTGCGAAGTAGTCCTTGCCATCTTCTGCAATTTCTACAATACCTGTACCTGCAACTGTGTTGGAAACATCAAGTGCATATGTACCTACCTTGTCATAGCCTGAGCCTGAGTCTGTTGAAAGAACGCCCCAGCCTGAAGATACGATAAGAGAATCTGTATAGATACCCTGGCCAGCACCCAGAACGTTAGTTGCACGAACTGCACCTTCAAGACCAAGTGCAAATGGTGTTCTCTTCATCATAGGAACTACCAATGCATCATACTCTTCCTGAGTATCCTGTGTCTCTTCTGTATAGATCATAACATTGTTAAGACGAAGAATACCATTTTCCTTAACAGCTGCTGCTGTACGGATAACACCTGCTGTAGTGATTACAGAATTCTCAACTGTAACGTCTGCTGAACCCTGTGACAGAACCATAGCTGCCTCACCCTGGAAATCGTTAGCGCCGTCGCCGATACCAACGATTGACATATCTGAAATGGTATATGCAGCTGAATCAACGATGATTCCATTGAAGAATGCACCCATAGATGTTAACAGACCGCCTGAAATGCCTTTTTCATCATATGTTGTTGTGTCAAGAAGTGACGGGATAGTTTCTGTAGCATCAATGCCGTCAGCTGTAACCTTAAGAGCTGAACGGAATGTATACTGTGCAGTCTGACCTGCCATGTTCATGAACTTGCCCATTTCTGATAAGCCGGTTGTTCCTGCTGTTGTAGCAAATTCATATCCTGCAGGAAGAGCATCTCCGCTCTCAACATAATCAAGGATATCATACTGAACGCCGCCGGCAACCAGTGTTAATACGCCTTCGCCTTCTGCTTCAACAACTGTTCCGTCTGTCAAAGTTACAGAAGTGATGTTTGATGAAGCAGATGGGCTGTTGATGGTATCATCTTCAGTCGCAGCTGTTTCAATATAATTTGCCCCATAAGTTACCTCTGCAATGCCAACGCCCTCTGCAGGAGCTCCTTCCCCCGCGAAAGCTGACATAGAAAATGCTGTTGCAACTAAGGTTGTGCATGCAACGATAGATGCAATTGCTTTTTTCATTTTCATTTGCCTATTCCTCCTAAAAATATAAATCGAGACAATTCTCATTTCTTCATTTTACATTTTGCTTCTAATGTAGTCAAATACAAAAAATACAAATTTTATTCAGCATTATTCACATATATACACATGCGTCTAATGATACATTTATAACAATCATTGCATTTCAACTAGGTTTATATTAGAATCACTTTTGACGTATTGTATAAAATTTTATACATCAGACAAGAAAAGGAGGCAGCTACTTGAGCAGATTATCAATATCAAGCCTGAATCAGGTCGAGTCCGTTTTGGACGGTCTGACCAAATACATGAACAGGCATCTTACCTTCAATCCTAAGGATACCTGTCCGATAGATATCTCAGCTACATTTCTAAGATTATACATGACGCAGAGCTGCGGCAAATGCGTTCCATGCCGCGTCGGCCTGAGACAGTTAAGTTTTCTGATGGACAAGGTATTAAATCACGAGGCATCCATGGAGGATCTCGAAAAGCTAGAACACCTGGCTAATCATATTGCGATTTCCGCAGACTGCGCCATCGGATCCGAGGCAGCCAAGATGGTTCTTAAGGGCGTCGTAGGCTTCAGAAATGAATATATATCCCACATTCAGGACGGCATCTGTCTTGCAGAAAGGACAGAAAGTATTCCTTGTATGGCCAGCTGTCCTGCGCATGTTAATATTCCGGGATATGTGGCTCTCGTGGGACAGGGCAAATATGAAGACGCAGTAAAGCTCATTATTCATGACAATCCTCTTCCAAGCGTCTGTGCTCTTATCTGTGAGCATCCGTGCGAGACAAGATGCCGCCGTACACTTCTGGATGCTCCTGTTAACATAAGAGGACTCAAGCGTACCGCCGTTGACCATATTATTGATACCCCGCTGGCTCGCCATGTTATGGAGCCTACAGGCAAGAAGATTGCCGTCGTTGGCGGCGGTCCGTCCGGTCTTACGGTTGCCTGCTATCTCAGGCGTATGGGACATGAAGTTACAATATACGAGAGGCAAAAGCGCCTGGGCGGCATGCTTATATATGGTATTCCTTCCTACAGACTTCCAAGAAAATATATTGATTATGATATCAATCATATTCTGTCCATGGGTATAAATGTAAAACTGAATACTGAAGTTGGCTCCGGCGATCTTACAATCGCTAATCTGAGAAAACATTATGATGCTGTATATGTATCCATCGGTGCTCACCGGGCCAAGAATCTGGGAATAGATGGTGAGAACTCCGAGGGTGTTATCTCGGCCATTGATTTTCTGGGGAAATTGGGCGATGAAGAAATAGCAGACTTTACCGGCAAGAAGGTTCTGGTTGTGGGCGGCGGCAATGTAGCCATGGACTGCGCAAGGTCAGCCATCCGCTGCAATGCTTCTTCCGTAACACTTATATACAGAAGAAGCCGCCATGATATGACGGCTCTTCCGGAAGAAATCGAAGGTGCTATCGCAGAAGGTGTAAATCTTCTGGATCTGAGTGCACCTATCCGCATTGATTCTGAGAACGGCAAGGCTACTGCTCTGTGGGTACGGCCAAATATGGTTGGCAAAATTGTGGGCGGAACCCGCATGCATCCGTCTCCGTCAGGTACTCCTGATATGCGTATAGACTGCGACATAATCATTAAGGCTATCGGTCAGGAAATGGATACATCTGCATTTGCAGATTCTGAGGTTCCACTTGAGCACGGACTCGTAAGAGCATCAGACTGGACCACAATAGACAGCATGCCTGGTGTATTTGCCGGAGGCGACTGCGTAACAGGTCCTAAAACAGCCATCATGGCCATCGATGCAGGCAAGGTTGCAGCTGCCAATATTGATGAATACCTGGGCTTTAATCATATCATTCCGCTTGAAATTGAAATACCTGATGTCGAGCTCAAGGACCGTGAATACTGTGCCCGCGCTGATATGACTGAACGAGCACCGTCTGAGCGTATCCACGATTTCGATGCTATTGAGATCGGCATGAATGATAGGGAAGCCTGTCAGGAAGCCGGCAGATGCTTAAGATGTGATCATTACAATTGTGGAATTATAAAAGGAGGCAGATACGAATGGTAAATATCAAAATAAACGGACAGGCGTATTCTGTCGGAGAAAATACAACTATTCTTGAAGCAGCCACTCAGGCAGGCATCAGGATCCCTACCCTCTGTTATATGAAGGGCTTAAATAAGATCGGCGCATGCCGCGTCTGTCTTGTAGAATTAGAGGGAAGAGAACAGCTCTTTGCCGCATGCGACAATGTCTGTTCGGAAGGCTTATCAATCATAACCAACAGTGCCCGTGTTATGGATGCAAGACGAACCAATGTAGAGCTTATACTATCGCAGCACAGAGTTGACTGCCCTAGCTGCATACGCAACGATTCCTGCCACCTGCGAGAGGTCGCATCAGAGCTGGGTATCCGCAATCTTGAAAATTTCCGTTCTGACTACAAGGAGCTGGACTGGAACAAAGAGCTTCCTATTATAAGGGATGAAAGCAAATGTATCCGTTGCTACAGATGTGTTTCTGAATGTGAGAAGGTGCAAAGCGTAAGCGTATGGGATATGGTAGGTTCCGGAGCACATACCACCGTCGGCACTGCAGGCTCAATACCCCTGGATGAATCCAACTGTGTGTACTGCGGACAATGCGTAACCCACTGCCCTACCGGAGCTCTGTCCGTCAGATTCGACATTGACAAGGTAATAGGATATAAGGGTGTGCTTACAGATCCTAATAAGGTTACGGTAGTTCAGGTTGCGCCTGCCGTAAGGAGTGCATGGGGTGAGGAATTCGGTCTGCCTGGCAATATAGCAACCGAAAAGCGCCTGGCGGCTGCCTTAAGGAAGATTGGATTTGATTATGTATTTGATACTAATTTTTCTGCAGACCTTACTATTATGGAAGAGGGAACTGAATTCCTGCATCGCCTCCAGAATCGTGACGAGTACAAATGGCCTATGTTTACCAGCTGCTGCCCGGGATGGGTAAGATTTCTCAAGAAGCAATATCCTGATATGGTGTCTCAGCTCTCCACCGCCAAGTCGCCTCAGCAGATGTTCGGTGCTGTAACCAAGTCATATTTTGCACAGAAAATGGGTATCGCTCCGGAAAATCTGGTATGCGTATCTGTTATGCCATGTTCAGCGAAGAAGGCTGAATTAGAGATTCCAAATATCAATGATGCCAATGAAGGTCTCCTGGATGTTGATATTTCAATTACAACAAGGGAATTATGCAATATTCTTAAGATCTATCATATCGATATTGCCTCTCTTGACGAGGAGGAATTTGACTCACCTCTCGGCAGCGGCACAGGTGCAGCTGTAATATTCGGCACCACCGGTGGTGTCATGGAAGCAGCACTAAGGACCTGTTATTATGTTATGACCGGAAACAACCCGGATGCAAACAGCACATTTAAAGATGTTCGAAGTGCCGGCCTAAATATGCCGGGTGAAGGTGTTAATTCTGACAGGCCTTGGACTGAAGCTAACTATAATGTTAACGGAACCATTGTCAAAACTGCAGTGGCTCACAGTCTGGGAAGCGCACGAAAGCTCATTGAGGCACTGCGTCATGGAGATGTTGAATATGACTTCGTAGAGATCATGGCCTGTCCTGGCGGATGTGTCGGAGGCGGCGGCCAGCCGATATATTACAATAAAGAAAAAGCCTCTGAGCGCGCCCGTGTACTTTACAATATTGATAGAGCCAATGTCCTCAGATTTTCTCATGAAAATCCTGATGTGCAGGCATTATATCGTGAATATCTCGGAAAGCCATGCAGTGAATTGTCACATCATCTGCTGCATACAGATCATATGGGATGGTGATAGGGCTGCACAGCACGCAGCAGCTGACTTTTATAATTATGATCTGAAGGCAGTGGCTGAGCCGTAAGTGGCGCACGGCTCAAAGTCCCTTAATACAGGCAGCGAACAAGGTATCTTGCCCGCTGCCTGTATCGTTTTTAATCAATATATGCCTGGCTTCTGTCCTGTGCCTTCAGCCACGACACAATCCCGTCTCTTGGAATTGATGTATTCCTCTGGTACAGAATGTGAAAATATTCCTGCCATTATATCATTTATCCCCGAACAGCTTCTTGGCATAAAAACTCTCTGACATATACAATGCTGCTGCCGGGTTATGACCTAACACTCTGTCCTTGCATATCAACGTTGTAACGGGAGCTGCGGAATATTTATAAAACAGACTGTCATGTCCAACGCACAGACCGACTACCAGGTTATATTCGGTGCCGTATTTTTCCAGCAGTGCAGCTTGCATTATAGGATTACAGATGCTCTTGCCGATAGCATTGCATTCCTTTGGAATTCCCATATCCTGTTTGGATATCTTGCCCACCTTGCAGCCTATTCCATAGACCTCAAATCCATGGCTCCTTAATATCTTAGCTACAATACGAGTTTCACGCAGCAGACCTACACATGTGGCGATACCGATCTTCTTATATCCCATCTCCTTGGCAAATTCTGCTACTTCCTGTACTCTGGTTAATACGCAATATCCCCCATATTCAACTGCTGCGGCGCTCTGCATGATCTTCAGGTTCTCCGGATCATTCAAGTACTTCTGTCTGACTTCTTCTAACAGTTCCGGATCCATATTACCGGTTTCGCAAAATGCTGTATAATCCGTTCTGTCTGAATTACATAATGCATTGCCGCAATCTGCGCATGACATTTTCTCAATTTCCATAATCTGCTGCCTTCTTCCTTTAATCAATTTTTGTCGCACAAGGTGTCGACCTTCAATTATATGAACAATATGATACAAATTGTTCGTTACAATAACCTTTTCCCCGCAGGTTTATAAACAAAGTGACAGAAGCTTCTTACTCCTGCCACTTCATTATAATTCATATAATTACTGCCCCACGCAGATCTGATGGGCGTTGCCCTGACCGATATTCATGCACCTCGTACCACATAAGATCTTAAATCAGCCTAACCTTATCTGCATGTATGACATTTAATAATTTCTTATTACTGTATATTGGCAAGAACTGACTCCAGCATATAACGATCAGTTAATATTGTCATGTCCTTAATATATACATCCGGCTCAACACCGGCTGCTATACTTATGTGTGCTCCTGCCTTAACTGTACAATAATTATCAGTACCGGCAAACTCAAGGGCCGTTCCTGTTGGCATAACAGCTGTCAGAACATTATGCGAGCCGCCGCCTGTGCTCTGACCCACAAGTGTAACTGAGGTGGAAGTTTTAAGTATACTTGCGGCCAAGTTGCCGTAGCCCCTCGTATTCTCACTTATGAGGCAGTATACATTATAAGCACTGGTATCTAACATGTCATTTGCCGTAATCTGTCCGTCAAAATCTATGTCTGACTGATAAACCTGATTCTTGTATGCACCCCAGTAACCATCCTGGATATTAATATCGGCCTGACCCAGGATCCATCCTATAGCATATGCTGCTGCATTAAGATCATTTCCACATGTTTCGGATATGTCGATAACAACATTTTCAATAGGGCTGCCTTCTCGTTTTATCTGTGCATTTGCATAAGCTATCAGAGCAATTGTATCGTCTGCGATATAATTTGCAAGATTATCCCTTATATTGCTGTCGGCATAATTAAGTCCTGTATTATTAAATCTGGCAATTGTTATGTACGCAGTCTTATCCACTTCCTCGTAACTGTTTGCCTTATCCGATGCAGGTGCATTGCTGAAGTATGTACTTCCCAACTCCTTTATTGCTGCCTCATAAGCCGCTGTATTAGTGCTTGTAAGCGCCTGATACAAACCGATCTGACGGAAATACGAATCAAATCCATAGAAAATGCTCAGATCATTCTTCATTCCATAGTTCATATCCAGTATGAGGCACAGCTCGTTGTAATCGGATATTGCTTTCGTGCTGCTTCTCTGCTCTGCTGCCGTCTCGCTGTATATCTCCTTCAGCGTCTTGCCGTCGGTATTCTTAACTGTTTCATCCAGCCCCTCTGTTACAATGAAGGAATCCTTGCCATTATTAATCCAGCTAAATCCTGCCGGAACCATGAATATGCTTGAAAATGTTGACATCGGCATATATGCTGCGCCATCAATCTCATATACATTAAGTGCGTAATCTGCAAGCCATATTGTGGTGGCTGCCTCATAAGTCTGATAGATATTCTTACTATTAGCCTTTGCAAGAACTGATACACTGCCCTCGGATGCAATATTATGTTCCGAGAATGCTGCATAATCTGTAAATGAAACCGTATTCTCACCCAGATTGATAATCACTGCTGAACCGTTCTCTCTCTTAACAGTAAGGATCAAGTTCTCGCCGTCCCTGGAATATCCTGAAGTAAATGTTACGGTCTCTTCCCCCAGGACTTTTCTATACAGGCTCTCTAATTGTGCAAATGCTTTCGCTAACTCTACATATGCAACCTCAGAGTTGCCATTTTCATATACTACCGGATAATTGGCCTCATAGTTGTCAGCCGTAAGAGTGTAAACTCCGATTGCAGCACTGTTGAGAACCGGTGTTGCCTTATACTGTGCTACATAAACAGTATCCGCTGTTGCCGCTGTAATGTCCTTATCCCATCCGATAAATGTATAGGTATATGTTCCGTCGGATGCTCTGGTCGGCACATTGCCTGTATATCGCGGAGTCTCTCCGTTGTTGATACGTTCACTTCCTAGTACTGTGCCATCATAATTCTGCCAGATGATCAGGTACTGAGTTACGATAGGGATTGCGCTGAATGCTGCCGTATATACCGCATCACCACTTGCCGGCACCACATTTTCTCTCCATCCCGCAAATACATATGAGTATGTTCCGTCGGATGCTCTTGTTGGTGTTGCGCCATAATATACAGGATTATTGCCTTTATTTACCACATCTCTTTCCAGAACAGTTCCATCCCAGTTCAGCCAGGTTATGGTAAACTGCTGTACCGGTGCCGGTGTTGTCGGCTGTTCTGTTGTTGGTTCTTCCGTTGTCGGCTGCTCCGTTGTTGGTTCCTCTGTCGTCGGCTGCTCCGTTGTTGGTTCCTCTGTTGTTGGCTCCTCCGTCGTCGGCTGCTCCGTTGTTGGTTCCTCTGTCGTCGGTTCCTCCGTTGTCGGTTCCTCTGTCGGCTGCTCCGTTGTTGGTTCCTCTGTCGGCTTCTCTACGGCATTATATACTGCAGTATATGTCATATCTGCATATACAGGTTCTAATGCCTGATCCCATCCGGCAAATTCATAAGTATATGTTTCATCTTCTGCTCTTGTCGGTGTCTCTCCCTGATATGAAGCAGTCTGTCCGTCTTCAACCTGATTGGTTCCTAATTCTGTTCCGTCCCAATTTTGCCATATTACATTATGCATAACGGCTTCTTTAACTTCCCAGGTTCCGTCGCCTCTATCCTGCAGAGTATATCCCTCTGCAATATATTGCTCCGGCAGCTGCTTATTATAGATACCGCCTGTTATGCTTATCGTAACCGACTGGCCATCTGCATTTTCCGGCTGCAGGTCATTACCTGCAGGATCCTTGATCTTTATTATTTCCTGATACTCGGAGGATTTAAATGTACCTTTTTCAATATTTAATACAACCTTTTTGCTGTCATCCTTAATAAGTGTAATATCCGGGTTTGACTCATTCGTGCTTGTAATTCGGCCCTCACCTGTTTCAGATGAATCCGTAATTTTAATCAAGCCCTTCTTCAAAATGAACATCCCGCCATATCCGATGTATTTGTCCGGGTCCGTTCCCGAATTATCCCCTGCCATATTTTCTCTGGCATCGTACATACGGATCTCGTATCCATTCAGATCGATAGTAACAGATACGCCTTCCTGCAGCTCAATTTCTGCCGGATTGGTCAATATGATATCACTGACTAACTTTATCGTCTGTTCATTTTGCACCCCGGCAAATGCATCTGTTAAAGAAGTGAATTCCTCTTCATCTATCCTTACAATTACTGTCTGCGGCTGTTCATCCTGTGCCTCTGTCAATGGTTCTGTCTGTTCATCACCTGCTTCACTGCCTTCTCCATTGTCGGCATAGTAATCACCGTCGCCGCCATTATCTTCGTAATTTTCTATAGCATTATCGCCTTCATTATAAGCTTCCTCGTTATAGCTCTCATCTGCCATAACTACCGGAGCAAACGTAGAAAAGGCAAAAACGCCTGCCATTATAGCTGCCGATATTGTTGCTGATAATCTCCTCATTTTTACCTCCATTTCATCTGATTGATTATTATTTTCCGTGATTTTGTGAGATTTAGTACATCGTTTTGCATATAAAATGCCTAACTTCTTATACGATGTACCTCGGCGTCAGAGCTAAATTCAAACTGACGCACTTAAGGCAGTTATTTAGATCCGACTGCCCTCCTTCTCTAAGATAAGTTACCATCCCCCGTATCTGCATTCTAACATTATTTTACAGGGATGTATATTCAAATTTTTTAGCCAAATATAGTGAATTCCACCATATTATATGTCTTGTTTTTTGGCTCACTGTCTGGATTTTCAGGGACTTGCCGGGTTAATAGCAACAATCCGTTATCTTAAATATCTTGATTTACGCCGCAAGGCTGTGTAATGATACTGTCCTTCGCAGCACCCTCACGCAGCCTTGCATTTCATTCTTTTATAAACTTCAGATGCATACCGCAGATAGGCTTGCCCTCTGCCGACCACCTTTGTTCATATTCAGTCATTACATTTCCTTCATTTAATACAGGATCATTATGAAGATCTCTGGTCATATGGCACAGCTGACATTTCTCGGGATTAATTTCCTCTAACGAGAAATCAAAAAGCTCCTGATTATCAGTTTTGAATTCTATCATTCCCTCCGGTCTTAATATCTGCTCATATCTTTCCATAAACTGGTGTGATGTAAGCCTTCTGGCCGCATGGGAATCCTTCGGCCACGGGTCAGAAAAATTAAGATATATTCTGTCTACCTCTCCAGGAGCAAATACATCCGTAATATTCTCAGCTTCCATTCGTATCAATCTTATATTAGGAAGCTCCTCGGCATTTTGCTTTTGCACAGCTCTTAAGAGTACGCTTGAATACTTCTCAATTCCGACATAATTGATATCAGGATTGCGTCTTGCCTGCTCCATCAGGAATGCACCCTTGCCCATTCCGATCTCTATGCGAACAGGATTATTATTGCCGAATACCTCCGACCAATTACCCTTTACTGACCAGCTGAATCTCTCTTCATATGAAGTTCTCTCCGCCCGTTCTTCGGTTATTACATATGGGCTGACTGCAATCATCTCCCTGCTGCCCTTAATATTTCTTAATCTCATAATCTTTCTGTAGTTCCTGTCCTGCTTTTTTCTGCCAGATCCTTAACCTGCTTTGCTACATCTTACTGTATGTCGACATGCAACAGACAACTTTAGTATAAACCCCTCATCGTATCCGCTCTCTCTTGAGGTCTCGCCTGTCTAGAAGTGCCTGAATTTATACTAAAGTTCCATATTAATATCATCAGCGTAAATTAACCTGGTTACACTGTCCGTATCTTTTTCCATACTGCAGACCGCCAAACGATATCCTGCATCAAATTTCCAGTCTGTGCCTCTTACCTCTCCCGGCTCGAAGACATGGACATATCTTTTCTCCAGATAATGGAGATTCTCATTTAATGTATTGTCTGAGGACTTCTTATCAGGATTTTCCTTTATGGTTACTTTGACGGAATGATTTCCCTTTATATCAGAAAAATCCTCCTTGCCTATCAGCAGCCTGTCCTCACGAACCATAAAATCTCCGGGACGAACTATCAGACCTATACCTAGGTTCTTTAGATAGCTTTCCTTAGCTACCCAACACTCATAGAAATATTTTTTCTTTTCATTAGGATTAGAGATAAACGCCAGCATCTGTGCTTCTTCAATATGCAGCATTCTGTCAGTATGCGACAGTTCCCTTACACGAAAATAATCTATATCAACTCCGATCGGCTTATCCGACAGCGAGCATACCGCATATTCATTTGCATGTGAGATATTGAAAAAATACGGAAAATCTGTAAGCTGCAGCTTGCTGCGATCGTCCTCCCGGATATCTAACGGCAACTGTACCTGTCCCAACTGTTTCTTAAGGGCATATATCAGGAGAAGCTCAGCGCATGCCGATAATTGCTTGTCATCCTCGCGCTTCATTTTGGCAATCTTCTCTCTTCTGTTATCACTTAAAATATCCTCAGAATAATTGATTTTCTCCAGCTCGTTTTTATTGATCAAATATGTTCTTATCATTTTTCTTCCATTTCTTGTGCAGTTTCTGTTAAAAGTCAACTGTCATTACATTTTTTTGAATAGCAAACATGCGTCGGGACGGTGCAGCCATTGTAAGGAAATCTCAATAACGCCGTCTCCTTGCAGACGCACTGCCTGATCTGTTTTTATTTTTTCTGTCTTGCTGCACCTGCACATTCTTAATTCCAATTTCCTGCAGGCTGTGTACAGAAGAATGGTTTCTGTTGCTGCTTCTTATATATTGATTTTGCAGATTTATACTGTCGCTTCGGTCATAATTTCGTACAGGTCTTCTGCCGCCTGATCTTGCGTTATTTCGCCTGAGCTCTTGTTCTCTGCGTTTTTTTACAGAACGGACTATCAGGAGAACCACAGCCAATATTACCACTACCGCCAGTATTACCCACCATATATTTACATAGTATACGTATATCCATTCGGTATCCTCAAATGTCAGACCCGGATTAATGAATACATTGCAGCTGCCCAGATAATGGCCATCATATGAATAATCAATTGTCGCATACAGCTGTCTGCTGTCTCCTTCTGTTATACCGGCTTCAAGCTTGGCTTCTTTATATTCATCCTCATTCAGATAATATGCATAATTAATTTCAGATGATAATTCCAGGAACGATACTCCATTCAAGGTTAATATCTGACTGGAGGAATCTAACTGTACCTTGGCATCATTTTCGCCATATGAGAACCGCTTTTCATTTTCTGATACATTTGAAATCGAGAAATTATCCCATCCGAAATCCAACAGTTCCTGAGTTGCATTAAAAATTCCGTAATAAGAGCCGTCCAGAATAACCGCCAATAATGTGATTCCGTCTTTTCTTGCATATGTAACCAGGCATCGACCTGCTTCATACAGATAACCGGTCTTGCCGCCTATAACATTAGCATTATAGGTATCGCTGCCCGGTGTGATCATTTCATGTGTATTATTCAGAACCCTGCTCTCTGATGTCTTGTTGGTCGGCTCAATAATATATGTCGGATGAGAAATAATATCTACGAATGTAGAGTTTTGAAATGCATACCATGCGATTTTAGCCAGATCTGATGCTGTCGTATAATGATTAGCATTATATAAGCCTGACGGATTAACGAAATTAGAATCTGTGCAGCCTATCTCTCTGGCCTTCTGATTCATCATTTCCGCAAATGCCTCCACACTTCCGGCTACATGAATTGCAAGTGCTATTGCACAGTCATTACCGGATGGAAGTAAGAGTCCATACATAACATCCTTCAATGACATCTCTTCTCCCGCCACTGCATTAATAGATGTGGCGCCCTCCTCCAGGTCACAGCATTCCTCAGTGAAGGTAACTGTGTCGCTTAGACTGCAATTTTCCAATACAAGAATTGCTGTCAGGATCTTCGTTGTTGATGCAGGATACATTTTTTCATCTGAATTTTTCTCGTAAATAACGGCCTGTGTATTGGCCTCCATCAGATATACTGCATCACCGTCAATTTCCGGTGCCTGCGGCCATGTCTTATCCTCTGCCGCCCATACATTCGAGAACGCAAATGACGTGCAGCATATTACTGCAAGTATGACTGCTATTAATTTAATAGATTTATTTCCCAATTTTTCCATGAGTTATATATTACTATTTTTTCCTTAAAAATCATATATAGATTTGCAAAAAATTCAATCGATGAAATTTCATTTAACCTATACTTGAGCGGCCTTTCTAAAATTTATATATGTGTGCCGTGACAGCTCAGACACTGTGGGAAAACAATCAATGCTGTCGTTTTTGAACAGTGGCTGCACGCCGTGGTTCATGTCGTACCGATTTAAATGTATAGGGACTTCGAGACCGAAGGACATTGCAGCTGCAGCATAGCGACAAGAAGCGGTCACACTTTCGTGTGACCGCCTGCAATATTGCTTATATAAGCAATCATTATTTAGTTTTGATCAGAACTTGATCGATTACTCCTGAGCGTCAGCTGTGAGAGATGCATCATATGGAGGAACTTCTACGTTTCCGCCAGCTGCTACGAACTCATCATAAGTTGCTGCTGCATATCCGAAGTATGTATCAACGAATAACATATCCATTGGGAATGTTGTGTAATCGCTAACATCGATAAGAGCATAGAATTCATCAACGTTTGCTGCTACAGCTGGGTTAGCTGCTACACAAGCCTTAAGATATTCATGGTATGCTTCTTCTGAAGTGTCACCTGCTGGAGCTGCTTCTGCAGGAGCGCCGCCTTCCGGTGCGCCACCTTCTGGTGCTGATTCTCCGCCTGCTGATTCTCCGCCTGAAGATTCAGCCTTTGGCATTTCAACATAATCTGTGCTTATTGTATAAGAACCATCTTCATTTACTACTAACCATCCCTGGAATCCGAATGCTACGTCAAGGATAGCTGCGCCTGTTGTAGGCTCTGATGCGCCAACCATGTAGAACAGACCGCCGTCGATTGTGATGTCAGAATATTTGCCTGTAGCCTGAGTTCTGTAGTTCTCGCCTACTACCCATGATGATGTGTCAACTGTTTCGCCTTCACCTGATGTGAGCTCGCCGTATTCGCCAGCTTCGATTGCGCCTGTGTAAGCTTCGCCGTTGATGTACAGTGTAGCGCCTTCTGCAACTGCTACTGTACCATCATTGATAAGACCGCTGATGTAGCTGTCAGATGTTACATTCCATACACCGCCTTCTGCTACAGAAACGAGTACGTTAGCACCTGCCATAGCTTTGTTAACAACCTGAGAGATGATGTAGTATTCATTCATTGTGAACTCTGTGATCTGAATGAATGCTGCCTGAGCTTCATCTTCTACTACATTGCCTTCTGCATCAAGAAGAGCATATTTAACTGTGCATGATGCACCGCCGTTAGGAGCGATTCCTTCGCCATACTCAGCTGCAAGAGCATCAAGGTA
>CAVAJR010000032.1:0-26722 GCA_963589005.1 Bacteroidaceae bacterium | reverse complement strand
CTGACCGAGTTTCTGCTTCAGTTTAATTTTTCCTATTTTGAACAGGAGTATGATTGTAATAATTTAGATGGTGTATTTGATGTTTTTGCAAAAAGAATAGCCGGACATCCTTCGGCAGTTAAGCTGAACCTGTATTCGGGAGGGGATGTGATAGAATCCTGGGATGGCGGAAGTGATCCATTGGGAAGATATGGTGAAAATGTAGGATACATTTCTATTTCGGTTGAGAAGTATTATTGGATAGCGGAAAATGTTTTTAATATCTCCCGCGAAACAGCTAATGATATGTTGAATGCTGCAACAACGGCAGATCCGAATTTTTATCTTTATGAAAATGAAGATGGATTACCGTATATATGTAGTGTGATGTCCGGTGTCGGTGGTCCGGACATGTACATCAGCTATGAAGACATCAGATATGACGGTGAGAAGTATTATATCGTTTACGACTACACCTCCGATTCCTGGTCTGGTTCATGGGAGTCCGAAGGCTACGTTAATAAGTTCTATGCCGAAATGGAATATAGGGAAACAGATGGCATCGGATACTGGTCGATATACCGTCATACAAAAAATATCCTGACATTACCTGAACCGACAGAAAAAGATGCCGTAGATGCATTCGAGCTTTTTGCCGGAAGTTATTATTTCCTCTCCGGAGCGGGAGCGTGGTCAACAAATATAGAAATATATTCTGATGGAACGTTCACCGGTATATACGAAGACTATGATTTGGGTGACGGTGGTGACGGATATGACAGCACTGTGTATCATTCGAAATTCAGTGGAAAGTTCAAAAATCCTCAAAGTATAAATTTATATACTTATTCCTTTGAAATTGAAGATATCCAGTATGAAAATACACCAGGAACAGAAGAAATCATTGTAAATGAAGAATCAGGTCACCGTATGCGCTGGGTATATAGTGAGGCTTATGGAATTGCAGGTGCTGATACATTTTATGCTTATACAGCGGATGCACCAATGGCAATTTTGCCGAAAGGTCTGATTTCATGGATTGATCACCTTAGAGGAGATGACCGATACCAAATGAGGCTTGCCTACAAATGTCTGTACGGTGTTGAGATTGAGTGTGGATGGATTGGAGCGCAGTGACCGGATATTTGCCCAAATGTGCCATATAGCAAAAATATAGGAGTTGGCTTCTTTTCAAAATGAAGAGTGCGATAACGACTGTTATGATCCAACTGGAGGAAAACAATGGAAACTGAAATCAAAGACATAAATTATTCGAAACTTAACCGTCTGATTATGGACACAGCTCTCAGAGGCAGCACCGACAGCCTGGGACCGGCAGATATTCATTGGAGGGTTATCGAGAAATATATATTCGTTTTTATACAGGAGTATACAGGAAAATGCTGGTACCGAATCTTCGTAAATAATGATGGATTTCATTATGAGAGAAAGAAAATCCTCTATCCCGAAGTCAACGACGAGTATTTTGAGTATGTTTATGGCTATTATGAAGATCTTAAAGACACGGAGCATGAAGTTCAGATGAACGCACCGGGTGATTGGCCGCAGCAAGCAGTCGCAGTCATACAAGATTAAAAAACTAAGGGTTCATCGGCATAACCGGTGAACCCTTAATCTATAATTGCTGTTTTAGCTGGTTAACTTAATAGATTGAGAATAAGCCTTATTTTTCTGCAGCTTCTGTTGTCTTCACATCAGCAGCTGTCTTGTCATCATTTGCAGCAGCTGTAGTTGTCTCTGCATCATCAGCGGCAGATGTTTCCTCGGCAGCAGCCTTAGTGGTTTCTTTGGCTGTGCTTGTCTCAGCATCCTTAGATGATGTTGTATCCTCAGCGATCTCGCTTGTCTCAGCGTCCTCGGCTGCAGTTGTATCCTCAGAAGCTTCACTTGTTTCGGCAGCATCATTTGCCTCGGTAGTTTCAGCTGTAGCTTCAGAAGTTTCTTCTTCACTTTCTACGAATACAACATTGCCCTTGAGATAATCCATAACCTTAGGCATAAGAACCTCTGTTTCGGTTACGATGAAGACGTATGCCTCACCTGATGCTTCTTTGAATTCATCAAGAGTTCCGTCATAATCAGCAGAATCCAGGTACTTTTGCAATACCTCGTCAACTTCTTCCTGAGTATAGGTGATACCTTGCTCCTCAGCAACCTTATCAAGCATCATTGTGGTTGTAAGAGTATTCTTAGCTGTTGTTTCAGCATATGCAGCAGCTGAATCATAACCAAAGTATGCAGCACATGTTTCTGCATCTATACCGCCGAATACGCTTGTAGCGTAGTAGCTCAGTGTATTGGCTGCGTATGTAGTCATATTAGCCAGGTCAGCTTCATTATAATAAGTAATATGTGTCTTCTCAGCCATAGCAGATGTTATAGCAGATTCGAGCTTGCTGTTGTACAGTCTGTCTCTGTAATAAGCCTTGAAATCTTCAATAGTGCTGATCGGCTCATCGAAATTGCTGTTGTCTGTTGTATACTGCAGGATCAGGGCATCTGTTAATTCAGGCTCATTTGTCACAGTCTTGCTGTCGATCGTAATTGTAAATGTAGCCTTCTTGCCTTGAAGATCTTCTGTAGAGTAGTCATCCGGGAATGTTACATCAATGTCAAATGTTTCACCGATCTCATGACCTACGATCTGGTCTTCAAATCCGTCAATCATTGATCCGGAACCAAGTGTTAATGACTGATCTTCGGCTGTTCCGCCTTCAAATGGATCTGTCTCGCCTTCGAGTACGCCGGAATAATCAATTACAACAGTGTCGCCGTCTTCTACGGTGCCTTCAGTAACTGCCTCTGTAGTTGTTTCTGAAGATACAACGCTGTCCAGATAGGACTGGATATTTTCGTCTGTTACTTCAACATCAGACTCGTTTATTTCAATAGTAGAATAATCATCAAGTTCTATCTTGCCATTGATCATATCGGCAGTTTTGAACCATCCGTTTTCTGCTCCGATAATTGCCAAAATACCTAAAACTATGACGGCTATAACAATAACCCATATAGTTGTCTTCTTGGTCCATTTGCTCTTAGGCTTGATATAATCAGGCTGTGAATATGCAGAACCTTTGACTTTTTTGTTATCCATAAATTATCCTCTTTTCTGTCCGACGCAGCTGCATAATAGGCTGCATAAGAACTAATTTAAAATATGGGGAGATTTTAGCATAATGAATAAATAATATAAAGACGAAATTTATGGCATAAAACCTGATCAAAAATTATACATTTAGTCGCTAGCTAAACATATATTTATACAAAATGAAAAATATGAGAGAAAACAAAAAAAATAGTTATGGATTTTCATCAATACATGGGTTAAAATGTCAGCGATAAAGATGTGACGGAACGTAATAAAATTCCTCAGGAGGGAGACTTATGAGCTCAGAATTAATTCGTGCTGAAAAGATTGTCAAGAATTTCGGACTGACGAAGGCACTGCAGGGCGTCGATTTTTCGTTGAATTCAGGCGAGATAAGAGGCCTTATCGGTGAAAATGGTTCAGGCAAATCCACAATATGTTCTATTATATCAGGCATATATGGCTGCGACTCGGGAGAGATGTTCCTGAAGGGACAGCCGTACAAGCCGGAGAGCATGGTAGATGCCCAGAAGAAGGGCGTCGCTATGATTATGCAGGAAATGGGAACGGTTTCCGGCATTAAGGTTTGTGACAATATTTTTATTGGTAAGGAATCAAGATTTACTAAGAATGGTCTTGTTAACAGACGTGCCATGAGGCAGGCTGCAGGCAAGATACTTGAAGAATTAGGAGCAGGTGATATTGATCCGTGGGCTCAGATCGATACTCTGAATTTTGAAAACAGGAAGCTGGTAGAAATTGCCAGAGCTATGTATGATGATCCGGATATTTTGATAGTCGACGAGACAACAACAGCACTGTCACAGCGTGGACGTGACATTATATATAATCTGTGTGACAAGCTCTCCTCACAGGGCAAGGGTGTTATATTTATTTCTCATGACCTTGACGAGATCATGGAACACTGTACAGCCCTTACGGTGCTAAGAGACGGTATACTTATAGATACGCTGGACAAGGAACGCATGGAACCGTCACTTATTAAGTCGTTGATGGTAGGACGAGAGATGGTGGGCGATTATTACAGAAGCGACAATGATGGCAGCTACTCTGATGAAGTCGTACTAAGACTTAAGGACATATATGACGGCAGAACCCTGAAGGACTTCAATCTTGAATTGCACAAGGGTGAGATACTGGGTATCGGCGGTCTGTCTGAGTGCGGCATGCACGAGGTTGGACGTCTTGCATTTGGTATAGAGAAACCATTGCGAGGGTCAGTTACGTTGGCAGATGGAACCAGCATTTCGCAGCCTTATGTAGCCACAAAGCACAGAGTGGGATATATCTCTAAGAATAGAGATCAGGAATCGCTGATGATAACTGCCACGATTTGCGAGAATATTGAGCTTCCGTCGCTTAATGACATAACAAGGGGAGGACTCCTGTTCAGGAAGGATGAGAAGAAGCTGGCAGAGGAACAGAAGCAACTCCTGTCGATAAAATGTAATTCTGTAGATCAGCCTGTGCGGGGTCTTTCCGGCGGCAATAAGCAGAAGGTAGTCTTCGGCAGATGGATAGGCAACAAGTCGGAGATTCTTATTCTTGATTGTCCGACCAGAGGCGTGGATATAGGTGTCAAGCAGTCCATGTATCAGCTGATCTATAAATTAAAACAAGAAGGCAAATCTGTAATCCTCATTTCTGAGGAGCTGGCTGAAATTATCGGTATGAGCGACAGAATAATTATCATGAAGGATGGCGCAGTTAATGGAGAATTCAGCAGAAGCGATGAAGTGACTGAACATAAATTAATCGAGTACATGATCTAAAAAAATAAGCGTCACGGACGCGGGCTGGAGGATAAGATGGAATTTATAAAGAGACATGCCAGAACATTTCTTCCTTTTGTGGGTTTGGCAGTAGTAATAATTGTATTAGGCATACTTTCCGGCGGCAGGTTGTTCGATTCGGCCAATCTGAACAATCTTCTGGATCAGAGTTATACCATTGTATTGCTGTCTGTAGGATGTGCATTTTTATATTCACACGGAGGATTTGATCTGGCGGTTGGAGGTATCTATGGTATGTCTATGATGATTTCGGGACTTATATTCTTAAGTACCGGAATGAACATATGGCTGGCGCTTCCTCTGTGTATCGTTGTATCACTGGTATGCTATATGCTGATGGGAGTGGTAACGGTCAAGCTTCAGCTGCCGGCATTTATTACTTCCTTATGTATGCAATTTATCTGCCGAGGCATTGTTACAACTATCTCGGAGGGCAATATTAACCTTCCGGCAGAATTCTCGGTAGGAGATAATTGGATAATTAAGATAATTGTTTTGATCGTTCTGGTGGCAGCTTGTTACATTCTTCTTCATAAGACTGCTTTTGGTAAGAAAAACAGGGCTATCGGTGAGAACCCGACAGCAGCAAGACAGAGCGGTATCAATATTGACAAGATAAGACTTATAGCTTATGCGATCGTTGCGGTAATGGTTGGCGTTGCGGGATTTTTTGCAATGTGTTCGGCAAGAACGGTTGCCACGCTGGCTGGCTCCGGATTTGAAATGGATGTTATCGTTGCTGTCGTTCTGGGCGGAATGAGTCTTAATGGCGGTATGGGAAGCTCTGTAAGGGCTCCGATCATCGGTGCGCTTATAGTAGTTCTGCTGACTAATGGATTGGTAATTATCGGCGTTCCGAGCCAGTGGAGTGATTTTGTTATCGGTATAGTATTCCTGGTAGTTATCTTATTTAATTATAAGAGAAATAAATTAGGATTGCTGCCGAGATAATATGTTTAAAAACCTCACGAGGATAATAGAGAAAAGGAGAAAAATATTATGAAAAAGTTAGTTGCATTAAGTTTATCAGCAGCGCTTTGTCTGGGTATGTTCTCATCAGTTGCATATGCTGGTGAAGCACAGCAGACATACAAGGTGGGTGTTATTCTGTATGATACAGAATGCCAGTGGGCCAAGGATATCATGGGCTGTCTTGAATCAGTAGGAACACCGTTGGGTGTTACCTTTGAAACAGCTATCGGCGGAACAGATCCTGAGACAACCATTGAAGATGCTCAGAATTTCGGCGCAGCAGGTTATGATGGAATCATCAATCTTCATCCGGGTACTGTAATGTCTAAATTAGTTGAAATATGCGAGCAGTATGGCATGTATATTGTAACTTCAAATGACCCGTCAAATGCCAGTGAAGATTATGCAACATTCTCACAGAGTGAATATTTTGCCGGTGAAGTTTGGGAGGATGAGAAGGAAATCGCAGGAGAGATCATCCAGGATATGTATGACAACGGCGCAACAGAATTCGGTCTTCACGGATTCCCTTATGGATTATCAGCTCAGATGGATGCAAGACTTAACGGCGCTAAGGCTAAGCTTGCAGAGCTGGGTGTTGCAGAGGAAAATATTCACGAAGGTCTGTCATTTGACAAGGCAGCAGCTGCTGATGAACTCATCAGCTCATTCCCAACTATGAATGCTATTTTCTCATCAGTAGAAACAGTTTCTACAGTATATCAGCCGCTTATTAATGCAGGAAAGAGCGGTGAGATCATGCTTAACTGCTATGATCCTAATGATGATGCGCTTGCAGCATTCCAGGATGGAACACTTTCATATGCTACAACAGGAACATGTGCTGACTCTATGATCGCATTCGTACTTCTGTACAATGCAATGTCAGGCAACAGAATGACTCAGGACGACGGAAGTGCAGCTTCTATCAATATGAAGTACTTACTGTGCAAATCAGCTGATGATTTCCAGACAGCAATCGAGAATTGTTCAGCAGATCATCCGGCATATACACTTGAAGAACTTCAGCAGTTTATCGGTGCAGACGCTTCTTTCAACGACCTTAAGACATTTGCAGAAGCATTCTCACTTGAAGATATTCAGGCACGTCACGCTGGCTGATACAAGCAGAAATGAAATCATATGCAGCATCTGCAGGAAACAATCATTGATTGAGTCGAAAAATATGCAGGCTGCATAGTCGGGGAATGATGGCAGCCGCATCTTAGAATATTATGATGTGGCTGCCGGAAACCCTGATAGTTGTCTGAAAACTATTTGAAAGGTTAAGACCATGACTTTTAAGAGAATCGCGGGAAATACTTGGAAAACTTTAATATGGCCGGTAGCTATCTATGTTTTGTTTCTTGTGCTGTGCAAGATTTTCAGCCCTCAGGCAGCATTTGGTACATGGAAGAGTGTAGACGGTATCATCAAGCAGGCTATTTTATGCGCATTGATCGCCATGGCGATGGCTTGCAATATGCTTAATGACAGATGGGACTTCTCAATGGGCATTATCTGCGTTTGTACAAGCTTCATTGCCGCACCTATTGCCAAGGCTCTGTGTGCAGGCATGATAGCTGAAAATGGCAAGACGACGGCGCCTTCATGGGTATTGGCCGGATTATGCATTGTGATATGTATGATCTTATGTCTGATAAATGCAGCTCTGTATCTCATAATCAAGGTACCTGCATTGGTTATCAGTATAGGTGTAATGCTGGTATACGAGACGTTAGTCAGAGTTGTCAACGGCGGAAGCGGAGCCAGATTAAGCGGCCTGAGTTATACACTGTTTGGCAGATCTCCATGGATATACATTATTGCAATAGCTGCATTTATCATATTCTTCATAATCTATACATTTACCAAATTTGGCTATAATGTAAGATCTCTTGGCAATAACCAGATCATTGCTAATAATATCGGTGTTAACGAGACGAAGAATGTTATATTGAGCTATCTGCTGTGCGGCTTTATTCTTGGTATTGCTGCTGTTGTTAATGTAGGACTTAAGGGCAATATTGAAGCTTCATCTACATTTAACAACAATATGGGAATGATGTTCCAGGCATTTCCGGCTGTTTTCATTGGTCTGTATCTGTCAAGGTATACGAACTTCACAATCGGTATTTTTATTGGTGCCTTCTGTATTAAAATGATGACGGCCGGTGTATTGGCATTAGGTCTTCCGTCAGCAGTTCAGGACATAGGTGTAGGCGCATTCTTATTCTTCTTCATAGCCCTTACAACTAATCAGGGACGTTTTCTTGATTGGAGTGCGAGAAAGGCCGCAATGAAGATGGCCAGGGCACAGCAGAACTAGAAGCTGATATCATAATTTGCGATTATACAGGCCCGGATAATACACGATGGTGCAGCAATTATTAAAACTGAATTATCTGTGCGTATGCGGATCCGATCATAAAGACATAAAAATAACACGTGCTGTTGACACGTGTTATTTTTATGCGGATGACAGGACTTGAACCTGCACGGTCTCCCACCAGAACCTAAATCTGGCGTGTCTGCCAATTCCACCACATCCGCCTTTTTATTGTTTAAGATGCTTTAGTGAAACATTCGAAAACCATTGATTTTAAAGGAAAATCACGCAATAGTTGCTTTAATATGCTTTAACTGATTACACCGTTTAAAACTGGTATACTGGATAAAATTGGCATACTAAATGGCATACTAAATAGTAATATTTATGTCAAAATGGGGGGTACTAAATGATATACAAATTGATATACGTTCACGTAGCTTTTCCCTGCATAATTTCCCAAACTTTTGCAAGGATAGCATAATTTCATAAATATCTCAACACATAAATAAAATAGGCCAGTCTTTCGTAAATAAAATCTGATGTTCTGCCGTCAAAATGCCATCTTTTCATTTTCAAATAAACAACACATCATGAACATAAAAATGTCACAAAAGAGAATTAACATACAGACAATTGATTAAGCAATATGAAGTATTGCAGAAGGAGACCTATATGAAAAAGACATTTACGAGAAAAAAATTAGGTATTACTCTTGGAGCTGTTGCTGTAGCAGCAGCACTTACAGGAGCAATGATAATCCCGGCAGCTGCCGCTGATACAAGTTCTAATACATCGCTGCTCACACTTGCAGCTTCAACAGATGATACTACGGCAACAGCCACATCAGGATATGTGCTGACGGACGTTTCAGATGTAGTATCGAATGCATTGCCGTCAGTCGTTTCGATCACTTCCAGAACAGCAATTGAAAATTATTACCGCAACTATGGCGGAAGCGGAATAGATGGTTTCTGGGAGTATTTCTTTGGAGGCAGCGATGGCGGCAGAGGATACGGACAGGAAACGCCAAATGACAGTTATTACTATTATGAAGATAATGGCGATTCAGACAGTAACTCAAACAGTGATTCCGACGAAAGTTCATCAGACGAAAATGATCATTCAAACGAAGTAGACAGCAGTTACGGTTCAGGAACAATCATATCTAAGACAGATACAGAGATTTTGATCCTTACCAGTTACCATGTTGTCGAAGGCGGATCTTCACTGTATGTAACATTTAATGATAATACTAATGCCGAGGGAACTGTAAAGTCAGCTGATGAAGCTAAGGATATTGCAATCGTGTCAGTGCCGACTGAGAATGTAGAGGCTGACACACTTAATAACATTTCAGCTGCACCTATTTCAACGGAAGATCCTGAGGTCGGCGAGGGCGTTATTGTAATTGGCAATGCACTGGGATATGGAATCAGTGTTACAACAGGCATTGTAAGCGCGGTTGACCGAGAGATCACAGTTAATGGCAAGACACTCTCAGTAATCCAGACAGATGCAGCAATTAACAGCGGTAACTCAGGCGGCTGCATGCTTAATTCTAAAGGCGAGATAATCGGTATCAGTGAAGCTAAGATCACACTTTCAACTGTTGAAGGAATGTGCTACGCAATTCCGGTTGCCAATAACCTTGATCTGATCCAGGAGCTTGTAAATACTGACGGAACAATTAACAGTGCTGATGAATCAGCCGGAAATTCCGGATATTTGGGAATTTACGGAAGAGATGTATCGGAAGAAATATCTTCCGGATATGGAATGCCTAATGGTGTATATGTTGCTCAGACAATAGCAGGTGGCGGAGCAGAAAATGCAGGAATCTATGCAGGCGATATCATTACAGCAGTTAACGGTACTGAGGTATCATCAATGACGGATCTTCAGGCACAGCTTGCTAATTATCAGGCTGGTGAGACCGTAACGGTTACTATTCAGAGACTTGCTAATGGTGAGTATCAGAGCATAACAGTTGATGTAACACTTACGAATAAGATCAGCTGATGATATATAATATTTAGTTTTTATGAAAAAGCATGGAGCCTTATTCACGATCGGTGAGTAGGGCTTCATGCTTTTCTGTGAGTTTGCGAAAAAAAGTATTGCACAAGTCTATATTATGTGTTATAGTACGACTAGCACAAATGATGCAGATGAAAACACACAGGGTGGTGATAATATGAATATTAATAAATTTACCAGAAATGCAATGGAAGCTATAGAAAACTGTCAGAAGCTTGCCAATAATTATGGCAACCCGCAGATAGATTGCGAGCATTTGCTTTATAGCATGCTTGAACTCGAGGACAGTCTCGTTAAGAAACTCCTTCAGAAGATGGAGATAGAACCGGAGGATTTTAAGGCATCTGTCATGGATTTGATCCGGAAGAAACCTAAAGTTCGCGGCGGGCAGCAGAGTATCAGCGCAGCATTAAATGATGTTTTGATAAATGCCGAGGATGAAGCCAAGGCAATGGGAGATGAATATGTATCTGTTGAGCATCTTGTTTTATGCATGATGAAGAAGGGCAGCAAGGAAGTCAAGGAACTGTTCAAGAGGTACAATATTACAAGAGAGAATTTCCTTAAGGCACTGGCACCAATCAGAGGCAATCAGAGGATTACAACTGATAATCCGGAAGCAACTTATGAAGCTCTTGAAAAATACGGTCAGGATTTAGTACAGAAAGCAAGAGAGCAGAAGCTCGATCCCGTTATCGGCCGAGACAGCGAGATAAGGAATACGATCCGTATACTGTCCAGAAAGTCGAAGAATAACCCGGTTCTTATCGGTGAGCCTGGTGTCGGCAAGACAGCAGTAGTAGAGGGATTGGCACAGAGAATTGTTAAGGGCGATGTACCTGAAGGACTTAAGGACAAGACAATCTTCAGCCTTGATATGGGTTCTCTTGTTGCAGGCGCTAAGTACAGAGGTGAGTTTGAGGAACGACTTAAGGCCGTGCTTCAGGAGGTAAAGGAAAGCGACGGACAGATCATTCTGTTTATCGATGAGATTCATACGATCGTAGGTGCAGGTGCATCGGAAGGCTCAATGGACGCCGGCAACATGCTTAAGCCTATGCTGGCAAGAGGTGAGCTTCATTGTATAGGTGCCACTACACTTGATGAGTACAGAAAATATATTGAGAAGGATAAAGCTCTTGAACGAAGATTCCAGCCGGTTATGGTAAATGAACCTTCAGTGGAGGACACGATTTCTATATTAAGAGGTATTAAGGAAAGGTATGAGAACTTCCACGGAGTCAAGATAACAGACTCGGCACTTGTTAATGCAGCTGTTTTATCTGACAGGTATATTACAGACCGTTTCCTTCCTGATAAGGCAATTGACCTTGTTGATGAGGCATGTGCGCTCATTAAGACAGAGATGGATTCTATGCCTACAGAGGTTGATGAATTAAGAAGAAAGGTTATGCAGCTTGAGATTGAGGAAAATGCTCTTCAGAAGGAAACTGACAAGCTGAGCAAGGAGAGGCTGGAAGAGCTGCGTAAGGAACTGGCAGAACTCAGAGATGAATATAAAGCCAAGGTAGCACAATGGGAAAATGAAAAGAGTTCGGTAGAGAAGCTGTCGGCACTGCGTGCTAAGATCGAGGATATTAACAATCAGATCGAGATAGCTGAGAGAAATTATGACCTTGATAAATTAAGCCAGTTAAAATACGGCGAATTGCCGCAGGCTGTTAAGGAACTGGAAGATGCAGAAGCCAAGGCAAATGCAGAGGATCTGTCACTCGTTCGTCAGATGGTAACTGAGGAGGAAATTGCCAAGATCGTTTCAAGATGGACAGGCATACCGGTAGCTAAATTAAATGAAACTGAGAGAAATAAGATATTGGGTCTGTCTGAGATCCTCCACAAGAGAGTAATCGGACAAAACGACGCGGTTGATAAGGTGGTTGATGCAATCTGGAGAAGCAAGGCCGGAATAAAGGAACCGGGAAGACCGATAGGTTCGTTTATGTTCATGGGACCTACCGGCGTAGGCAAGACAGAGCTGGCCAAGGCATTGGCGGAGGCATTATTTGACGATGAAAATAATATAGTTCGTATCGATATGTCCGAGTACATGGAGAAGCATTCTGTATCAAGACTTATTGGAGCACCTCCGGGATATGTAGGATATGATGAGGGCGGACAGCTTACAGAAGCAGTAAGAAGACATCCGTATTCGGTAGTTCTGTTTGATGAAGTTGAGAAGGCTCATCCTGATGTATTTAATGTAATGCTGCAGGTTCTTGATGACGGACGAATTACAGATTCACAGGGAAGGACCGTAGATTTTAAGAATACAATTATAATCATGACCTCTAATATAGGATCACAGTTCCTGTTAGATGGCATTGATGCAAACGGTGATATTACAGAGGCTGCATCCGCACAGGTAATGGAGCAGCTGAGACGAAGCTTCAGACCGGAATTTTTGAACAGGCTGGATGAGATCATCATGTTTAAGCCGCTTACTAAGGCTGATGTGACAAGCATTATTGATCTTCAGATGAAGGGCATCAACAAGCTCCTTGAAGAGAAAGAACTTCATATTGAGCTTACTGATGATGCACGTAAGCTGATTGCAGACAGAAGCTTTGATCCGGCATACGGTGCAAGACCGCTTAAGAGATATCTGCAGAAGAATGTTACAACATTGGCTGCACGTATCATACTTGAGGGCAACATTAAGCCGGAGGATACAATTGAAATATATGTAAATGGTAATTCGGAATTAGCTGCAAGAGTAGTGGAAAACTAATTACGGTTTGTCGGATGATGGAGGATGAGAAGCTCCTTGTTGTGCATGAGTACAGAATTCCTGCAACATAGGCATTTTCGAACAGTGACCGTTGCCGAGGTGCACAGTTTACATTAGTCCAATAATTTTACATTTGATAATGACCTGGTAATGCATATAATGTATGCACTGCCAGGTCGTTTTGCCTTTATGTTGACGAAAAAAACTCAGCGGTATAAAATTATTCTGCTATGAAAATAACAATTGATAATAAAAAAATAACAGGTATGGTATCAGCTGCCAAATACATGCCGCTGATGCACAGATATCTTATAAGTCAGGCATTAACACCTGAACATGATCAGATAAGCATAAGCAATGCTTCTACAGGAATAAGGGCGACATATACATGTCTGTCAGAATTAGGACTTCTTGATACAATTCAGACCAATTATGATGGGATAAATAAATTGCCATGCGGGGAGAGTTCACTAACATATAAGCTGATAATCCCGATCGCAGCCGCAATGGGCTGCAAATGTGAGATATTTATAGCACAGCATCTCATGGATCAGACGATGGCCAATCTGTTCAAAATATTGAAAATTCATGGGATTCATCATGAGATTTCAGATAATAATAAGCTTAAAATATGGGGATGCCTTACAGCCGGTACATATATTCTGCCTAAGGGTGCAGATGCTGATATGATCTCAGGTTTACTATTTGCCTTGCCTCTTCTTAAGGAAAAAAGCAGCCTGATGATAGAAGGACAGTTAGAGGATAAAGAAGGCGTCATGATGACGCTCAAGGTATTATCTGAAGCCGGAATTGACATATCATATCAGATAAATGAACAGCAGGATAATAAGCCTGTCGGAAAGGGCGGCTTTATAGGCGCATCCTTTAAGATCGCCGGAGGTCAGACATATAATATGCCGTCAGCTCCGTCAGTTGAAGGCGACTGGACCAGTGCGGCATATCTGCTTGTTGCCGGAGCAGTCGGAGGCGGTCCGGTGGTAATATCCGGACTTAACATGCTTTCAGCACAGAAGGAGAGAGTGATTCTTGACATTTTAAAAGCAGCAGGGGCACATATTGAATATGGAATGGATCCGCCGGAATACAGTGAGAAGAACTTCTTTACGAATCTGAGAGGAAAAAACGTAAATGGCATACTCTATAATGTTAATCCCTCAGAGGCTGAATATGTAAAAATAACAGGACGCCATACCAATAACGCCGGTCAGGTTGTGCTTTTTAAAGAGAAGCTGAATCCGTTTGATATAGATGCAGGGAACATACCTAAGCTTATACCTGCACTGGCGCTTCTGGCCAGTGTTGCAGACGGAACCTCCTGCATTAGAAATGTGTTTAATGCAGATGAAGATTCTGATCAGGAGCCGACAGGAAAGGGCGCTGCAAATGCTGAGGATGGCAGCACCATGCATGAGGAATCACAATATGACAGTGCGGCGCGCACTGTTATAGAAACGCTTGAGAATATGGGCATAATGGTATGGGAATCAGAGGGCAGCATATATATAGAAGGCGATCCCGGATACGAGCCGTTATCAGGCGGTTATGTGGATGGAGGCAGAAACAGCCAGGTTATTATGATGGAATGTGCTGCATCATGCATTTGCAGAAGGGCGGTATCTATATATGGAGCAGAATATATAGAGAAGGCAGATCCTGCATTTTTTGACAGGATACAGGCAATTCAGGTGGAAGACTAGCGGGAAAACTCTTTAAAAATAGCTTCAAATCTATTATAGTAGATTGAGGTTTATTGGATAAAGATATTAAAAAGATAACTGGCTGAACCGGATTATATGGATATTTTTGAATATGCTCATCAAAACAGAATAAAGAAGGAAGCCCCGCTTGCTTCAAGGCTGCGCCCTGAGACTCTGGAAGAGTTTGTAGGACAGAGGCATATCCTGTCTGAGGGGAGTCATTTGTATAGATCTATTAAGGCCGACAGACTGTCATCTGTTATTTTTTATGGCCCCAGTGGTACAGGCAAGACTACATTGGCAAGGGTTATTGCAAATGCGACTTCGGCGGAATTCAAACAGATCAATGCTACGGTTGCAGGCAAGAAGGACATGGTGGAGGTAGTTGAGCAGGCCAAAACAAATCTTGCAGCATACGGACGAAAAACTATTCTGTTTGTAGATGAGATCCACAGATTTAATAAAGCTCAGCAAGATTATCTGCTTCCCTTTGTGGAGGACGGAACAGTAACCCTTATCGGCGCAACAACAGAAAATCCATATTTCGAGGTTAACGGAGCTCTCATATCCAGATCGACGATTTATGAATTAAAACCCCTTGAACATCAAGATATATGTACAATAATTCACAGAGCTGTATATGATAAAGAAAAGGGAATGGGTGCATATGGTGCCGTGATTGACGATGATGCAATGAATTTTCTGGCTGACTTTTCCGGAGGAGATGCCAGAATTGCACTAAATGCTATAGAGCTTGCAATACTTACAACACCTCCTTCTGATGTAAGCGGCATTTCAAGGGAATCCGGCGGTCAGTACGAAAACGGCGAAATGGCGATTCATCTGACAACGGATGTTATAGCTGAATGCATACAGAAGAAAAATCTCAGGTATGATAAAGACGGCGATAATCACTATGATACTATTTCTGCATTTATAAAGAGTATGAGAGGCTCCGATCCGGATGCTGCGATTTATTATCTTGCCAAGATGCTGTATGCAGGAGAGGATGTAGATTTCATAGCAAGAAGAGTCATGATATGTGCTGCTGAAGATGTGGGATGTGCTGATCCCAGAGCTTTGCAGATCGCAGTGGCAGCACAGCAGGCTGTTCATGTGCTGGGTATGCCGGAAGCGCGCATACCGTTAGCAGAGGCGGTTATATATATTGCCGGAGCACCTAAGAGCAACTCTGCGATCGAGGCAATAGATAAGGCCATGGCGGTTGTAGAGAAGACGGATATAAGGTCTGTACCGCCACATTTGCAAGATGCACATTATGCCGGAGCCGCCAAATTAGGGCATGGACTGGATTACAAATATGCCCATGCATATCCGGAACATTATGTTAAACAGCAATATCTTCCTGACGAGATCATAAATGAGCAGTTTTATTATCCGGGCGTACTTGGATATGAGAAAAATATGAAAGACAGGCTGCAGCGCCTGAAGAACCGAAATGAGTAATTTACTTTACGAAGCACTTATGCTGGGACGCAACAAGAAGATCGAGAATGAAGAATTCCTTGTTGCGACAGGTAAGAAGGGAATAGCTTCATTTAGTACAATTGAAGAGTGTGTCATAATATCAGATGTGGTATCTGACGGCGAATATTGCATACATTTGCACCAGGACGTACAAGGATATATGGAAATAGAACCGTACTGCGGCGATAATTTCATAACATTTGACAAGAGGATAATTACGTCTGAGGAATTCAATAACCGCGAGTTTGAGTTCAGATTCACGGTTTTGTCCAATAAGCTTCATAACGGAAGAAATTATACCAATATTGTATTTAAATCCTCGGGACAGCGCGTTGAAGTGCCTGTAGTGATAGATAATAAGATCATAATCAGACTGTCAGATGTTAATCCTAAAGAAAAACTTTTTCAGATTCAGAGAGAATATCTGAATCTTCAGATGGGCAAGATTGAGCAGGGCCAATGGGAACAGGAAAGCCTTGAACTTTTAAGTGATATACCGGGTGACGGCGGTAATTCATTATGTCTGATGCTGTTCAGAGCTCAGGTGCATATAACCAGAAAGGAATATGAATTTGCCAAAAACTATATAGAATATGTTGCAACTCAGATACCTAAGCTGGAAAACAAAAATTATGTGCTCAGGTGCTATTTTATATACCTGGCCAGTCTGTATGATGAGATGCCTGGGGTTATTAATTGCGTAACTTATAAGGAACACTGGACGGATGAACAGCGTATAAACGATACGCCTAAGGACAAACCGGAATTAAGCTCGGCAAGGGGCAATAATATTGCAGATATGGGTGCGCTTCAGAAGGTATATAGCTTATTTCAGAAGGCACCTGACTGGAAGATAATGTGGATCCTGGCTAATATGGATCCTATCTACCGCAACAATTATCAAAAAAGGCTTGATGATATGCAGCACATGTTTTACCAAGGCAGGCTGTCAAGCCCGATAATGTATATAGAGGCGCTGAAAATATATAAAAAGCATCCTGAATTAATGAAGCAGGTAGGAGTATTTGAAATACAAATACTTAATTTTGCTGCCAAGAATGATTTCTTGTCACCGGAAATATCAGAACGGGCAGCACAGCTTATATTAAATAATGATTATATCCTGGATAACGAAGCGTCTAAGGAAATAGCCGTAAATATGCTGCAATTTTCTTATGAAAAATATCTTGGAAGCAGCATCTTGGGAGCTCTATGCATGATGCTGATCCAGGCTGACTGCAGAACGCCGATGTATCACAAATATTTTGCAAGAGCTGTTAAGGCAGGACTGCAGTCTGAAAATATATTTAACTATTATATTTATACATTGGATCAGGGGCAGATGGAGCCGATTCTGGAAGCGGTACTTACATATTTTCTGGAGCATACTGAGCTTTTATACGAATATAAAGCATATATGTATGCCAATATCATAACCAATAAGGCGGTCAATCCGCAGTGCTACAGAAACAGTATCGACTCTATAATAAAATTTGCTGAATACCAGGTATCATTGGGACAAAACAATGAATGTCTGGCTGTCATATACAAGGATATTCTGGAAAATAACAGAATTACTAAGAATATGATAGCGAATTTCTTCGATGTAATATGCATCAAGGAGATCCTGTGTGATAATGACAGAATGCGAAGTGTTCTTGTATTTCATAAGGAACTGCAGGTATATCAGGAAAGTTCATTAAAAAATGGCAGAGCCTATGTGAAAATATACTCTCCTGAGGCACTGCTGCTGTTTAAGGATTTTGATGATAATGTATATTATCATGTTCAATATAAGGTTAATCAGCTTATAGAAAGCAAAAGATATATAGACCTTTGTATAAAGGATGTTCCTATTAACAAATATATGATGATAGGAGACACGCTGCCGCTTCTGAGGGCGTATAAGCCGCCGGTGGAGATACTGGAATTTTTCACGTCACATCAGCATAAGGGCGCCTTCAGAAAGAGCTACGAGCAGGAGCTTATAAACGGAATGGTATTATATTATTCCAAAAATTCTCAAGATGAGCATGTCTATGATGAATTGCTCAAGTTCAGCGAGTTTGATCTTACTGCCAAAACCCGTGGCGAGCTTATAATGATCATGCTCAAGCGCGGACGTATTGATAATGCTTATTATGAAGTGAAAAAATACGGCATAAACTGCCTGTCACCGCAGTCATTGGCAGTGCTGGGACATGCATATATTAATACCAGAGGCGACAAGGAAGATCCTGTGCTTACAGCTATTTGCGAGGCAGGATATGGGGCAAATGGCTTCGATGATCTGGTGTTTGGGTATATGTATAAGTATTATAACGGAAGGCTTGACATTCTGATAGATATGTTCAGAGCATGCAACGCATATAACAGACCGGCTCATGCAGTAGAAGAGCGAGTTCTTAATAAGTCGATCCGGACGGGAGAGCATCCTGATATTGTGGCATATATTTATAAGCAGTTTCGTGAGGAGAATGGCGACAGACAGCTTTCGGCAAGATATATTCATTTCCGTGCACTTATGTATCTGGAAGAGATAATGAGCGGCGGTATGGAGTGCGAAACATCATCTGACATGAGCTTCATAGATTTTATGGAAAATGACATGATGAATGGGGAAAATTTCGATGATGAGAGCATAATAGCCTATCTTCTGTACAGGCAAAAACTGGAATCACCGAATGCCAATCAGCTGAAAATACTCGAAAATAACCTGACAAATCTGGTTCGCAAGGGTAAAATGCTGGAGGAATTCAAGTATTACGGAAAATATTTTGCATTGCCATCAACAATGCTCAATACTATAATTATATCCGCATTTTCCAAGGATCCGGAGTCCGTACCGCATATCACATATGAACTGACCAGCGCAGGAGAGAGCATATGTGAAACAGAGGAAATGGAAGAGATATTCAGATTTTGCTATGTCAAATACTTTACATTGTTTTATGGCGACAAGGTAGTGTTCTCAATGGATGGGCGTGATAATATGGAAGTAAGGTACGAGGATCTGAATATCGTATATGACGGCTCAAAATATTCGGAAATTGATAATATGCTCAGGTGTGTAAAACAGCATAACAGTGATGAATTCAAGAGATGCGCGGCCGATTATTATATAAAGGAACGATTGATAGATGCGTTGTTTTAAATACAGGATGATCTGATGGTTAAAAGAGGATTGGTAATAAGTATAGAATATTCGGACAGGTTTTGCCAGGCATGCTATTACAGCGAAAGGCATGGAGGACCTGAATCCATATTGATGGGGTCTGATACGGTACGCTATCAGATGCCTTCAGTGCTGTGCTATGACACCGAAGCTGGTGAATGGACCATCGGAAATGAAGCTGTGCAGATGTCATCTAAGCCGGACGCTATGCTCTTTAGTGAATTTATGCGCAATATAAGGATAGGGACAAGTGCTTTTATCAACGGAAAGGAATATTCATACAAGAGGCTTTTGGCAGTTTTTTTTGAAAAAATGCTGCAGTTTATCCAGATCAGAACATCGATGATGGTTATAAAAAGCATTACTGTTGCGATGAGAAATACAGATTACGCCACCAGGATCTGTTTTGAAGAGATCTTCGAAATGCTGAACATTGCACCGTCGCAGTTCAGGCTCATAAATTTATCAGAGGGCTTCGGACGTTATGCGATCCATGAATCAGATGAATCATGGCAGAATGGAGCATTGTTATTTGATTTCTGCGAGGAGGGATTTTGGATCAGGCAGCTTAGCATAATTGCCGGAGCGGAGCAGCCGCTGGTATGTGTTCAGGAGTATGATCTTTCATCAGATTTCTCGACCGCAAGACTGTCCAGCGATACCCTTAGTGAGAGCATGGACAGAAACCTTGCAGATATATACAGAAATCTTACTTCTTCCGGTGAATTTGCAAATGTATATTTTACAGGGGAAGGATTCGAAAATCCATGGTTTGAGATTACGCTCAGTGCTATTTCAAGCAGTGTCAAAGCCTTCAGAGGCAATAATATATATGTTAAGGGTGCATGCTATGCAGGATACATGCATACAGAAAATCCGCAGACATATTATACGCTTATCTGCCCCGGAATGACGAAGAATGATATCTCGATACAAGCACGAGAAAATGGCCGGGTAGAGGATGTTGTGCTGTCACCTGCGGCAGTAAATTGGTACGATGCCGGATACAGCGGGGATTTTATACTGGAAAATGAAACGAGTCTGGTATTTAAAATGACCTCGATACTTGATCAAAGCATTCGATTGGTGGAAATAGATCTGTCAGCATTTCCGAAGAGACCGATCAAGGCAACCAGAGTACAGGTAGATGTTGAATATAATAACGAGAATAATTGTACTATTACCGTTACGGATAAGGGATTTGGCGATTTTTACCGTGACGGAGGAATGACTGCATTCAAAGTGGTTAACCTGGAAGGAAAGTTTTAACATATGCTTACAGCAACAAGACAATCTGCAAATGGATATTGGATTGAGCCGCTGAAAAAATATATTTATTCGCTTGAAGAGCTCAATTTTTTTATATTCAATTACATACAAATGGTTTATAAGGAGTTCTTCTGCGAGGACTTATTTGCCTATATTGAGCAGGAACTGGGGCAGACATACATGGCACAGGATCTTAGGAATATGGCTGCTGAAGGAGCAAATGCAGAGGAATTTATAAAATATATATTGAATGCATCATTTTATTATAACAGCAGGGAACTGGCTGCTATATCGAATATCGTTTCAGGCATTGATGATCTGGGCGAGGCCGAAAGAATGATGATTCAGGCAGAGGCCTTCTATCGTGCAGGAAATTACAATTCTGCCATAAGGTGCTGTACGGATATTCTGGAAAATATGAATAAAGAGAAGCTGGGTGACGGGTTTTATGCCAGAGCAGCGTATACAGCGGGTAAGGCATATGCCAGGATGTTTATGCAGAAAAGCGCAGTGGCATATTTTGCTTATGCATATGAACTGTCGCCGGAGCCTACATATTATAAGGCATGCATATATATGAGCATAATTTCCCATGACGACGAAGCTCTGCTGGAATCGATCGTGAAATTCAAGATAAGTGATGATACCCTTGATTCTATGCGTAAGAGAATACAATCTCTGCAGCATGAAATAGAGATTTCAGAGGACATGCAGCTATTTATGCAGTCGCTTGATTCGCCGGATATGCAGCTGCAGCTTGTGCAGCAGTGGAAATCGGATTATTATAATATGCTGAAATAAACGAGACACAATTTATATACAGGAGTAAGGATAGATGAAAGAATTAGCCAAGACATACAATCCGAAGGAGATTGAACAGTCAATTTATGACAACTGGATCAAACAGAAATATTTTCACGCAGCTTGTGATGAGTCAAAGAAACCATTTACAATAGTAATGCCGCCTCCGAATATTACAGGTCAGCTCCATATGGGTCATGCCCTTAATAATACGCTGCAGGATATAGTAATAAGACAGAAGAGAATGCAAGGCTATGATGCATTATGGCAGCCGGGCTGTGATCATGCATCAATTGCAACAGAGGTTAAGATAATTGAGGCTCTTAAAAAGGAAGGCATTGATAAGCACGACCTGGGCAGAGAGAAATTCCTTGAACGAGCATGGCAGTGGAAGGAAGAGTATGGCGGAAGGATTGTAAATCAGCTGAAGAAATTGGGCTGTTCTGCTGACTGGGACAGAGAGAGATTCACAATGGACGAAGGCCTGTCAGATGCTGTTCTTGATGTATTCGTTAAGATGTATGACAAGGGTCTTATATACAAGGGAACCAAAATCATAAATTGGTGTCCTAAATGCCAGACGACTGTATCGGATGCAGAGGTAGAACATAAGGATGCGCAAGGTGCATTCTGGCATATCAATTATCCTATCAAGGGCGAGGATAGGTTTATAGAGATTGCTACAACGCGTCCTGAGACTATGTTGGGTGATACAGCTGTAGTTGTTCATCCTGATGATGACAGATATAAGGATCTGATCGGCAAGACTGCAATTCTTCCGATCGTTAACAGAGAACTGCCGATCATTGCAGATACATATATTGACCTTGAGGTTGGTACCGGTGCTATGAAGGTTACACCGGCCCACGATCCTAACGATTTTGAATTAGGAAGACGATACAATCTGGAAGAAATCTGTGTATTTACAGATGATGGATATATTAATGAAAATGGCGGCAAATATGAGGGCCTTACGACTGCAGAATGCAGAAAACAGATAGTAGAAGATCTTAAGGAACTTGGCCTTTTAGTTAAAGTAAAGGAATATGAACACAGCGTAGGTCATCATGACAGATGCGGTACCATTATAGAGCCTATGATCAAGCAGCAGTGGTTTGTCAAGATGGACGAACTCATTAAGCCCGCTATAAAGGCCGTTGACGAAGGCGAGGTTAAGCTCATCCCTGCCAGAATGAGCAAGCTCTATCACAACTGGACAGATAATATCAGGGATTGGTGTATATCCAGACAGCTGTGGTGGGGTCACAGAATCCCTGCATACTATTGCAATGAGTGCGGCGAGATGGTTGTTGCAAAACAAAAACCGGACAGCTGTCCTAAGTGCGGATGCGTACATCTGAATCAGGATGAAGACTGCCTTGATACATGGTTTTCATCAGCCTTATGGCCATTCAGTACACTGGGCTGGCCTAAGGATACACCGGAATTAAGACATTTTTATCCGACAAATCTGCTGATTACAGGATATGATATTATCTTCTTCTGGGTTATCAGAATGATATTCTCAGGATATGAGCAGATGGGACAGAAGCCATTTGATGCAGTATTATTTACCGGACTTGTAAGAGATGACCAGGGACGCAAGATGAGCAAATCCCTTGGAAACGGAATCGATCCTCTGGAAGTAATAGACAAATACGGCGCAGATGCACTTAGATTCACTCTGGTAACAGGCAATGCTCCTGGCAATGACATGAGATTTTACTGGGAGAGAGTTGAAGCTAACAGAAATTTTGCCAATAAGATCTGGAATGCATCACGTTTTATCCTTATGAACATGCCGGAACAGGGAGTTGGCAGCCTGTCAGCTGAATCACTTGAGGATGCCGATAAGTGGATATTGTCTAAGGCTAACAAACTGTCTAAGGTTGTTACAGAAAACATGGATAAGTACGAGATCGGTATGGCAGCAGATAAGTTATATGAATTTATCTGGGAAGAATTCTGCGATTGGTATATCGAGATGGTTAAGCCGCGTCTGTATGGCGATGACGAGAAGAGCAAGGCGGCCGCATTGTATACACTGCAGACTGTACTTATGACAGCTCTCAAGCTGCTTCATCCATACATGCCATTTGTTACAGAGGAGATATATACGACTATCCAGCCTCTGGCCAGCGATATTTATCCGGAGGAATCTATTATGATCTCTGCATGGCCGGAGTACAGCGAGGATAAGAATTATGATAAAGAAGAAAATGCAACTGAGCTTATAAAAGAAGCTGTAAGAGGAATCAGAACTGTTCGTACCAATATGAATGTGCCTATTTCCAGAAAGGCAAGAGTATTTGTAGTTTCAGAATCAGATGCAATACGAGATGTATTTGAAAATGGTAAAGTATTCTTCACATCCCTTGCAAAAGCCAGCGATGTAACAGTTCAAAAAAATCCGGAAGGAATTTCAGAAGATGCCTTGTCAGTTCAGCTTGCAGATGCTACGATATACATCCCGTTGGAAGAGCTTGTCGATATAGATAAAGAAATAGAGCGCCTTGAAAATGAAAAGATAAGACTTCAAGGCGAATTAAAGCGTGTAGACGGCATGTTATCTAATGAAAAATTCCTTTCTAAGGCACCTGCAGAGAAGGTTCAGGAGGAAAAAGACAAAAAGGATAAGTATCTTAAGATGATGGAGCAGGTGGAAGGACAGCTGCTTAAGCTTAAGAAATAATAAGATATATTACATTGGATGAAAGTCAGCGGTTTTCGCGCCGGGACGGCGCAGACCCCTGCGAGAAAACAATCAGCGAAGGCGTTTTCGAGCAGGGGCTGCACGCCGAGGTTCACGGCGCGGGAGCGGGTAGGTGATGGTTTTTAAATGAGATGTAAATGAGGTTGACATGATTAATTTTGATGAAGCTATAAAGCAATTCCATCCTAGCTTAGAGATAAATGAAGTAGAACAGGCTGTTAAAAAAGAGAATTCAATCGAAGACATAACTGACATTATGCTGGAGATCATGAATAAAACAGCTAAGAAGGGCAAATAGGGATGAAGTGTTATAAATGCGGAAGCTTTCTGTATGATGGCGAATATTGCAGCACTTGCGGAGCAGACGTAACTGTTTACAGAGAAATCGTTTTAAAATCCAACGATTTCTATAACAGTGCACTCGAATATGCAAGGGATCGTAATCTGAGCAAAGCTATAGAACACCTTAGGATAAGCCTTAAGCTCTATAAGGGCAATATTAATGCTCATAATCTGCTGGGATTGGCTTATTTCGAAACCGGTGAGTATGCTTTGGGTTTTGCTCATTGGGTCATAAGCAAAAATATCCAGGCTGATAATAATCTGGCCAATTCCTTTTTAAACCAGATCCAGGAGGATAAGGCTTATTTTGATGCGATTAATGCCAATATATCAAAATATAACAAGGCTATAGGATATGTAGAGCAGGGAAGTTATGATCTTGCTGAAATTCAGCTGAAGAAACTGCTGAATGATAATACATGTCATATGGTGAGTGCATTTCAATTAGCTGCATTGCTCAAGATGAGAAAGAAAAAATATGCAGCGGCTAGAAAGATCCTCAATCGGCTCAAGATGAGAAAGAAAAAATATGCAGCGGCTAGAAAGATTCTCAATCGTGTTCAATTATTTGATGCAGGCAATCCTACAACGATCGCATATTCAACATTTGTAAATAGCCAGATCAAGGATGAAGAGAAGGACTTAACCTCCGGTGAATTGAAAAGCAAGAGGCAGCAGGAAAGCGTGGAAAATGACCAGCATTCGCCTCTTTCCGGGGATGATGTCATAATACCGAAGTCGTCATACAAGGAGTATAATCCTACGACTGTAGCAGTTATTCAGATACTTGCCGGATTTTTGGTTGGTGCGGCATTGATATTCTTCATTGTAGTACCTGCCAAAACTAATTCTGTAAGGACTGAGGCGGTTAAAGTGCAGACAGAGCTTGAATCTCAGATAGCAGAACTTACGAAAGAAAAGGAGCAGTTGGCAGTTCAGGTAAATAACAGCGGAAAATCAGCAGCAGAGGTAGAAAAATCCGATACATCTGCAGATAATGGTAACAATGCTGAAAGCAATACCACACAGACAGCTGATCAGAAGCTCTTATCACAGGCATATGATGCTTATCAGAACGGCGACATGGAAAAATGCGCAGATTACCTGCTTCAGATAGAAGATGCTGATTCGTTTAATGATGAAGATAAGGCCACATACGACAGTATGAGTGATGCGCCGGAGCAGGCGACAAGCAACTGGTTTGAGGATGGCACGACCAAGTTTGAAAGTAATGACTTCGAGGGCGCACTGGAGCAGTTTACGAAGGTATATAAGGTATCTAATACTACCGGAGAGGCATTGTATTATATGGCATTGTGTTACTACAATATGGATGATAATGCCAATGCCCAGAAATATTTCCAGGAATATATAGATACATATCCTGAAGGTGACCACATAAATGAGTGTTACTATCTGTTAGAACAGGTAAGCTGAACAAGTCCTTATTCCGGCAGGATAAATTAAAGATCATACAGAACCGGACGATTGCCAGATATGGCAAATGATATCGGTTCATCAATGGATATAACGGAGGCTGCATTGGTAGCTTCCGTTATTTTTTTGATCAGCATATCTTTTAAGCTTGTCTCGACAGCAAGCTTATATGTGACATTGGTATCATATGTGATATCCTCAAGGGGAATGTTCATTTGACTTATTATATACTGGAGCTTGCCGGACAGATTATAGTCACCACAGATACTAATCCTGTTTCCCGTGTATATAACAGATGAGGAACCATCAGTTTCAGCCTGGCGAATTCCTTCCTGAGCTGCTGCGGTATACGCCCTCAGAAGTCCTCCTGTTCCTAACAGGATCCCTCCAAAATACCTAGTTACGATAATCAAAGTATTATGATAGCCTTGGTTTTTAATAACTTCTAAAATGGGTTTTCCTGCAGTGCCCTGAGGCTCCTTATCGTCAGAAAATCTCTGTGTTTCGTTTGATTTTCCCAATACATAAGCATAGCAATTATGACGCGCGTCATAATGTTTCTTCCTGATCGCTTCCAGGTATTCGCAGGCTTGAGACTCTGAATGAATTTCATAGACATTTGCAATAAATCTGGATTTCTTTTCTGTTATTTCTGCCTGAGCATGATTTAAAATTACTTTTATCTCTTCCATGCCACATATGTTAGCATTTTCTGTGTATTAACTCAATCTGCATCTGAAAGTGCTGACAAACAGATGCGAAAGAGACTAGTTTGGTCTTTATT
>CAVAJR010000031.1:0-27378 GCA_963589005.1 Bacteroidaceae bacterium | reverse complement strand
AAATACGGGCTTTTTTTAACTTTTCTTTTCGTTAGGGCTATTCAGTTTTGGAAATCAAGGTTATAATAACACTTTCAGATGTTTTTTCAACATATGCCTGTGCATATTGTGTGCATTTTTCAGAAACCATCCGAGCGGTGCTGTATATTCTGCACTACACGGAGACAGCTGATGTGTTTCATAAGGGTGGTTTTACATTTATTTATACGAATAAAGGGGATGGTGGGATGACACATCTGCAAAAAAACGCAGTACCCGTCGTTGACAAAATGAACGATGGCAGCGGTCAGATGATCTATCTGCATATATTTTCAAAAAAGTATATGCAGATAATTCATTTTTATCATATGTTGACGATGTGGCGATATTTGCATACAATAATCTCAGGAGGAATAAGTATGACAGGAGAAGCTACGCTTACCAATGAAAATAATTATACCGTATTTCGATTTAATAACCATATAATTCGATTCGCAGCGCCATATTCCCTAGAGCGTTATACTGAGGTGAAGGAGTGGAATAAAGGTTATCTGGTTGTGATGGCGAAATACAAACATAACCAGGAACCGGAAGAAGAGTATATTGACCTCATACCGATTCTCCGAAACCTTTATTTTGATGCGGATAAGTTTCTTGAACCAATTACAGGAGTGCGGATAAAAAATCAGAATAATCTGCGTTAATCTGTACCTCATTTCGTTATTATAGTTCTTCTATCTTAAAGGTTATATAGCCCTCGTAGTAGCTGTGATCGATGCCTTTCATATAGACTTCCCTGTCTCTTTCGTTGAATACCAGCCTTCAAGATTGTTATCCATGGTGAAATCCTCCATCTTATATGTTATGCGGCCTCATCATATTTTTCGCATATCCTGCGACAATCTCTCACTGTATTTTATGCAAATATCGGTACAGCATCAACTTACAATGCTCTGCTTCTGACATTGACGGGTGGTTGGTACGTCGATATAATGTGATCTATACATGGGGAATATATTATGAAGGGATTTAAGACTTACAAGACTATACAATTGATCATGTGTATCATTATTGCAGCAGCCGGAATTGTGTTTATCACCACTAACAGTGACCTGTTCCATATCATTGCAAATGATCCCGGTGTCAGGGCTCTATGCATTGCCCTGTGGGTTTTGCTGGTTGTTTCTTTTTTCTTTATTTTTCTGGATTTCAGGACATTTGCGAAGACAGTGCAGAGCATCCATGAGCTGGACTACTCTGTTCACTCGGATCCGTCGACGGGACTGGCTAACAGGTACAGCTGCGACATGATCATTGAGAAGTATCTCGACAAGGAACTTCCGAATGGTATCGGATGCATCATGTTCGACATCATCAATATTCAGCAGGTTAATCGACAGTTCGGCCATATCGCAGGCAATGCAGCTATTAAGGATTTCTCCAATATTCTCCTAAATGCAGCGGCAAACCTGTGCTTTGTGGGCCGTAACGGCGGCAATAAGTTCATGGCAATATTCGAAGATTATGATAAGGAAAATATTAACCTGTTCCTCTCGATCATCGAGACAAATGTTGTGGAGCACAACAAGGTTGCCGGTGCCTGCCCAATAGAATACAAATACGGTATTGCACTGGCTGGCGAGAGCAGCGCACAGATGATTACAGAACTGATTGCTGAGGCTAACAGCAGGATTTATGCAGCTGGTGATTAAAAATGGCAGCACTTGATAGTAAATATATAATATTTCTGGTTAAGGAGATACAAGGCGGCAATAATGCTGCATTTGCTAAATTTTTTTCAGTAACTTGCCAGAATCAATACAAATTCGCATGCGGCTATCTGCTGGACGCGAAGAAGGCTCTGATTGCTGTTCAGAATACCTATATCGAGGCATTGAAGAATATTCAGGCTCTCAAGGAGCCGGCTCTGGCTGTAGCATGGCTGAATCAGATTAATTTTCGCATCTGCTACAACATGAAGAATGACAGCCTAACTGACGACGGCAAGCCTGTTAATACTGTGACGATAGGCCGAAACACCTATACTGTCAATCAGATCCTTAATCTGCCCTTCAGCGAGTCGCAGGTGCTGCTGCTCAAGTTCTATCTGCACCAGTCCACGGGAGTGATAGCCGAGATGCTGGACATGAGCCGCTCGTCGGTCAGCCGATATAAGGTAAATGCGGTACGAAGGCTTAATACTATTCTTCATTAGCTGCCGGTTGATTATCCGATTAGACAGGAGGCTGACATTCCTGCTGCCCATCATTATACATTTAAGCGACAGGATAAATCCATGCCGGTTATAAAGAATATTATTCATAGACGTATTATAGTAGAAGGAAGTCACAACATTTGGCTAACAAAATTAACGACAACAGCATACCGGAGCTGAGTATCGAAGACATGACGCAGATTCTGGACAGGGTATTTGAAACCTGTCAGATTGAGCCTGTCAGGGTACCGCTGGAATCTGTTGTTTCATATACTAAATACAGAATGGACCGGTTCTCGATTCAGAAGACTATTGCCTTGATTGCATTTGTCCTCTTTCTGCTGGTTCCCGCCCTGTTTATTGCCCCGAGATTCAGCATTATCAGGGGCGATTCTCAAAATGGTGCCGAGACAGTTCAGATACGGCTGGATAATCTGGCGCCTGTCAGGTCGATTACTGCTGTTATTGATGATGTATCCATGCCTGTTCACGATGGGGGCAATCATATTTATACTGTGCAGCCTGCCAAAAACGGCACCATGTATATAACGGTTACGCTGTTTAACGGTCAGCAAAACACTCAGGAATATAATGTCAGTGGGGCGGACAACACGGCGCCGGTACTGACTGATTATTCTGTGAAGGATGGTATATTGACATTGATTGTCGATGACGGTGACGGACTCGGCATCAACTTCGAAGGTGCCTATGCCGAGACGGCAAATGGCAGCATTGAACCTGTAAGTTATGACTCAGAGGCAGGCGAGATTGTATTCGAACTGCCAGATGCTGACATTACCGTGATCATTTCGGATATGGCAGGCAATGTTCTGAGGCTTACGATCTCGGTATAATATCAATACTGGTGATAATAACATGCCTGATTTTTCTGATGCAGTTAAACTCCGTCAGGATGTTTACAAGATGATGTGTCCATGTATTCTGCCATGTTATCATGAACAGATTGTGCCGGTGATAAAATCATATTGGAGCACCCGTCATGCGACAGGATTTATGATTGAAGAATTTTGCTCCGCCGTGGTAACCGACTGATGTCAGTGGTAAAATCATAGAAGACATTAATCAAGCGAAGACTCTGCAGCAAGTATATGCGTTTTATTAGCTGCACCATTGAAAGCCGCGAACACTGCAGATCATAAGCCGTCTGCAGACATTTATAAGGTGTGCTTATTAAAAAATCACTATACTAGTATGTAATCGGCGGGGCTTCTGAGGATTAAGACTAATTTAATCGTAATTAGGCAACATACGGAGATAAAAGCGAAAATGGGATATACAATTTACATAGCTGATGACGAGGACAATATAAGAGAGCTGATCAAAAATTTCCTGCAAAATGACGGGTATGAAGTGGAGGATTTTCCGAATGGCGATTTATTGTTTGCGCATTTTAAGGAAAAACCCTGCGACCTGGTGGTATTGGATATTATGATGCCTGGGACGGACGGTCTGAGCATTTGCCGGAAGCTGCGTGAGATTACTAATATACCGATCATTATGCTTACGGCCAAGGATTCGGAGCTGGATTATATCAACGGGATCAACACGGGAAGCGATGATTATATCTCGAAGCCCTTCCGTCCGACTGTGCTCATGATGAAGATCCGTGCGCTGCTGCGGCGCGTGGAACTGGACGGCATAAGGCAAAATGAAGCTAATAAGCTGTATTCCTTCGGCGATCTTACATATGACACGGATAAAAATGCGATATTTCGCAATGGCAAGGAGCTGCGTCTTACCCAGACGGAGCTGCGCATGTTTTCATTTATGATAAAAAATCCGGAGAAGGTCTACTCACGGGACAACCTGTTGACTGAAGTCTGGGGCTTTGACGATGAGGTGGAAACTCGTGTAACTGACGAGACTCTGAGACGAATCCGTAAGAAGCTGTCGCTGGCGGGCAGCAATGTAAACGTTGTGACCGTATGGGGTTATGGCTTCAGGCTGGAGATTGCTGATAAGGCTTTAAAATAATATGAGAAATATTAAGAAACGAATTCTGATAATTATATTTTCAGCGATCGCTGCGATTGCTGTTATGTTTTTTATTGCATTTAATCTGTTTATAAATCGGTATTTCGAGTCCGAGGCCGCCAAGGCCATTCAAAACGACATCGACATGGCACTGGATAATGTATACTCTTCTTCCAGCAACATTTTCAAATCATATCTGAATTATTATTATTTTGACATTAACGATCCGGCTGATGATACTTATGACCAGACTTCAGCTGTGGGAGCATATCTGCGCAGATATCTGCAGGCTCACAATCTGCCTATGAACACGATCCTCACGCTGTCTGACAATAATCACAAATATTATTACACTTGCGTGTATTATAAATACGAGGTGCCGACCTACAACGGTGAGGCAACCACAGGAAATGATGTTGAGCCAACCGGATCTGAGATATATACAACAACGTATGTCATCTACGTAGATGTGCTGCCGGTTATGAGTTTTTCCAATACGCTTAATATTATTTTCCTGATAATCCTGATAATCGTAACTGCGATTATGTGCTTTCTCGGAATCAGGCTCGGCAGCAATATTGAATATATTCAGAACAGCCAAAATAAGTTCTTCCAGAATGCTTCTCACGAGCTAAAGACTCCGCTTATGTCTATCCAGGGATATGCCGAGGCCATCCAGACAGACATCATGGATCATCATCGGGCGGCTGATATTATTATGGAAGAAAGCGACCGCATGACGTCGCTGGTGGAGGAAATCCTCGCCATATCCAAGATCGACACCGGCAATCTGAAGCTGAATATTATTGCAACCGATGTGAAGGAAATCTTGTATGACTGCCTTAGAAGCGAGAGTATATTGCTGCAGAAACACGGAATTGATCTGGATCTTGATTTTGGCAGCGGAAAAATTATGGTAATGGGTGACGATGTTCAGCTGCGGCGGGCATTTATCAATATAATCTCTAATGATATCAGATATTGTAAGAGCAAATTGTCAATCTCATGCCATTTGATAAAGGGTAAGGCTGTTATCAGATTTGCTGATGATGGGGAGGGATTCGACCCGGAAACTGTTGATAATATATTTGCCAGATTCTATATCGGACAGAAGGGGCAGACAGGCATCGGGCTGGCTCTTACCAAGGAGATAATCACATTGCACAAGGGCAAGATCAGTGCCTATAATGGCCCGGCTGGCGGTTCAGTATTCGAAATAGTTCTGCCTGCATGTGGTCGCTAACTCAAGCGGCAGCTGCAGATGATCGCTAACTTAGGCGGCAGCTGCAGGTGATCGCGGTGACTGACCGCGGACTAAGGTAGACAAAAGCGACACCTCTGTGGGTGTCGCTTTCTTCTGACCAGCGGAAGCGGTGGGATTCGAACCCACGTGCCCCGAAGGACAACCGCATTTCGAGTGCGGCTCGTTATGACCACTTCGATACGCTTCCGGATTATCTGAGCTTGTGAGCATCCTGCAGTCTCAGACAATTCTCATGTGCATGATCTGCAGCGTAGACCTTATGTGTCTTATAAACGCAGGAGAGACTCGAAAGGTGTCGCCTGCTCCTCCTTTTCTCCCCTCTCCGCATTTTCACAAGCTCTGTGATTCTATAACAAAAAAATATTTTATGCAATCATTTTATATAAATTGCACACTTTTTATGCATCACTTGAAAATCCTGTGATAATTTCCCGAAAAACTCTAATAAGATTTTTCGAAAAATCAGCTATTTTTCCGTATTATTCATATATTTTTTTATATATTTGAGCAATTCACTTGACATTAGGCAAATTTTTATTATACTTTTACATATAAATTTATTTTATATTTCTAAAATTGTCATGCGTGTCTGGTGATATCGCTGATTGCGATGACTGGTATTTGTTATTCCTTTCAACACATTCGGTCATTTGCTCAGACATTAACCGACGCACGCATAAAGCTATATAACATAGCTGATGCTCTATATCAGCACGCACACAGCAAAGAGGTCCTAAGATGATTAATTACAACAAATTATATTATTTTTATATTATAACGAGTTCGAACAGTCTCACCGAGGCTGCTTCTAAGCTGCATCTAAGCCAACCCGCCCTCAGCAAATCTATTCACGACCTGGAGGCGGATTTTAATGTTGAGCTGTTTAAGAAAAAAGGACGCACGCTTGAGCTGACACATGCCGGTCATGTTCTTCACGAGGAATGCTTCAAGCTGTTCAAGGATGAAGACTATCTTCTTATGCGAATTAAGCATGCCTCAGCCACAACGCAGGAAACCATTAATTTCGGATATATGATCTACAACGAGCTGTTCCGTGTTACGCCGATTCTCTCAGAATTTTCAATCAAGGAGCCATCTATTCTGGTTAATGCGACTCCTTACTATGAACGGGATGAGATAACAAATCAGCTGATGTCAGGCAAGCTTGATGTGGGATTAAAAATCTTCGATAAGGACGATGTCTCACCGGAGTTGGATTATTATACTCTGGGCGAGTCGCATCTGTTTGCGGTAACATATGAGGGACACCCGCTGACAACAAAGAAGAGTATCCAGCTGTCAGAGCTTAAGAATGAACAGTTTATCCTGATCGGCGATGACGAATATGCGACCGAGGTAAATGAGGTGCGTGAGTTATGCAGAAGGAGCGGATTTGAGCCGAAGATTGCTTATCAGTCAGGCAATAACAACTCAGTTCTGTTTATGGTTCAGAGTGGTGCCGGTATCTCAATTCAGTCGGGATTTGCTCCGATAGATCAGATGAAGGGTCTTATCGCTGTTCCTCTGGAGAACTCTCCTATTATTTACAGCGGTTTGTTCTGGAAGAAGAATGATCACCGCGGTGCCGTACATAAATTCATTGAATATTATATCCACAGCAGAGCTAATCTTGAGGAGTGATGTCGAGGACATGCTGCGATGAATCCACAGCTGCATTTAATTTCAATTCGAATGTATACCTTCCCCACAAGGTGTGATGTTCATACATACAATACTGTATTTATAAGGTGAGGTTTCACAAAATTACCATACTTTGAACATTTTCTGTTCATGGATGCCCTGTATCATATCGACATAAGGTTGATACAGACCAATACAAATATTTTTCATAATCGAGTGTACCAAACACTCACCTCCCTTTTAAGTTATACGTTTAACACAAGCAGAAAGCAGCACCCGCAAGGGTGCTGTTTTTTCTTTAGAAAATAGCTTAAAAAATATTCTTCCTATACCGTAACTCAATCGATGTCAAATCTTCTTATTTGTATGAGTGAACTCGTCTGTACTAACTAACACCAACCAAAGTCACTAATGTTTACAGTTAATAACTACAATATACAAAGCAGAAAAATAATTTTATTTAAAATAAGTCAACATTAAAAGCGAAAATAGTATACAATAATCGTTAGAAACAAAGGAATCTTCTTAAGCGTCACTGCAAAAGTGATTGGATTTTAACGGCGTAAGATTAACCTCTTATTATTGAAAGAGTTATACAAAGCAGATTAGATGCATATAAATAATACCGGGTCCCTTATGCTGAGGTGATTGCTATGACAATTGAAAATACAAAAAAAGTAAGAGATATTAGAAATGTTGCAGCAACAATGGCCATCGAGAACATGTATTTAAGTAAGGCATTTGTTGAAGAATTATTAAGAGTAGCAAATGGCGAAAAAACGTCGGAAGAACTAAGGCAGGAGGTAATCCGTAAATATGCCAGATAATAAATATTGCTATCCCAATTCTGAAGTTTTAAAGAACAAGCTTAATATAACAGATAAAAATGATCTGTTCGAGGCTGAAAAAGAACTTACCGCCATTCGGTTAAAAGAACTTCAAGATCATCCTATAAAAGGAAATTTTGATTTCAAACACCTAAAAGCCATTCATAAGTATATATTTCAAGATATCTATGATTGGGCTGGAAAGGAAAGAACAGTAGAAATAGGTAAAGGAAATCTGTTTTGCACGACCTCTTGCATTCAAAGTTATGCAGAATCAATTTTTAACAAATATTATTCTCAATGTTACCGTGCTAAGGACAATTTCAACGATTTTATTCGTGCTTTTGCTGATAATTATGGTGATTTAAATGCGCTGCACCCATTTAGAGAAGGCAATGGAAGAACACAAAGAGAGTTTGCAAGAATGATTTGTTTAGCATGCGGGTACGATTTTAATTTATCTGTTGCAACCCATTCCGAAATGCTCGAAGCAAGTAAATTATCATTTGATAAAGCTGATAGTTCGGGTTTTATTAAAATATTTTCAAAAGCAGTGGTTCCCGTAGAAAAAATAATTGACAGAGATTCCGATATTTTAGGCATACTAACATCTGATGACCTAACCATAGCAGCTGCACCTGACTACGATTGTTACGGATATGTTGAGTATGAAAAAGCTAATATATATAACAATATTTACCAAATAAAAATAGCAGAAATGGATATAAAGAAGAAAATGTCCGAGGCTAAAGAGTCCTTGAAGGCAAATAATGACTTAATGGAAAATCAGTCAAAAAGCAAATAATTCTCCATTCAAAAGCCAGGGCTATATGCCCTGGCTTTTAGATTTAATTGGTATTAATCAGTCGATTCCGCCGAATCCCCCTGGAGGTTCCTCTCCAGGCTGAAGTCCTTCCGGAATGGCAGGTACATCGCTCATGTCACCCATAGATTCTCCGTCTGTTGCTGCAGCAGTTTCTTTCTCGTCTGCAGTTTTCTGGAACTTAGATCTGTCAATCAATGATGATGTTCCATTAAGGATATCCTTGATAATTGAATTGTATTCAACTGTCTCCTCTGCTGCCGGAGCTTCTGCTGCCTCGCCTGCCGGTGACTCGCCGTCTCCTGAACCGCCTGCTCCCGGTGCTCCCATGAAGCTTGGGTCTGATTCATGTGCCTGCTGATATGCTGCGATTACTGCCTCGCCTTCTGCCTCATCAGCTGACCATACGCCCTTGTCGATGGTTCCGTAATATTCCTTGCCGTCAAATGTAACCTTGAAGTGTCTTACTTCACTGGTTCCATCCTCTACGTCCTCGTACTGTGCTAAGCCTGTTACACCGTCAACAGTAATCTCTAATTCTTCTGTCTGCTTGCCGATAGCTTCGCTTGATGATGCATCTTCTGCAGATTCTCCTGCAGGTGCCTCTTCCGGAGCCTCTTCTGCTGCCTTCTCAGACATCTTGAATACAGGAACTACTATGTTCTTCTCTTCTGCCGGTGCTTCTGCTCCCGGTTCTGCTGGTGCGCCTTCCGGAGCTTCTGCTGCCTCGCCTTCCGGTGACTCGCCGTCTTCTGAGCTGCCGTCCATCGGATTTTCTGCCATCTGTGCTGCCATTGCTTCAGCATTTGCTATTGCTTCTTCTATCTCTGCTTCCTCGAAGTAAATGGTATGTGTTGCATCCATTGCTGATGCCTCATCACATACTGTTACTTCAAAGTCACCATCAAATCCTGTGATTATTACTTTCTCACTTGTAGGATAGCTGTTAGGTCCGCCCAGACTTACATTTGAATATTCAACTGTTCCTGATGATACTGTGATGCCTGCTCCTTCTTCACCTTCTGCCGGTGCTCCCATATCGCCAGGTGCATCGCACTGGAAGAAGAATTCAAATGGCTCGCCTACTATTGCCTTAGCTGTCTCGCCTGTTGAGAAGGTTACTTTAACCTCAGCTGCTTCTGCCTCAGCCTGTGCCGGTGCTTCTGCTCCCGGTTCTGCTGGTGCGCCTTCCGGTGGGTTGCCTTCTGGCTTAGCCGGTGGTGTTTCGCCTTCTGCTGCAGGTGCTGCTCCGTCTGCTGCCTCGCCTGCCGGTGCTTCTGTTGACTCACCTGCCGGTGACTCGCCGTCTCCTGAACCGCCTGCTCCCGGTGCTCCCATGAAGCTTGGGTCTGATTCATGTGCCTGCTGATATGCTGCGATTACTGCCTCGCCTTCTGCCTCATCAGCTGACCATACGCCCTTGTCGATGGTTCCGTAATATTCCTTGCCGTCAAATGTAACCTTGAAGTGTCTTACTTCACTGGTTCCATCCTCTACGTCCTCGTACTGTGCTAAGCCTGTTACACCGTCAACAGTAATCTCTAATTCTTCTGTCTGCTTGCCGATAGCTTCGCTTGATGATGCATCTTCTGCAGATTCTCCTGCAGGTGCCTCTTCCGGAGCCTCTTCTGCTGCCTTCTCAGACATCTTGAATACAGGAACTACTATGTTCTTCTCTTCTGCCGGTGCTTCTGCTCCCGGTTCTGCTGGTGCGCCTTCCGGAGCTTCTGCTGCCTCGCCTTCCGGTGACTCGCCGTCTTCTGAGCTGCCGTCCATCGGATTTTCTGCCATCTGTGCTGCCATTGCTTCAGCATTTGCTATTGCTTCTTCTATCTCTGCTTCCTCGAAGTAAATGGTATGTGTTGCATCCATTGCTGATGCCTCATCACATACTGTTACTTCAAAGTCACCATCAAATCCTGTGATTATTACTTTCTCACTTGTAGGATAGCTGTTAGGTCCGCCCAGACTTACATTTGAATATTCAACTGTTCCTGATGATACTGTGATGCCTGCTCCTTCTTCACCTTCTGCCGGTGCTCCCATATCGCCAGGTGCATCGCACTGGAAGAAGAATTCAAATGGCTCGCCTACTATTGCCTTAGCTGTCTCGCCTGTTGAGAAGGTTACTTTAACCTCAGCTGCTTCTGCCTCAGCCTGTGCCGGTGCTTCTGCTCCCGGTTCTGCTGGTGCGCCTTCCGGTGGGTTGCCTTCTGGCTTAGCCGGTGGTGTTTCGCCTTCTGCTGCAGGTGCTGCTCCGTCTGCTGCCTCGCCTTCTGGAGCTTCTTCTGATGTCTCCTCCGGGGCATTTTCCAGAACCTTCTCAGTCTCTGATTCTTCCTCTGTCTCTACCGCAGCCTCTTCAGACTCTTTGTCCTGTGCAGCTTCTGTTGTTTCTTCTGACTCTTCTGACTGCTCCTCAGTCTCTTTTGCTTCCTCAGAGGATTCCTCTTCTGATTCAGCCTGCGTTGTTTCCTCTGATGACTCCTCTGCAGCTACCGTAGTTTCTGCGGTCGTAGTCTCTGCAGTCGTTGTCTCCTTCGGCTTGCTCTCGCCGCAGGCACTAAGAACCATGGCAGAAGCAACACACATAGTCAGCACTAATGTTAAACTCTTTTTCATACCGTCTCCTTCTTACAAAATTGATATGCCCCCTGTCAGGCGGCAACCCCATAATTAAAGTCAGCTGTTCAGCGCCATTCAGCATTTTGCAGCTGCTGCCGGCATCCGCAATCCGAGATTTTCGTTCCTCTTTAAGATACCGTATATATTACGTACAACGCTGCCGTGATTATAGCACAACTACATATAGGAAATCACTATCTTCTTTTCAAAAAAACGCTATTTTTATCAAAAATTTTGCTGTCCGTCATGCTTTTTTGTGCATGTTGATAAGGATTCGGTAAACTGTAATTCTCAGTCTGTCATATCCGTCACCACATATCCCATTGCCTGATCCGCTGTTTTGCGACTCAATAGTGCATTTTGCACATCACTAAGCACTGTCAATGGCAATATTTGTACACCTGTCTGATCAACAGTGGTCTGATGCAAAATAAAGTTCTCATTATCCCCGCGGATTCTAAGAAGCGCCATTCTCGCTATTTGCATGCCATTTTCCGCAAATGTCTCAAATCCGCTTATAATGCCGTCCGTATTTTGCTCCACGAACCAATCCGCCTGCGGACGGGTAAACATATAGGTCTCAGCATTATTTACAAATGCCCGCTCCTGCCAAATGCCAAATACATCAGCATTCGACCCGTTCTCTGCCGTTACCTCGCCGCACTGCCGTCGAAGACTTTCAAGTTCCATGCTCTTATCCCGGGCAGGTTTCTCAAATGCGAATGTCTGAAATACCGACTTGGCTGTAAAATCTGACTCCTCACATTGAAGCTCATTCAGGCTTCCTGCAATTATCTTCATCCCACATCCGGCAAAATTTTTAAGCACACTATAATATTCTGTATCCATGTGGTTTCTCTCAATGCATACCATCGTTCCGCCGGGGCGTATAAAACTTGCCAGCTTCATACAATATTCCCTGTAAATCAGCCCATATGCCTCGACCTGTCTGCTAAATGGCAGAAATACATTATCTGTATATCTGATCCCTATATTTTCGTGGAAGGTACGCGACGAAAATACAGTATCAGCGGGTGGGACATCTTCAACTGACATATTTTCAAATTGAATATTCGCTATCCCCAACCTCTCCTTAACCTCATTGGCAATTTTTATGCACTCCGGTGATCTGTCAATTGCCATAATATGAGCCTTCGGAAGCATCATTGCCAGCATGCAGCTTATGATTCCTGTGCCGCAGCCCACATCCAATATATGCTGGCCAAAATAATCAGTATGATCGTTAAGCCAGCGACATATATTTCTGATGATATCTGCGTCTGTATAACATGTTACTATCATGCTTAATTCACTGTCGCTATGAAGATATTCATACAGTTTGTCCTGGCGTCCCGGTTCATCTGACTTATCCGACTCATCTGCCAGTCTGTTCCAGGTTAACACGATCTCCTCGGCCTTATCTGCGCCAAACCGCTCCTGCAGAGTTTCTTCTATGTTGCATATTTTATGCAATTTTAATCTTTCTAATTGTTCTTCTATAATGTCGTATTTCATCTTCAATATAGGCAAAATACCACTCCCATGGGATTTCTTCGCATGGGAATGGCAATTCGTTAAATTTATTAAATTCTCCTGTATAGTTTACACAGCTGCAATCTGCTCGTTTCTATTATCTGTAATATCCGTATTTTTCCACAGCATTACGCCATGCATGCATGTTCTCCGGCGAAACCTCATCAAGTGCGATAGAGTTCATACTGAAGAACCCGCCGCCAGGTGCGAGAATATCCATATTTCTCTTGACCTCGTCTTCGATCTGCTCCGGTGTTCCCGACATCAATGTATGGGTATTCATGCCTGCACCGATAGCCGCATGACCTGTAAGGATTTTCTTAGCCTTCTCAAGATCAACATCCTCAAATGCATACAGCACCTTACCAGCCGGAATATCAGTCAGACATTCAAGTCTGTTGGTATATTTGCCTTCACAGAAAACTATAGGCGTAAGGTCAGCCTCGATAGCCGCCATAATTGTCCGCTTAAGGCTCGGCCAATAGTGCTCCTCATAATTTTGTATGGACATGAAATTCTCAACGCCGCAATGAAGCGGCAGGAACAGATCCTCGCAATGGGACATTTTCGCATTTCTGATCGCTGCCGGAATGGAAATATCCCCCAGCTTTTGGATTGCCTCATCCACCAGATCAGGATCCGTCACCACGTCCATACACAGATCCATCAGACCTCTTATGGAATCTGCAAAATCATCAAACGGAATGCATGCCGGTGAGCCGCCATATACCGGATAACCGTTGTTTATAATGCTCATTGTAAGCTCAATTCCGCCTTGCATGTAGCTGAAAGTTTCATCTGCAACCTGCAGCAGCGTCTTAAATGCAGCTGCACTGGCAGGGTCAACCTTCTTCATTGCCTCCCTGAGCGCAGCCGCAGCTGCCGGATTGGCAAATTGCATATTGCTTAATATACAGTGGCCTGTCGTTGCAAAGGGATTGATATATTTAAGGCCGTCTAACTCCGGATATTTGGCAGGAATCGCAACATGAAGTGCAAATCCTGTCGGATCAGCCTCCCAGAGAGCCTTGTCATATCCCTCTAGGATCGACTTGTCAATATCAAGATTTTTCAGTCCCTCCAGCCCGCTGTATTTATTAGGCAGAACCTTGTTAATGATATATTTGGTCGGATCCTCAAAATACTCCTCATAATCATCCTCGCTCAGATAAGATTTGTCAACATATTGATAAGGCGTGTTGGCCGGAAGGTTATAATATTTGCCAGGGAAACGTGCCTGTTTGTGGCCGATGGTTTCCATCGGCTTAATTGGGAAGGGCACCGGATTCCACACCCAGTCAGGGTTGTAATCCTCGCAGAACCTCCTAAGCGGCTCAATGAGACTTCTGGCATCCGCCATTGACTCTTCAACAGTCACGCCGTAATGAAGTGCGTAGAAATTGTTCATCGACGGCATGAACGGCACTCTGTCCGGCTCATGAAGTGCAATTGCTGTTTTATTGCGCTTCATACGAACTGCGATCGGCGGCATCTCGCCTGTCGGCGCAGCTGTATCTGCCGCAGCGGATATACCTTCTCTGGTTCCTTCAAGAGGCTTGCTGTCTGCATTTGCTTTTTCCATATTATTCAGTGTCTTATCTGCTTCTGTCATTTAAAATTCTCCTCGTTCTCTTCATAATCTGCTTACTTCCTTCCGACAAGTGCGTCATCCAGCACCTTGCCGGCTCTTGATCTTATCAATAAACCCGGCTATAGCTAACCGGATTGCAAGTCCTACAAATCTTATTTGTAACTCGTATACAAGGATTCTATGCCGGAATTCGGCTGTGCAACATATGCCTTCTGTAAAAATCAGGCTTTTTAAGAATTTTTGCACTTGTGCAGAGTGCACAAGTTGTATTACCATACAAGAGGATTTTAATTTTATGCCATGAAGCATTCTCGCGCATTATGATAAGGAGGCACTTATGAAGATCAGCATGTGGCTAGTCAGTGACTGGCTGGAGAAATACAACCCGAAGCCCAATATTTTCAAGGGCGAGCGGGATATTTTAGGTGTTCGTTATCTGTCTGATGACATAGAATTAAGCCAGGATTACATCTACATTGGCGACAGCAAAGCCTTCATTCCGACCTCAAGTCACAATGTCATCTGTGTAAACAGCACAGATATTCTGCTGCTGACTGCTCCTGACATGTTCACGATCTTCAATGAGCTGCAGCAAATGCTTGAATATTATAACAGCTGCGAGATGCAGCTGCTGAAATTCATCAATTCCGATGCTCCGCTTACTGATATATTGCCCTTGGGAGCAAACCTGCTCAAAACCGGCGTCGCCATCTCGGACGTGTCACACAAGGTCCTCGGTGATGCGCATTACAACGGAATTGATGAAAAGATCAAGCTCATCAACGGTTTTCTCGGCATCGACGAGGTTACTGTTATTAACGAACAGCTGCAGCAGCATGTAAATGACCGTGGTCCGTATATTGTGCACTCCTCTGTCTCCTGCGAGATCATCAGAAATCTGTATTCCACTGATAACCATCTCATCGGCTGGTTCGTGGCGCTGGACGGCGGACGCAGCGAGAACCTGCACTCGCGTCTGCAGCTGGCCGAGGTCTTCTGCGCTTTTCTGGATCTGTGGTTTAAGATCAATCACAGCAGTTATATCGTATCCAACCTGTTTCTGGACATTCTGATCCAACAGGAGGTTAACCCGGAGAATATGCGCCTGCGGCTGGAGGGCATGGGATGGGATGGTCATCCTCAGATGCAGCTGTTCATGCTGCGCTCACTTACAGATAATATGCCTGATCTGTACCTTGCCTCCCGTATACTCAAAACGGATTTCCCCATGCTGTCGGATTTTGTCTATCATCACGAATATTTGATAGTAGCAAATGTCTCGGCTTGCGATATGGCAATCTTCTATAAACGTCTTCAGACTGTCATGCAAATGCATAAGATATATTGCGGCTGCAGTTATACATTTGCTGACCCATCATATATAGGTACTGCCTTTCACCAGAGCGAGATATCCAACAGATATGGGATTACGGATGCCGGTGCTATCAACAGGTGTGAGGATTTCGCCCTTGAATATATGCAGAGCGTTATGAGTAATGTTATGGAAACGGACGTGACATCGCCGATACTTACTTTTCTGCAGGATTATGATAAAAAAAACGGCACTGATTATTATGAGACGCTGCGTATGTATCTGATATGCGAACGCGACCAGACGCTGACTGCCAACAGACTCTGTATCCACCGCAACTCGCTGGTATATCGCATCAAAAAAATAGAATCCCTCGTAACGATATATCTTGACGATGACCGTGAGAGACTCTATCTGATGTTGTCATTCTTTCTAAAAACCTATAACGGTTAATTTATATATTCTTGTACTGTTAAGCCTCTGCTGACCTGTGCTCATGAGCCCGGCTGATCTATTGCCATAAATTTTCGCCAGGCCGTTTTCTGAAAATAGAGCATCAGCAGCTGATAACATCTCCTACGCCATTAAGGATCATAGTCGGCTGATATGCGTACATCTTAGGTGTATTCCTGTCTGACACGCCGGTAAGCACCAGAACCGTATCAACTCCGCTCTCTGTTCCGGCGATAATATCTGTATCCATGCGATCTCCAATGATCACCGCATCCTCTGAATGACATCCAAGGAGCTTTAAGCCGGTTCTCATCATAAGCGGATTAGGTTTGCCGCAGAAATATGCCTGCTTGCCTGTTGCCATTTCAATAGGTGCAACCAGCGCCTTGCATGCCGGAGCAATGCCACCTTCGATATTTCCCGATACATCTGAATTGGCACCAATCAGTCTCGCGCCTCCCAATACCAGATTAACAGCCTTAGTAAGGCTCTCTAATGAATAATTCGGGCCCTCACCTACTACTACATAATCGGGGTTCACATCATTCATTGTTATTCCTGCATTATACAGTGCGTTTAATAATCCGGCCTCTCCTATAACATAAGCTGAACATCCCGGTGCCTGAGCCTTCAGGAATTCTGCAGTTGCCAATGCGCTTGTATAAAAATGTTCCTCTGTAACCTCGACTCCCATGCGCTCTAATTTCTGATTCAGTTCCTTAGGAGTCTTGCCGCTGTTATTAGTCAGGAACAGATATTCCTTGTTATTATCCTGAAGCCATTTGATGAATTCCACCGCGCCCGGCAGGATCCTGTTGCCATGATAAATCACTCCATCCATATCGCAGATGAAGCCCTTCTTCTCGTTAAAATTAATTTTCAATTAAATTCCTTTCTAATCAGCCGTCCTTCGTGGCTGACTCTCAATATGTTCTCTTCACATCGATTTCTATGTATCCGTATAAAACTTTATTACACATATGTATAATCGAAAACCATATTCTTGTAAAGTATGAGTAAAATCCTCCCGGCAAATGCTTCTTACAGCACCTATTCCGTGAGATCGTCCCACAGCACCTATCTTGCTGTACCTATAATGCTTCTCATTTACCCTCTTCTTGAATGGTCTGCTCCTTTCAAGACACAGTCCGCAACCTGCAGCCGATACCTGATATCCGGTATTTTGGACTGGCAATCAGAGTTCGACTTATGTTATACTATTTCCAGCGAAACCCAAGGATTTATATATATGGGCTCCGACTTTTTTATTTTACGGTTATTTTGTGCCAGATGAATTTGCAGAAAGCAAGCACGATAACTGCCTTATTTTTCAGTTCCACGCCCATTCGAATCATAAGTCCTTATTGGGTCACGACCTCATATCAAATTAACAGTCAATCGTTGCTCGCCATAACCCTTGGCAGCACTTTCAAAACAAACAATTGCGCCTGCCAATACAGGCAGAATACATAGATGCGGATTGCTGCAAACCTCATATACTTGCAATCCCATCAGGAGGTACCTTATGGAAGATACAAGAAAAGAACAGATTCCCCGTATCGGAAGCCGACTGCGTCAGCATATATTGAAAATTCCAAATGCTGTATACCAAGCCAGCGGAATCATTGTCAACGGACGCAGGATCAAGAGCTTCGTTTTTACAACAGATGTTGCAATTATCAGAAACTGTGATGCAGATGCTGTATTTGCGGTATATCCTTTTACGCCGCAGCAGGCTATCAGCAATGCTATAATCCAGGCCTCTTATATTCCGGTATTTTGCGGAGTAGGCGGCGGCACAACCAAGGGCCTTCGGACGGTATCCCTGGCCAAGGATGTAGAATCTCAAGGCGCAATGGGAGTTGTCCTGAACGCTCCTATTTCAGATCTGAATCTTCTTGCAGTAAGCACTTCTGTCGATATTCCGGTTATTATTACAGTAACCAATGAATCGACAGACATTATGAGCCGCATTCAGCATGGCGCGGCTGTCCTAAACGTAGCCTGCGCAGAGAAGACTGCAGATGTTGTAGCCAAAATCCGTGCCGATTTTCCGGAGGTTCCTATTATTGCTTCCGGCGGCAAAACAAATGAATCCATCAAGAGAACTATTGATGCCGGTGCCAATGCCATAACTTATACACCGCCGTCAACGCAGGAACTGTTCAAGGAATTGATGGAATCTTATAGAAGTTAGCGGCTGCATGCCGTGAACCTCGGCATAGCAGCCACTGCTCGAAAACGCCTTCGCTGATTGTTTTCAAGCAGTGGCTGCGCCGTCCCAGCGCACATAAATTAACTTTCAGCGAAAACGCCATTATCCCCGGCGTTTTCGCTTGCCATAATCAACTCAGGAGGTAATGCTTATTGAACCAGAAACTTAAAGAAAAAATCCGCGAATCGCTGTCGGCGGTTCTGCCTATTACCGTAATCGTATTGATAATCAGTATCTCTCTGGTTCCTATGGAACTGGGCACTATAGTTATGTTCCTTACCGGCGCATTCATGTTGATTCTGGGGATGGGACTGTTTCAGCTGGGTTCTGAGATGGCCATGACACCTATCGGTGATGGCGTCGGCGTACAGATCTCCAAAATGAAGAAGTTTATCACTGTTCTTCTGACGGGTCTTGTTATGGGTATTATCATAACAGTCTCTGAGCCCGACCTGCAGGTACTTGCTAATCAGGTTCCTTCCATCCCGAACATGGCTCTTATATTGACAGTTGCAGTGGGCGTCGGCATATTCCTGGCTATTGCTATCCTGCGAATCAGGTATAAGATCAAGCTGTCCCTTCTTCTGATAATCTGCTATACGCTGCTGCTGGTGATATCCTTCTTCGTACCGCAGGACTTCCTGGCAGTGGCATTTGACTCGGGCGGTGTTACCACAGGTCCTATGACTGTTCCGTTTATAATGGCAATGGGTGTTGGACTTGCCTCCGTCAGAAGCGACAAAAATGCAGCCAGCGACAGCTTCGGCCTGGTTGCACTCTCAAGCGTAGGCCCTATCCTGGCAGTTTTGATCCTCGGATGCTTTTTCAAGCCCGGGGAGGCAGCCTACTCTCTTACTGATGTGGCAAATGTTGTCACGACCCATGATGTTGCCAGAGTATTTGCAGGCAGCCTGCCTGTATATGCTAAGGAAGTGCTCATATCGTTACTTCCGATCGCTGCCGTGTTCATAATATTCCAGCTTCTTACCAAGCGATATCATAAGAGACAGATTGTTCGAATCATCATCGGTCTTATCTATACATATCTGGGACTCGTGCTCTTCTTATGCGGCGCAAATGTAGGATTCGCCCCGGTGGGCGCATACCTGGGCAAAGAGCTGGCCAGCACCTCATTTAGCTGGGCGCTTATTCCTATCGGCATGATCATCGGTTATTATATAGTAAAGGCTGAGCCTGCCATTCAGGTCTTAAATCATCAGGTAGCAAATGTTACCAACGGCGCAGTCTCTGTAAAAATGATGAACATATGCATGTCTGCCGGAGTTGCAATAAGTGTAGGCCTGGCCATGCTGCGCGTTCTTACAGGGATTTCTATTCAATGGTTTGTTATTCCCGGATATATAATCGCATTGATACTGTCAAGAGCCGTTCCTGATATCTTCATCGGTATCGCCTTCGACTCGGGCGGTGTTGCCAGCGGACCTATGACATCAACCTTCCTGCTGCCGCTCAGCATCGGCGTATGTGAGGCACTGGGAGGCAATCTTATGACCGACGCATTCGGAGTAGTTGCTTTGGTTGCACTTACACCGCTTATTGCAATTCAGCTAATGGGACTGGTATACAAATACAAAGCTGCCAAAAAGGCTCCTGTCCAACCTACGGTTATTGCCGACGACAGTGACATGATCATTGATCTTTCGGATGCAAACGAGGTCGTGGATGCTGGTTCTGAAGAACATGATGCCGATCCTGTGAAGAATGAAGCTTCATTTGCCGCTGACAAAGCATTCGGCAACAGCACGAATTTAGAGGAGGATAGTTAAATGGAGAATATTAAAGGAGCTCAGGCGGGCACTTCAAATACAGATATGAATAAATTAAATAAATCTCAGGTTCGCAGACCATTTCCTACCCAGATATTAGTGCTTATAACCACACCAAAACTCGCAAATGATGCCGAGAATATCCTAAAGCTCGAGGGACATACACTTTTGTATCGTTTCTATGCTGAGGGTACTGCATCAAGCGAGATCATGGATATGTTAGGTCTTGGCAGCATAGATAAAAGCGTTCTTGTAAGCATTGTCTCACAGAATGCTTCTGCAAGTCTTATGAACAGGCTGTATTCTGAGCTGCATATGTATAAAGCCAACAGCGGTATTGCATTTACGATCCCGCTAAATGGTGTTAACAATCTTATCTTAAAGGCTCTGGACCAGAACAAGCAGTCGAATTGCGCTTCCGGTCCAAATTATAATGAAACGAGGAATGAAAATATGTCTGAATCAAAACATTCTCTGATTGCAGCAGTTGTAAATCGCGGTTTTAGCGGTGATGTTATGGAGGCAGTCCGTGCAGCCGGCGCACGCGGGGGAACTGTAATCCACAGCAGACAGATAACTAACGAAGAAGCTTCCAGTTTCTGGGGAGCCGGCATGCAGGAGGAGAAGGAGATCATTCTTATCCTCTCCGAGTCAGCCAATAAGATAGACCTCATGAAATGTATAAGCGAGCATTGCGGCATGCACAGCGAAGCTCAGGGGATCGTTATGTCCCTGCCTATAGATTCAGTGGTAGGTTTCTAAAGTGCTTCTGGCAAATGTGAGTAAACATCTGCCCGGCAGCTACGGGTGAGTCGTGTTGGCATATTTCACCCGCAGCCATCGTCCGGGACTTTATGCCATTTCGACAAAATATCATGTCAAAATGTGTAACCTGTTACGTTTTTTCTCTGCGCATATTGCAATTATGTAAGAAATAGACTAAAATTTTGCCCATGAATTGTTGGTTTGCCTGACATGGCAAGCCTTCTGATTTTATTCGACAACAAAATATTGCCAGTTGAAATCTACAGGAAAGTGGGTTTGTCCCTGCCGAAGGAGTAAAACTCTCAGGAATCGTCTGATCAGGACTGTAGATGGATGGCAATCTGGAGACACTCGTTAGATCGAGGGCCGAAGGGGCAAACATCACTTGCGTATCAACGTCAGAGATTGAATCTCTCAGGCAAAAGGACAGAGGCTTTATTCGTTTTTCATAAGCGATTTTCTTTGTTTATTATTTGCAGGATGTTCCTTCGGAGCATCCTGTTTTTTATGCAGCCAATTGCTTATCTCAAGCGCCTGATATGCCTGCAGGATTCCTTTTTAATTGTTGTCTTGCCGCATTTGCAGTCAAATTCCAGATTTCAATAGCAGATAAAACCCCAAATCTGTTTTGAAAATAAACGTAACTTAAACTATCGAAAGGGAAAAACAATGAATATTCTAGAATGGCTTACTAATTTTAACGGCTCAATTAACAATTTCGTCTGGGGTCTACCTATGCTGATCCTGCTGATCGGTACCGGTATATTCACGACTATCCTTACCAAGGTATTTCAGGTCAGTCACCTGAAGATGTGGTTCAAAAATACCCTGGGAAGCATTTTCACCAACAAGCATATTACTAAGCATACTGCCAAGGAAGACAAATCTATTTCTCAGTTCCAATCTCTGTGTACAGCCCTTGCTGCCACGATCGGTACCGGAAATATCGTTGGTGTTGCTACAGCTATCGCTATCGGCGGTCCCGGTGCTATCTTCTGGATGTGGATCGTTGCATTCTTCGGAATGATGACCAACTACTCAGAAAATATCCTTGGTATATATTATAGAAGAAAAAACAAATACGGCGAATGGTCAGGCGGTGCTATGTACTACCTGCAGGATGGTCTCGGCGGCTACAGACGCGGCAAAAGGGGCGGCAATTTGATCAAATGGATCGGTAAAATCCTTGCCATCCTGTTCTCATGCTTCTGCGTTCTGGCATCATTTGGTATCGGCAATGCCAGCCAGATCAACTCAATTGCCGCTAATATGGATGCAGCATTCGGCATTCCTTCATGGATAATCGGCATTGCTCTTCTTGTAATCGGCGGATTGATCATTCTGGGTGGACTTAAACGAGTTGCAGCCGTAACTGAGAAAATAGTTCCGTTCATGGCTATTATCTATATCCTTGCAGCTCTTGTTGTTATCATCGCCAATTGCGCCAACATCGGTCCTGCATTTGTTTCTATATTCAAGGGTGCTTTCGGACTTCCGGCTGTAGGCGGCGGAATAGTAGGCAGCGGCATTGCACTGGCTCTTACATATGGTATGAAACGTGGTGTCTTTTCTAATGAGGCCGGACTGGGCTCATCGGTTATGGTTCATTCCAATTCAAATGTTAAGGAACCTGTTCGCCAGGGTATGTGGGGTATCTTCGAGGTATTTGCAGATACGATTGTAGTATGCACACTTACAGCACTGGTTGTCCTGACTTCAGGTGTTATCGACCTTAATACGGGTACCGTAACTGCACAGTATGCTGATGCTTCCATTTCCACATTGGTCGGACAGTCCTTCGGAACATTATTCGGTTCTGCCGGCCCGGGCTTCGTAGCTATTGCCTTGTTATTCTTCGCATTTTCGACTGTTCTCGGATGGAGTCATTACGGATCAAAGGCCTTCGAATATCTCTTCGGTGAGAAGGCTTCCTACATATACAAAATAGTCTTTGTTTTATTTATCTTCGTTGGTGCAACAATGGATCTGTCGCTGGCATGGGATATTTCAGATACCTTTAACGGACTTATGGCCATACCTAACCTTATCGGTGTTCTGTCTCTGTCACCTGTTATTTACAAGATTACCAAAAACTATGTTGACAGGAAGATAAGACATAAGAATATCGAGCCAATGATCTCAAGCTTTCCTGATATTCAGAAGGTTCAGGCTGAGGCTCTGGCCAAAGGTGAGGAGGAATAATCTCAGAACTGCACTGTATCCTGAGCGCCTTCTATCCTGTGTCTCTTAAGCAGGAGCTGTCCACAGGATAGAAATGGTTAGACTAAACACTCCGTCCAGGAGTTATCAAAAAAGCCGATTCTAAGTATCAATAACACTTAGAATCGGCTTCACTTTTTATAGCAATGATTACAGCTGCAAAAGTATTTTTATTATTCGTCCTCAACGTCTGCACCGATAGAATATCCCACGCCTCTGATGGTGCGTATCTGTCTGCCGCAGTCTCCCAGTTTTTGTCTCAGGGTTTTAATATGCATATCCACCGTTCGTGTTTCACCCTCGAAATCCACATCCCATACCCGGCTCATAATAGATTCACGGCTTAAGACAATATTTTCGTTCATCATCAGATATCTTAAGAGCTCATATTCCTTTAGTGTCAATACAACATTTTTATTATCTGCAAGAACGATATGCCTCTCATTGTCCAGCAGGATATTACCCACATGCAATTCTCCCGTTTCCTCCTGCGGAGACCTTCTTAGAAGTGCTCGCACCCTCGACAGCAGCTCCATCAATGAGAACGGCTTCTTAATATAGTCATCCGCTCCGTCATCTAGGCCCTTAACCATATCCATCTCAGTTGTCTTGGCCGTTACCATGATGATCGGAACCTTCTTCGTTCTGGAATTGCTTCTGAGCTTGCGTACAATAGAATATCCGTCTTCATCCGGAAGCATTATATCCAGCAATATCAGATCCGGGATAATCTCTTCGATCTTAGCATAGAATGTACTGGCTCTATCAAATGCCTGTACCATATAATTACTGTTTTTAAGGGCAATCATCTCTATTTCACGGATACTTGCATCGTCTTCCACAATATATATCAATGCCATATCTATTTGCCTTCCCTTTCCGGTAAGATATAAGTATTTTTAAGCTTAATATATCTTTCCTTAAATGCAGGATCAGTCCTCTTAACAGTTACATCCAGATATTGATGAGTGTCAAATGCATCTGTAGGAATCTCGATCAATGCTACTGCTATATTGGAGCAATGATCTGAAACTCTCTCGTAATTAGTGAGGATGTCCTCCAGCAGCAGACCTGCCTCCATAGAGCATTCCCCGCTTCTGAGTCGCATTATATGACGCTGCTTCATCTCCATTACAAGATCATCTATGACTTCCTCCAGCGGTTCAACTCCCTGAGCCTTAACAGAATCAAAATCAGCAAATGCATCTGCAGTCATGTTTAATATATCTCGGAGAGCTGATGTCAGGCAGCCTAATTCCCGTCTTCCCTGATCGGAGAGTTTCACGCCCTCATTATGCATTTTTTGCGATGCTTCGGTCAGGTTGATCGCATGGTCAGCGATCCTCTCGATATCATTGATGGAATGAAGAAGTATTGACAACAGGTGACTGTCATCTGTAGACAGGTCGCGTCCGGCGATCTTAACCAGGTATGAACCCAGGCTGTCCTCAAACCTGTCTGTTAATTGCTCTAGTCTTACAACTTCGTTGATCTTCTCTTCAGAATATACATTCTGAACCTCCATTGCAAGGAAAATCGCCTGTTTTGAATATTCTGACATCTCAACTACGGCATTCTTACATAATTGTATTGCATAGGATGGTGTCTCCAGAAATCTCTCATCAAGAGCTGCCAATGCTGCAGGCATTGCTTCTTTAGCCGTGCCCTCCGCAACATCTGCTGCCTTATCTCTTACTGTCCATGTTGCAAGCTTTACAAGAACATTTGCAAATGGGAACCAGCATATTGCACATGCTATATTAAAGCAGCTGTGTATGATCGCAATTCCTACAGCCCCTATAGTATCTGTCATAAATGAAAAATGCACGAAACTGTTTATAATATAGAAAAGCGCCATGAACACTATGGTTCCTATGAGATTAAAATACAAATGGATGAATGCGGCTCGCTTCGCATTCTTATTAGCTCCGATGGCTGAGATCAGGGCGGTTACGCAGGTTCCTATGTTCTGTCCCATAATAATAGGAATGGCGCTTCCGCAGGTAACAACCCCTGAGATACACAGCGCCTGTAAGATACCAACCGATGCTGATGAGCTCTGGATTATTGCGGTAAGAACGGCGCCTGCCAGCATACCGAGTATCGGATTAGAGAAGGTCGTGAGCATTCCGGCAAATGCAGGATCGTCCTTTAACACGGATACACTGCTGCTCATGGTCTCCATACCGAACATGAGGACCGCAAATCCTAATAAGATGCCGCCTACGATCTTCTTCTTGCTTCCTTCCTTACCGATCATGAGGCATATAATGCCGATAGCTGCAAGAATAGGTGAAAATGAACTTGGCTTTAATAACTGGACCAATACATTTTCACTGCTGATCCCGGCAAGAGAAAGGATCCACGACGTAACGGTGGTACCGATATTTGCACCCATTATCACGCCTACCGCCTGGGTCAGTTTCATGATACCGGAATTGACGAATCCGACTACCATAACCGTTGTTGCAGATGATGACTGAATAATTCCTGTTACAAATGCTCCCAGCAGAACCGCGATAATCCGCTTATTGGTAAGCTTCTCCAAAATGCTTTCCAGCTTGCCGCCGGAGAGCATAACAAGGCTGTCGCCCATAGTATTCATGCCATACAGAAAGAGCGCCAGACCGCCGATTAAAGTTAATACATTAAATATACTCATATTTTACTTTTCATACCCCTTTCATTTTACAATGGCATGTTAAAATACCTCTGTAAAGTGCTATAGGGAACTTATGTAAAATGTTTGTAAAATTTTAGTGTTCTTGCTTTAGTCAAGCAGCTGACGCGAATATACGGACAACAAGGCTGCACTGATAGATTTTGCCTGGCATAAGTCCCAGTATAAGTCTCCTTCGAAAAAGTGGACTTATACTCAGTCTGATGTGCGCTGTATTTTAAGCCATAAGAACTTTGTTCTCTTTAGCCACATTCTTGATTCTTCCCTTAATCTGCTCTGGTGTCAGCTGCATTTACAATAATATCTCCATATATCTGCGAATCACATTATTGACCCGAAACAACGTGGCATATTCCATAAGTCGATTCAGATTCTTATAATCATGACTTTGAACCAGCTCTGTCATCTTGCTCATCGAATCACCATCCTTTCGTGCTTATATCGTAATTAAAACAAGCACGCTCGTCAATTATTGTTGGAAACGTCTTGGAAATATTCACAGAATCCTCCGATTGGGTGGTTTACTTGGCGAGTTCATAGCAAACACTAAATGCCGGGCGCATTTCTTCTATCTGTCGTCGGTTCAGCCCATAAACTGCCGCTATTTTCTCCCAGTTTTCTCTTACAATTGCCAGAATATCTTTTGCACAGCTTTTCGCATCCGTTTCGGAAATTCCAAATTTGACAGCGGCAGCAACGGCAAGAGCAATGCTGATACTATTATCATCTTCATCAACATTCAGCGATAGTTCATCACCGTAAGGAACCGGATTTACATCATAAAGGGGCGAGAGTATCCACCCATTTTCTGCAAGAATGAACGCATGGTTTCTCAGATGATCATCCGTGTTGGTAACAGCCATATTGAAAACAATTCGTTTCCAGAGCTCAATCAAATCCTGTTTGGGCTGCGCACCATAGGATTTTATGAAGGCTGCTATATCCAGGTAGCTGGTTCCGTCTGCAGCAGATGCTCCATCTGTTTTTCCAAGAAGCGTCATTGCGGAAGCGAAATGCACTCGTTTAGTCAAAACGCGATCAAAGCGTTTAATCAGATATGTGCTACCAAGGTTCGAAAACTTCTCTAACTTCGCATCCGGGACATTTAATCCACACAAGCACGCTAAATCGTGTGCCACCATTTCCCATGCCCCGGTATCATTTTCATCATTCTTAGACGGAAATTTTGCTATCCAAAGCTGATCCTTCGTATCTACCACGGTTGCCTTAGGCCTTGCACCGCCAAGAGAGGAGCCGGGCTTAATCAATTGGTTCAGCCATTTTTCGGTCAACCCGCTTTCATCATTTTCAAAATTTCTGGAGGCTTCCTCCAATGCACGAAGCGTCGCCCATGGAGGAGCAGCTGTTTCTTTGTCATCGGAAAGAAATGGACCATCAGGATCTGTTTTAAATCGAATGCCGCCCATTCGTGTTTCGTCATATACTCCCAGCA
>CAVAJR010000030.1:0-28004 GCA_963589005.1 Bacteroidaceae bacterium | reverse complement strand
TTCATGTAATACCATGAGCCATTGATTTTTTGCCATCCGCTGTACATTGCTCCGCCAGGACCCATGTAATACCATGTCCCATTAACTTTGATCCATCCGACAGCCATCCTGCCTGAACTGTTAAAGTAGTACCACCAACCATTTATATATTTCCAACCGGTAATCATTGTACCGGAGTCATTGAAGTAATACCAGATTTCATTGTCGTTATCGGTTCCTCTGTAAAGCCAGCCAACCGCCATAATCCCGCTGCTGTTGAAAAAATACCATTTGCTGTTGATATACTGCCAACCGGTAACCATGCCACCTGATGAATTCATGTAATACCATGAGCCATTGATTTTTTGCCATCCGCTGTACATTGCTCCGCTAGGACCCATGTAATACCATGTCCCATTAATTTTAGTCCATCCGACAGCCATTCTGCCTGAACTGTTAAAGTAGTACCACCAACCATTTATATATTTCCAACCGGTGATCATTGCACCGGATTCATTAAAGTAGTACCAGATATTAATGCCATTTTCCTGCCCTCTATAGAGCCAGCCGGTAACCATATTGCCATTGCTGTCATAATAAAACCATATTCCATTGGCATTATACCAACCTGTGTGTTTCGCCAGAGTCGGTATTATTTCCTGCGCAATGATTACATCGCCGCAGACAGAACAATGTGAGCCCTCGGTCAGTCCGGTAGATGTTTCGGTAGCTGCGACTGCGGGATCAACAACGATTGTATGTGCGTGATCAATAAGTCTGAATCGTATTAAATACGCAGTATCCATGAATTTTTCATAAACTATTAATTCTGATGAACCAGAATAATCGCCAGCTTTGTCCGAATATATCGGATATTCGCCAAATTCTGCATACAAATCATCCTTGTTGCCAATGAAAGTAGAACCGTCGGACAGATAGACCGTATAAGTAAGATTATAGGTCTTGTTTGTCTCGTCATACTTATCGTACATACGTTTTTGAAAGAAGTCATTGCCATATTTTGTATAATAGCTTTCAACATATGGATCAGTTGCTTTAACTGAGACTCTCGATATCTTGACGGTATCATTCAGAGAATCCTCTTGTATACTTTCGGTTTCATTTTCAACAACTGAGTCAGAGGTTTCTGAATTATCTCTATCTGTATCAGATACAGGTACATATGTTTCTGATGAGGGTTCATCATAACTTTCTGAAGGAGTTTCAACACCAACGTCGGATTCTGAAATAGATGTATCATTTTCAACATATGATGCTGTATCTTCATTTTCTGTGTCAGACAATAAATCAGGGTCAGGATCAAAATATTCGCTGACCGAATATTCAGGAGAATATTCGGTATTGGCAGCTGTGTTTAACTGAGTAGTTTCCTGAGTGTCTGCAAAAGCAGCAAATATACTAGAAGCAGATATTGCTATGATTAGTGAAAATGAAATAAAGATTTTTCTCATGAATATGACCTTCTTTGATGATGAATAAAATTTTAAATGTTGCAAAAATGTGACAATAATTTTAACATACTGAAGTTCTAAACGCAATAAAGCCGATAATGCGGAAAATACTATATATAAACAGTTGAAAGTCGGCTAATAACATGCAAAAAATATAAAAAATTTCAAATTTCTTACAAAGTCCCTGCGAAATAGTTGCTAAACATTTACAAAAATACATCAAACTGTTAAAATCAATGAACTAAAATGAAGGAAAAGTAGTGATTGCTATGGAAAAACCGATTGTGACTGTTATCATGCCTGTATACAATGTAGAAGACTATGTATGCAAGGCCATAGAGAGTATATGTGCTCAGACTCTTACAGACTGGGAACTTATTTTAGTTGATGACGGATCTACCGATACGTCAGGCGCGCTGTGTGACGAACAGGCGGCAGCTGACGAGAGAATCACGGTGCTGCATCAGGAAAACAAGGGAGCTGCAGCGGCCAGAAATGCAGCTATGGAGAAGGCATCCGGCAAATATCTGTATTTTATGGATGCTGATGATTGGGCGGTTCCGTCAATGCTTTATGAGATGGTCAGCCTGGCGGAAAATTATTTTCTTGATGCATGGGCAGGTAAGCCGATTAATAATGTGGGGCGAGATATTTCATCTATTGGCAAACCGTTTCCGTGTGCTGCTGAATACAAGGCAACAGTACCGGAGGATAAATGTGCACAGATGGTTATTGCCGGATATTATATAGAAACATACTATACAGACATGGAATATTACATCCAGAAGCAGTCAGTGCAGTCTGTCGTATATGGTTCAGGAACGGAATTCAGAGAACATGCGCATCAGCTGCTCGACAGAAACCTCTTATATACACCGTGGAACAAGTTATACCTTACAAGCTACATAAAGGATAACGGTATTAAATTCCCAGATGTCCATTGGGATGATTTTCCATTTAATCTTGAGGTCATTAAGAAAATCGAACGCGTGACTGTGACGGATAATGCCTATTATCATTTTATCCGCAAACGTTCTGATTCGGAATCTGAGAAGTATAATCCGGAATTGCTGTCAAGAAGAGAGGAAGAACACAAATGGTTGCTTGATTTATATGACGGATGGCGCAGTGAAATGCAGCAAAAACTTATGGACCAGCTTATTGCTGAGGGCAAAGGGGCATTACTTATAACAGAAGATGAGAAGATGCAGCCAGGTACAGCAAATGATAATGTATCTGCATCAGATGCTGAAGAACAGGGAGAACAGACTGATTCAGGCACAACAACGGTGCAGCATACATTGGATCTTGAGCAGACAGCCGGACAGAATGTAAATAAGGAGACCACAGTTTCCTTTAATTTCCTGGGAGAAAATCCTACACCTATACCGACGGCAGATTTTCCGTCAGCGGAAGCACAGGAGGTCATATCCAGACGTTACCTTGAGCGGATCATAGGATGTATTGAGAATATAACTAATCCTAAATGTACATTGACGGACTCGCAGAAAAGGGCAGAGATAAAAAATATAATTAATAAGGAAACTGTAAGAGAAGCTCTGAAGAAGGCAAAACCAAGATCAGCATATATGAAGCTGATGCTAGTCCCGATCAGATTAAAGTCTAAACATTTAACATATATCGAAGGCAAACTTATTTCCAACGTGAAGTCCAAGGATGTAAAAAAATTCGCCAGATTAAAGGCTAATCGGTAGTTGCAGCAATAAAAGTATTTATAGCGGTAAGAACTATTATGAAAAAGGTATTAGCAATTATTTTAATGATATGCATAGCGGCAGGCATGAATATGGGAATGGCTGCCGCTGATGAGACTGTATATGAGGAGCCGTTGACAGAAGAATTTGTTCCGTATGCGGCAGAATATGAATATACAGGTGAAGCGGATATAGAGATGTCGCAGATTCAGACAGAACCTGAAACACAGGCGGCTGTTGAGGAGCATGATCTGACCGATAAAGAACCTGAGATTCAGACTGATGCAGAATCTGTGACGGAGACTATGACTGAATCAGAGTCTTCGATGTTAGCAGAAGAAACAGAAGCGGAAGAAGAAACTACGACAAGTGAGACAGAACAGGAACAGGCAACGGGCGAGGAACAGAATAGTGTTGAGACGGAGACAACAGAGGTTCATGAAGAGTCATTAAACGCTCAAACCAGAACAATAATTACAGTTACAGTATCTAATAAAAACATTGAAGATTATTATACAAAATACGGTGAGGAATTTTTTGATAAGCGAATGTATGATGCCTGTGACGCGTCAGGAGCATACAACCTGACATACACTGTAAAATTGACAGACGGAACCATATTTGTCGGAAACAAGGATGAACTGTATGCGAGGTTTGGTTCGTATCCTGAATACTGTCGAAGCAGGGTGGTTTCATCAGAAATGGTTATATATGAAAAGTTTCTCGGTGAGACGTATTATATTTTGCTAAAAGTAGTACCTCATAATCACACAGCTGTAACGGATCCAAAGGTGGATGCAACGGAAACAACTACAGGGCTTACGGAAGGATCGCACTGCTCAGTGTGCGGGGATATTATTGTAAAGCAGGAGATAATTCCAACGCTGCAAAAGCGGATCGGTTGGTATAATGCAGATGGAACATGGTTTTTTTACAATAACAATGGCTCAATGACAACAGGTTGGCTGTACAGAGGAACAGATAATAATGGACAGGCAATCTGGTATTATTTTAGTCAAACAGGTGCAATGATCACCGGTTGGAGATTGATCAATGGCAGCTGGTATTATTTTAATTCATCAGGCAGAATGTCATATGGCTGGCAAAAGATTAATGGCGGTTGGTATTACATGAGTTCAAGCGGCTCCATGGCAACCGGCTGGAAGGTGATAAATGGCAGTTGGTATTTCTTCTATAGCAACGGTTTAATGGCAACGGGTTGGTTGTACAGAGGCCAGGAAAACGGAAAAGATATCTGGTATTACATGAGCTCAAGCGGTGCTATGACGACAGGCTGGGCGAAAATAGGCGGCAGCTGGTATTATATGAATTCCACGGGAAGAATGGATACCGGTTGGGATAAGATAAATGGCATTTGGTATTATCTTAATCCGGGCGGCTCTATGGCAACGGGCTGGAAACTAATTAATGGCAGCTGGTATTTCTTTAATGGCAGTGGTTCTATGACAACAGGCTGGCTGTATCGTGGCTTTGCTGATGGAATCGAAATCTGGTATTACTTTGATCCTTCGGGACAGATGGCAACAAACTGGAAGACGATCAATGACACACAATATTATTTCAAGTCTTCTGGAAGGATGGCCGTAGGGTGGGTAGAAGTAACTAGCGGCTCCTATCAAGGTAAATATTATTTTGACTCAAACGGAGTTATGCACGTTGGCTTCCTTACAATAGGTGACAAAAAATATTATTTCGACAACAGCAGCAATGATAGTACAAGGGGAATGCTGCAGACAGGAAAGTTCACATACCTGGGAGTTACATATACCACGGATGCAGACGGCAATATTATTTCATGGGACTCCGAAATAGTTGATATAGATTCCAATGCTGCGTTAGGTGAGAAAATAGTCGCCTACGCCCGCCAATGGGTTGGGGTAACGCCTTATGTAGAGGCGGCGGATCGCTGGACCGAAGCGGGATATAAAAACTCTCTTACGGAGGGAACGGACTGCTCAGGATTTACATATTTGATTTATAAAACATTTGGCATTTATGTTCCTACAGGTTCTGATGCATATCAGACAAGTGTAGGTACATCAATTACATATGCGCAGCTGCTGCCGGGTGATATAATTGTATATAGGAATGGTGAGCATGTTGCTATTTATGCCGGAAATGATACGATCATACATTGTGCTAATCCGACAGCCGGAACAATAATCGGCAATATGTGGTATTCAACACCTACAAAATATATAAGAGTAGTATTTTAGTTCACAATTAATGTCTGGGCATTGATCGTAGAAAATGAAAGGGGACGAGATTTACAGATTTCGTTCCCTTTTGATGTAATGAAGAATTTTAAATATCTGTGTTTATCATGATAAATTAAGAAGAATGTTGTCACTTTTGACGAAGAAAATGGAAAACATCGGAGAAAACTGAAGAAATATTACGCAAAAACTGCATTTGTTAAGAAAATATTACAAAATGATTTGCAAAATATTACAACTCCTGATATAGTATATGCGGATTTGAAAGTGACAGAAAAACTATTTACAGGAGGAAAGTGAAGTGAAGAGAAAAAATAGCGGATCGACTAAAATAGTAATTGCGTCTACTGTAGCCGTTGTTGTCTTAGTGGGAGTATCGGTTCTTTCATTGTATTCAATGGTTTCAGGAAAAGAAGAAAAACAATTAACATTAGCTGTGGGTAGTGAGACAGAGCATCGCGAAAAGACAAAATTGATCAGCGAACTCGACAGCAGTAATGAAGAATATGTAATAGTGGCTGCAACAGCTGAGAGAGAAACTGCTGACTCAAATATATCCAATGAGATACAGACTGCGGCGGCAGAAATGCAGCTGGCGGGTGAATTAAAAGTAGTGGACAGTGTAGTTCTTGAAGAAACTACAGAAGAAACAACATCAGCACAGACAGTTGCAGAACCTACAGCGCAGATAATGGAGGCAGAGACATCAGCAGAGGCACCTATAATAGAAAATTTCGTACCGCAGGAATATGAAGCAGGAGATGTGACGGATGCATATGAGGATGAAGCATATGCAGAGGTGACAGAAGAAACAACATATTCAGATGGCGAATGGGTATATGATTATGACCTTGACGAGTGGGTGTATGTATATAATGACGGAACAACCTCACGAGACAACGACCAGCAGCAGACCACCGAGGAATCATATGTGGAAGATTCTACGGAGGAGATAACAGATGAAAATACAACATCTGAGGCATACGAGGAAGAAACTACTGCATACGAAGAGGAGACCACAGCATACGAAGAGGAAACTACTGCGTATGAAGAGGAAACCACAGCATACGAGGAAGAAACTACTGCGTATGAAGAGGAGACCACAGCGTACGAGGAAGAAACTACTGCATACGAAGAAGAGACAACTGAGGACATATCCTATGATAATTCTCTCGGTCAGCAGATTGTTAATTATGCAATGTCATGGGTAGGAGTAACACCTTATGTAGATGCTGAATACAGATGGACAGGCAACGGATACTACAATTCCCTGACAGATGGAACAGACTGTTCCGGATTTACATATTTAATTTATGGAGCGTTTGGAATATATGTTCCGACAGGTTCGGATGCATATCAATATAGTGTAGGAACCCAGATCAGCTACGATCAGCTGCAGCCAGGTGACATTGTTGTATACAGGTATGGAGGTCATGTTGCCATCTATGCGGGAAATGATATGATAATCCATTGCTCAAATCCGAGTGCAGGTACTGTTTATGGTTCTATGTGGTATTCAACTCCTACAGCTTATGTGAGGGTAATAGGCTGAGGCGTAAAATAAAAGTGAAATGAAGGAAGGACTGTTGCTTTGCAAGTAACAGTCCTTTTATAGTGCGCAATTAGCCGGAGGTTTGTGTCAGGGTGAGAATATTTGGCACTCAGGAGATATAAAAGAATAGTAAAGCGTAATCAAATATCTTAAAGAAGTTGCAGATATTTGTAGCAAATGTTACAAAAAAACAGAATATGTTAAAAAAGAATAAAAAAAACGTGCAAATTATTACGTTTTCGTGATATAGTACATCTGGATTCGAGTGAACCTTGTAAAAGTGGTTCGTGAGAAAAGGAGGATTAAAGTGAAACGAAGAAATAGCGGATCAACCAAAATTGTTGTTGCTACAACTTTAACGGTAGTTGCCTTAGTAGGTGTTTCAATATTTTCGGTGAAGTCATTTGCAGCAAACAGTAAGGGACAAGAGCCGAGACAGTCAATAATTTATGAGAACGGAGACGAGGAACACGCTGTTAATTTAGCGTCATTGGATGCGCAGGATTTAAGTGAAGAAGATTCTGTAAGTGAGGCCAGTGTAGCAATTGCTGAGAATATCAGTGTGCAGTATGTAAATGAAAAGACTGAACTGGCGGCAGAGTTGGATGTCGTTGATAGCAAGATCGTTGATAAAAATATAGAGCAGGCTCAAGAAGAACTTATTGTCGTTGATAGTACTGTCCAAAAACAGGAAGATACAACAACGCATACGGAAGAAATCGTAGCAAATGAGGAAACTACTGCATATGAAGAAGTGACCACAACATACGAAGAAGAGACTACAACGTATGAAGAGGAAACCACAGCATACGAAGAAGAGACTACAACGTATGAAGAGGAGACCACAACATACGAAGAAGAGACTACAACGTATGAAGAGGAAACTACAACATACGAAGAAGAGACTACAACGTATGAAGAGGAAACCACAATATACGATGATGACATCTCATATGATGCGGGATTAGCATCTCAGATTGTTAATTATGCATATCAATGGGTTGGAGTAACACCTTATATTGATGCAGCGGATCGTTGGAGTGAGGAAGACGGATGTTATATTAATTCTTTGACAGAAGGAACAGATTGCTCAGGATTTACACATCTGATTTACGGAGAATTCGGAATTTATGTGCCTACGTGGTCTGATGCATATCAGTATGGATATGTAGGAACAATGATAAGCTATGATCAGCTTATGCCGGGAGACATTGTAGTATATGATTACGGCGGACATGTTGCAATTTATGCGGGCGGAGATACAATAATCCATTGTTCAAATCCGGCAGACGGAACGAAGGTAAGTACCATGTGGTACAAAAATCCTACGGCATATGTCAGGGTTGTATATTAAGATATTGAGCTAAACAGACGGGCATAATAATATAAAATTACATAAGGGTACAGGCACGGTTAAGTCAGCTTACCGGGTTTGTATCCTTTTATTTATAGTGAGATGGTAAATCATGTGTGCATAGGATCAAGAAATAATTAAAAAAATAGGATGCGGTTGCTAAAGAAATAAAAAACATTTTCCAGTCTTAGCAGCAGTGAGACATGACTATGTGGCTTGCGTGCTTATATGCCATATGTTACACTTCATTGTAATATATATGAGACAGGATGTTTAAAAATGACAAGAATAAGCAAAAGGGGAATAATATATGTATGATTATCTTGTTGTAGGAGCAGGTTTATATGGTTCAATATTTGCCAGAGAGGCTAAGGATGCAGGCAAATCTGTTCTTGTTGTAGATAAGAGACCAAATGTAGGCGGTAATGTTTATACAGAGGATGTAGAAAGGATACATGTTCATAAATATGGCGCTCATATCTTTCATACCAATATCCAGAAGGTATGGGATTATATCACGAGATTTGCGCAATTTAATCGTTTTACCAATACAGTTGTAGCCAATTATAAGGGCGAGATTTTTTCAATGCCTTTCAATATGTACACATTTAATAAGATGTGGGGAGTTGTAACCCCGGAAGAAGCAGAGGCTAAGATTAATGAGCAGAGGGCAGAAATCACCGGAGAGCCTAAGAACCTGGAAGAACAGGCAATCTCACTTATTGGTCGAGATCTGTTCGAGAAACTCGTTAAAGGATATACTGAGAAGCAATGGGGTCGTGATTGCAAGGATCTTCCTAGCTTTATTATCAAGAGACTTCCTGTAAGACTTACATATGACAATAATTATTTCAATGCGCTGTATCAGGGAATTCCTATGGGGGGATATACCAAAATGATCGAGAATATCCTTGACGGAATAGAAGTTCGTCTTAATACGGATTATTTAGAGCATAAAGAAGAATTAAATGCAATTGCTCATAAGATAGTATATACAGGACCTATTGATGCCTATTTTGGATATAAACTGGGATACCTTGAGTACAGATCTGTAAGATTTGAGACAGAGCTGCTGGATAAGTCTAATTTCCAGGGAAATGCGGCTGTTAATTATACGGACAGGGAGACTCCGTGGACCAGAATTATTGAACATAAATGGTTTGAATTCGGTAAGGATGATGAAGGAAACGATATCCCTAAGACAGTAATAAGCAGAGAGTATAGCAGTGAATGGGAACCTGGTGATGAACCTTACTATCCGGTAAATGATGAAAAAAACGGTTCATTATATGCTGAATATAAAAAGTTAGCTGATGAAGAAGACAAGGTTATATTCGGCGGACGATTAGGCGAATATAAATATTATGATATGGACACGACAATAGAATCAGTCCTTAATATGTGCGAAAAGGAACTTAAATGAATAAAACTGTAACGATAATTATAGCTGCCCATAAGAAGTATCGCATGCCGGAAGATAGCATGTATCTTCCTGTACATGTTGGCGCAGAGGGCAAGAAAGATGCGGATGGTAATCCGTTAGACCTGGGATACATTAAGGATAATACAGGTGATAATATTTCTTATTTGAATCCTAGCTTTTGCGAACTTACGGGGATTTATTGGGCATGGAAAAATGTCGACAGCGATTATATAGGGCTCGCTCATTACAGACGGCATTTTGGCAGAAAAAATAAAGATGATATCTTCAAAGGTATACTCACTTATGATGAAATTGAACCGTACCTTGGCGCTGTAAAGGTGTTTGTTCCGACTAAGAGAAATTATTATATTGAAACACTGTATGATCATTATAAACACACACACTATGCTGAACACCTGGATATAACAAGACAGATCATCAAGGATAAATATCCGGAATATACAGACAGCTATGACCGCGTTGTAAAACATACATACGGATATATGTTTAATATGATGATCATGGAAAGAGAGTTCCTGAACGATTACTGCAATTGGCTGTTTACTATCCTGTTTGAGCTCAAAAATCATATAAACGAAGATGAATTATCGTCCTTTCAGGGCAGATTATATGGAAGAGTCAGTGAGATCATATTTAATGTATGGCTTGACCAAAAGCTCGCAAGCGGTCAGTTGAATAAGGAACAGATTAAGGAACTGCCGCTGCTCTTTATGGAAAAGGTGGATTGGAAGAAAAAGGGAACGGCTTTTCTCAAAGCTAAGTTTGGCAATAAGAAATACGAGGGCAGTTTTTAATGAGCGAACCATTGATATCGGTTATAATGCCTGTATATAATGTGCAGGATAAGCTTGACAGAGGCATATCGTCAGTTGCAGGTCAAACATATAAAAATCTTGAGATAATACTTGTTGATGATGGTTCTGCGGATGACAGCGGCAGAATATGCGATGAGTGGACACAGCGTGATAACAGAATAACTGTTATCCATAAGAAGAATGCAGGGCTGGCAGCAGCAAGAAAATCAGGGATCGAAAACGCATCAGGCAGGTATATAGGATTTGTGGATTCTGATGACTGGGCGCATCCGCAGATGTATGAATATCTGGTGAAATTGATAACCGAAAATGATGCAGATATAAGCAGTGCGGGCATAATAAAAACTGAAAAAGAAACATATGACAGAGCTGATGTTCAGGAAAAAGTAACTGTATATAGCAGAGATGAATTTGCCAAGAGATTCTTTAAGATAGGAAGCCAGGAAATTGTTCATTATGTATGGAACAAGCTGTATAAAAAGGAAGTTGCCGAAAATGCATATGTAAACAACAATTTTTCGGTTGGAGAGGACGTGCTTGCAACTTACAGAATGTTATTGAAAGCCGATAAGATTGTTGAATCGAATGTCCCGATGTATTTTTACAGAATGTCATCCGGGATGACATCAACATTCGGCGAAAAATATTTTAAATTGAAAGACGTGTGGACTGAAGTCTCACGTTTGGCAAATGAAAGAGGGGGCGAGGATGTCTGCTATGCCCAAATTAATCTTGCCAGAATAAATTTTACAATACTTTCTGAAATGGCCATTGCCGGCGAATATAATAATCCTAAATATATAAAAAAACGGGAAGAATTGAAAATAGACCTGAAAAAGAATAAAAAGCTGCTGCTTGATGCAGATATTGCAGCGTCAAGAAAGTTTATGATTAACTGGTTTTGCATCAATTATGAAAGTGCAGCATTTTTTATGGCTAAATTTATGAAGAGGCGGCAATGACAAATGAGAGAGCTAAAAAAAGAAGAAATAAAAGATAATATTTTTGAGATCATGTGTGAATTTACACAATATTGTGACGAACATGGATTGAGATATTACATGTGTGGCGGAACACTTCTTGGAGCAATAAGACACAAGGGATTTATTCCGTGGGATGATGATGTAGATCTTCTGATGCCGCGTCCGGACTTTGATAAACTGCATGAATTGATAAAAAAAGAGCCGATAAAATCATATTATGAATTAACAGGATTTAATGCAGGAAACGGTGATACGCCATTTGCTAAGGTTGTCGACAGAAGAACCAGAATAGATTCAAAGTATCTGATAATGGATAAAAATCTGTGGATTGATATTTTTCCCATGGACGGGTTGCCTGATGACGAAAAAGAAAGCGATGCACTTCTGACAAGAACGATACACATCAGAAAGAAGATTTCAAGAAGTTATGCCAGAATAGGTTCAGGCAAGGGAATGTTTCGGACACTTTTCAAGATACCGGCAGTTATTTTGTATAGAATAATCGGCGCTAAGACTTATGCAAAACAGCTGGATACAATAGCGCGCAGGTTGGATTTTGATAAATGTGAATATGTCGGCGGAATTACATGGAGCCTGGGTAAGGGTGAACGAATGAAAAAATCTGAATATATTCCATATGAGGATAAAGAATTTAACGGGAGATTATTTCATGCACCTAAGTGTTGGGAACGCTATCTGACACAAAATTACGGAGACTACATGAAGCTGCCGCCGGAAGAAAAGAGAATAACACATGATTTTACGGCATATATAGAGGATTGATATATGATGACTATTGAAGAAGAGCAAAAAGTATTGCTTAATCTTTTAAAGGAACTGCATGATTATTGTGAAAAAAATAAATTAAGATATGTTCTGGCATACGGAACATTGATTGGGGCGGTAAGACATCATGGATTTATTCCGTGGGACAATGATGTGGATATTTTTATGCCTCGACCTGATTTCGAAAAACTGAAAGGGATGGTTAAGACTGACCCTGTTGGAGAGAATATAAAATATATACATTATTCAACGGATCCTAAATATCATTATTCAGTTGCAAGGATATATGATGCAAAAACCAGGGTGAAACCGGCTAAATTGTGTGAACTTCCGCAGGAAATGGGAATATATCTTGATATATTTCCTGTAGATGGTCTCTGGGATGATCCTGAAAATCATAAGAGTTGGCTAAGAAAGCTCAGATTTTATCAAAGGCTTCAAAGTGCGGATCTGTACGGAAGATCTGATAAATCCGGAATAAAGGGAAAACTAAAATATATACAGCATATATTATTGCCGGACAGAAATAACAAGCATGAGCGAAAAATTGATGAAATAGCAATGGAATGTGATTATGACAGCCATGAGAAGGTAATAGATACGGCAGAATATCTGCATTTTGATACATACCTGACGCATGAGGATTTTGATGATCCTATACTTATGAAATTCGAACAGTATGAGTTCAATGCTCCGAGAAGGTATCATGAATTTTTAACCAGCGGATATGGAGACTATATGCAGCTTCCGCCGGAAGATAAGAGAGAAGTGCATGATTTTGGAGCGGAGTGGGTATGAGCAACGAACTGATAAGTGTAATAGTCCCGGTATATAACGTGGCATCGTATATTGAAAAATGCTGCAGCAGTATACTGGAACAGGATTATGAAAATATAGAACTGCTCTTGATCGACGATGGTTCACCGGACAATTGTCCGGAATTATGCGATAAAATAGCAGAAAATGATAACAGAGTAAGGGTGATACATCAGAAAAATGCCGGTGTTTCAGCTGCAAGAAATAAGGGTATAAGCGAGGCTGCCGGATATTACGCGTGTTTTGTCGATGGAGATGATTATATTGACAGAGATATGTTGACATATCTTGTGAAAATCATTGAAGAAACAGAAAGTGATCTTGCAAGATGTGCTTCAAGAGCCGTAGGACAGAATGTTCCGAAACAGGAAGAATATGAAGATAATGCGTATGAAACATATTCCCCAACTGATGCACTTAAATATATATATCTTGCTGAAAAAGGATTTTCTGCGACATCATGTCATCTTCTTTATAAAAAAAGTATTATTGAAAATATTAGATTTGGGACTGCTAAATACTATGAGGATATGGAATACATAACCAAGGTAGTGCTTAACTGTTCTAAGGTAGTGTCAAGCAGGGCGTCTAAGTATAATTATCTGCATAGAGATGACAGCAGTCACAGCTATCCATTTACACAGAGGATGGATAATATTGAGTCAGTATGTACAGATGTTAAAAGGCAGCTTGAAGGCGGCCATAATGAACTGCTCCGATATGTAGATATAAGATATGTAAAAAATGCGCTGGATGAGTTAAACAGGGAATCACTTGCACAGGGCATCCGAGGCAACGCTGACGCGAAAAATGTAATAAAGAAAGTAAAAGAGCGTAGAGTTGCATTTACATCACTCAACAAAACAGAAAAAATGCTTTATATGTCGTTGGGACTTGGCAGCATAGGATTTGATACGATGGCAAGGCTGGTTAAGGCACTTAAGAGCGGCAGATAGAGAAATGGCAGACAGAAAATAAATAACAGATAAGGAGAGGAACCTTGAAGATTCTTTCAATAATAATTCCTGCATATAATGTTTCCGAATACATAGATCAGTGTATTTCATCACTGCTGACGGATGAGTCCATAAATGAATCTCTTGATATTATTGCCATTAATGATGGTTCTAAGGACGATACTCTTGAAAAAATCCGAAAGTATGAAAAACAATATCCGGGAATTGTACGTGCGGTTGACAAGGAAAATGGCGGACATGGGTCGGGCATTAATAAAGGTGTTGAAATGGCGGAAGGAAAATATCTTAAGGTATTGGATTCAGATGACTGGGTTATTCCGCAGGGGCTGACAGCTTTGGTTAATCGTTTGAAAAATAATACAGAAGAACCTGACCTTATAATCAATCCGTTTGAATATGTTTATGACGGAACAGGAGAGAAGGAAAAGGTAGATTATAATAATCTTAAGGCAGCGGAAATCAGTAGTGTAGGTGATCTTATTGCCAATGGATATTTTGCAACAATTCACTCCGCTACGTTCAAAAGCTCAGTATATAAGGATAATCCAATACCTGCACTTGATACCAAGGTATCATATGATGACATGGAATATCTTCTGTATCCTATGCCATATGTACATACGATCATGTATTTGCCTGAAGTAATATACGAATACAGATATGGCACGGAGGGACAGAGCGTATCAAGACAGAATTATATCAAAAGAAGAAATCAGCATAAAACAATTATACTATCACTTATAAGGTTTTATCAGGAAAACAAAAGCATATTTAATGACTCACAGAGGGATTATTACCTTAGCCGCTTGTATCTGATGATAAATCATAATATAAATATTTATTTGTCTATGGACGATGTCCGGGAGAGTAAGAGAGAGTTTGTGCAGTTTGTTAAAGAGTGCGGAGATTTTGATTTATCCGGTACAGATAACAAGAAACTGGCATTGCTGATGAAGACTGATTTTAAAGGATATGGACTTATCAAGAAGTATTTCAACAAATATAAACAAAAATGAAAAATAACAGAGTCTACGAAAATCAAATATTGTTTTTTATTGCTTATACTTTGTTTGTACTGCTTCAGCTTGTAAGAACCACATTTTTTCTGCAATATGTGCCGGATAGTGTGTACTACATGATATTGGTGGCGTGTGTTGGTTTGTTGGCATTAAATGAGATAATAACCGGTAAGGGAACAGTCAGGACAATAATAAGTCTTATGGTGTGCGGAGCATATGTGGCACTTGTGATTTATATTGGTGTGTCATTTTATATGATCCTTGCAACAACGGTACTTTTTGTCTATGAAGCACGGGATATCTCTTTTAGAAAACTGGCTGCATATTCGGCATGGCTTTGTTTTATATTCTTAGCCATAACGATTATATCAAGTCAGGTTGGAATAATTACAGACTATATCCGAGAAGAAACCTCCAGAGCTCCGCGGCATTTTCTGGGATTTAGGTATGCATTATATCCGGCAACTATCATCATGAATATTACAATGCTTACAGTTTATGTAAGGAAAAAGAGTATTTTGTGGCTGGAGCTGCTGATATTGGCAGGAATAAATTTATGGATTTTTAAAATGACAGGAGCCAGATTGTCATTTCTGATTTCAATCTTCATACTTGCAGCAGCTGCATTTCTTAAGTTAAAACCAACCTTCTTTGTAAGAACAGTAAAGATCAGAAAGATGATGTCAGCAGCATTTATTGTATGTGCGCTCGCGAGTCTCATTATATCTGTGAGATACAATCCGGAACAGAGTTGGCAGAAAAGTGCTAATAGCATGTTAAGTGACAGGCTTGCACTTCAAAATATTGCAATGGAGCAATATGGATTTTCAATATTCGGGCAGGACATCCATGAAAATGGTTATGGACTTAAAGCGGACGGTTCGGAAAATGAACAGTTAGAAGAACAGGAATATTTTTATATAGATAATTTCTATATATTATGCTACACGAAATATGGAATTGTATTTTTCGTAGTTATGTTGATATTTATGACATCGCTTGCTTATGGCTGCGCAAAATATGATAAATTCGGATATTTATCAGTAATAATGTGCATGCTTGCCGTGCATTGTGTTATACAGGACACTTTTTTGTCATTACATTACAATAGCTTCTTGCTGATAGCGGGTAATCTAATGATTAATAAACTGGGACATCGTACAGAGACGGATTTTATAGAGGCAGATGATGCGGCCGGCAGAGCACGGCTGTATTTTCGCAGGTAATGAGAAGTAAATAGCGTGACTTTTAGAATTTGAAAAACAGACGGAGGTCATATATGAATACAAATATAAAAAGAAAAGACAGGTCGGTCAGCGTTTCGGATATATTTCTTTCAATACTTCAGAGTTGGAGAATGCTGATAGTATTTTTTATAATATTTGCTGTACTGTTGGGCTCATATGGGACATATAAACATTATAGAGCTGCACAAAATGTTCCGGATACTGTTACAGACAGTACAGGGGGAGTCATGGTTACTTCAGCCAAGATAGATGAGTTGAAAAATGCAATGACTGCGGATGAACTGACAGTGGCAAATGATCTTATTGCAACTATTAAGTGGTATCAGCAGCAGCTTGGATACTACCGGAACTATAACAATAATTCAATTTACTGTGCAATCGATCCGGACAATATAAATACAATAGAACTTCAATATTTTGTCGGAGTATCAGGCCTGAATGAAGAAGAATACAGTTCAGTGTCAACGGCATTAGTAAAAACATATATGTCAGCACTGGCCGGGGACAGTATTTATAAGGAAATGGTCAATAGTATTGATGACAGTTATACAGAGGTAGATTACAGGGATATTATCACGACGGATGAGTCTAAGATTGAAAATGGAATATTTAAGATAACTATATTTGGCCTTGATGAGAATATGGCAGCTAAAATGGCTGATATAACAGACAAATATATTATGTCAAAAGCCGACGATGCTAAGCAGATTTATGAGGACCATGAAATAAAACTCTTAAGCAGAGAACAGTATGTAGCCGGCAATTCAGCCTTCAGGGAAAAGCAGCTTACATATATGTATGCGCTTCAGGATATTGAGATATATATTCCTAAACTTAAGACGAATCTCAAACTGACGGATACACAAACAGAATATGTGGAATTGTTGTGCAGAACGGAAGATGCTGACAGCGAACCCGAGGATGTAATCTCGAATGATGCGGTAATCGGTGCAGCATCATTGAAATCGTCTCTGGATCTTAAGCTGGGTTTTGCGGGCGGTATACTGGGAATTCTTATTGCAGCAGTCCTTATTATTATAAAATATATCGGTTCCGGCAGAATATATAATAGCTTGGATGTAGAAAATGATTTCGGTTTGTCAGTGATATGCAGCTTTGAGGACAGTTCAACGCCAATGAGAAAGCATAATACGAGATTTGATCGTTGGATTACGCGGATCAGACAGAGAAATTCGGCTACGCTTGAGCGAGAAAAGAGTGTATCTGTAATGGCAGCAAAACTTGAATCATCGGCAAACAAGAATAATCTGGCAAAAATTGTATTCGTAACAGATGATAATGTTAAGGCAGATCTTACTGTCATTGATGCAGCAGCTGGACGGATCGGATGCGCAGCCGTGGTCGTAAGAACGGGCAGCATCGTAAATGATGAGTCGGCTCTCAGGGCTGCAGGAGATGCAGACGGAATAGTAATAGTTGTGCAGAGCGGCCTTACTCGTCATAGTGACATCTACAATCTTAAGGAGGCATGCCTTTGTCTGAAGGGCAAGGTAATCGGAGCGGTAGTGGCTCAATAAAATCACAGCATTTTTATTGAAACTAAAATAACAAGAGGAACGATATGAATCTGGCAATAGTACTCTCGGGTGGGACAGGAACCCGATTAGGAGCAGATATACCAAAACAATATATAGAAGTTGCAGGTAAACCTATCATAGTTTATTGTCTTGAGGCTCTCGAGGCAAGCCCTGAGATAGATGAGATCTGTATAGTAGCAGCATATGAATGGATGGACTTTGTAAATGCATGCACACAAAAAGCGGGTATAACTAAATTCAGGGGATGTGCTGCAGGCGGAGAGAGCAGACAGCATTCTATAAAAAATGGACTTAGCTTTTTTGTACAGGAAAATGTTCCCTCAGACAGCAAGGTGCTGATTCATGATGCGGCTCGTCCCAACCTGAGTTCGGAACTGATAAAACGGTGCATGGACGGGCTTGATGGTGCAGACGGTGTTCTTCCGGCTCTTACCGTGAAGGATACAGTATATTATAGTGAGGACGGCAAAAAAATCACCAGGCTTTTAGATCGAAGCTGCTTATTTGCAGGACAGGCACCGGAAAGTTTTATTTTTGGCAAATATTGGAATATAAATAAGGACCTGACAGTAGAAGAATTGGGAAGAATCACCGGAACGAGCCAAATTGCCTATGACTGCGGTCTGAATGTAGCAATCGTAGACGGAGATGAGAATAATTATAAGATCACAACAGCTGTGGATCTGGAAAAATTTAGGGAAAGCAAAAAATGAAAGCATATGTATTAGAGGGCGTTAATGATCTTAGATATGAGGATGTGAAAATTCCACAGGCTGAGGAAGGCTGGGCTGTCGTAAGAGTTCTTGCATCAGGAATATGTAGTAGTGATATTCCGAGAATCTTCACCAAAGGGACATATCATTTTCCGACAATTCCGGGACATGAATATTCCGGAGTGGTTGAATCCGTTGGAAGTGCAGCAGACAGAAAATGGATAGGCAGGAAAGTAGGCATATTCCCGCTTATTCCATGCAGAAATTGCCCGCAATGTGCACAGGGTAAGTATGAAATGTGCGCACATTATGATTATTCAGGATCAAGGAGAAATGGCGGATTTGCTGAATATGTTGATATACCGGTTTGGAATCTCATTGAATTGCCGGAAGGAATTACACCGACAGAAGCTGCAATGCTGGAACCCCTGTCTGTAGCACTCCATGCAGCTAAACGTGCTGAAATAAGGGAAGGCGATAAGGTGGCTGTTATAGGCACAGGTATGATAGGGATTTCCGTTGCGAAATGGGCACAGAAATTCAAGGCTTCGTCTGTAACTGTATTTGGCAGAAGTGAAAATAAACGAAAATTGGTTGAAAATACTGGTGGAATTGGTTATAAACTAATGTCAGAATGTATTGCAGAGTATGACAGAGTGATTGAGGCTGTAGGAACTCCTGATGCAATTGAGAGCGCACTTAATTGTGCTAAGCCAGAGGCTCATGTGGTGCTTATGGGTAATCCGTCCGGCGATATTACGATAAAACAGAATGTATATTGGCAGATATTAAGACGCCAGCTTACTCTTACAGGAACATGGAATTCTTCATACGAATCAGGTACAAAATCTGACTGGACAGAAGCTGTTGAAGCTATAAAAAATAAAGAAATTGATGTAACAAGTCTTGTATCACATACATTTTCTAAAGAAGAAATGATGAGTGGGCTTGATGTGATGAGAAATCACACTGAACCATATTGTAAGGTGATGATAGATTGGCAATAAAAAATGTCAGCAAAATATTTGGGTAAATACATGAAAAATAACAAACAGATTTCAGCATCAATGATGTGCTCAAACCTTGTTGAACTTAAGGAAGCAATCAAAATATTTGAGAAAAACAAAATTGAATATTTGCATATTGATGTAATGGACGGAATATTTGTTCCAAACATCGGTTTGGGGGTGGATTACATAAGAAGCCTTAGGGGGCTTACAGATATTCCGTTAGATATACATCTTATGATAACAGATCCGGAATATAAATTTTCCTGGATCGGAATAAAAGATACAGATATAGTAACGATACATTATGAGAGTACCAGGCAGATCCAGAGGGCGTTGGATTATCTTGAACCGTATGGCTGCAAACGCTTTGTTGCCATAAATCCGGCGACTTCGATTGTATGTATTGAGGAAATGCTGGATTACATAGATGGTATAAACCTTCTTATGGTCAATCCGGGGTTTGCCGGTCAGAAAATGGTTCCGAGTACAATAAAAAAAGCGGAAAAGCTTCGCAGATTTTTGGATGATGAAGGACATGACAATATAATAATTGAGGTTGACGGCAATATTACATTTGATAATGCTGAGAAATTAAGCAGAATAGGCGCAGATATATTTGTTGCCGGAACATCAAGTATATTTAGAGGTCCATTAAGCGGATACGAACAGAATATAAAAACACTAAGGAATAAGATTAATAACGCGTGAAACAAAAATCTCTAAAACTTAATTTTATAATGAATGCCATTTTAACGATGTCATCATTTATCTTCCCTCTTATAACGTTCCCATATGTTTCACGAGTGCTGCTTGAGACCGGAACAGGAAGAGTATCATTTGCAACATCGCTCATTACATATTTTACGATGATAGCTCAGTTAGGTATTCCAACGTATGGTATAAGAGCTTGTGCCAAAGTGAGAGACAATCGACAGGAACTGACAAAGACTGCGCACGAGATACTGTTTATCAATATCATTATGAGCGTAGTCTCTTATATTCTATTGGCATTTGCACTTGCATTTGTTCCGAGGCTGCAGGAAGACAGGACATTGTACATAATCGTAAGTATTACGATCGTATTGTCTGCAATTGGCATGGAGTGGCTGTATAAAGCGTTGGAACAATATACTTATATAACCATTAGATCAGTGATATTTAAATTTATAGCTCTGATTGGGATGTTCCTGCTGATACATGAGGAAAATGATTATGTAATGTATGGGTTTATTACAATATTTGCCGGTTCGGCATCAAATGTATTTAACTTCATTAATGTACATAAATATATTGACCTTAAACCGATAGGCAATTATAACATCAGGCGGCACATGAAACCTGTGCTGGTATTTTTTGCCATGTCATGCGCAACAACGATATATAATAATCTGGATGTCGTCATGTTGGGATTCATGAAGAGTGATGCGGATGTCGGATATTATAATGCTGCAGTCAAGATAAAAACCATATTGATAAGTATTGTAACATCACTTGGTACGGTGTTGCTTCCCAGAGCCTCGTATTACATAGAGCATGCAATGCTTGATGAATTTAAGCGTGTTTCAGAAAAAGCGCTTAATTTTGTATTTTTGCTTGCATCACCGCTTGCATTATATTTTATTTTGTATGCCAAGAATGGCATATATTTCCTCGCAGGTGAAAATTACAGCGGCTCAATACTTCCGATGCAGATTATTATGCCGACGCTTTTGTTGATCGGCATAACCAATATTTTGGGAATACAGATACTTGTACCGTTGGGAAGAGAGATTACGGTGCTGATATCTGAAATAGCAGGAGCAGTTGTAGATATAATTTTAAATGCAATTTTAATACCGCCATTTTCATCGGCAGGAGCAGCACTGGGAACATTGGCAGCAGAATTTGTTGTGCTGATAGTGCAGTATGCAGCACTAAGAAAGGACGTAAGAGAGACATTTATACAGATCCAGTACTGGAAGATTGCTGTTGGCATGGTATTGGGAACTGCGGCTTCATATTGGGTTCTTTATGTGTTCAATTTGTCTGATTTTTTAACAATAATTGTGACCGGTATACTGTTTTTTGTGGTATATCTGGCGTTCTTGCTTGTTACAAAAGAACCTCTTACAGTGCAGCTGTGGAGTGAAGGGTTAGGATATCTGAGAAAGATAAAAGCAAAAATAAAATAGGTAAAGCAAAGGAGTGAAGATGAGAAGAAGTTTCGTAAAAAAAATTGTTTCATTAACACTTGCGGTCATTATGGTTTGCGGCATCGTATCATATGCAGCAGAAGACGGGCAGAATGAAGAACAAATTGAACAGGTCGAGTTAGCCATAGAAGAGGAAATACAGGCTGAACTTGCAGAGCCGGAAATTATAAATGAGTATGCACAGGAGCCAGAGGCATCCGGCAGTGAGCAGCCGTTGGAGGATAATATAGACAATAATGATATAATTACAACACCGACGACGGAGGAGGAAGAACCAACGACGACTTCCGAAGAACCAACAACGACGCCTGAAGAGACAACACCAGAGATAATTACGGAAGCAGAAAAGGAACAGGATGAAGTCAAAAATGGATGGTATAATGCAGACGGCGAGACATATTATTACAGAGACGGCAGCATAGTAACTGACTGGCAGGTGATAGACGGATATTGGTATTATTTTGATACCTACGGCAGGATGGAAAACGACTGGCAATATATTGATAACGATTGGTATTACATGGATATCGACGGAAGAATGCTTACTGGCTGGCAGGACATAGACGGCGACAGATACTATCTTAGTGCAGGCGGCAGGATGCGAACCGGTTGGCAATATATAGATAACAGCTGGTATTATCTGAGCGCAGGCGGCAGAATGCGAACCGGTTGGCAGTATATTGATAACGATTGGTATTACATGGACACTGATGGAGTGATGCTTACCGACTTGAGGAAGGTAGACGGAAATTACTATTTCTTTAAGTCAAGCGGCAAAATGGTAACAGATTGGCTATGGCTTAATGATACATGGTATTATTTCAAATCAAGCGGTAAAGCATATACCGGCTGGCAGTATGTAGATAACAGATGGTATTACCTGGCAGAGGATGGAAAAATTGCCACTGGATGGAATACGATTGACGGAACAAAATATTATTTTACCCAAGGCGGCAAGATGCTTACCGGCTGGCAATACATAGATGACAGCTGGTATTATCTGAGCGCAGGCGGCAGAATGCAAACCGGTTGGCAGTATATTGATAACAATTGGTATTACATGGATACTGATGGAGTGATGCTTACCGGCCTGAGAAAAGTAGACGGAAATTACTATTTCTTTAAGTCAAGCGGCAAAATGGTAACTGGCTGGCTGTGGCTTAATGATACATGGTATTATTTTAAATCAAGCGGTAAAGCATATACCGGCTGGCAGTATGTAGATAACAGATGGTATTACCTGGCAGAGGATGGAAAAATTGCCACTGGATGGAATACTATTGGCGGGTCAAAATATTACTTTACTCAAGGCGGTAAGATGCTTACCGGCTGGCAGGTAATAGATGGATATTGGTATTATTTCAGTTCTTCAGGCAAAATGCAGACAGGGTGGTTTTATGACAACAGCGAGGGCGAATGGGTATACCTTGCAAGTTCCGGCAAGTATATGTCGCCGGGATATACACTCGTAGACGGCACATGGTGGTTTTATACAGCATATATGGATGAAGACACTGATGGATGGTCGAGTCCTACCAATTATTTTATCAGAGTTGATAAGAATAAGCATATAGTAAGGATATATAAGGGAAGTCAGTATAACTGGACATGCGTTAAAACCTTCCGTTGTTCGGTAGGGGCGCTGTCATCAGATACAATAACGCCAAGCGGTGTATATTATACATATAATAGGGGATTCTCGTTTGGCGAAGGATTTACATGTTATTACTGGACTGCATTCTATGGGGAGTATTTGTTCCATTCAATTGTATATAATGAGGGAACGTATGTTGTTCAGGATGCAACGATGGGCGGCAATGTGTCTCATGGTTGTGTAAGACTTTATATAGATAATGCAAAGTGGATATACAATAATGTTCCTCTCGGAACGAAGGTTTATATATATTAGTTAAGGGCAGGCAAATGTTTAATATACTTGAATATTTAGATCGGGATGCAGCAAGCTTTCCGGAAAAATTGGCATTTTCCGATGCAGAGTTCTCTGTTACATATAGCAAATTAAAGGAATATGCCGAAAAAATCGTACATTATATCTTGAAAATACACAGTGACGGCAACGGGGAAGGTGCAGCCGCAATAGGAGTATTTGCAGATCATAATGTTAAAACGATTTTAGCATTTATGGGCATTGTGGAAAGTGGCAATTTTTATGTACCCATGGACCCTAAACAGCCGGTATCCAAGACGGAAAAAATAATAAATGATGCTAAAATACAATTAGTATTTGGAAATGACGGTGAACAGCAATTGCTTCCGGACAGTTATACTGGAAGATTTGTAATCATAGAAGAAGCATATGGCACTGAGCAGTCTCAGTGCCATATGCTTGCTCATACTGAAAAGGATTATTCAGATGTCCCTCTTTATATGGTATATACATCGGGGTCAACAGGATATCCGAAGGGCGTGCTTAAAAGTCACGGAGCAGTAACTGATTTTGTTGAGGCATATGCAGATACATTTGACTTCTCTAAAAATGAGATAATTGGTAATCAAACACCATTGTTTTTTGATGCATCTGCTAAGGATATCTATCTTACCCTGAAACTGGGAGCAACGATGCATATTATTCCGGAAGAAAAGTTTTTGATGACACCGGCATTAATAAGATATCTTGACGAAAAGGAAATTACTTTTATATCATGGGTTCCTTCTGCATTAACATTGGTAACCCAGTTTAATACATTTTCTGAATTGCTTCCGCATACGTTAAAGAAAGTATTCTTCGTTGGAGAAGCTTTTCCTATAAAACATTTCAGAAAATGGCAGGAGGCACTGCCGGATATCGAATATGTTAATTTATATGGCGCATCTGAATTGGCAGGAATATGTTGCTATTTTAAGGTGCCGACGGCATATGAGGGGGACAGTCTTCCGATAGGAAAGCCACTTAAAAATTGTGAGATTCGCCTTATTGATAGTGACATATCTGATGGAGAGAACATTGAAGTGATAAAAGAAGCCGGTAAAACAGGTGAGATATATCTTTCAAGTAAGGCATTGGCACTTAAATATTACAATGATCCTGAAAAGACAGCATCGTCATTTGTTTATATAGACGGAAAACGATTCTTTAAAACAGGTGATATGGCCTGGTATGATGAAAAAGGTAATCTGAATTTTGCAGCCAGAAATGACAGTCAGATAAAACATATGGGACAGAGAATTGAATTGGGTGAGATAGAAAGCATCTGCCTGACTCTTCCTGAAATTGATAAGGCATGCTGTCTCTATGACAGTGATAAGAAAAGAATATACCTGTTTTGCCAATTGGATAATGATGCCCATGAAGATGCAAAAAGTCTTCTGATGAAGTTGAAAAAAATATTAGTTTATTATATGATGCCGCAGCGGGTTGTTATAAAGGACAAACTCCCGATTAATGCCAATGGCAAGACGGACAGGCAGCTATTAAAACAAGAAATGAAATAACAAGGAGCAGAAATGGACGAAATACTTGAAATATTAAATGACATAGATCCGACGATTGACTATGAAAATGAAGATAATCTGATTGATGGCAAGGTGCTTAACTCACTTCAGATTGTGACTCTTGTATCTGAAATTTCGGATCATTTTGATATCACAATATCACCAAAATACCTTGAGCCAAGGTATTTTAACAGTGTGGAAGCAATTTGGGAGATGGTACAGGATATACAGGACGCTTTGTAAAAATGGCATTAACTACACTCAGGTTCTTTATATTTGCAGCAGTTCTCCTTGCGGTGTATTTTCTTGTTCCTAAGAAGATACAGTGGGTGGTTCTTTTAATTTTCAGTCTGGGCTTTTATGCCATGGCAGGGTTGGAAAATTCCTTTTATATTATCCTTACAGCGGCGACAACCTATGCCGCGGCTATATGGATAGACAGGCTCACTGGTCAGTGCACGCAATTTCTCAAAGAAAACAAAAATACACTTTCAAGAGAAGAAAGAAAGGCATATAAAAATAAAAATGTCAAAAAGAGACGACTCATTTTGACCATTTGTTTATGCCTTAATTTTGGTACTCTGTGTGCGTTTAAATATTTGAATTTCTTTATTAAACAGATTAATTTATTCATAGATGGTGATGTGAATAAACTCGGTCTTTTGAGCATAGCAGTTCCTCTCGGAATATCATTTTATACGTTTACATCAATGGGATATCTGATTGATGTATATTGGGAGAAGATGCCGGCACAAAAAAACTATTTCAAGCTCCTCCTATTTATAAGTTTCTTTCCGCAAATTATCCAGGGTCCCATCAGCGATTACAGACAACTTTCAGTGCAGCTGTATGAACAGCATTCGTTTGAATATGATAGATTTGCTCTGGGAATGCAGAGGTTTATCTGGGGACTTGTTAAGAAACTGGCTATAGCTGATGTTGCTTCCGAATATGTACAGGCAGTATTCGACAATTATGCGGTATATCCGGGCATAGTTGTGTTTATCGGAGTATTGTTATATGCACTTCAGATTTATGCAGATTTTTCGGGATATATGGACATGATGTGCGGATTGTGTCAGGTTATGGGAATTAAATTGGCCGAAAATTTTGAAAGACCGTATTTTTCGAAGTCAGTTTCTGAATATTGGCGCAGATGGCACATCACATTGGGGGAATGGTTTAAAAAATACATATATTACCCTGTTGGATTTTCACGCTTTACCCAAAACATAGGCAAGAAGGGGCAGAAGGCCTTCGGTGCTAAGTTTGCGAAGGATATGCCTGCTACAATAGCACTGATCGTGGTTTGGTTTACAACCGGATTGTGGCATGGAGCTAATTGGGGATATATTATCTGGGGACTTGTTAATGGCCTCTTTATCATCGCAACACTTTGGCTTGAACCTGTATATGGCAGAATGAAGCAGATTTGCCATATAAACGAAACATCAACAGGTTGGAAGATATTTCAGATATTAAGAACCTTTATATTGGTTGCATTTATTAAGGTACTGCCGGAAGTGGGGGGACTCAGAGCAGGTTTGGGACTATGGTCAGGAGTCTTTAAAGCAGAAGTATTTCCGAATACCTGGGAAGGACTTCTTCCTTTTGTGGATGATTATCTTAATTTTTGGATGATGATAATTCTTACTGTGCTATTATTCATATTTAGCGTAATAGAGAGAAAACAGCAGGTAAGAGTCTATTTTAACAAATGGCCGATGGTAATAAGAGTATTTGTACTTGCGCTGTTTTTCGTTATAGCAATAGAATTTGGCGCAAGGTCAGGAGGGTTAAATGGAGCATTCCTTTATGCGCAATTCTAAAATAAAATTGCTTTTTTCTGTCGTGCTCTTTTTAGTCTTCGTCGGATTGATAACATGGGCAGTGGCATATCCCTTTGACAGGATATTTTCAAAAAATAATAATTTTGATGTTTTTGTGGTTGGAGCATCTGAAACGCAGTGGGGCATAGACCCGGAGATTATAGAGCAGGAAACAGGGTTAAAGACAGTACTTCTTGCCACATCCGGAAGTTCGATCGAACAGAGATATACTATGCTTGAATCACACATCCGAGACAAATCTCTTAAGCTTGTTATACTTGAAGTATCGAAATTCTCGCTGACATCAGATATGGACGATAAGGATATTGAACAACGAGTACTGTATTTTTCAAGAGTTGACGGCTTGTGGAATAAACTTACCGCGGCAGTAAGAGAATTTTCATTTGAAGATGATGAATATGACAGACTTTATGCTGAAATATTATATGAAGGTATAAAATCATGGGACAGTATATTTAACGGAACATATAATGAGGTTATAGCAAGGCGTGGATATGATCCCCAGAATAGTTATTCACAGCTGCTTACGGAAGAAGAGGCACGTGCAACATACAGAGAAGGTTGGCTCAGCACAGATCCGAATAAGGAGAATGCAGAAGCATTATGTAATCTTATAAATTTGTGCAAGGAAAATAACGTTCCGGTTATAATGATAACCATGCCGCTGTCAGAGCATTATTTATGGCAATACGGCGGATGGGATACAGCAAGAGAAAATATTCTTGAACTGCTTGAAGGTCAGGACATTACATATTATGATTTTAACCTGATGAAGGAACGACAGAAATATTTAAGTGATGAGGTTTCATACAGAGATATGGAACACTTGGG
>CAVAJR010000029.1:20937-30522 GCA_963589005.1 Bacteroidaceae bacterium | reverse complement strand
AGATCCAAAGGATCAGGCTGATACTTTGGCTGATACTTTGCCGGATAGCATTATTTCACTGATAAAAAGTAATCCGCATATTACGCAGGGAGAAATGGCAGAAGTTATCAAAGTATCAGTTCCATCTATAAAGCGCACTATGAAAATACTTTCGGACAGCGGAAGAATTGTTCGTAAAGGTGGTAAGCGGTATGGACATTGGGAAGTGACAGAGAATAAGTAAAATAAGAACAGTATGGAGAGAACCTTACAAAAGCAATTCTAGAGTACATATTTTGTATGGTGAACCGTATTTTAAAAAGTATTCATAAAAGTATATACACATAGTATAATACCATCGCGAAGAGGTAAGAAAGATGGACATTGAAATGGGATCTCTCATCAATGAGCTTTCGCCACAATTGATCTTAATATACAATGGCATCATCAGCTGTGAATCCATCCAGAGAATTCTCTTTCGTCTGGATACAGACAAAAGAAATTCCGGCATCTTCTGCAGCAAAGAACTGACGCTTAGCAGCCGGGGAAATTCTCAGCCAGTCTCCGGCAGTAATAGCAATCTCTTCTCCATCAATTACAACTTTTCCTTTACCTGCAAGAATGCCATAAATTTCCTCGTTTGTCTTGTGGGAGTGGATGAAAGGAACATTTGCTCCGGCAGGAAGATTATTGATGCTGATCTCAGCTCCTGTCAGGGAAAGTGTCTCGTGAAGTTCCACTCTGCCTTCATTTCCAATATTAGTTTTTGCGTAATTAGCCATGATATTTACCTCCGTTTTGAGTGTTTACTTTTTGGTTACAGGAATATCATAACCGTTCACGCACTCAAATAATAGTACGCACTTTTTTATAACTACACACTCAAAAATGAATGTGCTATACTATTTTCATAAATTGCAAAAAATATGATTTGGAGATACAAGCATATGAAGACAAAAGACGAACTTCCGGCTTGCCCGGTGGCAACCTCAGTGGCCCTTGTTGGAGGGAAATGGAAACTGCTTATTATAAGAAATTTAAGAGTCCGTCCTTGGAGATTTAACGAATTACAGAGAGACTTAGAAGGGATATCCCAGAAGGTTCTGACGGACAGTCTGAGACAGATGATGGACGATGGCCTTGTGTACCGTCACGATTATCAGGAACTTCCACCTAGGGTAGATTACAGCCTTACGGAACTGGGTGAGAAGATGCTGCCCATCATAGATGCACTGGCAGATTTTGGAAACTACTACAAATCTGTTGTGGAATGAGCTTGAAAGAAGATGAAAAAACAGGCACTGGATGAGGTCTGAAAAAGAATTTTTGTAGAGAAAAATAAAGATTATACTTCATAAAGGAGATTAATTAAGATGAATTATATTTCAAGAGACAAGGCATTTGAATTGCTAAAGAAGTACAACAAGGACCCATTTCATATTCAGCACGCACTTACAATGGAAGCTGTCATGAAATGGTATGCCAAGGAGTTGGGATTCGAAGAGGATGCAGAGTACTGGGGCATCGTTGGACTTTTACATGACATTGATTTTGAACAGTATCCAGATGAGCATTGTCTTAAGGCGCCGGAGCTTTTGAGAGAAGCTGGAGTAGGCGAGAATATGATTCATGCAATCTGCTCTCACGGATATGGCATCACAGTTGGTAATGGTACTACCATAGATGTGGAACCGACTCACTTGATGGAAAAGGTCTTATTTGCGGCAGATGAATTAACAGGTCTGATCTGGTCTGCATCTCTTATGAGACCTTCCAAGAGTACCAAGGATATGGAGCTTAAGTCCCTTAAGAAGAAATATAAGAGTAAGGGCTTTGCTGTGGGATGTTCCAGAGAAGTGATCGCAAGAGGGGCTCAGCAGCTTGGATGGGAACTTGATGAGCTGTTGGAGAAGACCCTGGAAGCTATGAAAGCATCCGAGGACGTGATTAATGCTGAGGTGGAAGCTGAATCTTGTCATGCTGGCTGATGCCTTTTACGGTGTGCGGATGCCGGAAATTTGCCATTCAATACGGGAAGAAAACGGCGAAACATGGGTAGTATATAAATCTAAATGTTAGGAGAGAAAAATGAGACGCAAAGACAGAGAAGTCGAAAATCAAGAAGAAATTTATGATATTTTGAAACGGTGTGATACCATAAAAATAGCAATGCATGGAGACGTGTATCCGTATATAGTTCCGGTTTCATTCGGTATAGAAGTTGTAGATGGAAAAGCTGTTATTTATTTCCATTGCGCTCAAAAAGGTACTAAAGTTGAGCTGATCAAAGAGAATCCACATGTTTGTGTAGAAGGCGAAATATTTATACGAAATGAAAAAACAGAGCACGGAATCACAGCTCGATATGAAAGTATCATTGGTTTTGGAGAGTGTACCTTTGTCACGGAACAGGAAGAAATTATTCATGGAATGAAATTGCTCATTGAACATTACGGATATGATGAATATCCTCTTGAACGTTGTGCAGGATTGAACCATTTATTTGTTGGAAAAATTGTACTTAATGAAATTTACGGAAAGAAAAATCTTCCCGGTTCATTAACTCCTGCCGACCGTGCAGCTAATGCTTCACATTGACAACTTCCAGTTTACAACATCAAAATTCCAGGAGAAAGTGCCGCCGATGTACGCGCAAACAGTGATAAAAGGCAATATCATATCTCGTAACGGTGCATACGGTATCGTTAATATGGATGTGCAAAAATGCACACGGGGCGTTCATCGTTACGGAGCAAGAAATACACTTCTCATGGCCGTATCACTTTAGATGCGGCCAACCGAGGGAACAGGGCACACATCTATAAGGAGGCTGCCAAAGGATGGACAAATATCTGATAGAAACGTCGATGCTGGACTTTTCAGATCCGGCTATACAAAATTTGATCAGGCAGCGTGGCTGGCGCTCGCTGGGTGAATTTGAGCGCATCAAGGGGATCTATAATTATGTCCGTGACGAGATACTGTTCGGCTACAACACTGATGACAGAATATCCGCATCTCAGGTGCTTGCCGACGGCTACGGTCAATGTAACACCAAGGGAACGCTGTTCATGGCGCTGCTGCGTGGCTGCGACATTTCCTGCCGCATTCACGGTTTTACCATTGATAAGAAGCTGCAAAAGGGCGCAATGACTGGGCTAGTGTATGCACTTGCACCGAAAAATGTGTTTCACAGTTGGGTGGAGGTATATTTGGATGGCATTTGGTATGAGCTAGAGGCCTTTATTTTGGACAAACCATATCTGGAAAAGCTTCAGGCTGCCAATCCTGATTGCACCGGTGCCTTCTGTGGTTACGGCGTGGCAGTGAGCGATTTTCGTCACCCGGTGATAGACTTTGAACGCAATAACACATATATCCAAAGCGATGGCATAAATCAGGATTTTGGCATATACAACAGCCCCGATGAGCTTCTGAAAGAGCACGGTCAGGAAATGTCATGGCTCAAGGCATTTGTCTACAGGAATCTCGGACGACATCTGATGAATGCCAATGTAAAGAAAATCCGAAGATGAGAGTATTTGCTAAGGATATGGAATTTAGGATTGAATTATGCAGGCAGTCTGCACAATTAGAATAGATTGAATTACAAAACTATGAAGCGAGGTAGTGGATATGGAAAGAGACCCGTTTAAGGAATATTTGCGGGAGTCTGAACCGGATAAAGCTTATAAGGGGTATGTCTGGAGCACGGCAATCGGACTTCAGGCGGTGGACGGACTCAAACCATCTAAATATTTGATTGATACTGCCATTCAGAATATTGAAGGCAAAATCACGATGAAAGAAGCACAGAATCTTATTGACAGTTACTATGAGGAAAGACCGGTTCATTTGTCTGATGATGAGCGTACCGAAGAAGCAGACAAGGTTTCGTCTCGTATTGTAGAAATTCTTTCCGAAACAGCTTTTTCATTTTCTCCAAACGAGTATATATCTATCCACCGAAAGCTCTTTCAGGGCATTTATAAACATGCTGGAAAGATTAGGGATTACAACATAACAAAGAAAGAATGGGTGCTTGATGGCGCAACTGTAATATATGGTAGTGCCTCCGAGCTGAGAGCTACACTTGAATATGATTTTTCTCAGGAGAGGGATTTTAGTTATAAAGGGCTTCCAATGGACGAGATTATCCATCATCTTGCGATATTCGTTTCAAGGTTATGGCAAATCCATATCTTCGAAGAGGGCAATACGAGAACAACGGCAGTGTTCTTTATTAAATATTTGAGGTTACTCGGATTCTCAGCAACTAATGATATTTTCGCTGAAAATGCGTGGTATTTTAGAAATGCACTTGTACGAGCAAATTATATGAACCTGCAAAAAGGCATTCACGAAACAACGGAATACCTGGAAGCATTTCTTAAAAACCTGCTTTTGAATGAGAAAAATGAGCTGCACAATCGAAATCTTCATATAAGTGGACTTTTGGATGCGGAAAAAGTGGATATTGGAGATGCAGAAGTGGATATTGAGAATGAAAAAGTGGACATTGAAAGTGTACTTTCTGAAAAAGGCAGCGATTTCTCGGTAAAAACGACAGCCCATATCCATAGACTTTTTGATGAGTTTGGTTTTGACAAAGTATTTGGAAGAAGCGCAGTTATGGAACTTATTGAGCTGAAAGGCTCAGGTGCTTCAAAACTTCTTTCCAATCTGGTGCAGGCAGATATTATTGAGCCGGTATCCGGTTGCGGAAAAGGAAAATATAAGTTTAAAAAGACCCGGTTAGGACAAGCCGCTGAAGGTCAAAACAATAGGCACAATTAGAGCTTCCTGCCTTAGGCGGCATTTCGCCTGTATTCCTGGCTTAACCTCTTGCGTATAATATTCATTATTGCAATTAATATACAGGCAATGGCGAAATAGCATACGGCAACTGTAATGAGCGGTACAAATGCCTCGTAGGTATTGCTGCGTATGATATCTCCTGCCTTGGTCAGGTCATTAACTGCTATATATCCGACAATTGCAGTTCCCTTCATTAAGCTTATAAGATTGCTGAAATATCCCGGCAGCATAGCACGGATCGCCTGCGGAAGCACGATGCCGATAAATACCTGACCTTTGGTAAGACCCATTGTAAGAGCGGCCTCCCATTGTCCCTTATCTACACTTTCAATGCTGCCCTGAAATAATTGGGCCATATATGCACCGAATACCAGACCGAATCCGAATATAGCAACGACAATATTAGATAATTTTGAATGTCCGAAGATGATATAATAGAGGATCATCAAAATTACGACAATCGGAAGTCCCTGCATCAGCCGCGAGTATATTCCTGAAATGAATTTCAATACTTTTGATTTAGACATAGTCATTGCGCAGAATATTCCGCCGAGCAGATTAGCCAGCACAAAACCCGCAATTGTAATAAGCAGAGTAATCAATAGTCCCTGAAGAATGGATATCCATCTGTCTTCATCAATCAGCGATCTCCTGATGCTGGTCCAGAATCCGCTTTGGTTTGATTGTCCTTCCTGCGAATTATCTGCAATTGCTGTGTCAGCATCAGAAGAATCTGAGCTGTCATCCGTAGTGCCGGCGGTGATAAGTGCAGGAGATGAGAATACGGTTGCGTTTACAATAGGCACGAATGTCTGAGTATAATAAAATTCAGAGAAGTTAACGCTCTGATCTCTTTCCGGTGTCCATGAGATCTGGCTGGCTGCAAAATCATACCTTCCGTTAGTGATGCCGCTTAGAATACCTGCGAAGTCAACGTCCTCGATTTTCATGCTGTATCCGTATTCTCTGCAGAATCTCGCAGCAAGGTCCACCTCGAATCCTACATTCTGGTCATTTAATTTAAAGGAAAATGGCTTAAGTGTGCTGGTCGTTGCAAATGTCAATGTACCGTTTTGTCCTTCAGTCGGAATGTCTACAGTATCCCAATCATTAGGAAACAGCCAATAATCCTGCATTTTCTCCAACTCACCGCTTGCCTTTAGTTCGCTGATATATTGATTAAATTCGGCACGAAGAGCATCGCCTTTTTCTGTTTTGGCGAAAACCGTTCCTATGTCATATACGGCAAATGCCACATCCAAATATCCAAGATCAGTATATTGCTGAACTAATGTATAATAATTAACAGTTGGTAGTGCGATAAAATCAATCTTCTTAGTCTGAAGAGCCAGAGCAAGATCTGTTGCACTGTTGAAATATTGTATCGTAACATCCTGAACCTTGGCTCGGATAATAGAATCCTGTGGAGTACCGGTCATTACACCGGCTGTTTTGCCTCCCAGCAGCTCTACTGCATATTCAGCAGAAAATGCGCTGTCGTCAGTTTCTGCTGATGTTTCCTCCGTTGAACTTGCCGATGTTGTGATGATGGTGCTAAAACATACAGCAATTAACAAAATTAAGCTAAAAATCCTGACCAATATTCCTCTGTCGGTTCTCATAATATTGTCTCCTTTTTCTGTGCTTTGCCCCATATAACATCAGGCTGGCTGGCGATGTGCTCGCCGATGAATTTCTCCATCCAGATCATATCATACCATCTTCCGAATTTATAAGCGCATTGGTGAAATATTCCCACCTTGTTGTAGCCTGATTTTTCATGAAATCTTATACTGGCATTAGTAAGATATTCATCTTCTGACTGTGTGCAGGCAATGCAGGCATTGACATTAAGAATATTCATATCTTTAAGCTGTTTTTCAAGCTCGACATAAAGTTGTTTTCCTATACCCATATTATGAGCATCCTTAGCGACATATATGCTTGTTTCTACGCTCCAGTCATATGCTGCTCTCGATTTAAAACATCCTGCATATGCGTAACCGACGATCCTTTCATGATGTGAAGGAAAAATATTTTGCTCACTATTGGCTTCACCAGAGTTATCTACGGCGACAATGTAAGGGTATTTCTCAAGGGTATGCCGGATTCTTTCCTTAAATTCAGCAACACTAGGAACATCGTATTCATAGGTGATCGCTGTATTTTTTACATAATAGGAATAAATATCAAGCAAGGCTGCGGCATCTTCCGGATCTGCCATTCGTATACCAATATTTTTCATACATTCTCTCCTCATATCAGGCATTTTAAATTACTGACTTTCAGAAAACAACTGTGGAGTGGATTATACCGCTGTAATGTCATATATGTAAACCGGTACAGGCAGACACTTGCGAAAAAATGCTTTCAAAAGATTGAAAGAAATCTGTATTATAATATAATAACCTACGGAAAATGTTCGTCTACAGCTTAAGATCGGTATAAAAAGGCGAAGGATAAAATGCAATAGAAAAAGAGGCAGATATGAATAACAGGATAAAGAAGAAAATTCAGTATGTGATGGTCTGCGGCATGAGCGCAGTTATGTTGGCAGGGGTTATGGATGTAAGTACATTTGCAGGTGAAGATAATGCAGCAGACATAAGCAATGAAGCTGCTGAATCGTCATCAATATATCCTGGTGCAGAAAATGCTGTCGGTGATACAGAGACGATAGAGATATTCGAAAATTATGTAAATGATATATTGATTTCTGAAAAAGGAATGGTAACAAGGGACACGTTATATTCTGATGCTGGGTCGATGAGCGACATTACGCAATGGAGCGAAAGCGATGTCAGCGGCGTCATCAGCTGGAAAATAATGGATTTTGATGGTGATGGAGCGGATGAACTGCTGGAGACTGATATTCTGGAAGCTGACAAAATATCAGTAGTGATGTATGAGATAAATCCTGATACAAGAGAGGTCTATTATGCAGATTCCAGGGAATTTGCGCTGCCTTTCTCCTTGCTTAAGTCATATGATGCACAGGCGTGTGCGTTTACCTATTTGGGCGAATCGGGTCAGATAATAGGCATTGAGAGTCATCAGGATGTAATGTGCAGCATTACTTCACTGGATTTGTTCCGATATACGGGCACAGCCTTTGAATGGATCTGTTCTGTAGGGTATCATGAACAGGGGCAAGGTGACGTATATTTGTATGAGGCATCGTCAGAGCCTGCATGCGAAGATGGTCTTGATTGCTCGCGGGGACTGTATCGATTGTTCCCGGATGTAACTACCAACTGGGATGTAATAAACAGCTACGAAATGGATGCTAATGAATGGGTAAGCATAAGCAAGGAAGATGAGAAATCAGTTTTCTACGATGTTTATGTATCAATGCTTGAAAATTATGATCTTAAGGCAAATGACATCAGGCTCTGGGTATTGCAGGAGGCAATGGATCCGGATGCTGATTATACAGCTTATCATGATGCCATCGCTCATTATGATACCAGGGATGTGTATACCGATTCAGATGGTAACCCAGTGGATATCCTGGGAGGAGTACATCTGATGGATCTGATCGGTTCGTCAGATGAATTGTATGTGATGTATTAAAAATGCGCAGCTGCCGGATAATTGCATGATGAATGTAAACGGGTGATTGGTAGATTGCATTCTATCCGCACTACTAAATCATGCATTATTTCCCTCTTTTCTCCACGCTCACATCCAGACCCAAAATCTGAATCAGTTCAAGTGTTTTTTGCAGCTCTACCGTTGGCTTTCCATTTTCCACGTCCGATATAAATGAAACACTTAAACCTGTAAACTCCGCAACATACGCTTGTGTGTACTGTAATTCTTTTCTTCGTTTTCTTATCTCAATACCCAGAGATTTTGCATCCGCAATTTTCATTCTGTGCTCTTTCCTTAGTCGTACGACCATATTTTCTTTTTCATAATCGCGTTTTAGCCGTACGGCTATATTTTGCTGCTTTCATTATATTCTTAGTCGTACGGCTGTGTCAATATACCTTTTCCTGTCTCGGATTTTGACGGAAATTTTATTATGTCAAAAAAGGCATCAGATAAAACGGTTTCAACAATAGATTTTCCTCTTTACCAACATCCTTCTGCGACAGCAAATATACGTTATTCACATTCTTCGAAAACTTTTTGTAAAACATCTTGATCGACTCATGCTTTCCTGCCCCGGAAGATTTTATCTCAAAAGCATTTATTTTACTTCCTTCTGAAGTCAGAAAATCGACTTCATAATAATGAGTACTTCCTTTTTTCTCCCATGTATGATAATAAAGTTCTCTGCCGGATGCTGTGATCATTTGAGCAACAAGGTTTTCATAAAGATATCCCAGGTTTGCCGGCAATTTGTCAGATAATAATTTTGCATATATATCATTTTCCGTTACCGGTCGATCGATAAACATCAATGTAACGAATAATCCTGTATCCGACAGGTACAATTTATAACTGTTAAAATCCTTTGTGTCTGTCAGACTTACTCTTGGATCTGTTGAATTATAGCATGGTAAAATTGTTTTGGAATCAATCAGCTCGTATAACAATTCATCTGCCTTCGTATTGCCTTTCCTTCCTATGGCCGTTGTAATTCTGTACTTTCGCGCATCTTTTGCCAACTGAGCCGGAATGGAGTGATACAATGCAGATATTCTTCCCGATGCATCAATCTTTTTAAAGTCTTCTTCGTAAAGGGATATGATCTGTCTTTTTACCATATCAATTTCCGAAAAGTTTTTTCTTTCCAAATAGGCTTCCACTGCCTGTGGCATACCTCCCACAGCCATATAG
>CAVAJR010000029.1:0-20927 GCA_963589005.1 Bacteroidaceae bacterium | reverse complement strand
AGTTCATATGATAAATTTGTTTCAAAAGATCATAGTTATCGCCAACTGCTGTGCAGAATTCTTCGTAATCCATAGGATATACCTGTATTTTCATTTCTTCCGATGGGATTAAAATGTCTTTTACATTTTTCTTTATTGATATCAAAGAATCCGTCTCCAGATAATTGTATCTACCATCTGCTACCAGGTGTTTTATGGCCTGTCTTGCTTGCGGAAAAAGCTGCACTTCATCAAAAATAATCAATGATTCATGCTCATATAAAGTTACTCCTGTTTCCGCCTGTAATCTCAGAAAAAATATATTCAGATTCCCTATATCATTAAAACAATTGCGTAAATTATCTGTTGCCTTTGAAAAATCGATCAAAATGTATGACTTATATTCATTCTTCGCAAAATGCTCAGCAATTGTTGATTTTCCGACTCGCCTTGCTCCTTCTAGTAAAACGGCATATTTTTCCGCATACTTTTCTTTCCACTCCAATAATTTTTTGTACGCTTTTCTTTCGAAATACATTTTCTACCTCCTTGGATCTAAGCATGTTATATCACAGAATGTGCATTTCTTCAAAACTATTTATTTCAATATTGCGCGTTTCTTCAAAGCCGCTTCTCAATATTTTCTTAGTTTCTTCAAGATTACAAAACAATCATTTTCGACGGATAGTTCAAGTGACTTCTCATACCATCTTCCGACGTAATAGCATTCTTATAAAAGTCATAACCGGTATGCGCAGATGCGGCAAGTCGTATCTTCTCTTTACGCTTTTCAAGAATCATTTGCCGTATGCCATTTGCATGGAAAGAAGAAAATTACGTATCAAGCGTCTTCGGTTCCTCCGGGATCGTAAGTGAGAAGGGAATGCGTTCTCGAAAAACAGGATTTTTAAGATCATCTATACGAAAAACAGGATTTTTAAGATCATCTATTGACAATTCCTGAAATATGTTTTATATCTGTAGCATGCTACATAAAAGGAGATGGATATGAATAAGCATCATCTGCATGTCGGATATCTTATCAAAGTAATTGATGACAAGCTGCAAAAAAAAGCAGATATGGATCTGAAAAAGCATGATCTTACGATGATGCAGAGCAGGGTTCTTGCGTTTCTTGCCAGTAAGGGCGGGCGTGCAACGCAAAAAGAGGTAGAGCTCATTCTTGAGGTTGCGCATCCTACCGTAGTCGGAATCATATCGCGTATGGAGAAGGCGGACTTTCTTATTACATATACTGATCGTGAAGATAAGAGAAATAAGATAGTAGAATTAACTGCTAAGTCCCACAGAATCGGGCAGGAGATAGAGCGAACCATTAATGCTCAGGAGAAGAAACTTCTGGCAGGAATGAACGATGAGCAAGTTAAGGAATTAGAGAAGCTGCTGAATATAATTTATAATAATCTTGATTGAATGAAGAATTACCGAATATAGCCGGTAATTCTTTTTAACACAAAAATGTAGCGTGCTACACAAATAGAAAGCTGCTGCATACCACAGGCATCGGCGTATCGTCATTACTCGAAACCGTCTGAACCATTTATGACGTGTCGGCAATAATTTTATAGTAAAGGAGATGTTAGTTTTGATAAGAACACTGGCTAAAAGCCTCAGAGAGCAGAAGAAGTCCACCATATGGACGATTATCTTCTCTGTTATTGAGGTAGTATTTGAGATCATAATACCATTATATATGGCAAGTCTGATTGATTATGGCATCTATGAAGGCAGTATGAGAGCTGTATGGAAATTTGGAATTGCCATAATTATTTTTGCAATTTTAGAGCTGGCAGCAGGATATCTGTCTGCATGGATTGCAGCTAAGGCGTCGGCTGGATTTGCAGCTAACCTCAGGGAGGATATGTATAAGAATGTGCAGACATTTGCCTTCTCAAACATTGATAAATTCTCAACGGCATCTATTGTAACAAGGCTTACAACGGACGTGACTAATATACAAAATGCCTACCAGATGCTGATCCGAATGGCCATCAGAGGTCCGGTCATGCTGATATTTTCTATGATCGTATCATTTGCAATCAATGTTCAGATTTCACTGGTGTTCCTGGCAATAATCCCGATACTGGCAATCCTCCTGGGTATTATCGTCTGGAAGGCCAATCCGATATTCAAGAGAGTATTCAATACGTATGACAGTCTGAATAATGTGGTTCAGGAAAATGTCAAGGGCATCCGTGTTGTCAAGTCATTTAACCAGGAAGAGACGGAGAAGGGCAAGTTTGGCAAGATCTCAGAGAGAATCTACAAGGATTTTGCCAAGGCAGAGAGGCTTATATCTCTTAATGCGCCTCTTATGCAGTTCTGTATCTATGCGTGCATGGTACTTATCTCATGGCTTGGAGCCAAGGCCATAGTAGCCAGCGGCAATAATGCGGCAATCGGCCTTACGACCGGCGATCTTACGGCGCTGTTCTCATATGCAATCCAGATACTCATGAGTCTTATGATGCTGTCAATGGTATTTGCCATGATAGTTATCGCCAATTCATCTGCCCAGCGTATTGCAGAGGTGTTGAATGAGAAAACTGATATTGAAAATCCGGCCGATCCGGTTATGGAGGTTAAGGATGGGGAGATAGTATTTGACCATGTGAATTTTGCATACAGCAGCAAGGCCAATAAAAATGTGCTGTCTGACATAAATCTTCATATTAAATCAGGTGAAACTATCGGAATTATCGGTCCGACAGGTTCATCTAAGTCGTCGCTGGTCCAGCTGATTCCAAGACTCTATGATGTCACAAATGGTTCGGTTACACTGGGCGGTGTTGATGTCAGAAATTATGATCTTGATACACTCAGAAATTCTGTCGCAATGGTGCTGCAGAAAAATGAGCTGTTCTCGGGAACGATTAAGGAAAACCTGCGTTGGGGCGATAAGAATGCTTCGGATGAGCAGATCATTCATGCCTGCCAGCTGGCCTGCGCGGATGAATTTATCGAGAGTATGCCGGATAAATATGACACATATATTGAGCAGGGCGGTACAAATGTATCAGGCGGACAAAAGCAAAGGCTCTGTATAGCCAGAGCACTTCTTAAGAATCCGAAGGTATTGATACTGGATGATTCAACATCTGCGGTGGATACGAAGACGGATGCTAAGATTCAGGCAGCACTTAAGGAATATATACCGAATACGACCAAGATCATTATTGCACAGAGAATCAGTTCCGTACAGAATGCGGACAAGATCATTATGCTGGATGACGGACATATTGCAGCCATGGGAACTCATGATGAACTGATGGCAGCCAGCGATGTATACCGGGAGGTTTATGCATCTCAGCAGAAGGGAGGCGACGACGATGAATGAGAAGAACAGGCCGGAGCTTAAGATAGATATTAAGACGGTAAAACGTCTTCTTAGCTATATGAAAAAATATAAGGGAACAATGATATTTGTTATTGTCTGCATTTTGATAAGTGCGGTCGCAAGTGCCGCATCTTCTATGTTCCTGCAGACATTGATCGACGGATATATTACACCGCTCTTGGGAGAGGCGGATCCTAACTTCACGGGACTTATCAAGGCGATAATAAACATTGCGGTAATATATCTTATAGGAACGGCCGCTACATGGCTCTATAACAGGCAGATGGTAACGGTGGCACAGGGTACGCTGAAGAACATCCGAGATGATATGTTTAATAAGATGCAGCATCTTCCGATAAGATATTTCGATACCCATACACACGGCGACATTATGAGTTTATATACTAATGATACGGATACACTCCGTCAGATGATCGCCCAGTCATTTGCCCAGTTATTATCATCGGTATTTACGATCGTAGCGGTATTTGTATGCATGCTGAGCATAAGCGTGTGGCTTACAATTGTTGTACTGGTTATCATATCCTTTATCATGTGGTTTATTAAGAAAACAACAGGCAGGATCGGCGTGTATTCTGTGCATCAGCAGACCAGCCTCGCAGCCCTTAACGGATATGTAGAGGAGATGGTAAATGGTCAGAAGGTCATCAAGGTATTCTGCCACGAGCCTGAGAATAAAGAGGGGCTCGCTGAACGCAATGCAGCCTGGGCGGAAAATGCCGGCAAGGCTGGCGGCATGGCCAACTCAATCATGCCTATGATGAATGCACTGGGATCACTTCAGTATGTGATCATTGCGATAGTCGGAGCGGCATTGGCGATCTCCGGAGTTACAAACATCTGTCTGTCGGGGGCAAATGTTCTTACTCTCGGAATGATCGCGTCCTTCCTTACATTGTCGAGAAGCTTTACAAGCCCGATCTCGCAGATATCGAACCAGTTTAACTCAATAATAATCGCACTTGCCGGTGCATCGAGAATATTTGCCTTTATGGATGAAAGTGATGAGGTGGATGACGGATATGTAACACTTGTAAATGCAAAGGAAGAAAATGGTGTTCTTACAGAATGCAGCGAGAAGAATAATCTCTGGGCATGGAGACATCCTCACAGTGACGGTACGGTTACATATACGAAACTGGAGGGGCATATAGTATTTGACCATGTAGACTTCGGCTATACGCAGGAGAAGATGATCCTTCATGATATAACGATTGACGCACAGCCGGGACAGAAGATTGCATTTGTCGGAGCAACGGGCGCAGGCAAGACGACCATAACGAACCTGATAAACAGATTCTATGATATTGCAGACGGCAAGATAAGATATGACGGAATAAATATCAACAAGATCAGGAAGGCCGACCTGCGTAGGAGCCTGGGTATCGTGCTTCAGGATGTAAATCTGTTTACAGATACTGTTATGGAAAATATCCGCTATGGCAATCCTAAGGCGACGGATGAGCAACGCATTGCAGCAGCTAAACTGGCCAATGCCGACGGATTCATCAATATGCTGCCGGAGGGATATAATACGATTATCGGCGGTGACGGAAGCGGCCTGTCACAAGGTCAGAGACAGCTGCTGTCTATTGCACGAGCTGCAGTTGCGGATCCGCCTGTTATGATACTTGACGAGGCGACATCTTCTATCGATACTCATACAGAGGCTCTGGTTCAGGACGGTATGGACAAATTGATGGAGGGAAGAACTGTATTTGTGATTGCACACAGACTCTCAACAGTCAAGAACTCGGATGTAATAATCGTGCTTGATAAGGGCCACATCATTGAACGGGGCAGCCACGATGAGCTGATCAGGCAAAAGGGTACATATTACCAGCTGTATACGGGAGCATTTGAGTTGGAGTAAGCAGAAAACAGCAGATTTTAGGGGAGCCGCGCATGCGGCTCTCTTGCCATATTCGCCTATGCATTCGCTATTTACAAATAACTGCCTATTCGCTAGAATATTTTGCGTGAGTATCGGTAGGATTGCCTGAGGCGTGCAGATGCCGGGGCAGTCCATTTTTATGTAAAACTGCATGAGCAGTCGGGATTTTTATAGGAGTAAGGTATGAGTAAAGTATATATTCCGGAAGGATATGTGTCGCCGTTAGATGAGTATGATACACAACGTGCGATAGTATATATTAAGGATACTTTTCAGAAGGAGCTGTCGAAGGCTCTTAATATTAAGAGAGTTTCTGCACCGCTGTTTGTTATGGAGTCATCAGGACTTAATGACAATCTGAATGGTGTAGAACGGCCGGTGTCATTTGACATACCGGCATTGGGCGGAGCAGAAGCGCAGGTAGTCCATTCATTGGCTAAGTGGAAGAGATTTGCACTTAAGAGGTATGACTTTAAGGTAGGAAATGGCCTCTATACAGATATGAACGCTATCAGAAGGGATGAAGATCTGGATAATTACCATTCGATATATGTTGATCAGTGGGATTGGGAGAAGGTTATCCTAAAGGAAAATCGAAATATTGAATTCCTTAAGCTGGTAGTTTCATTAATAGTGGAGGCTATATGCAATACAGCTGACAGGGTTAAGGTGTACTATCCTCAATTGGGCGTTGAGTTGACAAGAGAAGTATCATTTGTAACAACTCAGGAGCTTGAGGACATGTATCCGGAGCTTGACAGCCATGCCAGGGAGAGCGCTTATGTTAAGGAGCATCCGACAGCCTGCATTATGAAGATCGGCGGCGCACTTAAGTCTGGCAAGCCTCATGACGGCAGAGCTCCTGATTATGATGACTGGGAGTTAAACTGCGATATTATGTTCTGGCATAAGGTGCTTGAAAGTGCACTGGAGATCTCCTCTATGGGTATCCGCGTTGACAGCGAGTCTCTGGACAGACAGCTGACAATAGCAGGCTGTGATGACAGAAGAGACATGCCGTTTCATAAGATGCTTCTGAATGATGAGCTCCCTCTTACTATCGGCGGAGGCATCGGACAGTCAAGGTTATGCATGCTGCTGATGGGCTGCGCTCATATCGGCGAGGTTCAGTCGAGTGTATGGGATGCTGAGACGATGAAGTCTTGTGAGAAGGCCGGAATCAGACTCTTATAAGAAAACAAAGCAATCTGGTTATATACTTTGCTCTGCAACTGGTTATTTTATTATAATCAGAACTGCAGTATTCTTCTGCACATCAATAAAACAGGTCAGTCAAATTGCTTGAAGATATTTGGCTCAGCCTTGAAAAAAGGAGTGCAGAAAATGGAAAATATTAACGCAAATGTACATGCAGATACAAAATCCGGAGCAAATGGTACTAAGAAATCAGAATCTATTCAGTTTCTTACAATTACAGCACTATTTGTAGCGCTGACATATGTTTTTACGGCATTTATCAATATCAGGCTGCCGATTACAGCCAACGGAGGGCTCGTGCATTTCGGCAATGTGCCGCTGTTTATTGCGGCTATTGTATTTGGCAAGAAGACGGGCGCTATTGCAGGAGGCGTCGGCATGGGTTTGTTTGATCTTCTGTCAGGCTGGACATTGTGGGCTCCGTTTACGTTTGTGATAGTTGGGATCATGGGCTTCGTTGTAGGTCTTATAACAGAAAAAGTCAGCCATCAGAAATTCAAGTGGTATGTGATCGCGATTGCCGCAGCCTGTGCCATTAAGATCGTCGGATACTATATTGCAGAGGGCATTATCTATGGTAACTGGGTCGCACCGGTGACATCTATTCCCGGCAACCTGGTGCAGATCGGTGTGGCTGCAGTAATAGTTTTGGCAGTTGTAGGTCAGTTAAATAAAGCAGCCAGAAGGTTTGGACTGAAAAAATAAATATAACGATGAATTAAGCGCTCAATAAACTAATATATGTTATTGAGCGCTTATTGGATCTATGTAATCACTTGACCATATATTCTGAAACTTCAGGTGGCTGTTCTCCTACTTTATTTTATCTGACTTTTAAATATACTTCTGAAGATCAGGCGTACTAAAGGCCCCACAAAAAAGACCTGTAAACACAGCGCCATTGGAAAACATACGACAGCCAGTTCTATCCACTGACAAAACCAATCGGCAGAAATTCCATTATGTACCAGTGTTGCAAACAATGTTATAACAGGAACGATCTGGCATACCGTAAAGCATTGGATCGCCAGAATTACAAATATTGGCTGTGTGCTGTCTGGTTTGATGATCCTGAATGCCAATTTTTTCGCTGTGTTTGTTATCAGGAAAAAAATCAGACAGAATACAACGATATACTCCAGCCACATCTCTTTAATTGCCGTGAAAAATATCTGATATTGGAGTGATCCATATTTGAGCGTGATGGTATAGACTGTCATGCAGTAAACCATACAAAAAGCCATAATGGCGGTAAAAATAACACTTTGAAATTTTGTTTTTGGCATAAAATTTTCCTTTCCATATGCAAGGCAATAAAAAACGACATTAACTATCCGTGGATGGCCATCAGACAACAGCCATGCCGATATTTAATGTCGTTATTTCATTTCCGTATTAAATTTCCAAGGTTTATACTACTACGAATTTTTCGATAATGTAAGCACAAATTTAAGGATTTACGGCACTTTCTTCCACCAAAATGGTTCATAAACAGACTTAATTAATCTGACTACTCTGTTAGAATCGCCGGGTTCTACAACATAATCCGTTTTGCCGGGAACTGTGCCTATGGTGACGACTTTATCGCAGTTTACTTCTTTGATAAGGTGTTCGAGCATATGTTCTCTCGTTGCATGCTTGTTATAAATCTTAATATAAGAATATCCCGGGTAGTCTCTGGACGGATACTTAAGGATCTTCATATCTGAAGGAAAGTCCGAACCTTGCATCTGTCGGTAAATTTTTTCAATAACTTCCGTTTTATTCAGCAGCATGAAATAAACTACTGACTCGCCATCTGTCAGAGGACGCTGAACATAATTTCTGTAAGGCGATTTTCTGAGTTTAGCTATCAGTTGGTTATAAATCTCCAGATTTGTTTGCTGATAATAGATGATAAGAAGGTCCTGCAGGATTACATTTGCAAAATAAGGAACCTGCCTCTTATCAAGAAATGACGCAATTTTTCTGCTGTTTTCGGGTTCAATAACGTAGACCTTCCTATATCTTCGGTCCTTAAAATCATATAGGGCGGCACCATCCATGACTATAACAGGGAGATTCAGATGAATGTCTCCGATGGATTCACTGATGGCGGCAGGGGTTCTCATAGTTGAAACTGTGAATTTGGCTCCGTCTTCAATCATGCGGTTAAGTTCCACCTTTTCAAATCCTGACAAGTTATCACGGTGGTTGAGCAAGGTATCATCAACGCCGGAAACAAATAAAATATTGCGGTTTTTGCGCCTCGGCAGGGAAAAGCTGTTGACGATAACGCCCAGAATAATGCCGATCATGGTATCTAAAAATCTATTCCATACAAATAAATACGGATTAGCATCGCCCAAATGATTAACAACAATACTCAGGAAAACAACGCAGGAGAAGTAGGAGGCCTGTTTCTTGCCGATTACTACCGTTGTATAGAGAGTGAGTATTATGAACAGGGAGATCAGGATCGCGTTGGCAAAATTCTCGGCAGTTCCTTGTGCTTCTTCAGCAATATGAATATCTATGACGGAATAAATGGCTTTTAGCAATATCAGCACGATCAAACCGGACACGGCGCCGATTGCCGTGCCGATGGTTCTTTGTTTTGCCTTGGCCCTGGTTTCAGAAATATAATCCTGCATGCACCACAGAACAGCCAACTGAGAATAAAATACAATACCTTCTCCGCCCCGGAGCATATTGATAAGGAAACATAAGAAAACACCTATGGCTGACTTTATAATACGCAGTCCGATAGGCGGGAATTCTAATTTTTTTATTTCAGACATCAGGTTCATTGTAAAACTTCCTATATAATGTGTGTTCATATATCAAATGAAAGTATAAGGTTCTGACTGTGAGAAATCAACATGAATAGTATGTCTGAAGGGAATGTGCGTGTACCGGAGTCAGGTATAATGTTTTGCTGTTGACAAAAATCATAATTATCATTAGAGTAACAACAATTCATAAAGAATATATAAGGGGCTTGTAACAAATGCTGAAATTTTATGTGTCGTTTCAGCAGGGGTAATTATATATAGGAGAGGGATAACAGGAAAATGACTGATATAAATAAGGAAGAATTACTTCAGGGATTATCAGATTCCCAGGTAAATGACAGCAAAAATAAATATGGAACAAATGAGCTGGCTAAGAGGGAGACGGCATCATTATGGTCGATGTTTATAGGTTCATTTGGCGATATTTGGATCAAGGTTTTGTGCATAGCACTGGTTCTTAAGATAATTTTGGCAATTCTCGGAATGTTTGTTCCGGCACTTGCGGGAGATAATGATGCTATCGAAATACTTAGCATAGTATTGGCTGTTGCATTGGCAACGGGATTCAGCACGCTGTCAGAATACAGAAATACCTCCAGGAGCGAGGCCTTGCAGGAAGAATATAATAAGACATTTGCCAAGGTAATACGAAATGGCAAATTAGTTAATATCCTTACAAGCGAGATCGTAAAGGGAGATACGATCCTGATTCAGGCAGGAGACAAGGTACCTGCGGATGGTCTTCTGATAGACGGACATATCAAGGTATCTCAGGCTGCATTAAATGGTGAATCCAGGGACGAGGATAAGAAGGCGGCAGACACCATGCAGGAAGCTGAGTCTACAGACTATGCCTCAGAGTTCAAGGTATTCATGGGCTCTGTAGTTACCTCCGGTGAGGCATATATGATCGCAACTGTCATCGGCGACGAGTCCGAACTGGGCAAGATCAACAAGGCACTTACAAGCGATGAAGGCGAGGAGGAGCGTAAGGACACCTCCAGTCTCAAGCTGGAAGTCGTTGCAGCGGGAATTGGCAAGCTGGGAATATCGGCAGCAGCTATTGCGGGTATTTTGCATGTTCTCTTATCGCTTGCAAGATCTGAGGAAATGATCACAACAGCATCGGTGCTTCTTCTGATTGCGGAGGCTGTAATGCTGATGGCTTCTATAATCATAATGGCAGTACCGGAAGGTCTTCCTATGATGAACAGCCTTGTTCAGTCCATGAACACAGAATCTATGTACAAGAAGAATATTCTGGTAAGTCATAAGGCGGCATTTTCCGATTCAGCATATATGAATGTCCTGTTCAGTGATAAAACAGGAACGATCACACAAGGCAATCTGTCCTTAGTAGAGTTCATAACTGGTGCAGGAGAGATTGTTGATAATATCTCTGATCCGGACTTTATTGAAGCGATTACGATCAATAACCTGGCTAAGGTTTCTGACGGCAAGGCGATAGGCAGCAATAACATGGACCGGGCATTGCTTACATATGCATTAAGCCATGGATATGATGAATCGAAAAATAATCATGACAAGGTATTAGAGGTAAGCGGATTTGACTCAGAAAAGAAATGCGCAACAGCAATCCTTAAGGATGGAACGATCTACTGGAAGGGCGCAACAGAGAATATAATAAATAAAATAACTCATTACAAACTTGCAGACGGACAGGAGAGAACCTTTGCAGAGGCAGACAGAGCAGTAGTGGAGGAGCAAATGCATGCCCAGGCCAAAAGGACAATGAAGCTTCTGTCAGTTGCGCGGCTCGAAGGTGACAAGACGATACTTCTGGCAATCCTGTGCCTTCGCGATAATGTGCGTACAGATGCTGTAGAAACGGTACAGATCCTTAATACTGCCGGAATCCAGGTGGTAATGGTTACAGGTGACGCAGAGGAGACGGCAGTAGCCATCGCCAAGGAGGCAGGAATCGTACAAAACGAAGAGACAGATGTTGTACTTACCCACGAACAATTAGAGCAGATGTCAGATGAAGAACTTAAGAGCAAGCTTCCTAATCTCCGGGTAGTAAGCAGAGCTAAGCCTTTAGATAAGAAGAGACTGGTGCTTTTATCTCAGCAGCTGGACAATGTCTGCGGCATGACAGGAGATGGCGTAAATGATGCACCGGCACTTAAACAGGCTGATGTGGGATTTGCAATGGGCGACGGAACGGCTGTAGCGCAGGAGGCAGGAGACGTTGTTATTCTTAATAACAGCCTTACATCTATCAAGGACTGTATACTTAACAGCCGAACGATGGCAAGGTCAGTAGGCAAATTCCTGATATTCCAGCTTACTGTTAATGTGAGTACATTATTAATGAATATTATTGCGCCGATATTAGGCTGGGCAGAACCATTTACGATTGTCCAGATATTATGGATCAATCTTATCATGGATACGCTTGCAGCAATGGCATATGGCAGTGAGCCTATCCTTGACCGATATATGAAGGAACAGCCGGCCAAAAGAACGGATAATATCCTTACTACTTATATCAAATCAGCCATCGGCGTGAGTGCTCTGTTTATTACGTTGGGTTCTGTAATGATCCTTGAAAATATGGCAGGTATAACAAGCTTTGTTACGCCGGCCGATTGTGCAGACTCGGAATTATATAAGAGAACATTTATGTTTGCATTCTTTATTTATTCGATCATATTTAACAGTCTGAATACCAGATCGGAAAGGTATAATCTGTTTGAACATATAGGAGAAAACAAGAAATTCATCCTGGTTATGAGTGGAGTTTTTGTATTGCAGACACTGGTAATAGAGTTGGGCGGAGTGGTATTCGGCACTACCATGCTCAGTGCAAAAGCCTTGATAGTATCAATGATTTTGGCAATTTTAATAATTCCGGTAGACATTGTAAGAAAGGTTTTTGTGCGAAAATAACATGAAGGATCCGATGTACAGAAAAAAACACAACAAAGAGAAAAAAGTATTCGACAACAGATAATGCTGGTTGTATAATACCGAACAAATTAGTACGGTAAAGTGATGTTGACAGATAGTCACCTGACAGTCAGATGGCTATCTGCTTACATAAATAAAATGGAAAGGGAAAACTACTATGAAAATGAAAAGAATTATTGCAGCTGCAGCAATGATGGCAATGGCAGCTACAAGCGTATGCACAATGGCAATGGCTTCAGAGTCAACAGAAGCATCAGGTACATTCAAGATCGGAGGTATCGGACCTCTTACAGGCGGTGCTGCTATCTATGGAACAGCTGCTATGAACGGCGCACAGATCGCTGTTGATGAGATTAACGCTTTAGGCGGAGCTATCCAGTTCGAGTTCAAGGCAGAAGACGATGTTCACGATGCTGAGACATCTGTTAATGCTTACAACAACCTTATGGACTGGGGAATGAATTTCCTTGTTGGTTCAGTAACAACTACCCCATGCCTTGCTGTATCAACAGAAACAAACAAAGACAGAGTATTCGAGATCACTCCTTCAGCTTCAGCAGCTTCAGTTGTAGAAGGCAAGGATAACGTATTCCAGGTATGCTTCACAGACCCTAACCAGGGTGTTGCATCAGCTGACTACATGGCAGAGAATATGCCGGAAGCTAAGATTGCTGTAATCTATAAGAATGATGATGCTTATTCACAGGGTATCCGCGATACTTTCGTTTCAGAGGCAGCATCTAAAGGACTTAGTGTAGTTTACGAAGGAACATTTACAGAAGACACATCAACAGACTTCTCAGTACAGCTTACAGCAGCTCAGGCAGCCGGTGCTGATCTTGTATTCCTTCCTATGTATTATACACCTGCATCACTTATCTTCTCTCAGGCTAAGAGCATGGGATATGAACCAACATGGTTTGGTGTTGACGGTATGGACGGAATCCTTACAATGGATGGATTTGATACAAGCCTTGCTGAAGGCGTAATGCTCCTTACACCATTCTCAGCAGATGCAGAAGACGAGCGTACACAGAACTTTGTAACAACATACAAGGATCTGTACGGAGAGGTTCCTAACCAGTTCGCAGCAGATGCTTATGATGCAGTTTACATTATCTATGACGCAATTCAGGCAGCCGGAATCACAGATTCTATGTCAACAGAAGAGATGTGCGAGGCTATGATTTCTGTTATGACAACTATCTCAGTTGATGGTCTTACAGGTACAGGCATGACATGGAATGCAGAAGGTGAAGTTTCTAAGGCTCCTATGGCTGTAGTTATCAAGGACGGCACATACGTTCTTCCGGAAGCTGAATAATCTACAGAATAATACAGAGTACAATTAACCGGACTGATTTAGTGCAGTTATTTGCAGAACGATGTATTAGGCACAGGTCGTGCTCTTAATCTAAAATATCAGAAAATATTAATTACTGCTATGCTGCTAAGCTCTTTTGAGCTTGGCAGCGTAGTTGTGTATTTGTTTAAAAGGGAATATTATGGCATTTTTATCTTATTTAATAAGTGGCCTGAGTCTGGGCAGCGTATATGCAATTATAGCCCTTGGTTATACCATGGTTTATGGTATTGCCAAAATGCTGAACTTTGCTCATGGTGACGTAATCATGGTAGGCGGCTATATATCATTTCTTGCAATGAACAGCCTGAATCTTCCTTCATGGCTGGCAGTTATTATAGCTGTCATCGTTTGTACGGTTTTAGGTATCGTTATTGAAGGACTTGCATATAAGCCTTTAAGAAGTGCATCTTCATTGGCAGTTCTTATTACAGCAATCGGCGTATCTTATTTTCTTCAAAACGCAGCGCAGCTTATCTTCGGCGCAAATCCTGTTTCATACAAGGCGATAATAACAGGAACCGTTTCTTTGTTTGATGGTCAGCTTAACATTTCAATCAACTCAATCGTAACGATCTGCGTATGTATTGTTATTATGATCGGTCTTTCGCTTTTCGTAAGCAAGGGCAAAATGGGTAAGGCTATGCGTGCCTGCTCAGAGGACAAGGGCGCAGCTCAGCTGATGGGCATCAATGTTAACAGAACAATATCTCTTACATTTGCCATTGGTTCGGGACTTGCGGCTATTGCAGGTGTGCTTATGTGTTCTGCATATCCGACGCTTATGCCTACTACAGGTTCTATGCCCGGCATCAAGGCATTTACAGCGGCAGTATTTGGCGGTATCGGCTCAATTCCGGGCGCATTTATCGGCGGTCTGCTGATTGGAATAATCGAGTCGCTTGCTAAGGCTTATGTATCAACAAACCTGGCAAACTCAATCGTATTTGCAGTGTTGATCATTGTTCTTCTTGTTCGCCCTGTAGGTATTATGGGCAAGAAGATATCAGAAAAGGTATGATGGGAGGGTATCAGATATGAACAAATTTACAATTAGAAAAGATACCCGCAGAGATTTACTTACATATCTTGCTGTTATCATAGGATTCGTTTTATTAACAATTTTATCAAATACTAAGGTATTAGGACGTGCACAGATAGCCTTGCTGATACCTATCTGCTGTTATATCGTTGCAGCACTTGGTCTTAATATGTGCGTCGGCATATTAGGTGAGCTGTCATTGGGACATGCTGGCTTCATGAGTGTCGGAGCATTTACCGGTATCATCACATCACAGAGTCTGGCTTCATCAATTCCTGATGCAACCATCCGCCTGATAGTTGCTCTTGTTATAGGTTCGTTATGTGCGGCTGTAATGGGATTTCTGATCGGTATTCCTGTACTAAGGCTGAAAGGTGATTATCTTGCCATTGTAACTCTTGCATTTGGCGAAATTATAAAGGATCTTATTACCTGTCTTATCGTAGGCGTTGATGAGAATGGTCTTCATGTAGTATTTAATGCTTCGGGAACCAAGTCAGTAGCGGATCTGGGCATGAGTGCAGAAGGCAAGACAATTATCCAGGGAGCGCAGGGCGCTGTGGGAACAGAGACTATCTCTACATTCTTAGGCGGAGCGGTTCTTATTATCATCGCGCTTATAATTGTTCTTAACTTCAAGAGAAGCCGTTCGGGACGTGCGGTAATGGCTATTCGTGATAATCGTATTGCGGCAGAGGCATCAGGCATCAATGTTACAAGATATAAGATGATCGCATTTGTACTCTCCGCAGCTATTGCCGGTGCAGCTGGCGTATTATACGGACTGAATTTCTCAAGCGTTGTTGCTACCAAGTTCAACTTCAATACATCTATATTGATCCTGGTATATGTAGTACTCGGAGGACTTGGCAATATGCAGGGAACTATTATCGCAGCTACGGTTCTGTATGCCCTTCCTGAACTTTTACGTGCATTTAGTGATTACAGAATGTTGGTATATGCGATTGTTCTTATCCTGGTTATGATCTTTACAAATAATAAGCAGATCAAGCAGCTGTTTATGAAGATTATTCCGGGACGCAAGAAGGATAAGGAGGTCAACTGATATGGCTGAAAATAAGAATTTTGAAAAAGGGAAAATGGTGCCATATCCAAGTGACGCTATCGTTCCGGAGAGAGATATAAATGAAATGCCTGCCATTGAGTGCAGACATTTGGGTATACAATTTGGCGGACTTAAGGCTGTTGATGATTTCAATATGATCGTTGGCAAAACTGAGATCGCCGGTCTGATCGGACCTAATGGAGCTGGCAAGACAACTGTATTCAACCTGCTTACTAAGGTATATCAGCCTACGTCAGGTACTATCATATTAAATGGCAAGGATACATCAGGCAAGACTACGACCCAGATAAACCATATGGGTATAGCAAGAACATTTCAGAATATCCGTCTGTTTGATGAATTGACGGTAGAAGATAATGTTAAGATCGGACTTCATAATAATATGAAGTATACGACAATAGAGGGAATATTAAGACTTCCAAGATATTTCGGCACTGAGAAGAAGATGCACGAGCGCGCATTAGAGCTGTTGTCAATATTCGATATGCAGGACAAGGCTGACTGGAAGGCAAGCTCTCTTCCTTATGGAGCGCAGAGACGACTTGAGATTGTCCGTGCACTTGCTACTAATCCTACATTGCTGCTTCTGGACGAACCGGCAGCCGGAATGAATCCTAATGAAACCAGAGAGTTGATGGAGACAATAGCTAAGATCAGAGATGATTTTAAGATTGCTATTCTGCTGATTGAGCATGATATGAAGCTGGTTATGGGTATCTGCGAGGGTATATGCGTACTTAACTTCGGCAGGATCATTGCCAAGGGAACAGCAGCAGAGATCCAGGCTAATCCGGCAGTTATCGAGGCTTATCTGGGAAAGGAGGAGTAAGACATGCTGAAAGTAGATAACATTAATGTATATTATGGAAATATCCACGCAGTAAAAGATATCTCCTTCGAGGTTAATCAGGGTGAGGTTGTAACCTTGATAGGCTCTAATGGCGCAGGTAAGAGTACAACACTTCAGACCATATCAGGATTGCTCAGATCCAGAACGGGCTCCATTACTTTCCTTGATAAGAATATAGGTGCAGTTCCGGCACATAAGATTGTCGGTATGGGACTGGCACATTGTCCGGAAGGAAGAAGAATTTTCCTTGAGATGTCTGTAGAGGAAAATCTGGATATGGGAGCATACACTGCTCAGAAGAGTACAATCGAGGAATCTCTTGAGAAGGTATATACGCATTTTCCACGTCTTAAGGAGCGCCGCAAGCAAATAGCAGGAACGCTGTCCGGCGGTGAGCAGCAGATGCTTGCAATGGGTAGGGCGCTTATGTCTATGCCGAAGCTTCTTATGCTGGATGAGCCGTCCATGGGATTGGCACCTATCCTGGTTGATGAGATATTTGCCATCATTAAGGATCTTCATGAGGCGGGAACTACTATCCTGCTGGTAGAACAAAATGCTCAGAAAGCATTAAAGGTAGCTGACAGAGCATATGTACTGGAATCCGGTGCCATAACCCTGTCCGGTACGGGCGCACAGCTTCTGGGTTCTGAGAAGATCAAGAAGGCATATCTGGGCGGCTGATACGATGGGTTGATGTCAGACGTGCTTGCAAATAAAAATCTTAGCATTTATAATTGATCCGTCTGAACATATAACTATTCGGAACACGGTGAAATTTTGCGAACCAGGAGGGAAATGCATATATGGCCCGGATGGACCATGGGATTTCGGATGGCCGGATAGCAGGTTGGTTTTACTATTATTTGTAGGATATTCCTAGAAACAGGTAACACAGGAGAAGATAAATGCAGGAATCTGGAGAGATGTATCTTGAGACTATATTAGTCTTGGGAAAAAAGAAAAATACAGTCAGATCTATTGATATTGCCGAGGAAATGGGATTTTCCAAGGCTTCTGTAAGCAGAGCGGTATCGAAGCTGAAACAGGATGAATATATAATCATAGACAGTGACGGACATATTGCACTGACTGAAAAGGGATATGAGCTGGCCAACACGATATATGAGAGACATATTGTACTTACGAAGATGCTTGTTAATCTCGGTGTAAGCGAGGAGACAGCCACAGCAGATGCATGCAAGATGGAGCATGTTGTAAGCGACGAGTCGTTTCAGGCCATAAAAAATCACATAAGAACAGTGCATAATGTTAACTGACTATATTGACATGTGCAAATCAATAAGAATTTTAACAAGCAGCCTCCGGGAAACCGGAGGCTGTTTTAGTCTTGGCAGGCTGTTTGTTTTAAATGTTCTGTACGAGAACGCAAATTGTGCAGCAATCCATATTTAGCAGCGGGCTGCAATGTTACGGCTCCATGTTTTATCACTGCGTTGTATGAGAAAAATGGATACATGGTCAGAATTGGACGATACAAGCTGCAACATTGGCGAAAACGACTATAAAACATCACTAAGTTTGTACAATTTGTAGAATATTACCTATTTGTTTAATAGGCAATTGTCAAATATAATTTTTCGTGTATAATTTTTTATGTTTCGCCGGTTATATAACTGTAATTTATAAAAAAACGTAACCGAGCGAACGAAGGTAACGACTGCATGGGAATAAGGAGTTGTTCCGTGACATGCAGTAAAACACAATTTTAGGAGGAAACTGGTAATGAAGAAAGTAACAAAGACAGCTCTTTCTCTCCTCACAGCAGGTTCAATGGCAGTAGTTATGGCTGGCAGCGCATTTGCAGCTGACGCTACACTGACTGTTGACGGCGATCCTACACTCACAGGATCACTTATCCCTGCGTGGGCAGAAAAAGGTGCAGACTCAAGCTTCTACGTAGGTGTTGTTGCAGAAGGTGAAAACGTAAGTGGTATCCTTGCTGACGAGGCAACTGTAGAAGACGGCACAGTAACAGTTTCAGACGTTAATGTAACATCTGAACTTGGCGACGAACTTAATGATAAGTCAGCTACTAATACTACATATATGTATGTAAATGGTGGTGCAGCAGATACATCTGCAATCGTTAAGGATTCAACATTCGTATTCTCAGATAATTCTGACGGTAAGAATGCTAACGACTTCACAGGAGCTGGCGCACTGTTTGTAGTAACAGGCTCAGCAGATACTAAGACAACACTTACACTTCAGAACGTTGATATCACAACAGATGGTTTCGGCCGTGATGCTATCATCGTTGATGCATATGCAAATGCAATCGTTGAGGATTCAACAATTGTTACAAAGGGATCAGATCCTCTGACAGAAGCTTACGAAGGCTACGCTTCAACAGCTGCTCAGGCATATATGATTTCTCCTCCATGGATCCTTGGTATCTACGGAGGCGTTCGTTCAGTTAATACACTTGGAACAAACAGCTCATTCAACCTGATCAACTCAACAATCGAGTCAGGCAGCTGGGCAGTAGTTTCAACAGACGACTGCACAAATCCAACACTTAACATCGTTAATTCAGTACTCAAGGTTACAGAATACGACCCGGCAGATCCTTCATCATCAATGAACGGTGGAGCTGAACTCTTCGGTTATGAGACAAATTACGGTTCTGCATACGGTACATACAACATCGGTTCTTCATATGAGAACTTCTACGGAACAACATTTGAAGGAACAACATATGCAACTATCCTTACAGGTGCAGGCCCAACATATTTCGGTGCTTCATATGACGGACTTGAGCTCGTTAATGAAGCAACAGGCGAGGTTCTCTACACATTTGAAGGCGAAGGCCAGGATACAGTTGTTAATTCTGTATTCGGTGTAATGGATCATCAGGGCGCTGAATCAACAATCCTTGATAAGGGTTCTGTATGGAACACAGAAGAAGCAGTTATCCTTGTAAGAGGTGCTCAGGCTTCAACATATACAGTATCAGGCGCTGAAATGAATCCAAAGAGCGGAATCATCTTCCAGATGATGGACGATGATGACGGATATGGCACATCAGGCGGCGGCGGCGACACATCAGGCGAACAGGGATTTGCTAAGTGGAACGGCGAAGCTTGGGGAATGCCAACATTCTCATCAGGATTCTCAGATGCTAACGAAGCTGGATTCGTAGCTCCAGCTGCAGGCGGCGCATATAAGACAACTCTTTCACTTACAACTCATGAAGGTGAAGCAGTTGAATATACAGGCGATGTATACAACGGAACAGGAACAGGCGCTGGAACAACAGCAGGCGGACTTCTTGTTGATATCGATGCTGACGTAACACTTAATGGTGCTATTTCTTCAACATCAGCAGTTCATGGTCTTCCATACAATGAAGGCGCAGTAGCATACCTTGATGCTCTTGCAGCTGAGTATGGCGAAGGAATCGCTCCTAACGGCGGTGAGTCAGCAACAGTTAAGTATGCACTTCTTGATGCAGAAGGCAATGTAGTAGAAGATGAAGCTCAGGCTGCATTCGTACAGCTTACAGAGTTCACTATGAACGAATACTACATCATCTCACATGTTGTTAATAAAGCTATGGCAGGTGCTAACGTACTCGTTTCTGTAGCAGAAGGCGGCGCATGGAATGTAACATCTGACAGCTACATCAGCGGTCTTATCAACAATGGTACGGTAACAGTTGCAGAAGGCGCTACACTGTACATCAATGGCGAAGCTTACACAGGAACAATCGAAGCTGGCGAATACGGCGAGCTTACATCAGGTGAAGGCGAAACAGTTGACACATCATCATGGGTAGTAGGAGAAAGCTACAGAGCTGAAGCTACAGGCAAATATTCTAATATTACAATTAATGATGGTCTGTTCTACATGCTTGGCGCATCAGAACCTACAACAGGTGCAGCTATCCTTGACGTAGCATTCGTACTTCAGGGCTGGTTAGTTGTAAATGAGGATGGAACATATACAGTAAGCACAGATTATGTTGAAATGCCACAGGCTGAATCTTCAGGCGGAGAATCATCAGGCGCAGAAGCAGCTCCGGAAGGAGAAGCTGCACCTTCAGGTGATGGCGCTTCAGAGGGCGGCGAAGCTCCTGCAGAACCGGCTCCGGCAGAATAAGGTATTTTAATACAAATAATTAAAGAAAAACAATCAAGGAAGTCATCGAGCAATCGGTGGCTTCTTTTGTTGTCCACAGCAAATGTCGACATAAAACCAAACGCTGCTTTGTACAAAATACACGATTTGAATTGAATGATTAAATCGTATATTGCTAAAATTAACAAATGGTGTATAATTCCTGACTTTCGGAGTTAGACCGTAAATTATGGTGCTAAGCCAAAGGCTAAAACCTGTGGCTTAGCATTTTTTTGATCTCTCCATCGCTAAGAAAATAGGATG
>CAVAJR010000028.1:0-31857 GCA_963589005.1 Bacteroidaceae bacterium | reverse complement strand
AAAATGATTTAAGATAGAGTCATGTTGATTAATTCTTATCAAATCTTTGTGGTGCAACTCTGCACTATTCAATCCGAGCATAAACTTACACGGCCATAGAACGGTTATTGCATGGTGAACTCGAATCAAAAGTGATACAATGCAGTTAGATAGTGCAATATGTGACAATTCAACAGGAGATATAACATGAAATTTATTGTAGAGAAAGAGATTTTTGAAAAGCTGCCGAATGCTTGTTTTGGCGTTGTTATGGCAAAAGGTGTGGACAACAGCAGAACATATTCGGAGATAGACAGCCTTTTAAATGAAAGTATACAGATCGCTGCGCAGCGGTTCGATGGTAAAAAGATTAAGGAAGAGGCAGATATTCTGCCGTACAGGGATGCATTCCGAGCACTGGATATCAACCCAAATAAATATCTGTGTTCAATTGAGGCGCTTTTCACTCGTATTGCCAAAGGCAAGGGGATGCCGCACATTAATCCGGTAGTTGACCTGGGAAATGAAGAGAGATCCTATTGCAATGAAAACAGTTCCGTAATAATCCGTTTGAAGGAACGTGATGGAGATTGATATGGCAGAAATGATAGTCGTAAAATGTGACATTGGCTCAAGGGCAGCCACTGTACTCTGCCCGAGTTGTGCGAGAATCAGCCGTCAGATACTGAAGGAGGCATTCAACAACGGCTGCAATAATGAATTGCTTACTGCCCACACTTGTCCGGTGTGCGGGACAGTTTATCATGTCTGCAATTCTTTTTGTGCTGATGTCTGGCGGGCGGCGTACTCACGTTATACGCTGAATCCTGATTCATATAATGAAGCAGTAAAAGACAATCATAATTGCAAGAAACAGGCTGCGATAGATGCTGAACGGGCGATGAAGTCTGAACCGGTAACTGCTCCGAAGATGGAGATTCTTTCTGAATCTGTGTCTGAGACCAAGCCTGTTACAGAGACAGAGACTGAGAGTGAGCAGAAGGCTGAAGAACCTAAGCCAAATGCTGAAAACAGTAGTGAGCAGGATTATATGAAGATTATGGAAGAAGCATCTTCTGACACTGATGATGATTCGGATGAGGATATCAGTATTGATTCAGAAGAGGAAGAAGAGATCATAGAAAAAGCTCCAGTGAGCGGTTCAGATAATTCACAGACCGAAGAAAATGTTTCGCCTCAAACATTGCTGGAGCGGAAGATGGATCGCTGGAAGAAGGAACTGCTTGATACCAGTAAGCGTAACAAGATGATCAATTACCGTGAGTCCAAGAGACAAACATTGAAGATCCTTGAACCCGGCCCAACAGAATTGTTTAACCAGCTTGCGGTAAGCGAGAAGACTTTGACTTTTCAGAGACCGATCAGCAAGGATTCTGATTTCAGGACATATTCCATGCTGGCTCTTTTGGAAACGCTGTCCTATTCGCTCCCGGTTCATGTGGGTGACATCAAGGCGGAAGGTACCGTCATGGAGCGTGAGAAGACGCTTAAAAACCTTCGTGCCAAAACAAGGCTGGCGCAGGAAGAACAGGGTACCAATATCTTGTATCTTTCTTTTGGATTCATTCTGTGGAGAGAACACAACAGGGATAGTTCGCCCTGGCTGAAATCACCGCTTCTGATGATGCCGGTACAGCTGGGGATCAAGTCGCTCAATGCGCCGTATACGCTCAGTAAATATGACGATGAGATTGAGGTCAATCCTACGCTGGACTATCTGTTCAATCAGGACTACGGGATTGATCTGCCTACATTTGAACTGAAAAACAAGGATTCTTTCGAGAATTATCTGGAACAGATTGAAGAGATCATAGATAAAAAAGGATGGAAACTTGTCAGGGAAGTGAGCCTTGGTTTGCTGTCGTTCCTGAAGATCAGTATGTATCACGATCTGAATAATAATCGTGAGCAGATGATGAACACCCCTGTCATCCAGGCGATATCCGGAGACAGGCACGCTTTGGGAGAACTGCCATCTCAGGCGAATAATTTTAATTTTGATAAGACTCAGCCTACGGAATGGCATGAGGTAGTGGACTCTGATTCCAGCCAGGAAGAGGCTATATTGCTTTCCAAGCTGGGAGTTAGTTTTGTAATGCAGGGACCTCCGGGAACAGGAAAGAGCCAGACTATTACCAATATTATTGCTGAGGCATTGGGAGATGGGAAGAAGGTTTTGTTCGTATCCGAGAAGTCTGCCGCACTGCAGGTCGTTTTGAAAAGACTGACAGATGCAAGACTGGATGATTTCTGCCTGTCGCTGCATAACTATAAAGCGAATAAGAAAGAGATCATTGACAATATCGGAGCCAACTTAAGCCTGTCACAGGGCTATGCGGACAATACCACCATGGGAGAGCTGACTGAACTGTTCCATGACCGACAGTATCTGGATGAATATGCTGAGGATCTGCATAAGACCATAGAGCCTTTCGGGGAAAGCGTTTATATGGTATTCGGCAGGCTGGCAAAGCTGTCGGACGCTACGGTAGTTGAATATAAGATCCAGAGTCCGACCAAGATCACGAAGGAAGAGTATGCCTCACTTCTGTTTCTGGTAGATGCTTTTGAAAAGGCATTGAACAGTATTGATGGAGAGCTTACGGCTAATCCCTGGGCAAACACTACTGCGACCGCATCAGGTCAGATTTTTAAGGCCGAGATGATGAATGCTACTGATGGTCTGGCAAGGAATCTGGGAGAGCTGGAAGGACTTGTAGTGTCCTTTAATCAGAATTACGGCTGTGAGCTGGTACCGACATGGAATGATGTACAGGAAAGCATCGGAAAGTATGAGGCTGCGATTGCGTTGCCGTTGTTTCCGATAGAGTGGAGAGACCGGAACAGGCGCAGTATGCTCAGAAGCAGGGCAATCAGTGAAGACGGAAAGGATAATGATGCAAGAACCCACGCTGCTACTGTACGTGAGCTTTTTGATAAGATAAATGCCGGTTGGACTGTTTATGACTTGAAGCTTACAGACGAAAATCTGAAGCTGATTGCTGTTGAAAAAAGATATGAGGAAGAAGCTGAGGGCGGGAAGGCGTTATCTGAATGCAACACTGAAACCATTGCATTTCTTCGGGCAACACAGGAAAAAACAGAGCTTATTATAAAGGATTACAGAGAGGCAGTTGCTCTGATTGGATTATCCGAGGGGGACAGCTTCTCTGATATTGTAACGGTTATCAGGATCCTTAAGGCTATGGAAAATGCGCCTGTCATGGATGCTGACTGGTTTGATGTGCAGAAGAATCCGGAATATATAGAAGCCGCTGAGGAAGCAAAAAAGCATCAAGAGGCATATACACAGAAAAAGGCACAGCTTCTGCAAAATTGGGAGAAGTCAGCGCTGGATATCAATGTCGGTGAAATGATCGTCCGGTTTAAGACGAAATATACAACCGATTTCTACCGCACTAAGGAAAGCATAGATAAGGATCTTAATCGGCTTCGCATCATGCATAAGTCTGTAGGGGTAGATATCGAGGATACAGAAATCATAGATATGCTTCAGGCCTTGGTGGATATCAATACAGAAGAGAAGTGGTTTGAAGCCAATGATTCGCGTATCAGGTCTATTGTGCCAGGCATGTACAGGGAAGTAGATACGGATTGGGATAATGTGCTTATTACGATGCAGAATCTCAGCAATGAAGCAACCGGACACCAGAACAGGATAAAGCAGCTGACGGGGCAGGTGCTGACAGCCTGGGAACCGGGGGCGTTAAATATCGATTCTTCCAGTATGCTGAACCGATTCAAAACGGAGCATGTAGGTATGTTCCGTAAGATGAAGACCGCCTACAAGGATGATATGAAGCAGGTCAAACTGCTTTCAAAATCTGTCGGAACGCAGATTGAAGAGAGCCAGGTCATTGAACTGCTTCAGACATTGAATGAGATCAGACAGGAAAAACAGTGGTTTTTTGAAAATGCTGAAAAGTATAAGGCTCAGATTCCGTCATATTATCGTGCGGAAGAGACAGACTGGGATCGGGTAAACAGGGAAGTTGGTGCGATTGCGGATGAGGCAAGAGTGCATCAAAGGGTTATCAGAGAAAAGACAGCAAAGATACTTGAAAGATGGGAAGCATCTGTTCTGGATACGGAACCAGTTGAAATTTTGAGACGGTTTCGTGAGGAATACACAGAGAGTTATCGGGTTACAAATGATCTGTATAAGAAGGACATTTTATATCTGATGAGCCTTTCCAAGCGTGTCGGAGAAAAGGTGTCGAGCGATGTGGCGATAGAGCTTCTGCGTGTTGTCAATGGAGTAAATATCGAAAAGAAATGGTACGAGAACAACAACGAGAGGCTTGCGACAACATTTAAGGCGAATTATGAAGGGCTTGATACGGATTGGGATAAGGTTATCACAGGTATCCGTGTAGCTACCGATGTGGCAAGCCAGATTCCGGGAACCGAGATACCGAATGAAACAATTCAGGCAATCCTTAAGATCATTGAAAGTCCTGACAGGATGACAGAACTCCACAGGTTGTCCGACGATTTGACAGAAAGCAGGGTTGAGGATTGTGAGAGAGATGTTCAGAAAGCTCTTTCGATGGCGGAAATGCCTGAACATTCATCGCTTCATAAAACGGTTATTACAGGGTTAAACAAGACCAGAAATTACGAGGAACAGTTGGGAGAATATCTGTGTATCCTTGACTCAGCGATGAAGGGCGGTAAGGTCTCCTGGAATGACCTGAAGGAGATGATCAATGTGCTGGACACTCTGGCAAGTGAGAAACAGTGGTTTATCAGCAATACAGCACAATTCGGCAAAGAACAGGGTACAGACGGTCAGATCAGTACATTGCTGGATTTTGCAGCTGCTATTCTTAAGAGATATGCCGGAGAGACAACCTTTGTTCTGTCAGATGAATTGAAGACGATGTTTGGAAATAGATATACCGGGCTGGGTACTGACTGGCAGGGTATTGTCAGAGATATTGATGCGGTTTCGGCATTTGAAGAAGGTGGAGTCCCTGATGGCGTGGCAGGGCTTATTGAGGCTGTCTCCAATGATTCTGAGAAGAAATTACAGGCTGAAGCAAGTCTGCGCCGTATTCATGAGATTCTGAATGCCAGCGAGAGGGGATTGGACTACTTTGATGAACTGTTCCCGTCACTTAAGATGAGAGACATCCCGTTCCACGAAGTAGCGGATAAATATAATGCCTGCATGAATGGTTTCGGCGAACTGAATAAGTGGCTTGATTTTGTAGAAACAAGAAAAGAATGTGATGCCAAGGGACTTGAAGATTTCACGGATAAGATAGTAAGAAGGAATAATGCCGTAAAGGATGTCAGAAAAGCTTTTGAAAGAGGCTTTTATAAGCAGTGGCTTGGCCTTGCGATAGATGATGTTCCTTCCGTACAGACCTTCCGGCGCAGGGTACATGAGCAGAGGCTTAGCAAGTTTAAGGAGCTGGATGAAAGACAGTTTGAGCTTTCAAAGGACAGGATCAGAGACCGCATCATTCGTTCATTCCCGAACAGATATTGGGTGACGAGTGCAAAGTCGGAGCTAGGAATCCTTCAGCATGAGATGAATAAGAAGCGTAAGATCATGCCGCTTAGGAAACTGTTCCAGGAGATACCGACATTGCTTTTGACTTTGAAACCGTGTCTTATGATGTCACCGCTTTCTGTGGCTTATTTCCTGAATGCGGAGGATTATCATTTTGATATGGTCATCTTTGATGAAGCATCGCAGATATTTCCGCAGGATGCTATCGGTGCCATTTTCAGAGCTGATCAGGCGATCATTGCAGGTGATACAAGACAGCTGCCGCCGACGAATTTCTTTTCTACGAGTACCAGCAATGGCAACGATAATTATGATGACGAAGATGAGGATGAGATTTATGACTCCATTCTGGAAGAAACAGCCAATGTGCTTCCGAATAGGACGCTTCTTTGGCATTACCGGAGTAAGCATGAGCATCTGATTGCTTTCTCCAATCAGGAAATATACAAAAATGAGCTTGTGACATTCCCAAGCAGTAATGAGAGAGAGCCGGATACAGGTGTGGAGTTCTATTTTGTTGAAGGCGGGTATTATGATCGCGGAGCAAAGCGTAACAACATTCTGGAAGCAAAAAGATGTGTGGAGCTTGTGGCAGACCATATTGAGAAGCATTCTGACAGATCCCTGGGTATTATTGCGTTCAGTGAGGCTCAGCAACAGACGATTCTGAATGAGATACAAAAGTTCAAGGAAGAGCATCCCAAGTATGAAGAGTTCTTCGGTGAGGATAGAGAAGAAGCATTCTTTGTGAAGAACCTTGAAAATGTCCAGGGTGATGAGAGAGATACCATCATTTTAAGTATCTGTTATGCCAGAACCAAGGATCAGATCGCAAATAACAAGCCGATGGCCATGAATTTCGGCCCGGTAATGAAAGCCGGTGGAGAGCGCCGACTGAATGTGGCCATTACGAGAGCCAAGATAAATGTGAAGCTTGTAAGCTCTATACTGCCGTCAGATATTGACCTTTCAAGAACAACATCTGATGGAATCAAGATGATCCGTTCATACATTGAGTTTGCCATGAATGGCGGAGCGACACTTGCATCCGCTCAGCAGAGCAGGGTTCCGGATGATTTCGCCAATGCTATTTATAAGTTTATCTGCGATAAGGGATATAAGGCAAGACAGTACGTTGGATGTTCGGGATATCGCATTGATATTGCTGTGGAGCATCCTGAGATGGAAGATGAATTTGTCGCAGGTATTGAGTGTGACGGTGTTTCCTATGCTGCGGCTAAAACAGCAAGAGACAGAGATCGGCTGCGCGGTTCAGTGCTTAAAAATATGGGATGGAATCTGTATCGTGTTTGGTCTACGGAGTGGTACAGGAATCCCGAGGTTGAGGGCAATAAGCTTATTGAATTTATTGATAAAGCCATTGCCTACAACAATAAAAGGTTAAAGTCCATCCAGGAACAGAAAGAAGAAGAGGATAGAAAGCGTCAGGGAGAAGCTGATCAGGAACGTGCTGCTAAAGAGCGTGAAGAGAGAGGATACCAGTTAGAAGAACAGAGAATCGCTGAAACCGAGAAAGCAAATGCGGGTAGTGTCATCGGTGGTCAGGGATGGTCTGCTTCCGGGTCTTCTGGCAACGCTCATCAGATGACTCTTGAAGAGATGCTGAAAGATAAAAAGTCAAAGGGTGGACTCTATGACGACCTTGTGGCAGCAGGGTTTACCTGTATTGATAACAGATCATCATCAGCTATCATATGGGTTCTGTATAAGCCGGAACTGAAGGAAAAGTTTGAAGAGATAGCGGGTAAGTATCATGCGCAGTATAAGCTTGAAAAACGTGGCGCAATGGCTACGGGTGGCAGAGCTGCGTGGAGAATAATGACATAACACCATACAAGGAGGTCTATTATGGCAGGCAAGAATCAGGATCTGAAATTTGAGATCATCAACCATATCGGGGTGGTTTCCACCGGAAACAGCGGGTGGCAGCTGGAGTTGAACCGTGTCAGTTGGAATGGGGCAGAACCCAAATATGACATCCGTTCATGGTCCCCTGATCATACCAAGATGGGGAAGGGTGTTACCCTTACTGAGGATGATGTGAAATCACTCGCTGATATATTGGCAAAAGAAGTGGAGTTCCTGAAAGAAGAATAAAGATGAAGTTGGAGCAGTGATATGGCAAATGAGACAGTAATCAATACGAATCTACAGGGATCGGCACCTACAGAGATCAATCCGAATCTGCGAGGGTCTAATGCTACTGCAATCAATAACGAGATCATAGATCAGTACAACAGACAGAATGGCATTGAATCCGGCAGCAGTCAGCCTATCAGCGAGGGAACGGAGATCTGTGGAAAATATACCGTGAGCCGACAGCTGGAGGTTTCTTCCGGAGAGGCTGATCTGTATCTGTGCACCTGCAGGGGATCGGAGTATGTTGCAAAAGTATATAAGAGACAGTTCGCAATCAAGCAGGAAGTCATTGATAAGCTGATGACCATTGATTCTCCTTATGTAGCGAAGCTGTACGAAACAGGTACCTATAACGGATATCCTGTCGAGATATTGCCGTATTATGAGAACGGGAGCCTGCAGGGTAAGACATATTCGCAGGATGAATTGTTAAAGACGATCATTCCGAATATCAATGAAGGACTAAAAGCAATTCACGATGCGGGTATTATCCATAAGGATCTGAAGCCATCCAACATTATGCTGAATGCGGATGGAGAGACGGTTTCCATCATTGACTTTGGTATCAGTTCGGCTGTGGATGGAAATAACACTATCCTTGTGACTAGGACGGGAATGACTCCGGAGTATTCCGCACCCGAGACCTTCAAAAATATATTCTATGAAGGATCGGACTATTATTCCTTTGGAATCACATTGTTTGAGCTGTTCTGCGGATACACGCCGTATGCGAATATGCAGCCGGAGGAAATAGAGCAGTATGTTTCCGTGCAGAGAATCCCGTTCCCGGAGAATATGCCGGCACTTTTGCAGGATTTCATTTCCGCACTGACTTATTATGATATCAGCTATCGAAAGAATAAGGATAATCCGAACCGCCGCTGGACATACGAGGAAGTGCAGAAATGGCTGGATGGAGAGAGTCTGGTTATTCCGGGTGAAGGTATCGGAAATGTCGGAAAGGGTAATATGCCGGCGTTCCAGTTCCTTGGAGAATCATTTACTGATCCTGCCGCTTTGGTGATGGCATTTGCAAAGAACTGGGAAGATGGAAAGAAGCAGCTGTTCAGAGGTCATGTAACCGCGCACTTCAGAACATTTAATCAGGAGCTGGCTCGAAAGTGCCAGGCGGCTGAAGAAGAGGCTGGCAGAGAAAACGGTAAGGACGATATCATTTTCTGGAAGCTTCTGTACCAGATAAATCCTAAACTTAAGGGATTTTATTGGAAGGGGCAGACCTTCGAGAGTATAGCTGCATTCGGTCGTGATGTGCTGGAGAGTCTGTGGGATAAGGATGAATCTCAGTTTCCGTATTACGCAAGTGTATTGTCCGAGAAGATGCTGTCAGCGTATGTGAACCAGGCGGCACCCAAAAATGAAAAACTGAAAAAAGCAGCGGCGGCTATTGAGGATTCTTATGAATTAGAAATCATCAACGGAACTGACATGAAGAGGACGTACTTTTTGATGGCATATACGCTGTCAGGACAGAAATTGCTTCTTCTGAATGGAGAACAGTTCCGCACTGTGGGTGAGCTGGCTAATTATATGAGAAGTGTACTGGACGAGTCTCTTGAGAGGTTTGAGTCGCTTTGCCATAAGCTGGTGGATTATGACGGAAATCTTGATTTTCAGCTGGAAACATGGCTGATCGCAATAGGGAAACAAAAGGAAATTGAGAAGTGGCGTGATTCTATGAATTGATAAGGAGGCAGAAGATATGAGCGGACCGAAAATATCGGTCTATTCACTTACCGGATGGGAAAGAAAAGTGGTAGACGGACAGATACAGTGTGAGCAGCGTGCTTTGGTATGCGGCGAACAGATTAAGGCTATTCTTGCGTCATGTTCAGGAATGGGACGTGAGCTGGAAAATTCCTTGGCGATGCTTGAACTTCTGCAGAAGAGAAACGGCGGACAGGAAGCAATCATAGAAGAGGTTAAATCCCTTCAAAGTAATCTTGATCAGGAAGTAAAGAGGGTACAAAGCGAGTTTAACCGTAATATCCCTACAATATCGCCGAAGTACAGGATATCTGAGGAAGCTCTGGAAGAAAAGCAGCTTGATCTGGAAAGAATCATGGCGATAAAAGCTAAAGCGCAGACATTGAAAGATAAGCTGGACAAGGCTGCCAATGCCGGGAAAGAAGCCGGAAAGGATGAACAGAGAAAGGTGAATCAGACAATAGCAGAGTATCTGACAGACGGGGATGGTGATGAACCAAACGCTCTGGAAGGGAAGGATTTGTCTACATTGGAGAACAGTATAGCAGATGATATCAGAGGTGTGTTTTCCTTTGACGATGTGGATGAGATTCCTGAAGGAACGAGTTTTGCCGATCAGAAGAAGGCAATCAGAAATGAGCTTATGGAACTTTTGAAGCTAGACCTGTCAAAGAAACTTACGAATGAGATCAGGAGTGCCCTCAGTACGCTGGATGGCATTACGCAGATGGCAAACCTGACTACATTTGACAGCATTACGGTTAAAAAGATATTCAGAGAACTGGAAACATATCAGAGAGAATGCGAGAGAGAGCAGGAAGAGTTTGCGGAATCTCTTCTCAGATATCAGATGCTTTGCGTTATGGCCGGAAAAGAGTCCGAGAAAGAGCGCAAGTTTACAGATGCAGATGAATTGGAAGAAGCAATTCATGAGATGGAAGTTGTTGTCGTCAAACAGAAAGAACAGACTTATATTGCTGATTGCATTGATGAAGTCATGCAGGAAATGGGCTATGACATGATCGGCAAAAGAAAAAAAAAAAAAAAGAGTGGAAAGCAGTTTAAGAATGAATTATACCAGTTTGGTGAGGGCATTGCCGTCAATATCACCTATTCCCCGGAGGGCCAGATTTCAATGGAACTTGGAGGAATAGCGAGGGAAGACAGGATTCCTACGGAAGAGGAAACATCCGTATTGACACAGGATATGGAGACTTTCTGCGGAGAGTTCTCAGAGTTTGAGAAGAGGATGAAAGCCAAAGGCGTCATCGTCGGGAATAGGGTGGCTATTATGCCTCCGACAGCGGAATATGCGGCAATTATCAATGTGAGCGATTACGAGATAGAACAGGGCAAGCAGATATCCGAGATGAATGTGGCTACCAGACGTAAGAAAGCTGCAGCGGCACAGAAGGTACGAAAGGAGCGAGATGACTGATGGCATTGGAAAAATATAAAATCTGTCCGGCCTGTGGGGGACATAATCCTCCGAGTTTGCTGGAATGCCGGAAATGTGAGACAGACCTGACAGGCATCAAGGTGATGGACAGTGCAATGGAGCAAAAAGAAGCAGAGGAAAAGGCGAAAGCTTCCGAGACTCCTTCCGGTGGAGGTACACCGGTTCTTGTCAGGGTATGTGAGTGCGGGGCACATAATCCGCCTCAGGCGAGAAAATGTAAGGAATGTGGAGAAGATATATCTGACATCATACCTACTACAGTGATGGAAGAACAGACATTTACATATGAACTTAAGGCCATAGGTGATGATTTTTCTGTTACATTGGATCAGCCCGTGATCGTCATAGGCAGGGAAGCTGGGCTGAAGGATTATCTGGGAACCAAAATGTATGTCAGCCGCCAGCACGCTAAACTGACGATTGTGGCAGGTAAGGTGATGATTGAAAATCTGAGCAACACAAACCAGACATTTATCAATAATCTGTCGGTTGCAGGAACGGAACCTACGGCATTGGCAGACGGCGATGAGATCGGATTGGGCGGAATGGAGATAAACGGAGAACGGCAGAAGGACGCTGCGTATTTCACGTTTCATACAAAAGCATGAATGTAGCAAGGATATTGTACCCTGTAGAGGTTCTGGGACCTGGAAAGAGGATAGGGATCTGGGTGTGCGGATGTAATAGAGTGTGTAAAGGTTGCAGTAACCCTGAATTATGGGAGAGAAAGCCTGAATATGAGGCAACGATAGAAGACATCATGGAGCTTGTGGACAAAATTGCCAAAGACCATATGATTGATGGCTTTACCATAACCGGCGGGGAACCGATGGATCAGGCTGCAGAACTGGCAAAGCTGATCGGAGAATTGAAAGAGTATTCAGGGGATATTCTGATATACAGTGGATATTTGATAGAGCAGCTTAGAAGTAGAGATGACCATGATACCGAAGCTATCTTGAACGATATAGCTGTATTGATAGACGGCGAATATAGAGAAGAAGAGAATACGGATGTATTGCTAAGAGGATCTGAAAATCAGAGGATTCATATATTGAATCCGGAGATGGATAAAAAGTACAGTGCATATTTGAAAACAGCACACAACCAGATACAGAATTTTACCACTTCAAACGGGGTGGTTTCGGTGGGAATACATAAAAGAGGCTTTAGCGGCTGAGGCCGTAAAAGGCGGAAAGGAGGTAGCGAATGGCGGAAACAGAGTATATTGCTAAATGGCACAGGGAGATAGGGATCTTCTGCAGGATCAAACCTCTGATTATTGTAGAGGGGAATGTGTTGGATGTTTATCAGTATCCGACAGAAGGGAGCATTTCCAAGGGAAGTATTTTGCGGCTTCCTGAATACCTGCATTACTACTTTACTGATCTGGGCTATCAGACGATTGCTTTTTATGACAGTATGCAAGGATTCTACAATTCCTGTGAGGAAGGGCATATTGAAGACTTTGCAAAGATGACGGACGCAAGACTGGACGGCAGATATATCCGCAGCGACTTTAAGGGGAAGGCTAATTCTGCATCAGCCATTGTAAGAACGGCAGTAAGCCAGAATCAGGTGCCTACGGCTATCATCATGAATCTGGCTTCCAGATATATTATATCGCCTGACAATGTTGATCAGTCAGAAGTGGACAGTTTCACAAATCTGTTACTGGCGTCCCTTGAAGGCAAGGATGTCAGGACGGAGAGCGGGACGCTGAAGAACCTTGTTGTTATGATCGTGAACAAGGTTAATGATGTTCCGGCGTGGTTCTATCTGGACAATCCGAATGTTAAGACCGTAAGTATCAGCACACCGTCAAAGGATGAGCGTGAAGCACTGATTAAGGGAGAAAACTTTGCGAGCTTTTTTGCAGCGGATATCTATGATGAAGACATCAAGTATTACGAACAGCATCCGGATGAGCTGGAAAAGGTTCAGGATAAGTTTGTTGGACTGACGGAAGGATTTAGTTTTACGGAGATCAATGGACTTCGCAGACTTTGCAAAAATGAGAAAACACATATCCGTAAGATGTCGTCTGTTATAGATCTGTACCGATATGGTGTAAAGGATAATCCTTGGGATTCGTTGAATGTGAACGAGCTTAAGACGGCCAAGGAAGATTTTCAGAAGCGTGTGAAGGGTCAGGATTTTGCAATCGTTAAGACTCTTGATGTGATTAAAAGAGCGGTAACAGGAATGTCCGGTCTACAGGGATCGGCGCATGGTAAGCCGAAAGGAATCTTGTTTTTTGCGGGACCTACCGGTACCGGTAAGACAGAAACGGCAAAGACTCTGGCGGAGAAGCTGTTCGGAGATGAGAGCTGCTGCATCCGATTTGATATGAGCGAATACAGCCAGGGGCACAGCGATCAGAAGCTGCTTGGAGCGCCTCCCGGATATGTCGGATATGAAGCCGGCGGTCAGCTGACTAATGCGGTTAAGAATAATCCATTTTCCATTCTGCTGTTTGATGAGATAGAGAAGGCACATCCGTCTATCTTTGATAAGTTCCTTCAGATACTGGAAGACGGACGCATGACTGATGGACAGGGCAATACGGTTTACTTCTCCGAATGTATCATCATCTTTACAAGTAATCTGGGTATCTATACCAGAAATGAGATGGGAATGCGGGAACCGAATGTTACGCCTGATATGGAGTATCCGGAGGTTCAGAAGAAGGTAAGACAGGCGATTGAGGATTACTTCAAGCTGGAGCTTGGCAGGCCGGAGATATTGAACCGTATAGGTGAGAATATCGTTGTCTTTGACTTTATCCGTCCGGAGGTTGCAGAACTGATCCTCAGGTCGCAGATTGATAAGATTGTTAAGAGTCTGGAAGCAGAAAAGAGGATTCAGCTTGTAATATCCGACACAGCTTTTGAAAAGCTGATGGAAAAAACTCTGGATAATCTTGGAAACGGTGGTAGAGGCATTGGAAATATCGTCGAGAGCTTGTTGATAAACACGCTTTCCAGATACCTGTTTGATGAGGAAATCAAGGGCGATGTAAAACTTACTATCAATGATATTGACGCTGAGAATGCCCCGTATGCGCTTGAATGTTCCTATGAGGCAATCGGATGATTTATGTGATGACACAGGCCGGACACGGCAAAGATATAAGTGAAGATACAGTGCTCGTGGGAAGCCAGATTTATTCCAATGTAACGGATACAGTGGATATTCCTGCTGAGGGGCTGATCTGCGTAGCTGATGGGGTAGGCGGCAATAATGCTGGAGAAGAGGCTTCATCATTTGTGCTGAATGCCTTGTCTGATTATCAGTGGTCAGATGAGGATGCTATGAGAGAAAAGCTCGTAGAGATCAACCGCAAGCTTGTATCGAACAGCAAAGAGGATGTAAGGCTTACCAATATGGCGACCACGATGTCCGGGGTGTACATCAAAACTGGCGAACTGAAGATTATTCATGTTGGCAATACCAGAGTGTATGCCATGCAGGGACATTATCTGAAGCAGCTGACATCGGATCATACAGTTTATAACTGGCTGAAAAGTCTTGGCAGAACGGAAGAAGCGGAAGCGTGCAATAAAAATGAGATCACAAGCTGCTTTGGAGGCGGAGATGAAAAGCTGATCGAGAAGCTTTATATCCAGTCAGTAAATGAAGTAAAAACATTACTTTTGACGAGTGACGGGATACACGAGTATGTGAGCATTGATGATCTTGAAGATATCATCAATTCAGATATTCCGAATGACGAGAAATGCAGTGCCATACAGGAAGCTGCCTTGCTTGCCGGGTCAAAAGATGATATGACAGTAGTGCTTATCTGTATGCAGGAGGGGTGAGAATGGGTTTTAGGTTCAGAAAAAGCATAAACCTGGGAGGGGGATTCAGGATTAACCTCAGCAAGTCAGGTATAGGCTACAGCTGGGGGAAAAAGGGATACAGAGTGACGAAGACTGCCCGTGGCACCACCAGGCGAACCTATTCTATCCCCAGAACAGGTATTTCATGGGTCGATGAAACGGGCGGAAAGCACCGAAACAGGTCAAGAAGCAACAGGAACAATACGAGAAGCCGGAGTAATCCAGCTCCGTATCAGCCGACACAGCCGATGCCAAGGCAAAATTATCAGCCATCTTATGACAGTGCTCCTGAGAGGGCTATTCAGAGCACTGGTATTGAACAGTTCAAAGAGGCTGAGGAAGGAACTGTTTCTGATGCATTGGAGCGGACAATCCGTTTGAACTGGATCGGAACATTACTTCTATTTGGAATATTGCTGGTAGCTGTTCATCCGGCATTCTTGCTTGTGCCATTTGCCGGAATCGTGCTGAAAATTGTTGCGCATACTGCAGGCAGAGTGAATCTGGAATATAGTTTTGATCCTGAAAAACAGGATGAGCATAACCGAAGGATTGGGGCATGGCAGCTTCTGGCGGAAGGAAACAAGGAATGGCAGGTGCTGACCGAGCAATTCAACAATAACCAAAAGGTTCATGTCGGGGCAAACAGAAGCCAGAGGAGATCTGTATGTAAGATACAGAAGGAGCATCCGTATTATATTGATACGAATGTAGATACCATACAGATAGTGCTGGCTAATAAGGAGACACTGATCATTCTGCCGGATAAGGTGTTCTTTGTAAGAAAGCAAAAGGTAGGCATGATAGATTATTCTGATTTCAGAATCAGCGTATCTTTGGTACGCTTTGTGGAATCTGATCCGGTGCCTAAGGATGCTCAGGTTGTAGGACAGACATGGCAATATGTAAATAAGAATGGTACGCCCGATCGAAGATATAAGAACAACAGACAGATACCTATATGTCTGTACGGGCAGGTTTTCCTACGTTCATCGTCCGGGCTGAATGTAGAGCTACAGATTTCCAACGTTCAAAATGCCAGGGATTTTGCGGAGTTGATAACATAGCCTATGAAAAGAAAAACATATCGGATATTTGTGGTATTCGCAATACTGGCGGTTGTGATTGCTGCCGGGATTGCAGGATACAGCATATATCGACAACATCATCCACAAAGAAATATGCCGGACGTGCGGGTGTCCGAAACGGAGGGTAACGACCGGAAAGATCAGAGAAATATTGAGAATGATACAACAGAACAGGATACAGGAACGCAGTCACCACCGACTGAAAATACAGAGCGGGTAATTCCGGCGGATTCCACTTTCGAGATCAATTTCTTTGATGTGGGCGAGGCGGACTCCACGCTGGTAATGTGTGACGGACAAGCGATGTTGATAGACGGAGGCAATCCGAGCAGCTCGCAATTCCTGTATTCATATCTTCAGCAGAACGGGATAAAGTATCTGGATTATATGGTCTGTACCCATGCCCATGAAGACCATGTTAGCGGTCTAGCCGGTGCGCTGAACTATGCAACCGTCGGAACGGCTTTTGCTCCGGTTAAGGAATATGATACAAGAGCGTTCAACAGCTTTGTGAAGTATCTGGAACAGCAGGGTAAGTCCATAACGATTCCGGCAGCAGGCGATACCTTTACCCTGGGTAGTGCGAAGGTTGAAATTGTAGGTCCCGTGGATATGTCTCTGGCGGAGAACAATGAGAATAATTCGTCAATCGTGGTGAAGATTATATACGGGGATACGGCGTTTCTGATTACCGGTGATGCAGAGGAAATAGAGGAACAGTCCATATTGGATGCCGGATATGATGTGAAAAGCACGGTGCTCAGGGTGGGGCATCATGGAAGCTATACATCCACATCAGAGAGTTTCCTTAAGGCAGTGGCACCTGAGTATTGTGTGATTTCGGTAGGCCAGGGGAACGCATATGATCATCCGCACGATGAGGTGATGAACAGGATTGCTGCATATGGAGCGACTGTATACAGGACAGATATGAACGGGGACATTACCTGTGCCAGCGATGGGAAAACAGTAAGGTTTAGTACGGAAAAAAATGATTTAAGATAGAGTCATGTTGATTAATTCTTATCAAATCTTTGTGGTGCAACTCTGCACTATTCAATCCGAGCATAAACTTACACGGCCATAGAACGGTTATTGCATGGTGAACTCGAATCAAAAGTGATACAATGCAGTTAGATAGTGCAATATGTGACAATTCAACAGGAGATATAACATGAAATTTATTGTAGAGAAAGAGATTTTTGAAAAGCTGCCGAATGCTTGTTTTGGCGTTGTTATGGCAAAAGGTGTGGACAACAGCAGAACATATTCGGAGATAGACAGCCTTTTAAATGAAAGTATACAGATTGCTGCGCAGCGGTTCGATGGCAAAAAGGTTAAGGAAGAAGCAGATATTCTGCCATACAGGGAGGCATTCCGAGCACTGGATATCAACCCAAATAAATATCTGTGTTCAATCGAGGCGCTTTTCACTCGTATTGCCAAAGGCAAGGGAATGCCGCACATTAATCCGGTAGTTGACCTGGGAAATGCTATATCACTGAAATATACCCTGCCTATGGGTGCGCATGATCTGGGCGGCAGCAGCAATGACATTTGTATACGATTGGCGCAGCCAGAGGATACATTTCTGCCTTTCGGCAGTGACACCGAGGAAAAACCGGATGCAGGTGAGGTAGTGTATGCGGTTGAACATCAGGTGCGCACTCGTCGATGGACATGGCGCCAGAGCGAGCATGGCAAGATTACCGATAAGTCCTCTGATATTTTCTTTCCTATAGATGGATTTGCAGATTTCAACAAGGATAAGGTGATTGCTGCTAGAGACGAACTGAGCTCACTTGTGAGAGAAATCTGGGGATGTGATGTAACAGCAGGACTGGTAGATGCTGAACATCCGGCGATGGAACTGTAATAAATATCAGCTTTATTCTGACAACTTGGGGTGAAAGAGATTCTGACGATAGGTGGAGAACTCGAATCAAAAGTGGTACAATCACTTAAAGCGAGAGGTAGGGTGATTGTATGGAGTTAAGACAGTTGAATTATTTTATAGCACTTGCTGAAGAAAAAAATTTCAGCCGTGCTGCCAATAAAGTATTTGTTTCTCAGCCGGCTCTTAGTCAGCAGATAGCAGATTTGGAAAAAGAGTTAGGATATGCTTTGGTAGAAAGAGGACATCGTGCCTTTTCGCTTACCAAGGCGGGTGAGATACTTCTGGAAGAGGCAAGAGCGATCATAAATGAGGCAAATACAATAATTCCTAAAATCCAGGCAGCGTACAGCGAAATTGCTGAAAGACCGGAGCTGACGATTGCACTTGAGGCGTCGGATGTTGGTTTGGATCGATATGGCGTTATAAATGCACTTATTGCACTGCAGCAGAGAAATCCCAGTCTTCATCTGCAGTTTAAGCTTTATCCGATAGAGAAGGTCTCTCATGCAATCAAAGCAGGGGATGTGGATATCGGATTATATTTGATAACAGATTATGAAAAACAATTTCAATTCACCAATTATCATTGCGTAATTCACGAATCCTTCAGCTTGTTGGTGCCATATTCATACGTGTTGAGAAATCCGCAGGCAACCTGGCGAGAAGCTTTAAGAGAATATCCGATATATATCAGAAGCGGTGATGAAAGATGGCGCTCATTTTTTGCAAAAACGCTTACTCAGGCTGAACCGCAATTACAGGTTAAATATCTGGAAAGTCTTCATCTGATAAATAGTTATGTGCAGGCTGGATTGGGCATCTCAATTGCATCTGAAAAACTTGCCAATCATATGAAAAATCAATATATGGCGGCTCTTCCTATAGACCTGCCGGGATTTTCTGCACATGAGGTTATTTTGTGGAATGAAAATGCTATTAATCCTGTAATAAAAGAGTTCTTGTCCATGTTTTTCCGGCAAGAGGAATAAACCTATAGTAACTAACAGGACCACATCCATTCGGGTGTGGTCCTGCCTGATAGGGGAGTTTATTAGAAGTTTCTGGTAAGAAACTCACTTTGGTATATTATATCTGTATTATTGTTGATTATAAGATATTATTTGATCTTAGCTGCTCTCATGTCAGCAAGTTCTACCTCAATCTTGTCACATGTGTTTTTATCCAGCTTGTAGAAGGAAAGGATGATCAATGCACATACACCGAAGAAAATTGCTGTAAGACCATTAGCCAGATTTATACCTTCCTGCACTTCAGGAAGCTGATTCATTCCGAGGGAGGCGTCATATCCGAGAATACTTAAATATGTTCCGGCTCCGAAATTAGCAACAGCTGAACCAAGCTTAACAGCAAATACACCGATCGCATAAATAAATCCACTGGCTCTGATTCCAGTCTTCCATTCACCGTAGTTGACAGTGTCCGGAAGCATTCCCCAGATAACTGAAAATGCCATTCCTAATGATAGACCACAGAATATGGAAGCAAGAATTATGAGAAAATAGCTATCCTTGGCAAACATAAAGAATATGCCTGAACCTGCAAGAAAAATATTTCCGAATGCAAGAACCGCCTTTTTCCCGAACTTCTTTGTAAGAAAAGGTACCAACAACAGCATTCCCAGAGGAATAGCAAACATGATACTTAAAATTGTTGAGATGACATTTGCATCGCCTAGGTAGTACATGCAGTAATATGGTGTCCATACAAGGCGGAAAGCATTTCCAAGTGAGAAGAAGAATACAACGCCGCAGAGTATCTGTGAAGGACGGTTTTTTGTAAAGGCTTTCATGCAGTCCTTGAGCTTAGTAGGTTCAACAGTTGTCTGAACTCTCTCTTTTGTTCCCAGAACAGCGATGCACATGAATAATGCAGCAACTATTCCGACCAGGATTGCTGTGCGTGTGAAGCCAGCTTGAGTATTCATATCACCGCCGAAGTGAGTTATAAGAATGACAGCTGTAAGACTGACAACTGTTCCAGCGATATTTGCGCCATAATCTCTGAATACACCCAGAATAGAGTATTGCTGAGTATTAGTTGTCATGACGCTGGCAAGTGATCCGTAAGGAACCTGGAACATGGTAGCACTCATTCCATAGCAAATATAAATGCAACCTATATATACGATTTTAGCGCCCATTGAAAGTTCCGGATTCGTGAAACATAAGACGAAGAATACTGAATAAGGAACTATGGCAAAAGCCATCCATGAACGGTATCTGCCAAGCTTTCGCGGTTTTACGCGCTCGCTGATGGATCCCATGAGAGGATCGTTGATTGCATCCCATATTCTGGCGATTGCAAATATTACACCGCCTATTACAGGTGCAATTCCCATTATATTTGTCATAAAAAGCATAAAATAACTTGAAATGATATTATGCATCAGATTAACGCCCAGGTCACCACAGGTGTAGCACATTTTCTGAAGTACAGGAACCTTATCGCTTGAATTGTTTTTGGTACTCATCTCTTTGTCCTTTCATTTAAAATAATTATAAAGGTAATATGAATCTGTGCTATCAGAATAACCAAGGAAACGACGGCAGACTCTTATTGATTGAGTTCATTTTGGCAATAGGATTAAGAAATTCCCAGTATCTCTTGCAAAAACCTTTGTCATCCAGCTCAATATAGCATATGTATTTGTTGGCATAGAACATTCCGAACTCCTCGTTGCCCGGCCAGCTATATCCGCCATAACCGCAAGGCTCTGAGAAAGAGGCATACGGATCATCTGTTTCATAAACAACGGCACCAGGCATCCAGGTCCATGGCTTAGTTTCTCCTACAGCCAACCAAAGGTCAAAATATTCTCGCTCTTCAGGAGTAACATCTTCCTTCATATTAGCAGGAACGTTCAGAACCAGCCGATCAAAGCCTTTTTCTACAGGAATCGGACTGCATGCATATCCTTTCTCAATAGAACCGAAACACTGAATATTTGATTTTCTTCTGCTTTCACAGGCTTCAGGGCTCATATCATATTCGGGACGGGCAGGCTTTTCCTTGTGGATGACTTTTGAAAGCTCATTGCACATAGGAATGCTCATTCCAAAAACAGGCACATCTCTGCCGGCAGCCTTGATCCAATTAAGCGGATTAAACCATTCTTTTATGTTGCAGATTTTGTCACCATTCATGCGAATGCGAAGAACTCCACGTTTGTTTGAGTATGTATTTTCTGTGTTGCCCCATTTAACGTCAGCTGTTACATTATAAATGATGAAGAAGGTATCACCATCCTCCTCCTTAGGACCGTATGACTTGAGAATCTCAGTTTTCCATGTTTTTACAGTTGCAGACAGCCACATCATATGGATAGCGGTCATGCCCTCATCAAGATGCTGGAGCATTCCCGGAGGCGCCATTGGTGCTTCATATGTTAAATCTTCTGTGAAATGTTCTCTGAATTCTTCAAGCCACCATTTCTGTTGAAACAATTCAGTTACCATTTTTTTCTTTTCTTCTCTTGTCATTTTTAATACCTTAACCTTTCAGTTTATTTATTTTTATGTAACAGAAAATGTATCTGCCAATCTTTTGTGCCTTTATGTTATTTATTTTCAATACATCTTTTAGACGCATTTGTGGCAAATAAGACCTTATCCGAGAAACGTGAGCAGATAAATAGTGCTAATATGGCATATAGGCATAACTCCATATTATGGAATACTATGAATGATATAATTACAGCTGTTCCATCCACAAGCAGGCAGAGTTTGCCGATACCGACCCTTGGGAAAAATTTAAATAAAACCCTGACTATAAGTTCTGTTCCGCCGATTGACCCGTCGGCTACAGTCATAAATCTCATCCCGATGCCATAGAGAGCACCGCCAAATAATGCGGCCAACAGAGGATTAACAGTTAGTGTGGGCAAGTAGGAAGTTATCTCCACCAAAATAATGTAAATGCCAAAGCCGATGATCGTATTGCGTGTAAAACGCCACCCTTTTAGGAAAAAACCCAAGACCAGCAGAGGGATGTTCATCAAAAGAATCAGTAAGGATATCTTTATATGAAGTACGCCACTTAAAACGGTTGCAATTCCTGCAAGTCCGCCAGCAGCAATATTGTTACCGGCGAAGAACAGGTTAAGGGCAAGTGCGTAGAACAGGCAAGCTATAAACAGGCAAAATGCATTCCTGATTTTTATATGATTCTGAAAAAAATCTATTGCCATAGTTATTAGATCATGTCCAGTGAACGTTTATATGCTGCAAGAACGCCCTTTATCAGAGCGCCTCTGAATCCGGCCTCTTCCATTATATTTGTGCTTGTTATTGTCATGCCGCCAGGAGTTGATAGCTCATCTCTGAGAGCAGCTACATGTTTTCCTGTTTCAAGTACCATTGCCGCTGAGCCGAATGTAGCCATTGCTGCAAGCTCAATTGATACATCACGGGTAAGTCCGATTTCTGAACCGGCATCTGCCATGGCCTCAATAAACATATATACATATGCAGGAGAACAGCTAAAAACCGGAGTTGCAGCATTCATTTCGCGTTCGGTAAGGTGTTTCATGAGTCCGCCAGCTTTCAATATGTTCATAAGCCCTTCGGTTTCCTCGTCGCTTGCATATTCATTATTTGAAAAAATAATTACACCTTTTGAGATCTTCAAAGGAATGTTAGGCATAATTCTTATTGCAGGCATGTCATTGATACCGCCCCCTGCAAATAATTTATTTATATCTGCTATTGCGAAACCCGCTGCCATTGAACAAACAATGTGTCTGTGACCGCTGTTTATTTCATCCTTGAAGGTAGGAAGAAGTTCGCCGACAACACCATTCATATGGTGAGGATGTACGCCAAACATAATATACTGTGCTGACTTGACTGTTTCCTGACTGCTTGCGGCTACACAGCATCCAAGTTCTTCAGCAAGTTCCTTAGTTCTTTCCTGAGATCTGTCATAAATTATGATATCTGACGGATCAACACTTTTGCAGGCTGCCCGCAGTAAAGCACTTCCCATTACACCTGTTCCGATAAAAGCAATTTGTTTCATTATTTATTGTCCTCCTATTTTGCTGAATTTTATTTTTTGATAACAGCTGTTTCACTTTTGTCTGACAGCTGTATCATTTGTGAAAAAATTATCATTAAGCAGAACAGAAGTGAAATATTAAAAAGAAATAGGGGATAATAGAAAAAAGTTATAATTTGACTTAGAGATACCAAGAAAATAAATTATTCTTGCTGAAAATACAAGAGAATGAACTATTCTTGCATAGGACAAGAAAGAAAAGGGATAAAATATACCTCAATTATAAATTTAATTTATAGCAGATAATAAGAGAAACCTTTTAATTGTAGTCAAAAAAATCGTCACGCGGATAACATTTTGCTTACCTTAAGAAGAAACGCCATGTTTCCGATGAAAAGACAATAAGTAAATGCTCCATAGCACGTACGTTGATGATAGACCGTTCAAATGAGTACATTTGTTGTTATACAAGAAAGTTTCTGCATGAGAAACAAATTTCATGTATGAAAATTCGTGCTTTTACCAGAAATGGATTTCTGTCTTTGTACTGGAGTTTTAACATCATATGATTGTATAATCTGTGTACAAGAGGGATTAGAATGTACAAAGGAGACGGGGTACATGGGACAGGAAGCGATTTTGAGTATTCGCAACATTACAAAAAACTTTGGCGCGACAAAGGCGCTGACGAATGTAAGCGTCGATTTCTATCCGGGTCAAATCCATGGTTTGATTGGAGAAAATGGTTCCGGTAAATCTACAGTATCCAATGTAGTTATGGGGGTCCATCAGCCTAATGGTGGAACAATGCTATACAAGGGAAATTCATATGCACCGGTTAATATGATGGATGCGATATCTAATCACATATGCATGGTCGTGCAGGAAATGGCTACCATCAATAATCTTTCAGTTGCTGATAATATTTTTCTGGGAATGGAAAAGAACTTCACAAAGAGGAAAATTATTAACATACGCCAGATGAATGATGAGGCAAGGAAGGTTCTTAGAAGTGTAGAACTGGGTGATGTCGATCCGGCTATGAGCATTAACAAACTATCATTTGAAGATCGTAAGCTGGTGGAAGTAGGACGGGCAATGTATCAGCAACCTGAGATCCTGATCGTGGATGAAACAACGACAGCGCTGTCACAGCGTGGACGAAACATCATGTATCGGGTTATGACAAGTCTTGCGGCGGAAAATAAATGTGTCATTTTAATTTCTCATGATATTGAGGAATTGATGCAATATGCAGATGCGGTATCCGTGCTCAGGGATGGGCATTTCGTTGCCACTGTTCAAAAAAATGAATTAAATGAAAATGTATTAAAATCGCTCATGATAGGAAGAGAATTGGGTGAGCATTATTATAGGGAAGATTATGATGTGCCAGAGCATGCTGAAGCAGTGGTTAGAGTTGAGAATTTATGCTTTGAACGTGAAGTGAGGAATATAAACCTGGAGCTTCGTAAGGGTGAAATCCTTGGGATTGGCGGCTTGACAGATAGCGGAATGCATAGACTTGGCAGATTGATGTTTGGAATAGATAAACCGGACAGTGGGCGAATATATCTGGCAGAGGGGCAAACTGAAATAAAGAACCCAAAAGTTGCTGTATCGCATAAGATGGCATATTTGTCAAAAAATCGTGATCAGGAATCACTGATGGTTAACTCAACAATTGAAGAAAATATTATTGCGGCTTCGCTGGATAAGGCTAAAAAGGGAATTTTTCTGTCACCTGTTGGCGTTCGAAGACTGACGGAAGATAAAGCTGCACAGATGGAAGTAAAAATGCAGGGAATCACAAGCCAGGTAGCCTCTTTAAGTGGAGGCAATAGGCAGAAAGTAGTTATTGCCAAATGGCTTGCTAATGATTCAGATATTCTGATCCTTGATTGTCCTACAAGAGGAATAGATATTGGTGTTAAAGCATCTATTTATCGCTTAATGGAACAGTTGAAGGCGGAAAATAAGGCAATTCTTATGATCTCTGAGGAGATGCCGGAATTGATCGGAATGAGTGATAGAATTCTTATTATGAAAAATGGAGAAATTACTCAATCATTTGAACGAAATCCAGGATTGTCAGAGCAAGACATCATTAAATATATGATTTAGGAGGCGGCTGAAGATGAGAAAGTTTAATGCGAAGAACTTTATTCCCTATTTGGGGTTAGCAGCGATTCTTATCGTTTTTTCATGCCTGACAGGAGGAACATTTCTTTCGGCGAAGAATCTGCTTCTGATTTTTAGCTCTATGTATATTATTATGATTGGCGCTCTGGGATCTAGTTTTGTATATGCTACGGGAAACTTAGATTTTTCTCTGGGAAGTCTGGTAGGAGTCACGGCTACGCTGAGTGCTATATCTGCAAAAAGTGGCTGCAGTTTGCTTGTATGTATCCTGATTTCATTGGCAGTTGGTGCTGCAACAGGTGCTATTATTGCGATTTTCCATATTTTATTTAAACTGAATCCATTTATTGTATCTGTTACTATTATGTTCGCTTATCGTGGCTTGACATGGGTACTGAATGGGAATGGCTCTACGGCGCTGCCATTGTCAATGTATAAATATGATACATTTGAATTCAAGCTTATTATGGCGGTGGTAGTACTGTTACTGTTTATAGTACTATTTAAATTCACAAAACTGGGAAGCTATGCGAAAGCAGTGGGCTCCAATGAAATAGCTTCTTATCAGTCAGGAATTCCAGTAAAAAAAGTAAAATTGATAGCATTCATGCTCTCTGGTATGTTTGCAGGCTTAGCAGGCTTATTAAGCTTGATAAAAGCTGGAACATCGTTTACTACAACGGGCCAGATGTTCGAATGTGATGTTTTGATAGCATTGACATTAGGAGGAATGCCGCTTTCAGGAGGATCTAAGGCAAGAATTCAGGCAGCAGTGATTGGAGCAATTTCTCTAACTATGTTGGAAAATGGCTTAGTACTTTGTGGGGTAAACGGTACTTTGCAGCAGGGAATCAAAGGACTCGTTCTGATATTGATACTTACGTTATCTTATGACAGATCAAATCAGACTGTTATTGAATAAACAAAAAGGAAAGGTAGGAATTTTGAACATGAAAAAAGTATTGGCAGTGTTGTTAAGCTGTGTGATGGCAACGGCTTTGGCAGTTCCGGTATGTGCCGCTGAAGAGGGAGGCAAAACGGTAGGATTTGTTAACTTATCAGTTTCTGGAAGTGTATTTGGTCCGTGTTATGGCATTATTGAAGACGCCGTACAGGCAGCGGGAGATTCACTTATTACTGATATTGGTGCATCTGCTCCGGAGGATCAGATCACAAGTGTACAGAATGTAATTTCCGGTGGGGCAAATGGTATTGTTATGGTTAACTTCACAGAGGATTGTCTTCCGAAGATTGCCCAGATGTGTGAAGAAAACCAGGTGTATTGGGTACATTACGATCGAGATGTTGTAAACCCTGAGATAGAAGAGTTTCTTGCAAATAGCGAGTATTATTGTGGAAGGGTTTTTGTAGATGAAACATATGTTGCCCAGAGATCACTTGAAGAGTGCCAGGCTAATGGGATTACCAAGGTTGCAATCATAGGACCGGCTACAGGCGACACATCTACAGACACCAGAGATAATTATTTTCAGGAGCATGCAGCCGAGTATGGTATTGAAGTAGTTGCGGATGTTCGTGATGTTACTGACGCAACCGCAGCCAAGGATGCGGTATCTAATATCTGTGCAAGTCACCCGGATGTTGAGGCTATATATTGCATCAGTGCGTCAGATTCTAGAGGTGAGGGCTGTATCAGTGCTTTGAATTCTCTGGGACTCGGTGGCGGAAAAGTAAAACTTATTACTGTTGATTTTATGGATTCTATGCAGGAGGCATTAGAAGACGGAACGATCCTGTGTGCATTTGGCGGAACATATACAACTGCAATGTTTGGAACTTTGCTGATGTTAAATGCTATAGATGGAAATGTCCTCAAAGAAAACGGAGAACCATTAGTAGCAACAATGAATTATATTGAACTGCATAGTGTAGAAGATCTTAATGATTATTATACTTACTGCCTGGCGGATGACGGAAGCTATGCATATGATGAAGAAGCTATTCAGAATCTTTTGGTTTCGCATAATTCAGAACTTAATGTAGAAAAGTTTGTAGAAGCAGTAAAATCCTATAGTCTGGAATATATTAAAGAACTAAAAGGGGCAAATTAAAATTAGAATCACATTGCCCGGTTAGTCTAACGTGTGAAAAACAGACATAACCTGTTTTCAGGAGAAAAACGATGAATAAAGATAAAAAGCTGATGAATGTTGTAAAAACTTTAATTCTGCCAGTAGCACTGTATGTGTTGTTTGCCATATTGGCTCCACATAATTTTGTGAGTTGGACAGGTTTAAAAGTAATCTTGGTATCGGCAAGCGTCTATACATTGATTGGCTGGGGAGTATGCTTTAATTTGGTTGTAGGTACTTGGGATTTTAGCGCAGGTGCAGCAATAGCCCTGGCTGGCTGTGTTGCAGCAGATGCCGCCAACAAGTATGGATTTATCGGAATGATTGTAGCTGCGGTAGCAGTTACATGGGGATGCGAGATATTAACGGGGTTAGTATATAAACTGCTTAAGATTCCAACATTGATCACGACTATAGGTATGCTGTTGGTATATGAGATGTTTACAGGTTTGTATAATTCAGGTATGCCGATCACGGTACCGTCATCAATGCAGAAATTAGGAGCTTTCCCTTATATCTTTATATTATTGATATTAGGCGGGATTATTTTCGAGATCCTCTATAATCATACCGTATTTGGCCATAATGTAAAGGCGGTGGGACATGGTGCACAGGTTGCTAAAACTGTTGGCATCAACCCGGTTAATGTCAAATTCTTATGCTTTGTGGCAGGCGGAGCTATCATTAGCATAGCTTCTATCGCATACTTGTGTTACGGAGGCACATCGGCGGCTAAATCCAATTTTTCTACAATGGATGCTATTTTCTCACCGATGATGGGTGTAACAGTGGGATTGGCACTTGAAAAATATTGCAAGCTGCTATATGGAGTTTTTATTGGAGAAGTGTCTATTAAGATTATTGCACAGGGCCTTATAGCTATGGGAGCTTCAAGTTCGGCCCAAAAGATAGTTACTGGAATTGCATTGTTGTGTGTATTTACATTTTCAGCGATTTCTCTTATTCGAACGGAAAAGGCAGAGAAAAAGGAAAGAATGCAGCAAGTACAATGAACTGAAATTTTATAAAAAAATAATCGCACTAAGCGCTGCTGTTATTACACAGCAGCGCTTAGTGTGTTAAAAGAATGCAGCTGTTCAGTATTAACAGGAAAAGACTGTTCAAGATACAGGCTATTGTGTATAATCACAATATTAAATTAACTAGGGGTTTTATAAAATGCATGCAATAGAGAAGCTTCAAGCATATTATAATGCTAAAGATAAATCTGATATTTACCGGGATGTAGTCGGAAATATTCTGAAAAACATTGAGTATCTTGAAAATAAAACAATTTATGATGTAGCGGATATGTGCTATGTCTCTCCGACTACTATTAGCAGGTTAAGTAAAAAACTGGGATATAATGGTTTTCAGGATATGAAGAGCCAGTTGATTTCCGCTAAGCAAAACTATGCCTACCTGAATAGATATATACCGCTTTCAGAAATTGCCAAGTACGGTGATTCATTCACAGCATATCTGGAAGGAGTAAGTAAGCAGGTAAGACAGCTTAAGGAAAATCTTAATATTGATCAATTGACAGAATTGGCGAATGTTATTCATGAATCAGCGAAAGTTAACTTTTATTCAAATGGAATTCTCTTTTCCGAAAGCAGGTTTCAGTGCGATTTGATTATGACAGGAAAGTCTTGTGAAATAAAAATGTCACCGATTGAGCAAATGGAGGATATTTTAGAATTAACAGATAAGGACTTGATCATTATTACATTGCCTGCAGTTAATGATGCTATAGAAACGAAAAAAATATTGTCTGAAATAAAAAAACATGGGGCAAAAGTATTGATGCTGACGGATGTAAAATATCAGGTTTACCAACAGTATGTAGATTATTTATTTTCTTTTGAAGGCGTGCTGGGAATCGTTGATGATTACCAATTTGCGATGTTCTTGAATCTGCTTTCCATGCGATATAGGGAGTTATTTATTCAAGAATAGAATTTAAGCTGTGAAAGTTTGTTTCTCTGTTTGAAATTAGTTTCGAACAGAGAATTTTTTAGCATTATCGGCTAAGGAGTATCAGCAGATCCAATGTTATAATAGGGGCAAGTCGTATGAAGGAAAGGTGAAAGAATGCTGAAACCAGATATTGATCAGAAGTACATGGATAGACCATATGCTAAATATTTAGAGCTTGAACTCACAAAACCAGACGCTGAGATTATCCGTTTTCTGAATGAAAAGAAAATGATGGATCCATCATTGGCGCTGCTGCCTGAAAATGCAAATATGGAAGATATTCTGAATGAAGGATATATGGAGTGCGAATGTGGATGCTGCACGCTTCCTAATGGAGGCGGTTACGTAGCCATGCTTAATAAGATGCCGGGAGTTACTTATGATATGTATCAATTTTTTTGCAATTGGTGGAGCAGTGCCCCTGATGCTACATTGAGGTATCGTATTTGGAATCCGCAAGATCACATAATGGCAGGATATCGATGGTCTTGTGAGTTGATAGGCGATCATATTGAAGATTTGATTTTTTTAGAAACATTGAAGATCCAGAATCTTGGGATTTCTGCAGAAAAGGCAGCTGCATCTACGCTGATTTTCCCTGATGGTGGAAATGTTATATCAAAACGCATAGATTCTCAGCCATTTACAGCACCAGTTCCAGGAGTTGTATGTCATTTTGTGAGGGAAATGCCTGATGGCAGTGGAATTGAATTGCGCAGCCGATTTTGGAAAGGATATCAGGTGGGGACAGACGGTTTATTTGACGCGATGGGACCGAACACTCCAAAGGAAACATTAGAATCTTTATATGCCCTCGCAGAACATAATGCTTATGAAATGGCACATCTTGCAGCAATCCTACCTTCTTTGTATGAAGAAGAGAATGGTGCCATCTACAATTGATATTGACATAGAAACAATGAAATGAATATTAGATAAGCCGAATGGAATATATTTCTGTTCGGCTTTTTTAGTGAATACTCAGGTTTCTTGTACAGAAATAAATTTTTAAGACATAAATTTATGAAGGTTCCAGACAGCGAAAATGCAAATATTTAGTGATAAAGTCAGCTTAAAGAAAGTCGACAGAAAGGCAGGACACAATGTATGAAATATTCTGTATGTATAGATGCACTATATCTGGGAAAGGCAGAAGTCGGAGATTCTATGGAAAGAGTTAAAAAGGCCGGGTACGATGCCATAGAATTCTGGAGTTGGTGGGACAAAGATATTTCGTTGATTGAAAGAAAAAAAGATGAACTGGGAATGGAAGTTGCTGCTTTTTGTACTAAGTTTGTCAATCCGGGAGATGCTGATCTGCAGCAGGAATATCTTGAAGGCTTAAAGGAAAGTGTAGAAGTTGCCAAGAAACTTAAGTGTGGTACCTTGATCGCTCAGGCAGGCTGGGAATTTGACAGTTTTCCTAAAGGAATTACACACAAGCAGCACAGACGTAATTTTATTGATACCATGAAAAGGGCCGGAGAGATTGTTGAGAAAGAAAATGTTACTTTGGTAATAGAACCTCTGAATCTTATTGTCAACCATCCTGGATATCATCTCTCAACTTCAGAAGATTCGTTTGATGTGATTGAACGAATCGGAAATCCGTGTGTGAAAGTTCTATTTGATATATACCACCAGCAGATTACCGAGGGCAACTTGATTCAAAATATCACGGAAAACATTAGTCGGATTGGGCATTTCCATGCTGCGGGAAATCCGGGCAGACATGAGATTACTAAGGGCGAAATTAATTATCAATACGTATTTCAATCAATAAAAGAATTGGGATATGAGGGATATATTGGACTGGAATATATGACACCTGGAGATCCTGATAAGGGACTTAAGGAAGCACAAGAACGAATATTAGTATATTAGTCAGTTGGAGATGAATATGAAAAAGTATGCGTTTGGTATTGATGTAGGCGGAACAACGGTGAAGATGGGGCTGTTTAAGACAACTGGAGCACTTGTTGAAACTTGGGAGATCCCAACGAATACTGAAAATGGCGGCAGTGCGATCCTGCCGGATATCAGCAAGGCTATATCAGATAAGTTGACAGAAATGGATATAAAGGCAGAGGATGTTGAGGGCATCGGCATAGATGTACCCGGACCGGTAGGCGATGACGGCACAGTTTATAAATGTGTAAACCTGGGATGGGATGTTATAAACGTTTCTCAGATATTAGGCGAGCTGACCGGATTCAGGGTCAAGGTAGGAAACGATGCCAATGTTGCTGCAATGGGCGAAATGTTCCAGGGCGGCGGCAAGGGATATAAGGATATTGTAATGGTCACGCTGGGAACAGGCGTAGGCGGAGGCGTTATAATTGACGGCAAGATCGTAGCGGGATTTAACGGTGCTGCAGGAGAGATCGGACATATACCTACCAGAGAAGACGAGACAGAATGCTGCGGCTGCGGCAAGAAGGGCTGTCTGGAGCAGTATGCCTCGGCAAATGGATTTACAAGAATGACAAGAAAATATCTTGATGAAAATCCTGATGTTAAGAGCAGATTAAGAGATGCTGAGGAGCTTAATTCCAAGGTGATATTTGATGCTGCCAAGGAAGCAGATGAGGCGGCACTTCATATGGTGGATGAAGTGGGAAGAATGTTAGGAAGAGCATTGGCATCTATATCCTGTGTAGTTGATCCCCAGGCCTTTGTTCTGGGCGGAGGCATGTCCAAGTCAGGACCGATACTTACCGACAGCATTACCAAATACTACAGAGAATATGCCTTTCATGCATCAAGAGGTACTCAGATCAAGCTGGCAACATTAGGAAACCTGGCGGGCATATATGGCGGTGTAGGAATGCTGCTGTCTGACAGAACATAAACTTATGCTATGCTGCGGCAAAATACCTGATAAACGCCGGAAGCTCTCACGCAGGGAGG
>CAVAJR010000027.1:0-32217 GCA_963589005.1 Bacteroidaceae bacterium | reverse complement strand
TTCCCATCTGCGGCAGAAGAGCATAAGAAAAGAGATTTCCAGCATTTGGAAGTCTTTTTTTTAATGAAATAAAATAGATTTAGTAATCTCGTATTTATTGCGTTTTTATGATATTATTCAAGTCTAGTATAAGTATTTTGATTAGTCATATCATTGAAAGTCATGAAAAATGCAGAATATAAGACGTTTGCATATATTTATAGGATGTGATTATAAAAAACAGTATACTGGATATTAGAATATTAATGCCAATAACAACTCAGAGTAGCATGCAGCATAGTTCATATAGTTGATTTTAACGGCTGTATTTATGGCGCAGGTTAGGCGTGGAACATTTTCAATCGAAGATGCTCCATGATTGCTAGACATAAGTTACTGCTGAGAAATGAATTAACTGTTGCCTGGTGATAAAGAGCGTGATATGGGATGATTTTGTATAGGCAGCAAAATCGCTGCTTATAAATATAGAATATTACTAACTTAACAATTTTTGATTTTTAATTCAGATGATAATGTCGGACTGTGCGAAAACAGATATTTTAAAGGAGGCTTGCGATGATATTGTTGTAGTCTGCGGCGATATAAGAAGTATTGAGAAGGCACAAAGTATAGCTGACAAGCTGCAGGCCGATATTATAAATTCATGTTTTGAAAACACAGACAGTGGTCCTAGCGACATTAAGGCTGATATAGACTGTTTCGGTAAATTGACGAATAATAATGCAGGCAGCATCAAATCTGTAAATCATAAACAAACAGACAGTATACAGAATAACAGGATAAATAAAAGACAGAAAGAAGCCTGCTGCAAAGACATTGAACACGAAGTAATAAAACATAATATTGAGAATAGACTATATATAAAAGTAAGTTCTGCTGGGGTATCCTTATGTAAGGATGGTATGGAAATGTATGCTGACCTTACACATATGATAAAGAGATTAAAGAAAAACAATCTCAGCAGTGAATTGTTGGTTAAGGCTGCTAAATTCTCTGACAAATGTAAGACAGTACTTGACGCGACGGCCGGAATGGCTGAGGATTCTCTTCTTTTAGCTGCAGCCGGGTTTGAAGTGGTATTATATGAGAAGGATCCGATTATTTATATTCTCGTTAAGGACTCACTTGAACGGGCAAGGAACATACCTGAACTTTCGGAGGCAGTGTCAAGGATGAGGCTTGTCAATGGCGATAGCATAGAGGCCATGCGCGAGTTGAGATGTGATATTAATGATTGCGCAGATATTGAAGGAGAAGCTGACAGCGGCAATAATAAACGAGAAATGAATATTGAAGGAAATGCTGCAAAACCACCGGATATTATTTTGCTGGATCCGATGTTTCCTGAACGTCAAAAATCTGGACTGGTTAAGAAGAAGTTCCAATTAATTCATAATCTTGAGCGTCCATGCAGCGATGAAGAGGCTATGATGGAGGCGGCCATGGCAGCAAGACCACAAAAGATTATAATTAAAAGACCTCTTAAGGGACCGTACCTAGCCGGAATTAAGCCTTCATATTCGTTGACAGGAAAGTCAATAAGATATGATTGTATCATTAATATAAAGTGATATCATTATCTTAATACGGGATATATGCTGTTTTTTTATTTGAAAAATGGCTTGTTTTCAGGACTTACGACCATTTGGTGTAATTATAATAAAGGTTCAGAATAAACAAAACTGAAAAACATTATAGTAGTGGCAAATACAGTTATACTGCAAATTGCTCTATCTTAAGTAACAAGATGGATAATTTCTTACTGGCTGTAAGAGTTATTAACCATAAATTATTGTAGTAGAAAGAGGGAAATAATAAAATATGTTAACTTTGGATCAAATATATCAGGCATCATATATACTCAAGGACGTAGCAAGAGTAACCGACTTAATATACGCACCGGAATTTGTAGACGGCAGAGAGATCTATTTAAAAACAGAAAATCTGCAGGTTACAGGAAGTTTTAAATTGAGAGGTGCATATTATAAGATCAGCCAGTTGTCTGAAGAGCAGAAGGCATGCGGAATTATTGCATGCAGCGCAGGCAATCATGCGCAGGGCGTTGCACTTGCGGCTACCAGAATGGGTATTAAGAGTACGATTTGTATGCCTGACGGAGCTCCGATCAGCAAGATTGAAGCAACTAAGCATTTGGGGGCTGATGTTTGTCTCGTAAAGGGAACATATGATGATGCTCATGACAAGGCTGTTGAACTGCAGAAGGAGAGCGGAGCTACATTTATTCATCCATTTGACGATGATTATGTAATTGCCGGCCAGGGTACTATCGGTCTGGAGATACTTAATCAGTTAAAGGATGTGGATGCGATTTTATGTCCTATCGGTGGCGGCGGCCTTATATCGGGTGTTGCTTATGCAGTTAAGAGCCTTAATCCAAATATTAAGGTGTATGGTGTTCAGGCAGCAAATGCACCTAGCATGTTTAGAAGCGTTAAGGAGGGACAGTCAGTAACGCTGGATACAGTTGCAACATTTGCAGATGGTATTGCTGTTAAGACTCCGGGGGATACTACGCTTCAGATAGTTGAAAATTATGTTGATGATATTGTAACTGTTACGGAGGATCAGATTGCGGCTGCTATATTAAAGCTTCTTGAAAGACAAAAGCTTATTACAGAAGGAGCAGGAGCTGTAAGTGTTGCAGCAGCCATGTTCTCAGATCTGCCTCTTGAGGGCAAGAAAACGGTTTGCATTCTCTCAGGCGGTAATATTGATGTAAATATCCTGTCAAGAGTTATAGCAAGAGGTCTTGCAACAAGCGGCAGGAGTGCAACGCTTCAGCTGGCACTTGCCGATAAGCCGGGACAGCTTGAGGGTGTAAGCCGTGTTATCGCACAGTGCGGCGGCAATGTAACAGCTGTTCATCATGAACAGTCAGATGCAAATATGCCTATTTCAAGTTGTATTCTTAGGGTAAGTATGGAAACCAAGAGCTTTGAGCAGATTAAGCAGATCAAGGATGAATTGACAAAAGCAGGGTTTAATATAGTAAATGAGTGAGACATTATTTAGTGACAGAATACCACACAGGATAATTCCCAGGGGAGTAACTGAGCGGGAATTTGAATGTAAACGGGACGAATTAACTATAAGAGGCTATGAATACAGACCGGAGGGTGAAAATCTTCCGATAGCGATTGTATGCCATGGAATAATGGCAAGACTAAATACGACGCGTCATTACGCTATGGAATTTTCTGAGTTGGGTTATGCAGCCTTTTGTTTCGATTTTAATGGCGGCTCCATAAGCGGAAACAGAAGTGATGGCAAAACCACTGACATGACAGTGCTTACTGAGGTACAGGATCTGGAAGCAGTCATAGATTATGTCAGAGGACTGCAGTATGTTGACCGTAACAGAATATTTCTGATGGGATGCAGTCAGGGAGGATATGTAAGTGCAATTGTTGCTGCCAAAAACAAATATCCTATCCAGAAGTTGTGCCTGTTTTATCCGGCATTATGTATTCCGGACGATGCCAGATCGGGCAAGGTGATGAGAACGAGGGTTGATCTAAACAATCTGCCTGAGGTAATACATTGCGGTCCTATGGCACTTGGAAAGCAATATGCGCTGGATGTACTTGATATGGATGCTTATGATATTATAAGTAAGTATAAAGGACGGGTTCTTATCGTACACGGAACGGATGATAAGATAGTTAGTATCGACAATTCAAAGCGTGCAGTTACAGCATATCTTAGTACCAAGCCGGAGGGCATGACAGACGAGGAGAGAATTAAGCTTGTAACTATTGAAAACGGAGAGCATATGTTCAATCTGGAGCATGACCTGGAAGCGATAAAATATATGGATGATTTCGCTCGTCTAAGAAAATAATATACAGGTTGTTCAGGTCAGCTGTTTAGGCTGTTTAAAGCCAGCAAGCGATGGGTGCAGACAATTTTGAGAGGTAATACATTGCGGTCCTATGGCACTTGGAAAGCAATATGCACTGGATGTACTTGATATGGATGCTTATGATATTAGCAGTGTCTGCATACCGCCAGTCTGCTGAAAAGCATATTACGATCAAAGATATAATGTATGCAAATTTGAAAGGAGAGATAAGCCATGGAAGATAATAAAAGAAGTGTTGTAATATTTATTGCAGATGGATATGAAGAATGTGAGGCTTTGGTAACTGTCGATCTCCTGAGACGCGCAGGCGCAGAGGTTACCATGGCATCTATTATGAACAGGCTGAATGTGGTAGGTGCACATAATATAGAGATACTTACGGATGCAATGGCAGAAGATATCGATTATGCACCATATGATATGGTAGTTCTTCCAGGCGGCGGAGTTGGAACTGACAATCTTATGAAGAGTAAGATTGTTGAAAAACAGTGCAAGGAATTTGCCGCTAACAAACTTGTAGCTGCAATATGCGCTGCACCTGGCGTTCTGGGTAAATGCGGGATTCTTAATGGAAAGAGAGCCACATGTTATCCTTCATGTGAACCTACGATGACAGGGGCAATTGCTGTGGCTCAAGATGTTGTTGTCGATGGAAATATAATAACAGGCAGAGCACCGGGAGCTGCAATACCATTTGCGCTTGAACTGATAAATCAGCTGTATGGCAGAAAAGTCTCTGATAAAATAAAAGGTGATTTAGTATATAAGTAAAATGCAGCAATTATACAACATGTGAAGATGTCTCTGTCATGTTAAGGGGAAGTCATTAAAAACGATACGGCAGTTTTAAGGATATGCTGTGAACAGGTGCATAACGACTATTTATGGGAAACCTGATGAATATTCCTTACTGGCGGAAAGAGATATTAACCATAGGTAAATTGTAGTAGAGGAGGAAGGATGGATAATAAAAAGGAAATAAAATTAATAAGAAGTTTTTTTGCAGCAGTTATGGTGATGATTATGACTGCTGTATTAATTATACCTGCAACATCAAGAATTGAAGCTGCCGAACTTATGGTTGCCAGAGATTACAGTATAAATGTGGATGCTGGGGAGGTATCCGAACTTACGGTGGGTGCTTATACCAATGGCTATGATAACAAGATATTTCTTTCACTTACAGACCTGGCCAAAGTGCTCAGCGGAACCTCTAAACAATTTAATTTTGCAAAAGATACTGAATATGACATATATACTATAACGACCGGAATACCATATGAAGAGCCTACCACAGAGGAAGAGACAACGGCAGAAGGAGATACAGTACAGGAGCCGGAAACAAACCCAGGCGATTATTATGATGAAACCGGAAATCTATATGATGTAAATGGCAATTTGCTTCAGGAGGCAATTGTAAATGAGCCTATAGTCAGACCAGATTATGAGTATTTGGAATTATATATGAACCCACTGACCATAGACGGAAACTCTGTAAGATATTATACATATCAATTAAGTATACTTTCGGATATATATATGAATGTGCTGGATATAGAACTGGCGTTTGGAATTACTATTGAAAAAACCTCCGACAGTTCTCTTCATATATATACGGACAGAGGTTGGAATATAGACATTAGTGAATATGAACAGGATGGCTTTTTTGATCTGAGCAGGGGAGTAGTCGTGGGGGATGCAACGACAGGCGAGATCTTATACGGATATAAGGAAAATAACCTGAATGCCATAGCAAGTACATCGAAACTAATGACATATTTTATAACAGCCAGATATATTGAACTGGGCAAGATAAGCATGGATGATGTTGTAACTATATCAGAAGAATGTGCGACACTGGCTCAGTCAGGGAACGGAACGCTCTATATGGATATAGGTCAGCAGATTACAGTAAGAGAATTGATTGCTGCAACACTTATAGCATCAAGCAATGAATCTGCAATGGCTCTGGCAGAGTATATAGCGGGAACCGAGGATAATTTTGTTATTATGATGAATGAAATGGCCAAGATAATAGGTCTTGACAGTGCTAAATTTGTCAATTCAAATGGGCTTCCGGATTACTCGGATTCAGTCATGGCATCGAGAAGACAAAATCAGATGACAGCGGCTGATCTGTTTAAATTATCTGCTGTAATACTTAAGAAATATCCGCAGATCATTGAATTTACCAGCTGCAAGGAAATGTATCTGTCTTCATTTGATTATACTATAAGCAATACAAGTCAGCTGCTTAACAATATGACAGATGCCATCGGATTAAAAACAGGAACAACTGACGAGGCTGATTGCTGCCTCGTAGGAGCAGTCAAAACATCAGCTTCTGACGGCGAACATATATTGGTTGCAATCACTCTTGGAGCAGAATCAAATATCGACAGATATCAGGTGCCGGAATTACTGCTTACCTGGGCTAAAAATCAGCTGCAGTGAATACTGACAAATGAACATTTATAGTAAAAATATCTGATATATCTGAGATACTCTTAAGAATCGCTTCTGCACATAGGCTATGTGAAGTCTGTCAATTGTGCTTGTTAGTAAGAAGAAATAATAAATACAGATTCTGTATTAGCTCCGGATGGAACATTGTTCCACCGGAGCTAAATTCTTCAGTTCCAATAATATAAGAGGATGTCACCTTAGTGACATCCTCCATGGTAAACAATGTGATAAAATGATTAGAATTGCTTTTGATTAAGCAGCTGCTTCTAATAATTCAGCTGTGATTGTTGTAGCTGTGTAATCAACATCACCAACTGTAAGAGTAACACCTTCAGGGATGATAACCTGAGCGCTGTCAGCTACAGTAAGAGTATCGATTGTGCAGTCAGCTGTTACATTCCATACAGCGTCAGCTGTAAGAGCAACGTTTACAAGGTTCTTGCCGTTTGAGTTAACGATATTTGTTACATGGCCAAGAACTGAAGCTGCTGACCAGTCGCCATCACCAACTGTTGCATCCTTAGTATCGTGTGAGAATGCGCCTGCTGAGATAAGACCTGTAAGAGCTGCACCGTCTGAAAGGTTAACTGTAAGTGTTGTTGCAGGGTTTGATCCTACATAACCTGTTGAGTTCCAAACATCACCAGTGATTTCTGTATTAGAAATATTAAGCTCTGATGTCCAGTTATCAGCAACGTCTGTTTCATTTACAGCAAATTCATTAGCATATCCAGCTTCCTCGTGGAATACTGAATTGAATGTAGGCATATGTGTACCAAATTTATGTCCATAGCCATTGTCTGATCCCCATTCGATTGTAGGGTCAACGCCTACATAATCATCATCATTATCAATGATCTGAAGAAGAACGCCGTCAGCAGGGTTAACTGTTGCATTGTCGATTGTGAACTGTGAGTTGATCTTCTTTACAAGGAATGTAGCATTTGCAGAGTTAACTACTGTTCCGTCAAGAAGGTTAACGATGTTCCATCCGTCTGAACCATTTGCATGGCACATGAAACCAAAGTTTTCAGAATCAATTACAGAATTAACAACTTCGCCGTCAGCTACTGCATCAGACTTAACTGTTGCTACTACTGTACCGTTTGCACCGAATCCGTACTCGTCTGTCTCGCCGCTGAACTGAACAACGTCGATGTCTGTTCCGCCTACGTATGACTGATATGTAGCGATACCGCCTGTCATGATGTTAGCGTATGTAGAAACTTTCTCAGTTACACCATAGTAATCTTCTGTTGAGCTGCCGATTGTGTAAGCGCCGTAACCAGAATCTTCTACTTCTACTGAGCAGTTAACGATTACCATGTTCATGTTTGTACCAGAGTCAACTGAAAGAGCACCCCAGCCAGCTGCATAGAATGAAGAATCAACATATGCTGCTACTGAGTAATCACCCATGAGGTTAGTTGTACGAGCATTTGTCTTAGCTCCGCCAAGTCCCAGTACCCATGGAGGTGAAACCATTAAAGTCTGGTCAGCTGTTGAGATATAACCATCATAGATTGTACCGCTGTGTGAAGAAAGTGATGAATTCTTAACGATTGAGATTGCTCCGTTATCTGTGAAAAGAGCAAGCTTAGCAACACCAGTTGTTTCGATTGTAGAATTCTCGATTGTAGCGATTGTACCCTTGCCAAATGCTGCTACTGCTGCACCAAGACCTGAGAAGTCATTTGTGTCAGAACCGTCAGCTGCTGAGTTCATAGCGATTGTGATGCCAGAAACCTTATGCTCACCTTCTGTGAAGATAACGCCATTGTGCCATGAAACATCATCTGTGATATCTTCTGTAGCATCAGCATTAACTACTGTAGCAAAACGTGGGTATGCAAGAGCTGTGCCTGCGAATGAACCTTCAACGATTGGTTCAAGAGCGCTGCCGTCTTCTTCGTTCTGAAGAGCAATGAGAGCATCTTCAGATGCACCAGCTGATTCGCCAGCTGACTCGCCGCCTGATTCTCCTTCTTCAGCCGGAGCTGCGTCTGCAGGAGCGTCTGCTGGAGCCTCTGCTGATTCGCCTGCAGGAGCTTCGCCTTCTGCAGAAGCGTCATCACCTGAGCCACCGCCCATGTTCTCGCCTGCAGGAACTGCTGCTTCCTTAACATCGCCTGCCTGGAATTCTTCCCATGTTGAAAGACCGATTGTTGTGAACATCTGATCCCATGGAGAAACTGTCTGATCAAGTTCTTCCCAGCTTCCGATTGCCATAACCTGATCTGTGAACTCCTGAAGGTCAGGAGCATTTGATCCTGCTGTGTCAATGAGATACTGCTGATAATCTGCCCATGTTGCTCCGCCTTCACCTGCAAAAGATGTTGCGCAAAGAGCGAAGATCATAGTAGCAGAAAGTAAGATAGCTAATAATTTCTTCATATTGTCCTCCTTACAATGAATAAAATATATTGCTTACCATTAAGACTTTGTGATTGTATCATTAAAAGTTATAGATTTCAAGAAACGAGATTGCATGTACGAAAAAAAAGAATGTAGATAATTTGATAAAAATTTTGTTAAATACTGTGCATAACTATTGCGATAAAAAATGGGCTGATTATTGCTCATACAGCAAAACAGCATCCGGGGAGGGATGCTGTTTTGTGCTTGTGTTAAACGTATAAACTTAAAAGGGAGTAGGGTGGGGGGACACCCTGTTATGAAAAAATGTTACTGCTGGTTGCGTTAACTCTTTCTGCAACCTTGTTTGTATGTTAAAGTAATTAAGTGAAGAAAAAATGGGTAAATTATGAAGTAATTGTGAAACAAATGAGGGAGAGTACAGCGTCATTATGACAAAACAAGAATTACTGGATATTTCAATAAATGAACCCAGTCAAGCAATTTACAGTGCAATAAAAAGTAATTGGGATCATATTGCCAAGCCTCTTGATGGGCTGGGTCGCATGGAAAAAAATATTTGCAAAATCGGCGCAGCACAGAATACAACGCGCCCGAGTATTAAAAAAAGAGCACTTGCTATAATGTGCGCTGACAATGGCATTGTGGCTGAGGGGGTAAGCCAGTCAGGACAGGAGGTTACTCTTGCTGTTGCCAGGAATATGGGAGCCGGTGCAAGTTCTGTATGCAGGATGTCGGCAAATGGAAATATTCAGGTATATGTTATTGATATTGGTATTAATTCAGATGAAGAACCCAAGGGTGTCTTAAACAGGAAGGTTATGCATGGAACGAGAAACTTTCTGACAGAACCGGCGATGACTGAGGATGAACTCTTAAGTGCCATGTCGGTGGGAATGGATACGGTCAGTCATCTGAAGGATGAAGGTTATACGATTCTGGCAACAGGTGAAATGGGAATAGGCAATACTACCACGAGCACAGCCGTGATCTCAGCACTTATGGGAACCGCTTCTGATGAGATAACAGGACGGGGCGCAGGACTTACCGACAAGGGTCTTTCGAGAAAAAAGGAAGTTATAAGAAATGCTCTGAAGAAATATTCTTTTAAGGATGACGCATTTGAAATATTAAGATGTGTAGGAGGACTTGATATAGCAGGAATGTGCGGAATGTTTATAGGAGGAGCTGTATATAATGTTCCGATTGTCCTGGATGGCATAATATCAGCAGCTGCAGCATTATGCGCAGAGAGAATTCTGCCCGGCTGCAGAAAATATATGATCGCATCTCACTGCGGTGCGGAGCCGGCAGTTAAACCGGTACTGGCGGAATTGCAGCTGGATCCGGTTATTTATGCGGATCTGTCTCTGGGAGAGGGAACCGGAGCCGTAATGCTGTTCCCGCTTCTTGATATGGCAATGGAAGTGTACAACGAAAGCAGCTCCTTTGATGATATCGGCGTTGATCAGTATGAAAAATATATTTAAAAAGCGTCAAATGTACATTACAAGGCAGAAAAGTAAAGAGATATGAAAGTTTTTAAGTCATTTATAATAGCAATTTCTTCTTATTCGAAGATACCCATGCCGCAGCTTGAAGTAGTACCGGGAGATATGGATTATGTCATGTCATTTTTTCCGGCGGTGGGAATGGTGATAGGCTTGCTGGAATGTGTGTGGTTCTGGCTGTGCAGTTTATCAAACATAGGAAATATTGCAAACTGCATAATATCTGCGATCATTCCTGTAATTGTAACAGGGGGATTTCATGTTGACGGATTTATGGATACTTCTGATGCACTATGTTCCTACAAAGAGCGAGAAGAGAGATTGCGCATTCTTAAGGATTCACATATCGGAGCATTTGCTGTAATACGCCTGCTTATCGTGGCAGGAATATTTATTGCAGCTGTGTCGCAAATGAACTCCTGGAACAGTAGAATAATATTTGCATTGAGCTTTATCCTGACCAGGTGCCTTAGTGCTGCAGGCGTGCTGCATTTTGAATCAGCCAGCCACAAGGGTTCGTTGTTTTATGTGGCTTCCAATTCTAACCGACGAGTTAATACGGCTGTTGTTCTGACAACAGCAACTGCATCGGCAATAGGAATGCTGATATGTTCATTTGCAGGCGGAATTTTGACAATATTGGCAGCAGGCCTTAGCTTCTTGTATTACAAAAGGATGAGCAGCAGAAAATTTGGCGGAATAACAGGAGATCTGGCGGGATATTTCGTAGTAATATGCGAGACAGCTTGCGCAGTGGCCATATCGTTGGGAAACATCATAACAGGATAATGGAAAATGCATGATATGAAGGAACAGAAAAAACAGTCAGTTCATGACGCGGATGGGAATGAATACAGAAAAATAATATTGTATCTTATAAGGCACGGGAAAACAGAGGAAAATACTAAAGGCCTATATATAGGAAGAAATACGGATGTACCGCTTGCAGCGGATGAACTTCTATGCTGGCCTGAAAACATACATTTTCCTGAACAAGTATTTGTAAGTCCCATGTTAAGGTGCAGGCAAACAGCACAGATGTTAGCAGGCGATGCAAATTATACAATAATAGAAGAATTTGCTGAGATGGATTTCGGATCATTTGAAGGAAAAGGATATGAAGAATTAAAAAATGATTCCTATTACCAGAAATGGATAGACAGCAACGGAACTATAGGTTTTCCAGAAGGTGAGAGTCAGAATGAGTTTGTGAGAAGGTGTATGTCAGGCTTTGAAAAAATGTGCAGGCTTATAAGAAATAAAGAAGCAATGTTGGTGGCTCACGGAGGAACGTTAATGGCGATTATGAGCAGCCTTACAGGAGGACAATATTTTGATTTCCAGGCGGCAACAGGAACAGGATATAAGTGCGAGATCCTGATTTCAGGAACAGGATATAAGTGTGATCTTTATGAAGAGGTATCCTGTAAAATCAATAATTGAAGAAAATGTACTGAAAAAGTACACAAAATATAAGTAAAAACTTACAAAAAGCAAAGGCGATTATAACATATCGCGCTCATAATGCTGAAAATTTCTGCACAGATTGACAATGAAGAGCCTTCAATGGTATAAATGCCGCATTAAAAGTAATAAAACATATGCCCCATGGGCGATACTTTTAAAGCGAGGATGAGAATAAAATGAAAAAAATTATTAAATGGACAAATAAATATAGCAATGAACAGGGATATGTTAAGAGCGTCAAGAAGGCAGACGGACATTTTGTTAATACCTTTGATGCCACAGAAGCTAAGGCTTATTCAAGGCAGTGCGATGTAGTTAAGGCTCTTAATACACTTGAGGCGATCGGAGAGACGAAGGATAATATTTTTGAGGTCGTAGAGTTTTAATCCTTGAAAATCAGGTATAATGTATGCTACAAAAGACAGCGTGAATTTATGTCATGCTGTCTTTGATTTTGAAATCGGAAAATAATGCCGCATTGTGCTGACAGATATTTGAATGTAAACTGTTGTATGTTGTGAACTCCGGCATATAATAATTTCTGAAAAGGGCAGCGTAATAGAGTTTGGAGAGGACAATGAGAGATGTATTAAGGGATTTTCCGTCTTACGCCTGGATATGCAAGCTGGAAAAGGGACGATATTTCAGCGGAAGTCTCGGAACTGCGCCGACAGGATGCATGGACGTATATATGTTTGAATATAAGATACGGGTAGAGACAGAAACGAAGGAGGTTGAAGGCAATGAAGTAAAACATAAATTTATTGCCGTAAGCTCACAAATAAGACCACCGGTAAACAGCGATGAGGAAATATTTGCCAAGGAAAAGGTTAGATACCCATTAAGCAAGGAAAATGTGGAAGAAGCCAGAAAATGGCTTCTCATGCAGATAGAGAGCAATTCGTGTATAGGCAAGGCTCAAAGATAGATAACAGAGCAAGTGCAAGACGAATTGCAAGCAGAAAGGTGCGGAAGATGAGAGAAGAGGAAAAGATATTTGCCGGAGGACTTTTTGCTCCGTATGATCCTGAATTGGCTGCGAAAAAGCTCAAGGCTCATAAACTGAATATAGATTATAACAAGCTGTATGAAGACCAAACAGAGGAAAGAAATGCAATTTTACATGAGCTTCTGGGAGAAATCGGAGAGGGAAGCTTCTTGCAAGGCCCGATAACATTTCATTACGGATGCCATACCAAAATAGGTAAGTCCTGCTTTTTTAATTTTAATTTTACTGTGCAGGACGATGCGCAGGTAATTATAGGAGATGACTGTAATTTTGGCCCGAATGTTACGATCGTAACACCGATGCATCCTCTCCTTCCGGATGAACGAAGGGGACTGAATTGCGTCGATGGCGCTGTTAAGCATATGTGCTATGCTAAACCGGTCAATATAGGTCATGATTGCTGGTTTGGGGCAAATGTCGTTGTATGTCCAGGCGTAACTATAGGAAATAACTGTGTAATAGGTGCAGGAAGTGTGGTTACAAGAGATATACCCGATGATTGTATTGCTGTCGGCAACCCGGCCAGAGTAATGAGAAAAATAACAGCAGATGATACGGTATACGGAAAATTCGATGGAATAATCTGAAATAAAAAAAGCTACTGGCGGAATTCGAATCCGCGACCTCGTCATTACCAATGACGCGCTCGTACCAGCTGAGCTACAGTAGCATGATGTCCAAACGGACACTCGGACACAATAACACAAAGCATTAACATTTTCAACTGGAAAAATGAATAACAAAGAAAAATATATAGCAAAGTTAATAAGAACCGCAGCGGTGGGAGCCATGGCAGCAGCTTATGCATTTACTTTTACGGGCTGTACACAGATAAAGGTAACTAAACCTCTCAGCGAGGAGGCGCTTTTTGAAATAAATGATACAGAATGTTCAATAGGAACGGCACTCTTAAGACTTCTTGAAGCCAAGGAGGAATATGAAAATGCTGAAGACAGCGTATTGTGGACAAGAAAGATAGGTGACACGACGCTGGCGGAATATGTAAAAAATACTGTTAAGGATGAGCTGCTTAAATATACGGCTGCGCAGGAAATGGCTGCGGATCTTACGGTATATTTATCAAATGAAGAGATCAATTCGGCTAAAAACAGTGCCATGCAGCTATACGAGCATATGGTGACCAAATATAATTTGGTCAATTATGACGTTTCGTTAGAGGATGCTGAGGATCTGTATATTAAGAAGGCTTATTATGACAAGGTCTATGAGAAACTGTCGGAAAATATTTACATGGAAATAAGTGAGGCAGATACCAAGGCGATAGAAATAGATTACGTATTCATTCCGGCAGAGGATGGCATTGAGATAGCCGAACAGATGCGAAATGAAATGAAGAGCGGAACAGGGTTTGCGGAGGTTTGCGCTGACCACGGGTATGATGTGGTTCTTAATAATGTGGAAACGAAAGGCAATATGCCGGAGGCATTCGAAAATAGTGCTTACGCTCTCAGGGATGGTGAGATAAGCGAGGTGGTGGTGACACAAAACGGATACTACATTATATATTGCATAGAGGATTATCTTGTAACTGAATCACAGGCAAACAGCAATAAAATAATCTATGGCAAGAAAAAGGAAAACTTCCAGGATGCCTATGAGAAGTTTGCCAAGACAAATAAGATGAGATTTGATAACGGCAAATGGTCAGAATTGGATTTTTATACATTGGGGGAATAAATGGAAAAGACAGCAAAACTGCGTTACGGCAGTTCATTTGAAAAGTATCTTGTAAAAAAGCTTCCTATAATCATAGCTTTTTTGATACCGGTGGTAGTATTGTTCATTTTATATGTTGGCAGAGGTATATATCCATACGGAACCAACATGTATTTAAGAAGTGATATGTATCATCAATATGCGCCTTTTATGAAGGAATTCCAGAGGAATATCCAGGAAGGCGGAAGTTTATTATATTCATGGGATATAGGACTTGGTACCAATTTTGCCAGCACATATGCATATTATCTTGCATCACCGGCCAACTGGCTGGTGGCGTTATTTCCTAATACACTGATTCCTGAATTTATGAATATAATGATCATTCTGAAATCAGGATTGATGTCAGCAGTTTTTACATATTATCTGATCAGGAAATTCAAAAGAAATGATTACATTGCGACAGCATTTGGCTGCTTTTACGCAATGAGCGCTTACATGGCGGCGTTTAGCTGGAATCTGATGTGGATAGACTGCCTTGTTTTGATGCCGCTTATAATGATGGGACTTGAAGCGCTGGTAAGGGAAGGCAAGTCCAGAATGTATGTAATTACATTGGCAGTTTCAATTATCTCAAACTACTACATATCGATAATGATATGTATATTTCTTGTATTTTATTTTATTTATCTGATGATCTGTGAGGGCCGATTTGCAGATAAGCGTGAGGCTTTTGGCAGAATATTAAGGTTTATGATCTATTCTGCAATAGCCGGAGGCATTGCTATGTTTATCGCGCTCCCGGCACTTTTTAATCTGTTTATAACAGCATCGTCGGGTTCATCATTCCCGAGCAAAATGACTGCATATTACAGTATACTTGAGATGTTCGCCAAGTCTGTGATCAATACAGAGACAGCAGTTTTCAGCGGACATTTTCCGAATATATACAGCACTATGGCAGTATTTGGGTTCGTTCCGCTGTTCTGGCTGTCTAAACGTGTGCCGGTTAAGGAAAAGGTGGGCAAAACATTGCTTATCGCATTGCTTGCATTCAGCTTTATGTTCAATATTCCGACATTTATATGGCATGGATTTCATTTTCCGAACAGCCTTCCTTGCAGATATTCCTTCATATATATACTGCTGGTGCTGGTAATGAGCTATCAGGCACTTATAAATATACGAAGGTTCCATGTGCGGGAAATAGTCCTGTGCTGCATGGCAGGTGTGGCAGGGGTATTTATCCTTCAGGCCTTATATCCTGATGATTTTACTGTGGGAAATGCATGTCTGGGTGCAGTATATATACTTTTGTACCTGGTTATTGCTCTTATGATCAAAAATAGAAAAGCATCAAAGGTTCTGTCCATGGTATTGCTTATGATTGTGGCAATATCCGAAATTATCATTAATACAAATAATACCGGATATTCAACAACCAGCAGAACCTTGTATATGTCAGACAATGAAGCTATAGCGTCCATGCTGGAATCAGTTGACGATGGCTCGTTCTACAGAGTTGAAAAGGTTAAGAGGCGTACCAAAAATGACGGAACATGGAACGATTACAAAAGTGCTTCTATTTTTTCATCCACAACGGTAGCAGGCAATTCTGATCTGTATAGTGAGCTGGGAATGCAGGGAAGAACAAACGCATATTCATATTACGGACACACACCTTTTACCCAGGCACTTCTGGGAGTCAAATATGAAATTGCCAGTGAAAGCCAGAATGACAGATTGATGACACTGGCAGCATCTTATGGCGAATATTTCTTATATGAAAATAAGTATGCAATGTCTCTGGGATTCATGGTAAATGACGAGATATGCAATGCCGACGGAACATTGACAGACAATCCTTTTGTATTTCAAAATGAAATCATAAGCAAGGCTTGCGGGGCAGAGGATATATTTTACATCGAAGGCAGCTACGGAGGAGGTTCTCAGATAAATTATACAGTAGACAAGGCGGGACGGTTATTTGCATATTTAACATCAGATCAGGAATCTATTAATGTTGAAATCTTAAGAAATGGGGAGTCTGCCGGATATTATACATTTGATAGCCTTGAGACACCGGAGATAGTGGATATAGGGGATGTACAGCAAGGTGATGAGGTGTACATACATTCAAATGATGATGAGGTTTTTGAGATCACTGCAGATATTGCACTCATGGACTATGATAAGTATGATGTGGCAATGACGGCAATGAAGAGCAGTGAACTGAAAATTGCTGAGTACAGTGATACTTATGTTAAAGGATATATTACTGCAGCTGAAGGCCAGACTATGTTTACAACAATCCCGTATGACACAGGATGGACAGTATATATTGACGGAGAGAAGACAGAATACGAATCATTTGAAGACTCATTTATTCTCGTGGATTTAGCCGCAGGAGCGCATACAGTAGAATTTAGATATGAACCACGTGGCTTTAAGATGGGAATCGTTATAAGCGCGGCTGCGTTGGCAGCATTTGTATTATTGCAAATGCTGGAAACAAAGAGAAAAACAAAGAATGCACTTGTAATTTGATAAGTATTCGGATAAAATACACAGGTTGTGAAATAAACACGTGTGTCCGACTGACGGGATGTGCCGAAATACACTCGTTTCGGTGCCTGAAGGGATAAGGACACAGGGATGAAAAACAGGAGGAAGATAAAATGAGTGTTATTTCAATGAAACAGTTATTAGAAGCAGGTGTTCATTTCGGACATCAGACACGCAGATGGAACCCTAAAATGGCTCCATACATCTACACAGAGAGAAATGGTATCTATATCATCGATCTTCAGAAGACAGTAGGTCTTATTGATGATGCATTTGATGCTGTCGGCGATATCGCTGCTCAGGGCGGTACAATTCTGTTCGTAGGTACTAAGAAGCAGGCTCAGGAAGCTATTAAGACAGAAGCAGAGCGTTGCGGTATGTACTATGTAAACGAGAGATGGTTAGGCGGTATGCTTACTAACTTCAGAACAATCCAGTCTCGAATCAAGAGATTAAAAGATATCGAGAAAATGGAAGAGGACGGAACATTTGATGTTCTTCCTAAGAAGGAAGTTATTGATATTAAGAAGGAACAGGAAAAGCTTGAGAAGAACCTGGGCGGTATCAAGGAAATGAAGAAGATTCCTGATGCAATCTTTGTAGTAGATCCTAAGAAGGAAAAGATCTGTGTACAGGAAGCTCATAAACTGGGTATTACATTGATCGGTATCTGCGATACAAACTGTGACCCGGAGGAATTAGATTATGTAATCCCTGGCAACGATGATGCTATCCGTGCAGTTAAGCTTATTGTTGCTAAAATGGCAGATGCTGTTATCGAAGCAAACCAGGGTCTTGAATATGAAGTAGAAGAAGGCACTGAAGAGGCAGCAGAGGAAGCAGCAACAGAAGAGTAAGTTTCTTGTGAAAAAAGGAGATATGACATGGCAGCAGTAACTACCGCAATGGTAAAAGAATTAAGAGATTTAACAGGTGCTGGAATCATGGCTTGCAAGAATGCACTTGTTGAGTGTGAAGGCGATATTGATAAGGCAGTTGAAGTGCTTCGTAAGAGCGGCGAGGCTAAGGCAGTTAAGAAGGCCGGACGTATCGCAGCAGAAGGTCTTGTAGCTTTAACTGTTAAAGATGATAAAAATGCTTCAATCGTAGAAGTTAATTCAGAGACAGACTTCGTTGCTAAGACAGATAAGTTTAAAAACTTTGTTAATGAAGTTGTAGAACAGGTTTATGCATCGGATGCTGTTGATGTAGATGAACTCAAGGAAGATAAGCTCCTTTCTGATCCTGCTAAGACAGTTGGTGAGGAACTTGTTAACCAGATCGCTACGATCGGTGAGAATATCAAGATAAGAAGATTTGCAAGAATTAAGTCAGATGGTCTTGTTGTTGGATATATTCATGCAGGCGGCAAGATTGGTGTTCTTGTTGAAGCAGAAGCTGAAAACAATGATGCTAACAAGGAAGCTCTCAGAAACATTGCTATGCAGGTTGCAGCAATGAATCCGCAGTATATCAGCCGCATGGATATGTCTGAGGAAGAACTTGCTAATTTAAGAGAGATCACAATCGACAGCTCACTTAATACTCCGGACACACTCCCTAAGCCAATCCTTAACAAGCTTATTGCTACAGCTGTTGAAGGTGAACTGTGGTCAAAGGAAGATATCGCTACATATGAAGAGCAGAAGAACAATATGAATTACCTGTTCAACTTCCTTTCATCAGAAGCTAAGGCTGCAATTGCGGGACTTGCAATGAAGGATAAGGAAATTATCGCAGCTGACAAGATCTTCAATGGCCTTGTTGAAGGACGTTTTTCAAAGCAACTTAAGGAGATCTGCCTTCTGGATCAGACTTATGTTAAAGCTGAAGATGGCAAGCAGTCAGTTGAAAAATACCTGCAGTCAGTAGATAAAAATATTAAGCTTTTACATATGGTTCGTTTCGAAGTTGGTGAAGGAATCGAGAAGAAGAGCGAAAACTTCGCTGAAGAAGTAGCTAAGCAGATGGGTCTGTAAGGCAAAAGATAATTTTAAAAAAATATTAAATCAAGTGTTTTCAAAATGGAAACACTTGATTTTTTTTTATATCAGGGTTATAGTGTGTGTCACAAGGTGGTGAAAAAGTGTCACTTAGTGGATGAAAGTGGTAAAGTCTTACGAGAAAAGGGCGCGGACATCCTTAAGTATATCAGACTGATTAAAATGTCGCTGGGAGGTAACAGGTAAGCATGATGCAATTTATGGGTGAATACAATCATTCCATAGATGCTAAGGGCAGAATAATAGTACCCTCTAAGTTCCGTGAAAAACTGGGAGAACAGTTTATCGTAACTAAGGGTCTTGATGGCTGCTTGTGGGTTTTTTCTTCTGAGGAATGGAATGCATTCACTGAGAAGCTCACAAGCCTGCCTGTTGCCAATAAAGCTGCAAGAAACTTCAGCAGGTTCTTCCTGGCTGGGGCCACCGAGGCGGAAACTGATAAGACCGGCAGGATTTTAATTCCGCAGGTTCTTAGAGACTATGCAAAATTAGACAAGGACGCTGTTCTTATCGGAGCAGGTCAGAGAGTTGAAATCTGGAACAAGCAAGCTTGGGAGGATGTATCAACATTTGATGATGTAGATGAACTTGCTGAGCAGATGGGAGAATGGGGATTTGGAATTTAAACACGAATCGGTTCTTGTTAATGAAACCATAGACAGTTTAAATATTCATCCTGAAGGCATATATGTCGACGGCACATTAGGCGGCGGAGGCCATTCCTTTAAAATCGTCCAGAAATTAGGTAAAAACGGCAGGCTGATCGGAATCGATCAGGATCAGGAAGCGCTGGACGCATCACAGCGCCGTTTGTCGATTTTCGGCGACAGAGTAACTCTTGTAAAGAATAATTTTGTAAATATCAGATCAGTTTTAGAGAATTTAAAAATAAATAAGGTCGATGGCATACTGCTTGATATTGGCGTATCTTCTTATCAGATAGATAATCCGGAACGTGGATTTACATACAGAGAAGATACGGTTCTTGACATGCGTATGGATCGTGACAGAACCTTAACTGCCAGGGATATAGTTAATACCTATTCCAGGGAAGACCTTGCCAGGATAATAAGAGATTATGGCGAGGAAAAGTTTGCAAATAATATTGCAAAACATATTGTTGATGCAAGAGAAGCACAATCAATTGATACTACAGGCCAGCTTAAGACGATAATAGAACATGCAATACCTGCGGCGGTAAGAAAAGGACAGTCAGGTTATGCAAAAAAAACATTTCAGGCGTTAAGAATAGAAGTAAATTCCGAATTGGATGTTTTAAGTTCAGCCATAGACACTATGATAGATCTTTTAAATCCAAAAGGCAGGTTATCAATAATAACTTTTCATTCGCTTGAAGACAGAATTGTAAAAAATAAATTCCGTGACAACGAAAACCCGTGTACGTGTCCGCCGGACTTTCCGGTATGCGTATGCGGGGCAGTGTCAAAAGGCAGGGTGATTACACGCAAACCTATAGTGCCATTGCCGGAGGAATGCGAAAGAAATAAAAGGGCCAGCAGCGCTAAATTAAGAGTTTTTGAACATTGCTGACCGAAAGAACAATGGAGTCAGCCATGGGATACAAGACTAAGGCTAATAAAGGCTACCGAAGGGCAGCCGACAGCCGAGCACAAATAAATATTGAGTCACATGGTTTTGTTGAAGGCAGTGCCGTGCGAAAGACGGCAGCACCTGAGACTCGCGTGGTACGTCTGGAGAAAAGCAAAAAAAGTAAGGACATGATCTCGCTGAAGAAAAAGCTTAGAAGGCAGAAGGCGAGATTAACTTTTCTTGGGATGACAGGGGCGGCTATTATAATCGTTTTATGCGCAGTGACATTAATGGCAGTACAGGATTACAACACGCTTTTGAGTGCAGTGAGTGCTAAGGAAAGTGAGATTGATGATCTGACCATATATAATGATGCTCTGGAATATGAGATTAACAGTTCGGTCAATTATGAACAGATAATACAGGCTGCTACTGAGGATCTGGGCATGGTAAGAGCCACCAGCTCACAGATAGTGACATTCGGTTCAAGCGACTCTGAATATATACAGCAGGTGGCAGCTGTGCCAACTGAATAAATATGAAGTTTAGAAATTCAGGAACTGTAGGAAGACTAAAAAACAGATTTTTTTTAATTGTAATATTTTTTATCGTAATATTTGCAGCGGTAGCTGGTAAATTAATATTTATTCAGGTGTCTGAGGGAAGCAGTGCCTCACAGACGACATACAGCCGTTCGGTATCAAGTTCGATAATTGAAGCTAAGAGAGGAGACATAGTTGATGCAAACAATGTACTCCTCGCTTCTAGTACTGTGGTTTATGCCTTGCAATTATCGCCGAAGGATATGCTGACCGAAGGTCATAATTACCTGGAGATAACAGCACAGCTGATAGAAAAGTGCTTCGGAATTTCGGCTGAAGAAGTCAAACAGTTGGTAAATGAAAATAAGGATAGCCAGTATCTGCCACTTTTGGATAATCTGACTTATAGTCAGTCAAGGGATTTTATTGAGATGCTTGACGCAGACAGCAAGACCATCAAGGAGTTTCTGGGACTGCCGGAGGATTACAAGCTTGCTGTAGAAGTCGGCGGAGCGGTACTTATAAAAAGTTATACCAGAAACTATCCCTATGGCACGCTGGCAAGTTCCGTTTTGGGATTTATGCTAAATGACAGCGGAGCATACGGTCTGGAAAAGCAATATAACGACATTTTGTCTGGAACAGACGGCAAAAAATACGAATATGTAGACAGCGACAATATTGTTGAAAGTGTTTATATAGATGCCCAGGATGGCGCAAGTCTGCAGCTTACGATTGATTATAATATTCAATCGATAGTAGAAAAATATATGATGCAGATGTTAGCGGAAACTGGTGCCAAGACTATCGCGGTGACTATACAGGATCCTAACACGGGTGCATTCCTGGCGATGGCAGATACAGATACATTTGATGCTAATAATCCAAATGATCTGACTACATTTTATTCAACACAGGAGTTGGAAGAAATGACGGACAGCCAGGTCCTGGAGGTTCGTACAGGAAGATGGAATAATTATTGCGTCAGTGAAACATTTGAGCCAGGCTCCACATTTAAGGCTTTTACGGTAGCAGGAGCATTGGAATCCGGTGCCATTACAAAGGATGACTGGTACTATTGTGACGGCAGTGTGGCGGTACTGGATTATACTATTCATTGTGCTAATATTGCCGGACATGGAGACATAAGTCTTACAGGTGCCTTGGCAGAATCTTGCAATATGGCATTGATGGATATAGCTACGGCAGAGGGCGTGGATACATTTGTCAAATACCAGGGACAGTTTGGATTTGGTGAATATACAGGAATCGACCTTCCAAATGAAGTAAGCTGCAGCAATCTGCTGTTTACGCGCGAGAACATGACAGATCTGGACCTTAAGACTAATTCTTTTGGACAAAACTTCAATGTGACAATGGTTCAGATGTCATCGGCCTTTTGCTCGCTTGTAAACGGAGGCACATATTACAAGCCATATGTAGTAAAGGGAATTTATAATTCTGACAATGAACTTATAAGATCGATTGATAAGGAAGTTGTTTCAAGACCCGTCTCTAAGGATACTGCAGATTATATCAAAGAGGCGTTAAGACATGTTGTAACCGAGGGTACGGGAACTGACGCAGCGGTTCCGGGATATATTACGGCAGGCAAAACCGGCACGGCAGAGAAGGGCATAAGGGATAATGACCAGTGGATCGCATCCTTTATTGGATTTGCTCCTTATGATGATCCGGTGGCTGTATGTTACGTTATAATAGATGAGCCTGAGGCAGGCGGCGATGGAAGCAGCGTTTATGCTTGCCAGCTCTACAGTCAGATCATGGCGGAGGTTCTTCCATATCTGAATGCGACGACTGCATCCGAGGATTATGATCCTACAGGAGTAGGATCGCCGGAACCGGAAACCACATCTGATGAATCAGAAGACACGCAAAATGCTGACGGATATTCAGACGATGCAGATGCGATGGCTGGAGAATATTACGAAGAAGAATATTACAATGAGTATTATGATGACTCATACTATTATGAAGATTATTACTATGAAGAGCAGTATTAGAATTCTTGAATAACATGGATTCTAATGCTGCGCTGTAATGGCACAAGCCTGTTAAATAAAGAAAAGGAAGTTTGTATTATGACTGGAGCATGGTCAGTACTTGCATTTGCAATTAGTTTTATATTAGGAATAATTTTTTGTCCGATACTTATACCTATACTTCACAGGATGAAGTTTGGTCAAAATGTTCGCGAGGAAGGACCTCAGTCACATCTTAAGAAGTCTGGTACGCCTACAATGGGCGGTGTAGTAATCGTTGCGGCAATGGTAATCGGAACACTTCCATTTGTGGGTGTAGACAGCAATCTGATATTTATACTGCTGGCTACACTTCTTTTTGGCGTGATCGGATTTGTTGATGACTTGCTTAAGATTAAAAAACATCAATCAGAAGGCCTTAAGGCGTGGCAGAAGATGGGGCTTCAGATAATAGTAACCATAGCAATGACTATATTTATTGCTGCTTCCATGGGAACAAGTGTAACAGTTCCTTTTATCGGAAATGTTGATTTTGGAGGATGGTTCTATCCGCTTGTAATTGTTGCAATACTGGGAACGGTAAATGGAGCCAATTTTACGGACGGATTAGACGGACTTGCAAGTTCTGTTACAATTGTAATTGCAGGATTTATGGCTGTGGCAGCCGTAATGGTCAATTCAGGGATCGTCTCATCCTCATTTGCAATGATAGGAGCGCTTATGGCCTTTCTTGCATACAACTGCTATCCGGCCAAAGTGTTTATGGGAGATACAGGGTCTCTGGCGTTGGGCGGATATGTGGCAGCGGCAGCCCTTGTGCTCAGAATGCCGGTCTTTTTGATATTTGCTGCATTTATTTATCTTGCTGAGATAATATCTGTAATCTTACAGGTTGGATATTTCAAACTTACTCATGGCAAGAGAATCTTCAGAATGGCACCGCTTCATCATCATTTTGAACTGGGCGGCTGGTCTGAGACAAGGGTTGTAACAATATTTACTATAATAACTACAGTGGGCTGCATAGTAGCATATGTTGGCCTTAACTTGGCAATTTGATCCTGATATATAGGAGACAGTTATGAATTTTGCAGATAAAAGAATATTAGTATATGGCATGGGCATCAGCGGACGCGGTGCTGCAGCTCTGTTAAAAAGAGCCGGAGCGTCAATGGTGCTGTATGACGGAAATAAAGAATTGGATAAAGCAGCGTTGCTTGATGAATTAAAACTTGCACAGGATACTGAGGTTATTCTGGGAGAGCTGACAAAGGAAAACCTGGAGGGCATAGATCTGCTTGCGCTTAGTCCGGGTGTTTCTGTTAATGCACCAAATGTTAAGATGGCACGAGAATGCGGCATAGAAGTCTTGGGAGAACTGGAAATAGCATATGAATTGTCCAAAGGAAGAATTCTTGCAATAACAGGAACGAATGGCAAGACTACAACAACAGCCCTTACAGGTGAGATCATGAAGGCTGCATTTGACAGTGTATTTGTGGTTGGTAATATAGGAAAATCATTTGCGTCGGTGGCATTGGACACAAATGAAAACAGTGTGATCGTTGCAGAGGTTTCAAGCTTTCAGTTAGAAACGATCAAGGATTTCCATCCGACAGTATCAGCAATTACTAATCTGACTCCGGATCATTTAGACAGACATGGAACATTTGAAAATTATGCACTCTGCAAAATGGAGATTGCAAAAAATCAGACTGCAGATGAAAAATGTGTAATTAATTATGATGATGTGTATTTGAGGGAATTATCGAAGAATATAAAGGCAGAAGTGCTGTATTTTTCAAGAATTGAGAAGCTTGATAAAGGAATTTATCTCGACGGCGATGATATTGTTTATTCAGACGGCAGCAATATTACGACAATTATGAATAAACATAATATGAACCTTCTGGGGGATCATAATGTTGAGAACGTTATGACGGCCATAGGCTTATCGCTGTCCATTGGGGTGCCGATTGAAACGATTGCTGATGTTGTAAGAAAGTTCAAGGCTGTAGAGCATAGAATCGAATATGTCTGCACGAAGTATGGCGTAAAATATTATAATGACTCTAAGGGAACAAATACAGATGCTGCGGCTAAGGCGGTTGGCTCCATGATCGCGCCGACAGTGCTCATAGCAGGCGGATATGATAAAGGCGCTGATTTTACAGACTGGATAAAAGGCTTCAATGGCAAGATTAAGGACATGATACTCATAGGACAGACGGCGCAGAAGATAAGGGATACGGCACTTGCCTGCGGATTTACGGCTATTCACATGGAACCAGATCTTAAGGCGGCAGTTCTTAAGGCGTCACAGTTAGCTCAGGAGGGAGATGCGGTGCTTCTTTCACCTGCGTGTGCCAGCTGGGGGCAATTTAAAAATTATGAACAGCGAGGAGAAATGTTCAAGGAATTTGCCAATAATTTATGAAATCTAGAGTTGGAAATAAAAAGAAAACGAGGGTGAAAAGTACAGATTGGATGCTGCTTCTGATAGTTGGCATATTGACAGTGCTGGGAGTGCTGATGCAATATAGCGCAAGCGAGTACGATTGGAGCATAGTAAGAAGGTCATGCATTTTAGTCGGTGTCGGAATAGTTCTCATGTTTGTGGCATCATATATTCCGATCGTTTTTTACCAGAAAATCTCCATGGTTGTTCTGCTTGGAACATTTGCAATGACAGCGGCGACGCTTGTATTAGGAACGGAGAGCAAGGGCGCTACAAGGTGGATCAAGATTACATCTACACTCAGTTTTCAGCCATCGGAATTCCTGAAGATCGGTGTAATATTGGGGCTTGCGTCAATAATATGCAAATATATAAATGATATAAATAATCTTCCGGAATTAAGATTCAGAACATTGTTCAGCAATATTAAAGAAAAAAATTACGGAGAATGTTCTAATCTGTTTAAATATTTGATCAACAGAATAAAGCAGATCAAAGCATACGTATATTTACTCCTAGTTATGGGAGGCAGCGGCATCGTTGTAGCATCTATAACCAAGGATCTGGGTACTGCGCTGATAATAGTGGGTATCGGCGTTGTTATGTTATTAATTATAAGTCCGAGGCTTGGATATATGGTTCCGCTGTCGGTCGTGGGCGCAGGCGCTGTAATTGCATTGATCTTATCTCAATCTTACAGAGCAAATAGAATTGCTGCATGGCTTCATCTGGAGGAAAATCAAAGCGATCTGGGATTTCAGATCAAACAGGGCTTGTATGCAATAGGATCAGGAGGACTGCTGGGCAAGGGCCTGGGCAAGAGCGTACAGAAGGCATTTATCCCAGAGGCACATACTGACATGATATATGCAGTAGTATGCGAGGAATTGGGACTTATCGGAGGGTTGACACTGATAGGGTTATATATAATGCTGATTCTGCGTTTTAAGACAATATACGACAGGGTGACAGACCTATTCGGCAAAATGATCATTGCCGGCGTGGCAACTCATATTGCGCTTCAGGCAGCTATTAACATGGCAGTGCTTACAAATCTCCTGCCAAATACCGGTATTCCGCTTCCGTTTATCAGCTATGGCGGCACATCGGTTTTGAGCCTTTTGGTAGAGATAGGAATGGTTCTTGCCGTAAACAGAGCGGAACTTAAAAAGGAAGCTGAGATAGCAGCTTCTAACAAAAGGAAAAGGACAGTTCTGGGAAATACCTGGAACATTGAGGGAAACATTTGAACAAAAAAACAGCAATAGCAATATTTATCATATGTATGATCATCACAGCTGCGTTTTCAGCGACATATGCAAATGCAGCTGAGACTGCTGCTGTGTCGGCGGATCAAACTTCAGCTGAAGTCTATGAGCCTGTTCTTTATGTTGAATATAACGGAATGTATGTATCTTTGGACAAAGAGGGAAATGTATGCGCAGACAGTACTACCAGACCGACGGATGTGCCGGTACTGACAGGCATTGAATTTACTGAACTTGTTTACGGAAAAAAGGCGGTCACAGAAACACCGGCAGCTCTTGAATATGCGATAGAAGCGGAGCAGCTTTTTACAAGATACAGCATCAATGTAACATCGATGAATGTGGAAAACAGCCAGCTCACTGTTAAGGTTAAAAATCTGACTATTAAGATGGGGAAAAATTACAATACAGAAAGAAAAATAAATGATCTGGCAGATTTTATAGAGCAGATTATAGATCAGAGCGGAACATTATCCATGCAGAATGAAAATGCGGATAAGTACGGATATTCTTTCAGGGCGGGCTGAATTATAAAGAAAAACTGCGATTTTATGCACAAATTGTGTTGAATTTTGATTGATTACAAGATATTATAAAGTGAGATTATTATTGGAGGGATAAAATAGATGGCAGAATTTGATTACGATGCAGAGAGAGGCGCAAGAATACTCGTTGTCGGTGTAGGCGGCGCTGGTAATAATGCAGTTAACAGAATGTCAGAGGGCGAAGATTCAGTAAAAATGGTCGAGTTTATCGGTGTCAATACTGATAAACAGGCATTAGCTCTCAGCAAGGCACCTGTAGTCCTTCAGATTGGAGAAAAATTAACTAAGGGACTTGGAGCAGGAGCTCAGCCTGAGGTTGGACAGAAGGCAGCAGAGGAAAGCTCAGAAGTAATCCAGAAAGCTCTGTCAGGTGCTGATATGGTATTTATTACATGCGGTATGGGCGGAGGCACAGGAACTGGTGCGGCTCCGGTTATTGCTAAGCTTGCCAAGGATATGGGTATACTTACCGTTGCCGTTGTAACTAAACCGTTCAGATTTGAAAATAAAACACGTATGAACAATGCTCTCATGGGCATTGAAAGATTAAAAGAAGTTGTAGATACGATAATTGTTATTCCTAATGACAAACTGCTCGATATCGTTGACAGAAGGACAACTATAGCCGATGCCTTCAAGAAGGCTGATGAGGTGCTTCAGCAGTCAGTACAGGGTATTACAGATCTGATCAATGTTCCTGCCCTTATCAATCTTGACTTCGCAGATATCCGTACAGTTATGGTCAATAAGGGAATCGCACATATTGGTATTGGTGAAGGTCATGGTGATTCTAAGGCAGAGGAAGCAGTAAAGAGTGCTGTTACATCACCGCTTCTTGAAACAAATATCAAGGGAGCATCACATGTTATTGTTAATATCTCCGGTGATATATCTCTTATTGAGGCTAATGAAGCAGCTTCCTATGTTCAGGAGCTGGCAGGAGACGGAGCAAATATCATATTTGGTGCCCGTTACGAAGCAGAACCTGCAGATACATGCACAATTACAGTTATTGCAACAGGAATAAATGACAGTTCAGCACCGGTAAGAGCCGCTTCTCAGTTAGGCTCAGCAGCATCGGGCGGATTTAAGCCGTCGCTTTCAGCCGCAGCATCAGGATTTGCAGGAACTTCATCACCTAGACCTGTAGCAACACCTTCATTCGGATATAATCAGCAGGGTGTAAATCAGTCTAATCAGGCACCTGCAGTTCCAGGATTTGGATTTACAACTCCTTCACCTCGCAACGACGGAGCAGGTACAAGAGCAGATCTTGGAAATGCAAGACAGAATCCTGCAAGGCAGCAGATGAACTTCGGTACTGCAACTAAGCAGCCGACAAGATCAGCCGGAGACTCTAAGAATCTGACAATTCCGGATTTCCTTAAGAGAAGATAGACGAGTATAATATACCTAGAAGAAATGGGCGCCGCACAGTTTGTGCGGCGCCTTTTAAGAATATGAGAGTATAATGCTGAGAGAATATGCCGCCGGTTGAGGATATGGATAAGGGTAATTCCGATACAGCGGCCGTTATCTGTGGTATTATGCGAGACTGTTCGGAGATTACAAACGGAGTCAAGCATAATACAACGTGTGATGCTGAAGTAAGAAAGTACATGCCAGATGAAACGTCAAGCGAAACGAGAAATCGGGTTTTAGACAGAATGACGCGAAATACGGCCGGGAATATTTTAGAGTGATTCACGGAAGGGTGATTTGAAATATGGTACAAATTATTGAGAAGGATTTTAATTTGAGGCAAACCCTGGAGTGCGGTCAGTGTTTTAATTTTGAACAGATCAGTGCCTCAGAAGGTGATGAGATAAGCAGCTGCCATTACGAATATAGCGTCATAGCTTACGGAAGACGGCTTGTGATAAGTCAGGATAAGGAAGTCTTGTCATTTAAAAATGCAACCGAGGAAGAAGTAAACAACATATGGAGACATTATTTTGATCTCGACAGGGATTATCAAAAAATAAAGAATTCAATTGTAGAAGCAGACCCCGGTCTAAAACCTATAATCGAGCAATATTATGGTATTCGAATATTAAATCAGGAATTTGTTGAAACATTAATGTCATTTATTATATCCCAGAATAAAAATATTCCGGGAATAAAGAAAATAGTGCAGACTATTTCACGAAACTACGGCAGCTGTATTGGTAAAGACGAAAAATGTGCTTATTATGCATTTCCTGACTTAAAACAGCTGGAAAAAATTTCAGAGCAGGATTTTCGAGATATGAAGACAGGATTTAGAGCTGCATATCTTAGGGATGCTATTGAAAAAATTGCAGACGGCAGCATTTGCGAGGAGGAACTGAGACATTTGCAGTTTAGTGAGGCGAAAGAGAAGCTTATTGCAATAAAGGGAGTTGGAGACAAAGTCGCTAATTGCGTTCTGTTGTTCGGCCTGGGATTCAGAAATGCATTTCCTGTAGATGTATGGATCAAGAGAATCATGGAGGAATTATATTTCCATAAAAATACAGATAAAAAGGTTATAGAGCAGTACACAAGTGAGAAGTTTGGAGAATATGGAGGATATGCACAGCAATATTTATTCATGTATGCGAAAAATAAGCAATAAAAGTTTTTTGAAAAATAACTTGCAAATAATAACACAATAGTTTAAGATAGCAATCGGAGTTAGCACTCAATGCTAGTGAGTGCTAGTAAATCAACAAGGAGGAAAATAATAAATGAAGATAGTACCATTAGGCGACAGAGTCGTTCTTAAACAAGTAGAAGCAGAAGAAACAACAGCATCAGGAATAGTTTTACCTGGACAGGCTAAGGAAAAACCACAGTTTGCAGTAGTAGTTGCTGTAGGACCGGGCGGAGTTGTTGACGGCAAAGAAGTTAAAATGAATGTTAAGGTCGACGACAAGGTTATCTATTCAAGATATGCAGGCAATGAAGTTAAGCTGGACAAGGAAGAATATGTAATCGTTCGTCAGGATGATATTCTTGCAGTCGTTGAATAATAAATAGTAAATTGATAAACAGGAGGCGTATATAAAATGGCAAAACAGATCAAATATGGTGCAGATGCCAGAGAAGCTCTTGGCAGAGGCGTAGATGCACTGGCTAATACAGTTAAGGTAACCTTAGGACCAAAAGGAAGAAATGTTGTACTGGCAAAACCATATGGTGCACCACTTATTACAAATGACGGTGTATCAATTGCAAAGGAAGTTGAACTCGAGGATGAATTCGAGAATATGGGTGCTAAGCTGGTAATGGAAGTTGCTACTAAGACAAATGATGTTGCTGGTGACGGAACAACAACAGCTACAGTTCTTGCCCAGGCAATGATCAACGAAGGCGGCAAAAACCTTGCAGCAGGTGCTAATCCGATAATTCTCAGAAAAGGTATGCAGGCAGCATGTGACTGTGCAGTAGAAGCTCTTAAGGATATGAGTAGCCCTGTTTCAGGTAAGGATCAGATCACAAGAGTTGCAGCTATTTCAGCAGGCAGTGAAGAAGTTGGCGAACTGGTAGCAGATGCAATGGAGAAGGTTACTACAGACGGTGTTATTACTATTGAAGAGTCCAAGACCATGCAGACAGAGCTTGACCTTGTAGAAGGTATGCAGTTCGACCGCGGATATATAAGCGCATATATGTGCACAAATCTTGAGAAGATGGAAGCTGAACTTGATGATCCGTACATCCTTATTACAGATAAGAAGATCAGCAATATTCAGGAGATCCTGCCTCTTCTTGAGGAAGTTGTTAAAAGTGGTGCAAAGCTTCTTATTATCGCTGAGGACATCGAAGGTGAAGCTCTTACAACACTTATTGTTAACTCACTCAGAGGAACATTCAAGGTTGTTGCTGTTAAGGCTCCTGGATATGGCGATAGAAGAAAAGAAATGCTTAAGGATATTGCAATCCTTACAGGCGGCGAGGTTATCTCAGACGAGTTAGGTCTTGACCTGAAAGAAACAACACTTGCTCAGCTCGGTCGTGCTAAATCAGTTAAGGTTGATAAGGAAAATACGATTATCATTGACGGTGCCGGAGATTCTAAGGCTATCCAGGGCAGAATTGCAGTTATCAGATCACAGATTGAAACAACTACATCTGATTATGATAAGGAAAAACTTCAGGAAAGATTGGCTAAATTATCAGGCGGCGTAGCAGTTATCAAGGTTGGCGCAGCTACAGAGACTGAGATGAAAGAAAAGAAGCTTCGTATGGAGGATGCTCTGGCAGCTACAAAGGCAGCTGTAGAAGAGGGCATTATCGCAGGCGGCGGCAGTGCATATATCCACGCTTCCAAGAAGGTTGCAGCGCTGGCTGAAAAGCTGGACGGCGATGAGAAGACAGGAGCTAAGATTATCTTGAAGGCTCTTGAAGCTCCTTTATATTGCATAGCTGATAATGCCGGACTTGAAGGCTCTGTTATTGTTAACAAGGTTAAGGAGCAGAAGGAAGGACATGGCTTTGATGCTCTTGCAGGAGAATATGTAGATATGGTCAAGGCTGGTATCCTGGATCCTGTAAAGGTAACTCGTACAGCTCTTCAGAATGCTACATCAGTAGCCTCTACATACCTGACAACAGAAGCGGTTGTTGCTGATATTAAAGAACCAGCTGCAGCAGCACCGGCAGCAGGAGCAGCCGGCATGGGCGGTATGGGAATGATGTAATCAATATTCCTTTATGGCGGTTAGGCTGAACGGATAGATTCATGCTGTGAAACAGCTGTTTCACAGCGTTTTAAAAGTAAAAAAAGAGAGGGCGGAGCGGATTTGCTCTGCCCTCTTGTCTTTTGATTCGTACAATCCAAAAACAACTTGTCAACAAGTTGAGACAAATGTATAATCCCATCTTTGACAGTAAAAAGTGCTGGAATGCTTAAAATATAGGCTTTCCAGC
>CAVAJR010000026.1:0-34847 GCA_963589005.1 Bacteroidaceae bacterium | reverse complement strand
TGTGCCGGGACGGCGCAGACCCCTGCGAGAAAACAATCAGCGAAGGCGTTTTCGAACAGGGGCTGCAGCCGAGGTTCACGGCACGTCAGATACACGTTTATTCATGTGCCGGGACGGCGCAGACCACTATGAGAAAACAATCAGCGAAGGCGTTTTCGAACAGGGGCTGCAGCCGAGGTTCACGGCACGTCAGATACACGTTTATTCATGTGCCGGGACGGCGCAGACCACTATGAGAAAACAATCAGCGAAGGCGTTTTCGAACAGGGGCTGCAGCCGAGGTTCACGGCACATAAGAAGTTATAAACACTGCGTGCCGGTAATTTCTATACACAGCATATTATTTTTGCTATAATCTTCGTCAGAATTTGAAAGGAAAGACATGTAAGAATGGCAATAGTCTGCATTATATTGGTGCTTGCAATACTGGCTTTGGCGATTTTTTATCCGTCCGATCTGATAGGCGAGCAGACAGTTGTTATAATTATCATTATTGCATTAATGATCTTAAGTATATTACTTGCAATGTCTTCCAAGATATTTTTTGAAGATAAGGTAAAAAGGCTTACTTCGGGACAGATAAAAATATCCCCTGAAGATTTTCTCAAATTGCGCAAGAAAAGAGATATTCCGTCTTTTAAGGGCGTTTATGTTCTTCATAATAGATCAAAGCATAAATATTATGTAGGGCAGGCTGTGAATGTTGCAGGCAGAGTCACATCTCATTTTACAGGAAAAGGAAATGGAGACGTTTATGCTGATTGGAAATATGGCAACAAATTCACAATAATGATGATACCGCTTAAAGGAAGCAAAAAAAAGGATCTGAATGAACTTGAACGCTGTGCTATAAAAAAATATCATGCATATGCGAAGGGTTATAATAAAACCCAGGGCAACAATTAATTGAAATGTGAATAAAGTGTGGAAATCCTGTGTAATATTGCACAAGAAAATGCTTAAAAACTTGACAGAACATAGCTGTTGATTTACACTTTAGGCGTCAAGATAGGCTTATTATGCATAGATGCGTGATAAAGTATAAAAAAATAAAATGGTTATATCCGGCTGCATGATAATATTTTTGCCGGAACAGTTAGGAGGACAATTATGGTATTTGAAGCCGTTGCTGAACTTATTGCAGAAAGAAATGAATGTGATGTTGCAGACATCAAGCCTGAAACAACATTTGCAGACCTTGGTATCGATTCACTTGATACAGTAGAGATGCTTATGAATCTTGAAGATAAGCTGGGTGCTGAGATCGAACTTGACGAGAAGGTTGCTACTGTTGGTGAGCTTTGCGACTTCATCGAACGTAAATTAGGTAAATAAATTATGATTAAAACAGTTATATGCGACATGCTGGGCATAGAATATCCGTTATTTCAGGGCGGAATGGCATGGATCGCTGACGGCAAACTGGCAGCTGCTGTATCAGAAGGCGGAGGTCTGGGAATAGTTGCTGCTGGCAATTCTTCAGCTGAACGAGTAAGAGAGCAGATTCGTATAGCAAAATCTCTTACAGACAAGCCATTCGGCCTTAATATTATGCTTCAAAGCCCTCATGCAGATGAGGTAGCTCAGATGGTCGCTGAAGAAAAGGTAGCTGTTGTTACTACAGGTGCAGGCAATCCGGCCAAATATATGGCAATGTGGAAGGAAGCAGGCATTAAGGTCATCCCTGTTGTTGCATCAGTTGCAATGGCCAAGCTTATGACGCGTGTGGGAGCTACGGCTCTTATAGCAGAAGGCGGAGAGAGCGGAGGACATGTAGGCGAGCTGACAACGATGGTGCTGGTTCCGCTTATATGTGACGCAACTGATCTGCCGGTAATTGCTGCCGGAGGCATTGCAGACGGCAGAGGAGTAGCTGCTGCCTTTATGCTGGGCGCTTGCGGCGTTCAGGTAGGAACCAGATTTTTAAGTGCGGAGGAATGCAATATTCATCCAAACTACAAACAGATGGTGCTTAAGGCTAATGACCTGTCTACATGTGTTACAGGCAAGAGACTGGGACATCCTGTAAGAGGTCTCAGAACTAATTTCATGAGACAGTATGCCAAGGCTGAATTCAGCGGTATTACCGATGAGGAATTGTCAGGACAGGCAGCAGGAACACTTCGTCTTGCTGTACAGGAAGGCGACAAAGACAAGGGATGTTTCTTATGCGGTCAGGCAGCTGCCATGGTTCATGAGATTCAGCCTGCAGCTCAGATCGTTAAGGAAATAATCGAGGGTGCTGAGCCGGTTCTGAAAGGAGCCATGAAATGGGTAAAATAGCATTTGTATTTGCAGGACAGGGCGCGCAGGCACCCGGCATGGGACATGGCTTTTTCGAGTCGTCAGAGGCTGCTAAGAAGGTATTTGAAGCAGCTGATGCTGTAAGACCGGGGACTTCAGAACAGTGCTTTAACGGTTCTGATGAAGAGCTTCAGATCACGAAGAATACTCAGCCGTGCCTTTATACTGTAGAGATGGCAATTGCTGCAGCTGTCAATGAAGCAGGAATTAAGGCTGATATAACGGCAGGATTTTCTCTGGGCGAGTTATCAGCACTTACATATGCAGGAGTTTTCTCTCTTGAGGACGGACTTAAGATCGTTAAGGCCCGCGGCGAGCTTATGCAGCAGGCTGCAGAAAAGCACGACACATCAATGGCTGCTGTCATGAAGCTCTCAGAGGAGGATGTAGTTCGCATCTGTTCGGGATACGAACATGTATATCCGGTTAATTTTAACTGCCCGGGACAGATATCTGTTTCAGGTGATGCCGGTGAGATGCTGTCATTTGCGGATGCTGTCAAGGAAGCCGGAGGAAGAGCTAAGGTACTTAAGGTTAATGGAGCATTTCACAGTCCGTATATGACTGAGGCTGCGCAGGGTTTTGCCGGTGTGATTGAACCGATTGAATTCAAGTCAGCATCAATGCCTGTATATTCTGATCTTACCGGAGTTAGATATTTAGATGACAATGTGAAGAATACCTTATCTTCACAGATAAATAATCCGGTTAAATGGGAAACGATCATCAGGAATATGATCGCAGAGGGCGTTGAAACTTTTATTGAAATAGGACCTGGCAAGACATTATGCGGACTTATTAAGCGTATCAGCACAGAGGTAAGACTGTTTAATGTAGCTGTTCCTGAGGATCTGGAAAAGCTTAAGGCAGAATTGTAATTATTCTGGTTCTTTGATACCAATATTTTTTATAAACAGAATGGGGACAGGCAGATGGATTTGATTCTGCCTGTTCGTGATAGGAGTTACAAAATGTTAAAAGGACATACAGCCGTTGTTACAGGCGGATCCAGAGGTATCGGTGCGGCAATAGCCAAAAAGCTGGCATCCTTAGGCGCTGATATTGCGGTAATTTATGCCGGAAATGCTGAGGCTGCAGAACATGTCTGCGAGGAATGCAAGGCAATGGGCGTCAAGGCTCAGGCATATTGCTGTGATGTTGCTGATTTTGAGGCCGCTAAGGAAGCTGTTGCACAGATCAAGGCAGATTTTGGCAACATTGGTATATTAGTCAATAATGCTGGCATCACACGCGACGGACTTGTTGCTACAATGAAGGAATCTGATTTTGATGCAGTTATCGGCACGAATCTTAAGGGTACATTTAACATGATCCGTCATTGCAGCAGATTATTTATAACAGGCAAATTCGGCAGGATCATTAATTTAAGTTCAGTATCAGGAATGATAGGCAATCCTGGTCAGAGCAATTATTCGGCTTCAAAGGCCGGAATTATAGGTCTTACGAAATCTGTAGCAAAAGAACTTGCAGCGAAAGGCATTACATGCAACGCAGTTGCTCCGGGCTTTATCGGTACAGATATGACCAAAGCTCTTGTAGAAGGCAATGATGAGCTTGTAAATGCTATTCCACTTAAGCGATTAGGCACACCTGAAGATGTTGCTGAGGCTGTAGGATTTCTTGCATGTGCAAGCTATATTACAGGCGAGGTAATTCGTATTGATGGCGGAATCGCTATGTAAGTCCTGGTTTAAGGAGGCAAATTAGTAAATGAATGAAGAGATCATCCGTAAATATGCGAAATTAATGAAGGAACTGGACCTGACAGGTCTTGAGATTTCTGAAAATGATACGGTTGTAAAACTGGAACGCGCTTCAGCTGCAGCAGCTACGGTTCCTGTTTCATATGTTCCTTCGGCATCAGCGGAAAATGCTGAAAAGAATAATAATGCAGGCGGTTATGATACCATCACATCACCTATGGTAGGCATCTTCTATGCTGCGCCTGCCGAGAATGCAGAACCATTCGTAAAAGAAGGTTCACATGTTAAGAAGGGTGATACCGTATGCATAATCGAAGCCATGAAACTCATGAATGAAGTTGTTGCAGAGCGTGATGGCGTGATTAAGAAGATATGTGTTTCTAATGGTAATGCTGTTGAATACGGAACAGTATTATTCCAAATCGGAGATTGATTATGAACAAAGAAGAGATAATGAAGATCCTGCCTCATAGGGACAATATGCTTCTTCTGGATGAGGTTATAAAGGAAGATGAATATGCACATGGCTTTTATAAGATTCCAGAGGATGCATTTTTCCTTAAGGGACATTTCCCGGGTGCACCTGTTGTTCCGGGAGTCATACTTTGCGAGATTCTGGCACAGTCTACATGTGTTCTGTTAAGTGATCAGATGCAGGCTAATAAGATGCCTATGTATACAGGCCTTAACAATGTCAGATTCAAATCACCTGTTAAACCGGGCGATGTATTTGAAACAAAATGTCGCATAACCCGTTCTAAATTTCCTTTCTTTTTTGCAGAAGGATCTGGATATGTAGGCGATCGTTTATGTGTAAAAGCAGAATTTTCTTTTGCTATTACGGAGAATGAGATATGTTTTCAAAAATCTTGATTGCTAACCGTGGGGAGATTGCGGTTCGTGTCATTCGTGCATGCAAGGAGATGGGAATCTCAACAGTTGCGGTTTATTCCGAGGCTGATAAGGATGCTCTGCATGTACAATTAGCTGACGAAAGTTATTGTATAGGTAAGGCTGCCGCAGCAGACAGCTACCTTAATGAAGATAGAATAATAAGCACTGCATTGGTATCCGGAGCACAGGCCATTCATCCGGGTTATGGCTTTTTGTCGGAAAATCCGCATTTTGCCAGATTATGCCAGAAGTTTGGCATAGTATTTATAGGACCTGATGCAGACTGTATGGAAAGAGTAAGTGACAAGGCTCAGATCAAGAAGATCATGGAGGGCACGAGGCTTAATCCTATCCCGGGAACAGAGGCTCTTGCTTCTCTGGATGAAGCTCTGGAAGCTGCGGAAAAGATCGGTTATCCGGTTATGATCAAGGCTTGCTATGGCGGCGGCGGAAGAGGTATCAGACAGATCAACAATGCGGAAGAGCTTAAGCGCGATTATCCTTTGTCTGTAGCAGAAAGTGAAGCTGCATTTGGTGATGGCAGCCTGTATATGGAGAAGTTTATCTATCCTGCAAGGCATATCGAAATGCAGATCATCGCAGATGAAGCAGGACATGTTTTATGTCTTGGCGAGCGTGACTGTTCGATACAGAGACGTCATCAGAAGCTCATAGAAGAATCACCGTCACCGGGTGTAACCGAAGAGAAAAGGCAGGCTCTCATCAGGGATGTTACGGATGCAGTTAAAACTATGGGATATTCCGGCGTAGGAACACTTGAGTTCCTCATGGACAAGGAGGGCAACTTCTGGTTTATGGAAATGAATGTAAGGCTTCAGGTTGAACATTGCGTTACCGAGGCACTTACACGGATTGATATGGTTAAGTGGCAGATAAGAACTGCTGCCGGAGTGACATTGCCATTTACTCAGGACGATATTCCGTTAAGGGGCTCAGCAATTGAGTGCCGTATCAATGCGTTGAAGCCGGGCAAGCTTCTTAATTGCCATATTCCTGGCGGACCGTTCCTTCGTTTTGACGGCGGGGTAATTCCGGGAACCATGGTAAGCCCGTTCTATGACTCATTGATCGGTAAGCTTATTGTTTATGCAAGCACACGGGAGGAGGCAGTACGCAAGATGCGTTCGGCATTATGCGAGATCATCTTCAGTGGCTTGGAGACAAATATAATGGAACAGCTTGAGATCGTAAGCGATCCGAAATTCAGTTCCGGAGATTATGATCTTACATTGATGGAAGGCAGGTAATTTATGCCATTCTTGAATTTTTTATTTCAATCAAAAAATGAATTGGAAAAGGGCGGACGAAGCTCCCTTCCTGTTCAGGAAGATGCCAGCGAGCCTGAGAAGGTTTGTCCTAACTGTCATAAAACAATTACTCTCAGCAGACTCTGGGCCAATGACAATACATGCACCTGCGGATATCATTTCCGCATGAGTGCATTGCAGCGCCTTGCCTATATAGCAGACAAGGATTCGTTTACTGAGATGTTTTCAGATGTTGTTACTCAGGATCCTATTCAATTCCCTGGTTATCAGAAGAAGCTGGAGACCACCAGATATTCCAGCAGGGAAGATGAGGGAGTCATCTGCGGTACTGTTAAGATAGGCGGACAGGAATGCTGCATATTTGTTATGGAACCATACTTCATGATGGGAAGTATGGGTACAGCCGTAGGAGAGCGCATAACGAGGACATTTGAATATGCAACAGCACACAAGCTGCCGGTAGTCGGATATACTGTTTCAGGCGGTGCCAGAATGCAGGAGGGATTGTTCTCACTTATGCAGATGGCCAAAACCAGCGGCGCTGTAAAAAGGCATGCCGATGCCGGACTGTTTTACCTCACGGTTTTAACGGACCCTACAACAGGAGGCGTAACAGCAAGCTTTGCTATGGAGGGTGATATCATAATTGCAGAGCCGGGAGCAACTGTTGGATTTGCCGGTGCCAGAGTTATCGAGCAGACAACGAGAAAGACGCTGCCTAAGGGATTTCAGACATCAGAATTTCTGTTAGAACATGGATTTGTGGATGCAATTGCTCCTCGAAGCACTCAAAAGGAGCTGATAACTGAATTGCTTAAGATTCATTGTGAAAGCGAGGCAGTATGAATAATACAAACGAAGCTTATGAAAAAGTGAAAATTGCCCGCAGTAATAAAAGACCTACAGCGGTTGATTATATAGAAAATCTCGTAACAGGTTTCATAGAACTTCATGGTGACAGGAGATTTTCAGATGATGAGGCGATAGTTGGAGGCGTTGCAAGGCTTGACGGTAAGCCTATTACTGTTATAGGCATTGAAAAGGGACGAAATACCAAGGAACGTATGCAGCATTCTTTCGGCTCACCTAATCCGGAGGGCTATCGCAAGGCATTAAGACTTATGAAGCAGGCAGAGAAGTTTCACAGACCATTGCTGTGTCTTATTGATACTTCAGGTGCATATTGCGGCATAGGTGCAGAGGAACGAGGACAGGGTCTTGCCATTGCAGAAAACCTTATGGAAATGATGACCCTTAAAACGCCTATAATCTCCATCGTTATCGGAGAAGGCGGAAGCGGCGGCGCCCTTGCATTAGGTGTTGCCAATAAGGTATGGATGCTTGAGAATGCTATCTATTCGATCATTTCGCCTGAGGGCTGTGCCAGCATTTTGTGGAAGGATGCAAGCCAGGCTGCAACCGCAGCACAGCATCTGAAGCTGACAGCTCAGGACTCATTGCAAAACAAATTGATTGAGAAGATCATCCCTGAAGCTGATCTGGGAAAAAGCGAATTCTACGAAGCCCTTAAAAACGACATAATCGCTGAATTTAACGAATTAGCTAAAATGTCTGTGGATGAGCTGCTTGCTCAGAGATATGACAGATTCAGATGCATAGGCAATCCTGATGCTGCCGAGGAGGATGTATGATCAATACTGATTTATGTCCTCATAAGGTTTTGTATTTTGAAACTGACAGGATGGGCATCGTGCATCATTCCAATTATATCAGATGGATGGAAGAGGGAAGGCTGGAATATATGCGCCTTAACGGTGTAGACTATATTGACATCGAAAATAGCGGCATATTAATGCCTGTGGTCAGTATAGACTGCAAATATAAAACTTCAGCCCGTTTCGGAGATATTGCGCAGATCCAGACGAAGCTTACATATTACAATGGCGTCAGAATGTGCTTCGATTATCACATCTTTATGAATGATAAGAGCATTCTGTTGTGTGAAGGCCATAGCGAACATTGCTTTATTGATGAGCAGAGCCGTTCACCCGTTAATTTAAAGAAGAGAATGCCTGATGTAAGCGAACATGTATATGAACTGCTTGCACAGGAAAATAAGAATAAATAAGGACAAAATCCCGGATTTTGCACCGGGATTTTATAAAATGAACATTGTCCATTTTGCAGATATTGGACAAGGTAGGAGGAAACTGAAACTATGAGAAGAGTTGTAGTCACCGGATTGGGTATTGTCAGCCCTATCGGAAATGATGTGCCGACATTTTGGGAAAATATCAAAAATGGTGTATGCGGAATAGGTCCTATTACTAAATTTGATACAACAGATTACAAGGTTAAGGTAGCAGGTGAGGTACGTGATTTTGATCCAAAGCAGTATATGGAGAAAATGGACATACTTCACAGCGATATCTATACACAGTTTGCTATTGCAGCTGCAGATCAGGCAGTTACAGAAAGCAAGATCATAGGTACCGTAGATGAGGAAAGAATCGGTGTATATATCGGTACAGGTATCGGTGGCATAGCAACATTTATGACAGAACACCAGAAGCTCCTGGAGAAGGGACCGCGCCGTGTTTCTCCTTTCTTCATTCCTATGATGATAGCTAATATGGCATCAGGAATGATCGCCATGCGCTACAAATGCAAGGGAGCTGCAATGCCTGCAGTTACCGCATGCGCATCAGGCAATAATGCAATTGGCGAGGCCATGAGACTTATCCGTCACGGATATGCCGATGCCATGATCGCAGGCGGTGCGGAAGCTACAGTTAATGCTCTTGCAGCTGCCGGATTTTCCACAATGCAGGCGCTGTCATTTTCCGAGGATCCAAACCAGGCATCTCTTCCATTTGACAAACGTCGTTCAGGCTTCGTAATGGGTGAAGGCGCAGGCTGTGTTGTTCTTGAAGAATACGAACATGCTGTTAAGAGAGGCGCTAAGATCTATGCTGAATTATGCGGATATGGTGCTACATGTGACGCTTATCATATGACATCACCTGAACCGCACGGCGAAGGCGGTGCGAAGGCTATTGAGCTGGCATGGAATGAAGCCGGTGTTGACACCGACAAGGTATATTACAATGCTCACGGCACAGGAACAGCAATGAATGACAAGTGTGAGACTCTTGCCATCAAGAGAGCATTGGGTGAGGAACGTGCAAGGAAGATACTTATCAGCTCAACCAAATCAATGACAGGTCATATGCTGGGTGCTGCAGGTGCAGCTGAAGCAGTTGTATCCGTTCTGGCTCTTACAGAAGGTATTGCACCTCCGACTATCAATCTTACTGAGCCGGATCCGGAGTGCGATCTTAATTACACACCGCTTAAGGCACAGAAAGCTGAATTCGATGTTGCACTGTCGTCATCACTTGGATTCGGCGGACATAATGCTTGTCTGGCATTTAAGAAAGCAGGTATTGATAAATAATGGATGATAAGAAGATATATATAACCGGCATGGGTGCTGTCACACCTGTAGGAATAGGTGTTGACAGCTACTGGAAAGCATTAACTGCAGGAGCGTGCGGAATAGATGAGATCCGGGGCATTGATACTTCTGAGCTTATAGTAAAAAAAGCCGGACAGGTTAAAGATTTCAATCCCAGGGATTACCTGTCAATGAAGCTTGTTCAGGATCTGGAGCCTTATATGCAATATGCCTATGTTTCTGCTATGGAAGCTGTGGCACAGAGCGGACTTGATGTTGCCGGTGACAGAGTGGGAATAGTTATGGGAAGCGCCCTGAGCGGCATATGTGTCGTAGGTGATACCAATGCTCAGCTGGCACTTAACGGCAAGCAGGCAGGCCCTAAATTCCTTACCAAGGCCATGGGTAATATCGCTGCAGCACAATTCTCTATAAATTATAAGATCCAGGGTCCCAGCCTTACAGTAAGTACGGCCTGCTCTTCAGGCGGAGATGCTGTGAAGATCGCGTCATTATTGATCAAGTCAGGTGCAGCGGATGCCATGGTAGTAATGGCAGGAGAGGCTGCCATCTGTCCGCCTCTCATACAGAGCCTTACCAAAACAGGTGCCCTGTCTAAGACAGGTGACAGCAGACCATTTGATATTAACCGCAACGGTTTCGTATTAGGCGAGGGCGGCGGCGCCATCGTACTTGAAAGCGAAGAGTCCCTTAAAAAGCGAGGCGGACATGCTATTGCTGAATTATTGGGTGCTGCTAATAATACGGATGCATTTAATCCTGTTTCACCTGATCCTACAGGCAACGGAGCAGCTGACTGCATGCGTATAGCGCTTAAGGAGGCTCATATTAAGGCTGAGGATGTAGATTATCTTAATGCTCACGGAACAGCCACCAAAATGGGCGATATTGCCGAAGCAAATGCAATGAAGCAAGTCTTCGGCGATTACAAGGTCAAGGTAAGTTCAACTAAGGGCATTACCGGTCATATGATGGGTGCAGGCGGCATTACTGAGCTGATCGCATGCATCAAGATCATCGAGACAGGCATCATTCCTGCAAATGTAGGATTTGAGACTCCGGATCCGGATGTAGATATTAACGTATCAGATAAATGTCTTTATGACCAGGATGTTAAGATCGCAATGTCTAATGCATTGGGATTTGGCGGACAAAATTCATGCATTATCGTCGGCAGAGCATGACATTTTATATTATTTGCCGTGCCAACTGATGCAGAAATGATGTTATTCATAGGCATAGACAGGAGAAAATATGAATTATACTTATGAAGCAGGTAACTTTAAAAAAACATTTGAGCAGAATTTCACCTGGATAAACGGGTTTATGCGTAATGTACGCAGATATTCAGCTCATAACGCTATGATCGATCCGATGGCGGATAAGACATGGACATATAAGGAACTTAATGCAGATGTAAATAAGCTTGCCAATGGCTTAAAGGCTAATGGCATCAGGCAGTCTGATGTCGTACTGTATCAGCTGTACAACTCACCGCAGTTTGTTTTAAGTTATATTGCACCTCAGAAATTAGGCGCAATCAACAGTCCGGCTAATTTCAATCTGTCTGCAGGTGAAACAGCCAGATTGATCGACAGGGACAAGCCAAAGGCATATATATATGATGGCGATGTTAAGGATATGGCTAAGAAGGCTCTGGAATTATGCAGTTATAAGCCGGAGGTTATCTTATGTGCTGACTACAGGAATGCTAAACCTGAGATTCCTGTAGGTCATTATTTCTTCGATGAGTGGATAGAACAATACAGCGATGAAGAGCCGGCTTGTGATTTTACACCTGATATGTATGCAGAGGTAACAAGGCTCGGAACCTCAGGCACGACAGGAACACCTAAGGGAGTGCCGCTTAATAATGTTAATGAGGTTCTGTCAGCTCATGATGTTATTATGCATTTTCCGCTTAATCCTAAGGATGTAACCATGAATATGACACCGTGGTTCCATAGAGGCGGTCTTCATTCCGGCGGCCCTACACCTACATTATTTGTAGGCGCTTCATTGGTGATCATGCGTATGTTCAGTGCCAAGGCATGCTTCGATTATGTCCAGAAATACGCAATTACATTCTTAATAGGTGTTCCTTCAGCACTGGATAAGCTGGCTCTTCGTCAAGAGAAGCATCCTTCAGACCTTTCAAGCCTGCGCGGTATTGTAACTATGGGAAGTCCTCTTGAGAAGGCTGCATGCATTAAATATCAGCAGGTTCTCACACCGAATATTTTCAATGGCTACGGAACCACTGAGACCTTCTGGAACAGCTTCTTAAGACCGTATGATCTGCCGGATATGGCAGGTTCTGCAGGCAGGTCATGTACTGATGATGAGGTAAGGATCGTTAATATCTATCCGGACCGCAAGGCAGAACCGGATGATATTGTTCCTAAGGATGGTGCAACTGAGGGCGAGGTAATAATCATGTCTTCATGCAAATCCGCATTGTGCTATTATGATAATCCTGAACAGACAGCTGAGAAATACTACAAGGGCTGGTTCTATACCAAGGATATAGGAACCTGGGATGAGAATGACTATATTACTATCGCAGGAAGAAAGGATGATATGATCATCTGCATGGGTGAGAATATTTATCCGGCTCAGGTAGAGGAAGTAATCAACAAGCATCCGAAGGTTAAGGACTGCATGGTAACGGGAGTAGAGGATCCGTCAAGAGGAGAATCTGTTGCTGCATATGTAATCCCTGAGGATGATTCGGTTACTGCCAAGGAGTTAAATCATTATTGTGTAAGCAGCGATGATCTGTCTGAATATAAATGCCCGAGATATTATACCTTTGTCTCAGAGCTTCCTTACAATTCAACCGGCAAGAAGATGCATGTTGTATTAAAGGAACAGGCTAAGGCAGACCTTAAGGAAGGCAAGCTGTTAAGACCGTAGTGGATATGATCATGGCGGGTATCTTGCAAATATAATCATGATTTGGAAAGTGCTCCTGCCGCAATAGTTGAAAGCGATTGCTGTCACCGGAGACCCTGTGAGCAATGGGAGCAGTGACTTCGAGAAAATAGATCAATAAAAATGCTGTATGAGGAATATCTTATAATGAGACCTCATACAGCATCTTTTCAATTAAAAATAAAAAAATCAGCTACTAACCAACGCTTCGGCAATCAGGATTGCAAACAGTCCTACAATCAGTAGGGCTGCATACATCATAACATACACCATTACATCCGCTTGTACTGATAACATCTTCTGAATCGAAGGTAACTATCTCCATATGTGGTGTCTCGAACTTTTCCTTCTTTATTGAATGAGCTGCTGCGTCCTTTAACTTAGGATTGTTTGAGTCATTCTTGTGAAATTGATCATATAATTCGTTCATTTTATTTCCTTTCTGCCGCTGGGCTGGGAATTGTTGTTTTATTGGTTAAACATTTAGAATAAAAAAATCTTCTCAACCGTAACATCCAGGGCCTTAGCTATCGCTATAAGTGTTTTGGACGTAGTGCTTCGTATAGTTTTATTTTCTATACCTGATATTGTTGTACGGCTGACGCCGCTTTTCTCGGCTAATTCTTCCTGCGTGATCCGCTTTTCTTCACGGATTTCTCTCAGTCTGTTGTCCAATTACTTCACCTCCCCGCTGTTTAGCTGATTGAACAAACATAACATTAACTAATTGCACTGTCAAGCACATTCAACGGCAATGTTTAATTTTCTTGACGTTGCTTTATTTGCCTTGTACAATGCATTAAGCAAATTTAAAGGAGTAAGGATATGAGATTAAGTGAATTATTGAAAGCATACAGAGAAGAGCATGGTTTGTCCCAGCGACAGTTTGCCTCTATGTGTGATCTGTCTAACGGTTATATTTCATTGTTAGAGGGTGAGGTTAATCCTAAAACAGGCAAGCCCATTACGCCGACCCTTCCGCAGCTGGCCAAAATCGCCGAAGGGATGAGGATGACCTTATCAGAACTGTTGTCTTCTATAGATGATATTCCTGTTAATCTTTGCAGCGATAATGTATCTGCACATCCCATTTTATCGGCAGATGAATTGCACATGGTTAATATGTATCAGCAGCTTAACAATGACGGCAGACAGAAGGCTGCTGAATACATAGAGGATCTGACAGGTAATGAGAAATATAAAAGGGAATCAGAATTATTTGAGCAAATAAATATTTTATAGGTTCGTTTTTGTGAAATCTTTGTTAAACAGCTTTATGCATGATTGTAGTTTTAAAATCCTTACTGTAAAATAGCGTCGGTTAATTTTATTTGCACGAAATTATTTGCTGCTCAGCCAAACGAGGGCAGTTATTCAGCAAATATCGTGGCAAAGAAGGGAACTCGCTTAATGCGATTTTCCGCAGTTTATAGAAAAGAGGTTTATGTAATAATGAAGAAAAACATCTCTATGCTTATTGCAATGTGCGTAGTTGGTACTATGGCATTGAGTGCATGCGGCAGCAGCAGTACACAGACAGCAACAACTACAGCAGAGATAGTTGAAGAAGAAACAACAACTGTTCAGACAAGTTCATCGGCTGAAGATACTGAATCTGAAGAAACGACTGAGGCTGAAACCGCAGCGCAGGAGTCATCAGAAACAGAAAATGACGCAGAAGCTGAAGAAACTGAAGCAGCTGAACAGGCTTCTGAAGCATCTGAAACAGGAGAGACATCACAGGCATCTGATACAGAGGAAACATCAGAGGAAGAAACAACTATTGAAGTTCCTACAAGTGAGAATGGTGAGATCACACTTGAGGCTTATTCAACTATAGAAATAAATGAAGCTGATGTAACAATCTCAGATGAAAGTGTTGATTCATACATAGACAGTATTATTTCATATGCAACAACCACAGAAACAGTTACCGAAGGAACTGCAGAAGATGGCGATACAGTAAATATTGCTTATTCAGGTGTATTAGAAGGCGAAGAGGAAGTATTTGACTCGACTGATTCATATGATCTTACATTAGGCTCAGGAACTTTTATTGATGGATTCGAAGAGCAGGTTGTAGGTCATGAGATCGGAGAGACATTTGATATCAATGTAACCTTCCCTGAGGATTACAGTGCAGAGGAATATGCTGGCAAGAATGCAACATTTACAATTACAATCAACAGCAAGTCTGTTTCTAACGTACCTGAGTTAAATGATGAATTTGTTAAGGAATTCTCAGCTGCCAATATGGATACTGAACTTAATACAGTAGATGAATTGAAGGAATATACCTACAATTACCTCTATGATAACGCTCTCTACAGTGCAATGTATAATGCGTTGTTAGAGAAGGAAACTGTTATAAGCTACAGTGAGTCTGATTTTGAACTTCTTAAGAATTATTCAAATGAATCTCTGGCATATTATGCTTCTATGCTTCAGCAGTACGGATATACTGATGCTGATGAAGATACAGCAGCTCAGATGTACGGATATGATACAGCAGAAGCTTATACGGTTGCAGAAGCGCAGCATTATCTCGGACTTACAATGCTCTTCGATAAGATCGCAGCAGATCTGGGCATTGAAGTAACAGATGAGGAAGTAGATGAAGAGATCGCAGCGTATATGGACTCATACGGATATACTGATACATATACAGTTGAAGAGTTTAAGGAGTTATCCGGCGATGCTTGGGTAATGCTTATCCAGAAGCTTCAGGTTGAATACAGGAAGGTTATGGAAGCTCTCAGAGATAATGTAGTAATTATCCCGGCAGCTGAAGAAGAAACAACTGAGGGCTCTGCAGATGATACTTCAGTTGAAACTACAGAGGTTTCAGAGGAAGCAGCAGCAGAAGCTGCAGCAGAGTCAGTTTCAGAAGAAGCAGCACAGGCTGATGAAACTTCTGCAGAAGAAGCAGCTGAAGAAACAACAACAGCAAAATAAGTTTTACGGTTTTGCTTTGGACTCCGGTTATCTTACGGTGATCGGAGTCTTGTTTTTTTCTAGGGCAAAAACACAAAAAATACACTGTACTAAGTGTTAATAATTTGCTAAAATCAATTGTAAAATATTAACAATTAAGAATTGGAGTATTCTGATGAGAAGATTTTTTGACAATTTGTCATACAAAATTTCTACATTTATGCAGGGTCGTTATGGCAAAGATGAACTGAACTCAACTTTAACCGGTGCAACTATTGTATTTCTTATTTTGTCTTTGATTAGACCACTCAGGTTTTTCTGGTTTATAGCATTGGCTGCAATTATAGTTCTGATATTCAGGACATGCTCAAGAAATCATTCGAAGAGAGCGCAGGAATTAGATACATATCTTAAGATCAAGAATACTGTTGTTGCCAAATTCAAGCTTTACAAGAATATGTTCAATGACAGGAAGACCCATAAATACATTAAGTGTCCGAATTGCAAGGCAATGGTACGTATACCTAAGCCGCCTAAGGGCAAGAATATACGTATCACATGCCCAAAATGCAAGAATTCATTTGAAAAGAGAACATGATAGATCCATATCAGGTACTCGGTATATCCAAAAATGCTACCGAGGAGGAAATAAAAAAAGCATACAGAAAAAAGGCCAAGCAATATCATCCGGATCTTCATCCTAATGACCCGGTTGCAGCTAAGAAGATGAATGAGGTCAATGAAGCATATGATATGCTGAAGAATCCTGAGAAGTATGAACGAAAGAGGGCTCAGGAACAGCAGCAGAATGCTTACAGACAGCAGAGTGCATATAACAGCGGTTATGGCAATTATCAGAACTCCGGCTCTAACAGTTACAGCGGCTACGGTTACAGCAGCAGTGGCTATGGCAGCGGTTATGGCAATAGCGGTTACAGCGGCGGCTTCTACGGATTCAACTTCGATGATCTGTTCAGAGGATATTCAGGATATGGCGGCGCGAGATACGATACCAGACCTCATATTCAGAGCGGCGATTCATCAGAGATCATTAATTCAATCAATGCTATTAACAGCGGCAGGTATGTAGAAGCCATAAGGATTCTGTCAGCAATGACAAGCGATAAGCGAAATGCCCGTTGGTATTATCTGAGTGCGGTTGCCTATAAGGGAGCCGGTAATGTTGCAATGGCATATGATATGATCCAGAAGGCGTATAAGGCGGATCCGAATAATCAGATATATCAGCAATTATTAAGACAATATCAGCAGAGCAGTTCAGGTAATTCAGAGAGTTACTACAGCAGCTCATCGGCAGGCTCTATATTCAGAGTATTTGGCATAGTGATAATAATAATGCTGATATTAGGATTGTTCAGAGGATGCATGATCTTCCCATTCATATTCTGATATATAAAACAAGATAACAGGTAGTCCTTCCGGGGTAGTCCGGAAGGATTATTTTATGCACTTTCTTGTGTAAAAACTCCATGGCGTGTAAAATGTATAAGGTATGCCCATAAGGGATCGGCAGAAGATCGGATCATCTTGATGCTTGATACGATGGTTATGCATGACCTATGCATTTGACAAAATTTTATTATAAGGATCTTGTAATGAGTGATAAATTATTATTAGTAGACGGAAACAGCATTATAAACCGCGCCTTTTATGGCATTCCGAACCTTACCAATTCCGAAGGTTTTCATACCAATGCCATATATGGATTTCTTAATATATTTTTCAGCGTATATTCCAGAGAAAAACCAGGATGCGTATTGGTAGCCTTCGACGTTAAAGAGCCGACATTCAGGCATAAAATGTATGCTGAATACAAGGGCAACAGAAAACCTATGCCTGAAGAACTCCATGAGCAGGTCCCGGTCCTTAAGGATGTGCTTCATTCAATGAAGATCAAGACGGTTGAGCTGCCGGGATATGAGGCTGACGATATCCTGGGAACCTCTGCACATAAGGCAGAAGAGCAAGGATATGATGTTGTTGTTTTATCGGGTGACAGAGACTTGCTCCAGTTAGCAACTGATAAGGTTAAGATATGTATTCCGCATACCAAAGCAGGCAAGACCGAATATGAGGATTTCTATGCGTCAAATGTATTTGACAAGTATCAGGTCACTCCGACAGAATTCATTGATCTGAAGGCATTAATGGGAGATTCATCTGATAATATCCCGGGAATACCCGGAATAGGTGAGAAAACTGCGTCTGCAATCATCAGCAAATACAAATCTCTCGAAGCGGCAATAGAACATGCTGCTGAAATAAAGCCTAAGCGTGCATCGGAAAATCTTATTGCATATGAGGAACAGGGACGGATGAGCAAGGTGCTTGCAACGATCAATACAGACAGTCCTGTTCCTTATGAGATAACCGACGGAAGGATTGAAAATGAATCTGTAATGTACAATGGCGAGTCATACGAATTATTTAAGAGGCTGGAATTAAACAGGCTTATGTCCAGATTTGAGATAAAGGATGTTGCCAATGAGGACATTATAAAATATACCATAAGGCCGGCTGCCGAGTTTTCTCTTGAATCAATCAAATCTGACCGATTGGGAATATTTATTGATGATAAGGCATCTGTTCTGGCCATATGCGATGGAGATGATTCAATTGTTATATATACTGATGGCGCCTGCGAGGATAATAAGAAGGCATCCATGCAGCAGATGTCATTTAATTTTATGACTGCTGGCAGCGGCATTGCTGATAAGGCAGATGAATTATTAAGATCAGGGAAGGATATATACATATTCGGGATAAAGAATGCATTGCATGCAATTAATGCCGCGCAATTTTCATCTGATAAGATCTTCGATATAGAGATCATGTCATATCTGTTAAACCCGCTGCAGAACAACTATTCCTTCGATATGATCGCTAAGGATTATCTGGGGGAGATTTTGCCGTCCAAGGAACATCTTATCGGCAAATTGTCAGTTGGAAATGCGTATCTGGTTTCGGATAACGCACAGAAATGTATGCAGATTGCAGCTTATAATGCCAGAACTGCTTACAGGGCATTTCCTGTACTTCAAAACAAGCTGAAGGAAGAGAATATGTGGGAGCTTTTTATGAATATAGAAACTCCTGTGATCTATTCACTTTATGAAATGGAATGTGAAGGCATAAGGGTTGATAAGGCGCGGCTTGCTGAATTTTCCAAGAAATTAGAGTGCATGGCTTCTGAACTGGAGAATGAGATTTATGCCGAGGCTGATGAGAGATTCAATATCAATTCTCCTATGCAATTAGGAGTTGTACTATTTGAAAAAATGGGGCTTCCTGCATCTAAGAAAACAAAAAAAGGATATTCAACTTCGGCAGATGTATTAGAAAAGTTGGCACCGGAATATCCGATCGTCAGTAAAATACTAAAATACAGACAGATAACGAAGCTCAAGTCTACATATGCCGACGGACTGGTTAATTTTATTTCTGAAGACGGACGTATACATGGTACATTTAACCAGACCATAACAGCTACGGGAAGGATAAGTTCCACGGAGCCGAATCTGCAGAATATTCCTATACGAATGGAATTAGGACAGGAGATCAGAAAGGCGTTTATCGCCAGAGAGGGCTGCATTTTCCTGGATGCTGACTACTCACAGATAGAACTAAGGCTGCTGGCACATCTGTCAGGCGATCAAAATCTCATAGATGCTTATAATTCCGAGGCTGATATACACAGGATAACGGCTTCCAAGGTATTTAATGTTCCTTTTGATGAGGTTACCAAGGAGCAGCGGCGTAATGCTAAGGCTGTTAACTTCGGAATAATATACGGAATCAGTTCCTTTGGCTTGAGTCAGGATCTGAGCATTTCCCGCAAGCAGGCGTCAGAATATATAAAGCAGTACTTTGAAACATACCCGGGAGTGAAAAAATATCTTGATGATATTGTAAGAATTGCTAAAATCAATGGATATGTTACGACAATGTTTGACAGACGAAGACCTATTCCTGAGCTGGCTTCCAGCAATTTTATGCAGCGCTCATTTGGCGAAAGGGTTGCCATGAATTCTCCGCTGCAAGGAAGTGCTGCAGATATAATGAAGATCGCAATGATCAATGTGGCAAAGACACTTAAGGAAAACAAATTAAGATCAAGAATTGTCCTTCAGATACACGACGAACTGCTTGTTGAGACATACCCTGAGGAGGCAGAACAGGTTAAACAGATCCTTCATGATGAAATGAAAAATGCTGCGCATACGGCTGTCCCTCTGGAAGTAGAGGTGGAAGAAGGAACAGATTGGTACGAGGCTCATTAGATGATAGTAGGTATTACGGGAGGTGTTGGCACAGGCAAGTCAACTATCCTTCAGATATTAAAAGAAGAATATAATGCTGCAGTTATTATGGCTGATGATGTTGCGAAAGAGCTTATGCAGCCCGGACAGTCATCATACGAGGCGGTAGTTGAGTATTTCGGAACAGAGATCCTAAGTGCCGGTGCAGGAAGCCCCATAGACAGGAGCAAGCTGGCAGGCATTGTATTTTCTGATCCGGACAAATTAAGCGCTCTTAATTTTCTGACGCATCCTCTGGTACGGGTCAGGATTTTAGAGCTTATTGATGAATATAAACGACAGGATTACGATCTGATCATAGTTGAATCCGCCATATTGATACAGGCACATTATCTGGATTTTATTGATGAACTCTGGGTAGTATATGCTGATTATAATACACGGGTGGACAGGCTTATTTCTTCAAGAGGATACACGACCCAGAAGATCGACAATATTATAAGCAATCAGTTAAGTGATGATGAAATGAAGCGATATGCTTCATTTCTTATTGATAATACCGGCACCATAGACGATGTCAGAAGGCAGCTTTCTGACTATCTTAAGCGGAGACGACCAGATGCAAGAGATACATATTGATGAGAAGACAGCAGGCGCAAGACTGGACAAGGTTGTGATCAAATACCTTGATAAAGCCATGCCAAGCTTCACATACAAAATGCTCAGAAAGAAAAATATAGTCTTAAATGATAAGAAGGCTGCAGGAAGTGAGCTTCTGAAAAATGGAGATGTCATAAAATTGTATCTGGCTGATGATACGATTGCCAAATTCCATTCTGAACGTAGAAATGACGAACAAAAGGTTAAATCTCATGCTGGTAAAAGTAAAAATGGTTATTCATTTGCCAAAATGATCATCTATGAAGATGACAACATTCTTGTATTTAACAAACCTGCAGGACTGCTGTCCCAAAAAAGCGAGCCTTCTGATATTTCAGTTAATGAGATGGTTGTAAAATATATCGGAAAAACTGACCTTTTCACACCGGGAATATCAAACCGGCTCGACAGAAATACCTCAGGACTTATGATCGCAGGGAAAAATCCCGCTGCAGTGCGCAGTATCAACCTGGCTATTAAGGAACGCAATACAACCAAATTATATATATGTATTGTAAAGGGAAGAATATCCGAGGATTCAACCATAGAAGGATATCTTATCAAAAATCCTGTAACCAATAAGGTTTCAGTTCATGGCTTGATGTCAGATGTTAATGGGCATGTTTCGCATTCAGCCAACGAAGGTAAGTCCTCTTATATCAAAACTAGGTATACGGTACTAGATGCAAATGATGATGTAACATTACTGCTGGTGGATCTGATAACAGGCAAGCCGCATCAGATCAGGGCACATTTGGCTTCTGTAGGGCATCCTATCATAGGCGACTTCAAATATGGCAATAATGAGATAAATGAAGTATTCAAGCAAAAATACAAGGTAAAGGATCAGCTGCTGCATGCATATAAGATGCAATTTGACAAGCTGGAGGGAATACTGGAATATTTAAACGGCAGGGAAATAACTGCTCCGCTCCCGGATATATTTAATATAGTAATGAAAGGCGAAAAACTATGTCTACATGGCAGTCAAGAGGCCTGAGAGGTTCTCAATTTGAAAATATAATCAATCTTACAAATGAAAAATACCGTGAGCTGCGGTTAGGTCTAGTGCAAAAGATCCCTACGCCGATCAAGCCTGTAGAAATAGATGACAACAGACATATTACTCTTGCATATTTTGAGAAAAGAAGCACTGTGGATTATATAGGCGTTATACAGGGTTTTCCGGTATGTTTTGATGCCAAAGAATGCAAGACCAATACATTTGCACTTTCAAATGTTCATGAACATCAATTTAACTTCATGAGAGATTTTGAAGAGCAACAAGGAATTGCATTTCTTCTTATTAACTTTCTGAAGGCTGATAAGATATATTATATGAGATTTCAGGAACTAAGGAAATTCTACGAAAGAGCCAAAAACGAAGGGCCTAAGAGCGTTAAAATGGAGGAGCTGGATCAGAAATATTTTATCGGGCCGAAATTCGGCGTTCAGGTGCATTATCTGGAGGGGCTGAACCGCGATATTAAGGAAGAGGAAAGGATGGATTGATATGGACAGAAAACTTGCATTATCTGACAGCATATTATTAAGCGTAGAAAAGCCTGCCAGATATACAGGCGGCGAGATCAATTCTGTAATGAAGGATAAGAGCAGTGTGGATATAAGGTTTGCAATGTGCTTCCCTGATCTGTATGAGATCGGAATGTCACATCTGGGTATTCAGATCATATATTCTATGCTCAATGAACGAAAGGATATCTGGTGCGAGAGAGTTTATTCTCCATGGAAGGATCTTCATGATATCATGAAGCGGGAGAATATACCTTTGTTTGCCCTTGAATCCCAGGATCCTATTAAGGATTTTGATTTCCTCGGAATAACTATTCAATACGAGATGTGTTATACCAATATCCTGCAGATACTGGATCTGTCACATATACCTTTCAGAAGTTCTGACAGAGATGATTCGTGTCCATTGGTTATCGGCGGAGGCCCTTGCGTATATAATCCGGAGCCTATTGCTGATTTCTTCGATCTGTTCTATATAGGTGAAGGCGAAACCATATACTTCGATCTGATGGACTTATATAAGGAAAACAAGAAAAATGGCGGAAACAGACAGGATTTTCTTAAGGCTGCATCTAAATTGCAAGGCATATATGTGCCCTCATTATATGAAGTCTCATATAATGAGGATGGTACAATCGCATCATTTGAGCCAAAGCAGTTAGAGGACGGATATTGTGCGCCTCGGGTGATCTCCAAGCAGGTTTGTTCCAAGCTTGACGAGATAAGCTTCCCGGATTATCCTGTTGTTCCATATGTTCAGGCAACGCAGGACAGAGTAACACTTGAACTTCAGAGAGGCTGTATAAGAGGCTGCAGATTCTGTCAGGCTGGTATGATCTACAGACCATTTAGAACCAGGTCTATAGATTTTCTTAAGAAACATGCCCGATTCCTTATTGAAAATACAGGATATGAAGAGATATCCCTGTCGTCATTAAGCTCGTCTGATTATCCGCATCTGGTTGAGTTACTGGATTTTATTTTAGATGAATATAAGGACAAGAAGGTAAATGTATCTCTGCCTTCCCTCAGAATTGATGAATTTCCTGTAGATGTAATGAACAAGGTTCAGGATATCAGGAAGAGTTCTCTTACATTTGCACCCGAAGCAGGAACTCAGCGTATGCGCGATGTAATCAATAAAGGTATTACTGAGGAAAATATCTTCTCAGGTGCGGGCAATGCATTTAAATGCGGATGGAATAAGGTCAAGCTCTATTTTATGTTAGGACTGCCTACGGAAACGGAAGAAGATATCAAGGGAATCGCCGAGTTGGCAGAAAAGGTGGCAGAATTGTATTACGATACTGTTCCTAAGGAAGAAAGAAAGGGCAAGATCCAGATAACTGTAAGTACCTCCTTCTTTATTCCTAAGCCTTTTACTCCATTTCAATGGGAGAAAATGTATGAGCCGGAGGATTATCTTAACAGAGCATTTACTCTGAATGATACAATTAAGGGCGTCCTGAATAAGAAGAGTATTAAATATAACTGGCATGATGCCAAAACAACTATCGTCGAGGGGATCTTAGCTCGCGGTGACAGGAAGATCTCTGAGGTGATCATGAAGGTCTATGAGGATGGCGGACTCTATGATGCCTGGACAGATTTCTTCGATTATGACAGATGGCTTAAAGCAATGGATGAGGCAGGACTTGACCTTGATTTTTATGTATATCGTCAGCGCAGCTTAGATGAGATCCTGCCATGGGATTTTATTGACGCAGGTATTACTAAAGCGTTCCTGCTCAGAGAGTATAAAATGGCACTTTCTGAAAAGGTAACGCCTAACTGTAAGATAAAATGCAGCGGATGCGGTGCATCAAGATTAAGTGAAGGAGAGTATTGTCCATGCGTGTAAGAATTAAATTCACCAAAAATGAAATCGTAAAATACCTGGGGCATCTTGATATAATGCGTTCCTTCCAGAGAAATTTTAACAGAGCTGAGGTAAAGATGACATATTCTGAAGGCTTCAATCCCCATCAGAAAATGAGCTTTGCGCTTCCTCTGGGGGTTGGTATCGCCAGCACCGGCGAGTACCTTGATGCTGAGATCGCTGACGGACAGGATCTTAATGCTGTATGCTGCAGGTTAGATGAGGTCAGCGGTCTGGGATTTGATATATTGGCAGTCCGTGAACTTAAAGAAGGCGCCGAAAAAGCCATGGCAGCAGTTAAATATGCATCATACAGTATTGCATTTGACAAGCCATATAACTTATTGCTGGATGAATATATGAACAGATCGCAGATCATTATCCAGAAGAAAACCAAAACAGGCATGAAGGATGTTGATATCAAGGAACTGACAGAAGAAATATCCCTGGATAATAATATTCTTAAGATCCTGTTGAAAGCCGGAAGTGAGAAAAATATTAAGCCTGAGCTTATTACGGAGGATCTGTTTAAATTCAGCAATCTTGATTACAAACGTGATATGATCTCCATTACCAGAAATGAACTATTTGCAGAGAATATAGTCCCATTAATTGATTATCAGACATTATAATATGGAACAGCAGAAAAAAGGCAAGTTAATACTTACAAGAAAAAACAATTACGTATTTTCCTTGCTGCTTGACGAGAAGGGCAAGGCCATTCAGATCAACCTGGATGGCGGCAAATCTGAAAGTATCATAGGAAATATTTATATAGGCAGAGTTGATAATATAGTTAAGAATATCAATGCTGCATTTATCGAATATGCTCCGGGTCAGATGGGATATTTTCAATTGGAGAGTAAATTTGAACCGATATTTACCAATCTGAACAGAAGGAAGGGACCTGTCAGAAAGGGCGACCAGCTGATGGTGCAGGTGTCCAAGGACGGCATCAAGACCAAAGAACCTGTTCTTACATCAGATATAAATCTTACAGGCAAATATGTAGTCCTTACCGCAGGAGAAACAGGGCTTCGTTTTTCGGCAAAATTCAAGGACCCGGATAAGAAAAAGCATCTTCAGAAAAACTATGATAACGAGAAGTATAAAACTATAGGTTTCATCATAAGAACGAATGCCATGTATGCTGATGAACAGGCGATATTCGATGAAATGGAGTTTTATTATACTCTGTGGCAGATGCTTAAGGACTGCGGATTTTATAACAATTGTCTGTCTCAGATCTATAAAGCTCCCTCATCATATATCGTGAATATCCGGGACGGGTACGAAAATCTGGTGGGTGAGATATTAACCGATGACGAGGACATATATACTGAAATCAAAGAATACCTGGACAGATACCAGCCGGAGGATGCCAAAAAGCTCAGATTCTACGGCGGCAGCGGCACGGTATCGCTTCATACAATGTTTAATGTCGAGAAGCAGATAAGAGAGGCACTTCAGAAAAAAGTATGGCTTAAATCCGGCGGCTACCTTGTAATAGAACCTACTGAGGCTTTAGTAGCCATTGACGTTAATACAGGCAAATATATTTCAGAAAAAAAGGCTGAGGACGAATATCTCAAGGTGAATCTCGAAGCTGCCAAGGAGATCGCAAGGCAGATACAGCTAAGAAATCTCTCGGGTGTGATCATAATTGATTTTATAAATATGAAGTCGGATGCATACAAAAATGTGCTGATGGATTATTTGAAAAATCAATTGCAATTTGACCCTGTAAAGACTAATATAGTTGACATGACAAAACTGAATCTGGTGGAAGTTACGAGGAAGAAAATTCGTAAGCCATTATATGAACTTATAGACTTAACAATATTGCAATAATTTATTCAGTCTGTTAATATTAAACAAGTGCAGATTCACAAAGGTGTTAATGTGATAGATTTTATTTGAGGTAAAAGATTATGAGTTTAGTTGAGGATATCAGAGCAGGCAGCGCGGCAGCAGTTAAGCAGCTTTATCAGGAAAATGCCCAGGAAGTATATGACTTCGCTAAGGGGATTACAGGCAATCACGATACAGCTATGCAGGCCACTAAGGATACACTGGCCAAGTTAGTTCAGCAGATCAAGGCTGGCAATACACCTGCTAATATACATTCAGAAGCATTGAAGCTGGCTTATGATGAAGCTTGCAAGATTGCGATGCCTTCTGTTCAGAATGTCAAGTCACCATATGACACAGAAGAGGAAGCTCCGGCTAAGGTTAAGGAAAGTGCTCCTGTTAAGGTTAAGAAGGAAGCACCTAAGAAGGCAGCTCCTGTCAGAAAATATGAAGAGTCATATGAGGAATATGAAGAAGATGATTATGAAGAGGAAGCTCCTAGACGCCGCAGCTCCGGCAGAAGGGATTCAAGATACGAAGCTCGTCAGCAGGCTCCTGTAAGAAGCAGTCGTCGTGATGATTATTATGCAGATGAATATGATGATTATGATGACTACGGACGTGATGACTACTATGATGATTATGAAGAGAAGAAGGGACATGGAGTAGGATTCTATATCTGCTTGATCATTAATATCGTTCTGGTACTTCTCCTTGTTTGGTTCCTCATTGGTCTTCTTATCAACCTCGGAGTTTTGTCAGAATCACTCTCAAGTACATTAGGATATGAGTGGTTCGATAATCACATCTATCAATTGTTCTGAGTTTAAATAAGTATTATTATTGACAGTAAGCCTCATTGTGTGCTATCTTATGACAGTTAGCCGCACAATGAGGTTTTTTAAGTTTGGGGATTTTCTCCTGCACCATAATTGGCGAGTATTATTTCAGGAGGTACATTATGTACGCAATTATTGCAACCGGTGGAAAGCAGTACAAGGTTTGTGAAGGTGACAAGGTCAGAGTAGAGAAACTTGACGTAGAAGTCGGAGCACAGATCGAATTCGATCAGGTTCTTATGATCGGTGGAGATTCAGCTAAGGTTGGTAACCCTACAGTAGCTGGAGCTAAGGTTGTCGGTGAAGTTACAGCTCAGGATAAAGCTAAAAAGGTTATTGTATACAAGTACAAACCTAAAAAAGGCTTCCATAAGAAGAACGGTCACAGACAGTGTTACACAGAAGTTGAGATTAAGAGCATAGTTGGATAAGAAGAGGTGAGATAAATGGCACATAAAAAAGGTGTTGGCTCTACACGAAATGGTAGAGATTCCGAGTCTAAACGTTTAGGCGCTAAGAGAGCTGATGGTCAGATTGTAAAAGCTGGAAACATCCTTTACAGACAGAGAGGTACACATATTCATCCTGGTCTGAATGTAGGTCGTGGAAAAGATGATACACTGTATGCTTTAGTTGATGGAAAGGTTAGCTTTTCAAGATTAGGCAGAGACAGAAAACAGGTATCAGTTCTTCCTGTTGAAGAATAATTCAGTTTTTAAGGCTTCAAATCTGTTTGGTTTGAAGCCTGTTTTTTTAAGAATATATGTTTATAGATAGTGCAAGAATAATAATTAAATCAGGTAAGGGCGGAGACGGACACGTTAGCTTCAGACGCGAGAAATTCGTTCCGGACGGAGGTCCGGACGGCGGAGACGGCGGAAACGGCGGCAGTATTGTTTTTGTTGCAGACGAGAATATTAATACGCTTATTGATTTCAAGCATAAGAGAAAATACATTGCTGAGTCCGGTGAAGAAGGCGGTAAGAAGCGTATGCACGGCAAGAACGGCCAGGACCTGATGATCAAGGTACCTAAGGGTACCATCATAAAAGAGGCTGAAACAGGCAAAATAATTCATGATATGGGTGATTCCCGAGAACCATATGTAATATTAAGAGGCGGACGGGGAGGCAACGGCAATATGCATTATGCAACCTCAGTCATGCAGGCTCCGAAATATGCTCAGCCCGGAGGCAAGGCTCAGGAACTGGAGGTTGTTCTTGAACTTAAAAGCATTGCTGATGTGGGTCTTGTAGGATTCCCTAATGTAGGCAAATCTACATTTTTGTCTGTTGTATCTAATGCCAGACCGAAGATCGCCAATTATCATTTCACAACCTTAAGTCCTAACCTGGGTGTTGTTGATATGGGCGATGACGGATTCGTTATTGCAGATATTCCGGGTCTGATAGAGGGTGCCTCGCAAGGTTTAGGCTTAGGACACGAGTTTCTTAAGCATATCGAAAGATGCCGCATTCTGATTCATCTTGTGGATGCAGCCGGAACTGAAGGAAGGGATCCGGCAGAGGACATAACGGCTATAAATAACGAGTTAGAGCAGTACAACAATATCCTCGGCAAGAAGGTACAGATCGTTGCAGCCAATAAGATCGATCTGATATATGATGAAGCAGAACGTGTTGTCGCGATTGAGAAGATAAAATCAGCATTTGCAGGACTTCAGGATGACGTTAAGGTATTTCCGATCTCAGCTGCTACCGGAGAGGGGATCAAGGCTCTTTTGTATTATGTAAAGCAGGTTCTGGACGAAACACCTGCAGAAGCGGTATTTGAGAGCGAAGTTGATGTTGAAGATTTCTTCAAAGAAGAAAATCTTCCATTCTACGTTAATAAGGTTGATGACGAAACATACAGCGTAGAAGGCCCTAGGATCGAACGTATGTTGGGATATACTAATCTTGAATCTGAGAAGGGATTTATGTTCTTCCAGAACTTCATGCGTGAGCAGGGCGTTATCGAACAGCTTAAGGATCTGGGTCTGACCGAGGGCGATACCGTACGTGTTTATGGTCATGAATTTGAATATTTTAATGATTGATATGCAGACATTTTATCGTCAAGCAAATTTATATTAGAGCAATAAGGGCATTTGGCTCAGTTTTAGCAGATATTGGAGTTAAATATTTATGACAGGAAAAGAAAGAGCGCTGCTTCGCAGCCAGGCTCATCACCTGGAACCGATCATCAATGTAGGTAAGGAGTCTCTTACACCGGAGGTAACGGCAGCTATTGATGAGGCACTTGAAGCCAGAGAGCTTATCAAGGTAGGCGTACTTAAGAATTGCATGGATGATCCTTCTGAGATCGCAGCTACAGTTGCTGACAGAACTAAGAGTATGGTTATCCAGGTAATGGGCAAGAAAATAACATTATACAGATATAACAAGAAAAAACACGAGAAGAAATAACTAGTTGTTTCACAGACAGATTCAATTCTGCCTGCGCTTATGGAGGTAGATATGAAACATGAATTAGTAGAAATGATGGAAGGCCAGTTAAAGGCCAGCATGGATGAAGCCAGATTCTTCCATACCAGAAGTGTTGCATATATAAGTGCAGCACTGGCTATGCGTTGGTACAAATATGAAGTAGACAGGGTAATGATCGCCGGATATATGCACGATTGCGCTAAATGTGTGCCTATTCCTGAGCAGCTGTCTAAAGCAGCTGAAATGATGATATATGTACCTGAAACATATGTTACTGAACATCCGCATTTGCTGCATGCGCTTACAGGACCGGCTATTGCACAGATAGATTATGGTATCTATGACCGTGAGATCCACCAGGCAATATCTACACATACCACCGGTTCACCAAACATGACCGTTATGCAGAAGATAGTATATGTTGCCGACTTCATTGAGCCAAACAGGGAAGATGTAGTTATGCATATGGAAAACTACAGAGAGATGGCATTCTTAGACCTTGACAAGGCGGTTTATATGATTGCTGACAGGACTCTTGAATATCTCAAAAAGAAAAATGCATACATCGATCCGGCAACGGTTTCAACTCGTGATTTCTATAAGAAATTAGTTGAAGAAAGAGACCATGTAACGCTATAATCATTAAAAATCCGAAATAGAGGGGAAGTGTGAAAATGACCAGCCAGGAACTTGCAAAAAAAGCATATGAGTACATTGATGAAAAGAAGGGTATCGACATCAAGATAATTGATATCAGCAAAATATCTGTTCTTGCTGATTATTTTATCATTGCCGGCGGCGCTAACATGAAGCAGATTCAGTCAATAGCTGACAATGTCGAAGAAAAATTGGGTCAGCAGGGCATTGTACCGAAGAATATAGAAGGATACCAGGGCTCCAACTGGATACTTATGGATTACAGAGATGTTATCATTCATATATTCAATCAGGAAGACCGCCTGTTCTATGACCTTGAGAGAATCTGGATGGATGGCAATACAATAGAGGCTGAGGATCTGTAATGCTTAATTTTAAGAATCTGCGCTTATGATTGTGCCGATTGAAACGATGTGAAAACTTTCGGTGATGTATATTTTTGCGAATTCAGATCTTTTTAGTAATTGTTACGGCTTAGCAGCATCTGCTGTTAAGCCGTTGTTTAATGCGAACAGCTATACCATTTACGCAGATTTTTTTAAGAGTACAGGCGCAAATAGGTACGGGTATGGTGCAGATGATCTAAAACTGTTGTACCAGCGCGAGTAATAATTACGCAAGTGTGATAAGAAGCCGCTCATCTGCAAGATCATTGAACAGCTCACAATTAAGTCCGCTCACGTCATATAATTTTATTATATCTGCAAGCTCGCTGCAGCCTTCGAACTGTTCTATCAGATTGTCGCATTTGTTCAGCAATTCCGGCTTGTAGCGTATGGTCTGTTCATTTTCAAATACAGCAGTATATAGGATCTGTGCTTCAACCAGATCCTGAAATATATGGCTGCCGTAGGACAACTCCGGATTATATCCGGCTCTGGAGTCTGCTATCTCACATATTGCTTCAAACTCGCTTATATATGAAAATGTAGTGGGAACTCCCAATTCCGGAGATGACGTGCCGATCCTTCCCGGAGCAAAGAGCATCATATGCTTATTCTGTCCTCTAAATGCCCAATTGATCTTACCGATAGCATTGGCTATTTTAGATTTATTCTGATAAGGCATGTTATAGTATCCTACAGGATCCACCATAACGATCATATCCAGTTTCACATGCCTTGAAAGTCCCATAGAAGCATGTACGCTCTCAAGAAGTACCTGATCCGGATTGATATTTTGCGGAATATTGACCTTACCTGTGTCTTTGAACACTTGCAGCGGTCTGCATTGAAGCAAGTTAATAAGATAATCTCCGTCAGCTGACAGATTAATTGTAAATTCTATATCTACAGGATATTCATACTCCTCTTGAATTGTATGCATCATCTGCTGCATTTTGGACATTAGTTCTTGATTGCTTGTAAGAGCACGGCATGAAATAAATTGAATATTTCTCCAACGTCCTAATTCACGCAGATGTCCCTCAAGTTCATAATCATGATCAAGCAGTTGATTCTGAAGATATTGCGGCAGCTTAGGTATCAGTTCATCCAACTCCAATTTTTTGAGACATCGTGCACTCATGTCAATGACTTCAATCTTCTTTTGAGAAAACTCGTGCTTATCCTTAACCGTAGTAAGACTTGATGCATTAGGATTATCAAGGCTTACAAGCCTTGGATATGATCCTTCTGTCCTGTCAACCGCACTGGTTCCCAGTCCCATAACAAGCCTTAACATACCGGCATTCATATCAATATTTTTCACAAATTTATAAGGACTGTAGGAATATCCGACACCTGCTGCACATGGCATATACAGATTATCATAATAAGAGCCGGATACTCTCATTACCAACAGTGCCATCTGTTCATCATTTTTATCTAATCCACGACGTTTTCTGTAATCAAGCGCAGACATACTCATTGAACTGGCATAGACTTCCTTAACGGCCTTTTCGAATTCAATGAGCCTTTCCTCTAAGGTTCCTCTGTTTGCACAGAATACAGATTCATATTTTCCCGCAAATGCATTGCCAAAGCCGTCTTCAAGAATACTGCTGGAACGAACAATATAAGGATCTTGACCATAATATTCCAGAATATGCATAAATTGACGTTCCATATCGTCAGAAAAACGGCCATTTCTTAAATGAGCAGCAAATTCATCTGCCAGCTCAAAATACTCCTGTTCAGTTCGCTGTCTGATGCGAAGATCCCAGAAATCATTTTCAACTATAAAAGAATAATATACATCTGAGCCGATAAAATATGAGTCATGCGGTTCAAGGGAACTGAAAATATCCAAACGCTTATTTTGGATTATTTTTCTGGCTGTAAGCATACCACAGGCTTTGCCGCCTATAAGTCCGGTTCCGATCATGTGATCCCTGACATAGAAATAATCTTCTGTAGAGAAGTGCTTTTGAACCATTTCATGCATCTTAGGATCGCGTGTCATCATTATTTCACACATTTGTGAGCATTCATCGTCAACATTCAGACCGTTTTCGTACATGATCTTGACTTTGTTAAAAAATCGGTCCCAGGAATCCATGTATTGCTCACCGCCGGGGCGCTGAACTGCATCAAGAGTTTTATAAAATCTGCTAGATAAAACTCCGTCTAAAATCGGCGCAAATTCTCCTGTTTCAGGATTATATATATGGGGAAGAAACATTGTCGGCGAGTCGCGGCGCCACATTTTCTGAGGTCTAACGTAGATATGTTTTTCGTCTGAATAAACATCAAGGAACAGCTGAGTTGTATCCATGATCTTCTGGATTGCACTATGGGAATGATGCCCTCTGGTAACAGGGAAGAAGGCAACTGTATCCAGACTGAATAAAAATGGACAAGTTACTCTGAAGAAATTGCCCATCATCAGATCAGTCGCCCATGCAGCCTGTAATTCTGACAGACAGTCAAATACATAGAAGGCATCCCTGCCTTCCTGTTCGATCATATTATGTATCTCTACAGTAAATGTCTCAAATCTGTGACTTAATGATACATTTACTGTTTTAACTTCAGGACATTCTTCAAGCAAAGGATCGTGTGAGGCGAATCTGAAATAAATTATATTTCTGCCGTCTTTTTTGGTCTGTTCAACATAAGGCTCCATAAAGTACTTGAATTCTTCAAGCTTAGATACTCGCCATACAACATTATCCCCAAGTCGGATATTGTCAAGGCATTTGTCCATCTGCTCAATACCAGATTTAATTCTTTCAAATGCTGCCATAATTAACCTCGCCTCTATAATATATCTTCAGGACAGACTCTCAATCTGCTTCATCCATATTGCTGCGCTGGCATCACTAGGCATACGCAGATCTCCTCTAGGGGATACCGCTACGGAACCCACCTTAGGTCCGTCCGGAAGGCAGGAACGCTTAAATTGCTGTGCGAAGAATCTGCGATAGAAATTCTTGAGCCATTTAAGAATAAACTCATCACTATATGTTCCTTTGAAGGCAATCTTAGCCAGTCTGTATATCTTGGCCGGGTCGAAGCATTGACGAAGCATGTTATACAGGAAGAAATCATGAAGCTCATAAGGTCCCACGAGTTCTTCTGTCTTTTGTGAGATAATCCCGTCCTTAGGCGGGAGCAGTTCAGGACTTACAGGCGTATCAAGTACATCCAGAAGGATTGCTGCAAGCTTATCGTCACCACAGGTATCCGCATAATATTGAACCAGGTGCCTTACAAGAGTCTTAGGAACCGAGCTGTTTACAGCATACATAGACATATGATCGCCATTATAGGTAGCCCAGCCCAGAGCTAACTCCGACAGATCTCCGGTACCTATTACCATACCGCCGGTTTGATTTGCGATATCCATAAGAATCTGGGTGCGTTCTCTGGCCTGACTATTCTCATATGTTACACTGTGATCCTCCGGGTCATGACTGATATCGCGGAAATGTATCATCACAGCTTCTTTAATATCAATTTCTCTCAGCGCTGCCCCCAAGATTCGTGTTAATTCGCATGCATTATTATATGTTCTGTCAGTAGTTCCGAAACATGGCATCGTTACGGAGGTTATCTTATCTCTGGATATTCCTGCCATGTCAAATGCTCTTGCGGTAACTAAAAGCGCCAGAGTAGAGTCAAGTCCACCGGAAATGCCTATTACTGCACTCTGACAATGGGTATGCTCAATTCGTTTCTTGAGCCCCACAGCCTGAATATTAAGTATCTCATCACAGCGTTCATCTCTGTCTGCTTTAGATGACGGCACAAATGGATGCGGATCTATATATCTTGTAAGGGTGGTTTCCTCAAGCCTGAGGTCAAACTCTACATTTACATAATCCTGCAGATATTGAGAAGGGTAAGTAGTCATCCTCCTTCTTTCATTAACCAGTCTGTCTGTATCTATTTCTGCTGTGATCATCTGGTTTTTAAAGCGCTCAGCCTCTGCGAGGATGGTTCCGTTTTCTGATATTATATTATGTCCGCTGAACACCAGGTCAGTAGAGGATTCACCTTCCCCGGCTGAGGAATAAATATATCCGCAGATAAGGCTTGCGGATTGAGCCGAAACCAGAGTTTTCCTATACTTAGCCTTGCCTGTCATGGCATCACTTGCCGAAAGGTTAACGATAATGGTAGCACCCGCCAATGCATGGGATGTGCTGGGAGGATTAGGAACCCAGAGATCCTCACATATTTCCGCCGCAATTCTAAGATGCGGCATCTGAATGCAGCTGAATATCAGATTCATTCCGAAGGGAATCTTCTCACCAAACCAATTGATGAACTGAACTTGTTCAGTTCCCGGCGTAAAATGCCTTGCCTCATAAAATTCGTTGTAATTAGGAAGGTTCTTCTTAGGAATAAATCCCAGGATTTTGCCTTTATTCAAGGCAGCTGCACAGTTGAATAATTTGCCGTTAAATTCCACCGGAAGCCCAATGAAAATTATTGCATCAATATCTCTGGAAGCTGATGCGATTTTATTAAGGCATGCAGAACATTCTCTGATAAGATATTCCTGCCAGAAGAGATCTCTGCATTCATATCCTGAAATACATAATTCGGGGAGAACAATAACTTTAGCTCCCTCAGCAGCAGCTCTATTGATTTCATTTATAATAATATCAGCATTAGCATCGCAGTCGGCAACTACAATCTTCGGTGTAACTGCTGCAACCTTAATATATCCGTTTTTCATATAATCCTCCGGCAGTTAAATTTTTGTTATGTAAAAATTGGTTTACGCAATAT
>CAVAJR010000025.1:0-34925 GCA_963589005.1 Bacteroidaceae bacterium | reverse complement strand
AATGCGCGCCGTGAACCTCGGCGTGCAGCCCCTGCTCGAAAACGCCTTCGCTGATAGTTTTCTCGCAGTGGACTGCGCCGTCCCGGCGCGCGCAGTACCATTATGACATGTGCACCGTCATGACACGAATAGTAAATAGTATGTTGTTGTGTTATTTAAGCACAGCCGAAAATGAAAGGAGGCATTACTATGAATGACAAGACAACTAATCAAATGGAAATTAATGAGGATGTAACCAATGGTTCAGCTGTTAATAAGCTAGGTGAGCCGGAACGAAGCAACGAAAAATCTTCATGCACGAGTTCTGAAACAGGAATGAGCAAGGGGGTCGGGATTGGCTGGAAGATTGCTGCTATTGTTATAGGCATCTGCCTTATTCTGTCTGTCGCGTTTATAGTGCTGAGCAATGTATTAGCATTTAAGGGAACAGACAGCACTTATGATTATCGGACAGAAAATATTGACTATAAATCCACAGACGGTGAATATCTGTTGGATGACGATATGGTGGCAGCTGAAGAAAGTGCGGCTGGGGCAATGGCTGCAAGTGATAATGGCACCTGGTCAAATGTACAGAGCAATAGCTCGGATTCTTCTCAGAATGTGAATAATCAGAGCAAGATAATCTATACTGTATACATGAATATGCAGACGACAGCATTTGATTCGGCAGTTCAGAATATAAGTGAACTCGTAAATCAACATGGGGCGTATTTTGAGAGTGAATATCTGTCAAATGTATCCTCAAGCTACAGATCTGCAAGTTATACCATACGAGTTCCTGCTGAAAATCTGGATGCATTTCTGGAACAGGTGGGTAATGTTTGTACTGTTACATCTGTGAATCGGTATGCAGAGGATGTGTCGGAAAATTATTATGATACGCAGACTCGGCTTACGACTGCCAAAACTAAGCTGGCACGCCTCCAGGAACTCCTAAAGGAAGCTCAGAATATGGAGGACATCATTGCCATTGAAGAGGCAATTACGGATGTGGAGAGTGATATCGACAGCTACAGCGGTTCTATAAGATATTATGATTCGCAGATCAGCTATTCGACAGTAACGATCAACCTGTCAGAGGTATATGAAGTGATTGAAGAGAAGGCTCCGAAGACATTCGGTGAGAGGATAGCTGACTCATTCAGTCAGGGGCTCAAGGCCTTCGGCAATTTTATTAAGAATTTTGTTGTATGGCTGGCCGGAAGCTGGATCTGGCTTATAATCGTAATTGCTGTAATAGCAGCGGCAATCATTATTATCTGCAAATGCGCGGGGAAAAAGAAAAAATGTAACAGCAAATAAGTCAAAGACCAGCTTTTTAGCTGGTCTTTAATCGTTGCAATTTAGGAAGCAGGCTATAGAATGCTATTGATATGATTACGATGGCAGAGCCTATAAGTGCAAGTGTTCCCATATGTTCACCGCAGATTATCGCAACAGGAATAGGATTAAATACCGGTTCGATTGACAGCAGCAATGAGGCCTCAACAGAATCCACCATTTGAATGCCTTTGGCAAATAATATATTGGCCAGACCATATTGGAAGATAGACAGTACCAGGATCCATATGATGTTATTTACATCGAAAACAGGTTTATCAATAAATAAGAACGGAAGGCAGACAACAAAGCTGATGGCATTACTGATAATAGTGCAGTCCTGCGTATCACAGCCGTCTTCGTTCATGACAATAATCTGGCCTGCATACGTAATTCCTGAGGTTATCGCCAGGAGATTACCCAGAATACGTGTAAAATCCAGGCTGTCAGCAAATGACAGAACACATCCTGCGAAAACAGCTAGGGTTAATATAACCTCCGAACTCTTGGCTTTTTTGCCTCGGAAGATAACAGCAAAGAGAAATACCAGGATCGGAGCAGTATATTGAAGAACAATAGCCGTTCCGGCTGTCGTAAGCTTAATAGCTGCCACGTATAATATTCCCGTTACGCTCATCATAATGGCACCCAGGATATTGGTCTTGGAAAATTTGAGTTTAATGCTTCTTTTTATGCATATGAGCATTATAAGTGAGATGATGCTTCGAACAGCAATAATTGACATAGTACTCCATGTGATAGATTTGACACACAGACCGGCCAATCCCCATAACAGAGCAGTGCATATCAATATAAAGCGGCCTTCGGCTGCTTTATTTTTACTTAAATTATTCATAAAAAACTGTGCCCCCTTAACTTGTGCCGCCAAAAAAATGCAGCTGCACAAAACACGATGAATATTATACAGCCTTGTTGTCTGAGTTCAAGATGATTTTTTATAAATATATATGTAAAATTTTAAATGCGGGTTTTGTTTAGATCATAATTAAAATCTGCGCTTTTTATCCCTTTCGATCAGTGTAAATTTGTATTCGGATGAGGTTTATTCGAAATTTCCGTTAGGCTTAAATTGAATATGAACAAAGAAATATGTATACTGGGCTTAAATACAAGAGAATAATTTATAAAGGCAATGAAATTGTACAGGGAATGTAATTTTCATTACATATCAAAGGATAGAAGATCAGCACGGGAGGCAAACAAGGATGATCACGATAGAGCATTTGCGAAAGGAATATGCTAACGCTACGCCACTGAAGGATATCAATGCAGTTATTAATAAGGGAAATGTGATTTCTATCATAGGTCCGTCAGGAACGGGCAAATCCACATTACTGCGAATGATCAACCGTCTGGAGGAACCCACATCAGGAAGGGTACTCGTGGACGGAGTAGACATAGGGTCTAAGGATTGTCAGCTGAATAAGGTAAGACAGAAGATGGGCATGGTATTTCAGAGTTTCAACCTCTTCAAACACATGAATGTAATAGAAAATATCATGTATGCGCCCATGAAGGTACTGGGGCTGTCTAAGGATGAAGCCTACAAGAGGGGAATGACGCTTCTGAGAGCAGTAGGGCTGGAAGAAAAATCACTAAATTATCCGGATGAGATGTCAGGAGGACAAAAACAGCGTGTCGCGATAGCACGAACGCTTGCCATGAAGCCGGAGATAATCCTCTTTGACGAACCTACATCTGCACTTGACCCGACTATGGTGGGGGAAGTTCTTGCCATCATCAAGAAGCTGGCACAGGAAGGCATGACTATGCTGATCGTCACTCATGAGATGAGATTTGCAAGAAGTGTTTCTACGAGGATATTCTATCTGGATCAGGGTATTATCTACGAAGAGGGAACGCCGGAACAGATATTTGAACATCCGCAAAAGGAACGCACACGCATGTTTATTAACGGATTGGACAGAATTGAGAAGCACTTCTATAAAAACAAGCTGGATTATCTGGGATTTATCAGTGAGATTAAGGAATTTGCTGTCAGGAAGATGTTCTCACCTAAGTTTGTCTACCGCATTGAGGCGGTGATTGAGGAGATATATCTGCAGGCAATTTTGCAAGTGCTGAATGAGCAGGATGAAATGCACTTTGTTTTGGAATATTCTGAAAAAAAGGGTATATGTGAGATCCTATTCAGGTGGCAGGGGCAGCAGACAGACCCGCTTCAGAATATAGATGACATTTCACGTAAGCTCGCTGAACATGCAGCAAATGATATAAGATATCAATATACAAATGATGGCTGCAATGAGGTCTGCATTATTATAGATGAACACAGAGATTGAAGATCTGAAAATGGATACTTCATTGGCATCAAAAGCAGGGAGGAGCAATGAAACAGAGGATTAATCTCAGACTGAGCTTAATAGCGCTGATTGCAATAATATCCGCATCTATCGGAATAACATTTATTTATTATGGGATTTTTCAAAACCAGATCAGAGAGGATTTGAAGCAAAGCGCCAGACTCCTGATGGAAACTGAGGTCTTTCAGAATGCCTATGAAGGAGACAGTGGCAATGCTTCTGCGTTAAAGTCGCTTAGTGCCGGCAACTTGAGGATCACATGGATAGATGCTGACGGAACTGTATTATTTGATAATGATACGGATGCTGCCGTATTGTCCAATCATTTAGACAGACCGGAGATTGCAGCGGCGATTGAAGAAGGTGAGGGGGAGAGCATCAGGAAGTCGGACACAATGAATATGAACACCTTCTACTATGCTCTGAGACTGGAGAACGGAACGATCCTGCGTGTGTCCATGCAGGCGAGAAATATATCAAGTGTCCTTGTTTCGGCACTTCCTGTTATAGCATGCATATCCCTTGTTATTCTTATTATGTGTGTATTGATCGGGCATTTTCTGACTCGTCAGCTCATGAAGCCTATTCGGGAAATGGCAGAAAATCTCGACAGCTTCGATGGCGTTTCTGCATATAAAGAGTTGGAACCATTTGCACAGAGGATAAGAATACAGCATGAGAATATATTAGCTGTCGCTAAGAGCAGACAGGATTTTACTGCCAGTGTATCGCATGAACTTAAGACACCGATAACCGCCATATCGGGTTATGCAGAGCTGATAGAGAACAGGATGGTTGCCTGGGAGGAGGATGCTCGCCTTGCACAGCAGATAAAGCATAATGCCGACAGATTATTATCGCTTATAACGGATATAATTCAGCTGTCTGAGTTAGATCATCAGGAGATCCAGCGCAATTTCGAACAGGTCGATCTGTATGCTGTAGCCAAGGAATGTATAAATGAATATGAACCGATTGCTGCGAGGAAGTCTGTGCAGCTGAACCTGAACGGAGTCAGTGCGGGAATAAAGGCGGAGCGTAGTCTTATTCGTGAGATGATAGACAATCTGCTGCAAAATGCAGTCAGATATAATAAGGGAAATGGCATTGTCGATGTAAATGTTTCGATAAAAGACGGACATCCGATACTAAGTGTTGCAGATACGGGCATCGGAATCGCACCGGAGCATCAAGAGAGGGTATTTGAGAGATTCTACAGGGTGGACAAATCCAGATCGAGAGAAACCGGCGGCACCGGTTTGGGGCTTGCAATCGTCAAGCATGTGGCCGAAATCCATGGAGCCAGAATCTCACTTGAAAGTACCGTTGGGAAGGGGACTACTATAACGGTAATGTTTTAACATTGGACTGCGCCGTCCCGGCGCGTGCAATACCACTATGAAATGCGCGCCGTGAACCTCGGCGTGCAGCCACTGCTCGAAAACGCCTTCGCTTATTGTTTTCTCGCAGTGGACTGTGCCGTCCCGGCGCGTGCAATACTATTATGTGATATGCGCACCGTGAACCTCGGCGTGCAGCCACTGCTCGAAAACGCCTTCGCTGATTGTTTTCTCGCAGTGGACTGTGCCGTCCCGGCGCGCATAACACTATTATATGATGTGCGCGCCGTGTTAAATTATTGCGAAAAATCAAGCCACGCAGCTTTATTTGCTGTCATCATTTTCCGGCAGAAGATTGGTCATGCCGTACATACTGAATAGAATTGTTGATGTATTATGTAATAATGCTGATACAGCGGGTGTAAGTATTCCCAGCACGCCCAGCACTATAAGCGTGAAGTTGAAGCTGATAATGCGATAATAGCTGGACTTAATGCGCTGCATCAATACAAGACTTAAGTGTCTCATGATAACCAGCGAATACAGATCATCTGCGGATATTGTTATATCAGCAATCTCTCTAGCAATGGCAGCTCCGTCATTAATGGCAATTCCTACGTCAGCCTCGGATAATGCAAGAGAATCATTGACGCCATCACCGATCATAATGACCTTGCGGCCCTGCTCATGTTCGGCTCTGACAAATGCTGCCTTATCTTCCGGAAGAACTTCAGCATGATATTCATCTACATTGATGCGTCCGGCCACAGAACGAGCCATTCGTTCGGAGTCGCCTGTCATCATTACAACCTTGCTGATACCTAGCTCTTTAAGCTGTCTTATAACATCGGCAGCCTCTTCTCTTAATGGATCATCAATGCAGACAACAGCTGAGATTATACCGCCAATAGCCATATAGAGGTGGGAATATTCATTTGGAAGAGCATCGAAGCGTTCCTGCTCACCATCCGGAAGGACACAGCCTTCATCCTGGAAGGTGAAATGGTAACTGCCGATCACAACCTTTTCACCATTTACTTCACTTGATATGCCATGAGCCACAACATATTCAACCTTTGAATGCATCTCCTCGTGATTCAGACCTCTAAGTCTTGCTTCTTCTACTACAGCGTTGGCCATAGAATGAGGATAATGTTCCTCCAGACATGCAGCGATACGCAGCATATCATTTTCGTCCCTGCCGCCAAATGGCACTACGGATACAACCTTAGGTTGAGCGTAGGTCAGGGTTCCTGTTTTGTCAAATATAATCGTGTCAGCGTCAGCGACTGTTTCAAGGAATTTGCCGCCCTTAACCGTCATACCGTGCTGCCCGGCTTCTTTCATGGCAGAAAGCATGGTAATAGGCATAACGAGCTTGAGTGCACATGAAAAGTCCACCATAAGAACTGACAGTGCCTTGGTAACATTGCGTGTAAGCAGGTAGGTAAGTACCGTGCCGCCTAAGCTGTAGGGTACCAGTCCATCGGCAATAGAGGCAGCTTTATTTTCTACGTCAGATTTCAGTTTCTCAGATTCTTCGATCATAGTGATGATCCGATCGTACCTGCCGCTTCCGAATTCCTTCTCCACGCGGATAATGCATTCCCCTTCTTCGACTGCGGTGCCGGCATATACGTAGCTTCCTGCAGATTTATGTACAGGAATGGATTCACCAGTCATAGAGGCCTGGTTTACCATAGCCTCGCCCTCGGCTACTTTGCCGTCTAACGGGATCATGCCGCCTGTTCTTATTATGATCAGATCACCGATGCAGATTCTGTCAAGAGGCACTAAGACCTCCTGACCCTCCGGCGTCTTAAGCCATGCCTTTTCAATGTTAAGAGACATGGTTCTGGCCAGGTCATCAACGGATTTCTTATGAGTCCACTCCTCCAGGATATCGCCGATCGTAAGCAGGAACATGATCGATCCTGCTGTTGAGAAGTCTGCACGCAGCATTGAAACGGTGATCGATGTTGCATCAAGTACCGCCACATCCAACCGTCCGTGCAGCAGACTGTTAATACCCTTACATATATATGGGATACTCTTAATGACATTTATGGCAGTTCTGAGCCAGAATGGAAGGAGTAATTTCTTGGCAAAATGCTTGATAATCGTTGATATAAGCCTGTCTTCAAATTCAGCATTAAGTTCCCTGCCTGTGTGATCGGGAACAGCAACCTCTGTATGCTCCATTGAAAACCTTGCCAGGGCAGATATAACTTCCTGCCTGTCTCCGTTATAATTTATAACAGCATCGCAGGTTCGTTCATAAACCTTAGCATCCGAAACAAAACCCAGGGACAATAAATAATATTGCAATTTATCGGCCTGGGCAAATGTCATGTGCTTTAATGCTGCATGGATACGGATTCTTCCTTTTGACTCATGCAGAATGATACATTTCATAATAGATTATTCTGCTTTACAATCACAGGCTGAATCAGATTCGTCCTCAATAACTTCCTTTTGAGCACGTTCTTCATTGATAGCTTTGGCATCTGCAAGAATATCATTGCAGTTTTCCTTAGCTGTTGTGTATGTTTTCATAACACAGTCCTTGCCGCGCAGAACCGCAGCTGTCGCATGTGTGTAAGCTTTTTTGGCATCTTTGCTTGAAAGGATCTTAATTCCGGCTGTGCCGAACAAAATTCCGCCTGCAAATAATCCAAGTTTCTTAAAGTTGATCATAATAATTCCTCCTTAATGTTGAATCATGCAAGCCTCGCCGGGCTGAAATATAATGAAAAAGCAAGAATCTGCCATATCAAAATATCAGTCCCTGTAAATCTTTGAGAAGCAAATATTTGTTAGTTCAGTGATTCTACCACATGTATATAAGGTTAGTCACCGATAACAAATTGATTTTTCTTGACCAATATTGAGATGAATAGCCGGAGCTGCGCAGCCCCGGGAATTACTGTGTATTTGCAATTTATGCATAAAATAAGCATTGCTTCTGCATGAAGAAATCCATTTCGGCGAAATGCACATGAAAATTATGACGGTTTTGACATTTTTACGGTTTTTTTAGGGAAAAACTATTGACTCACTATTGCCAAAATGTTAAGTTTTCTTCTATTATAAGTAAGAAAATAAATCAGTTTATATTCTTAAAGGAGAACCAAAATTATGACAAGGAAAGTATTATCACTTGTGCTTGCAATGGTTATGGCCGGAAGCTTTACAGCATTTGCCGGCGAAGCAGCAGAAGAAACCAAGGCAGCAACCCCAACAATTGATGTGTCAACAATTCCGGGACTGGAAGATGGTGTCCTGACAGTAGCTATGGAATGCGCATATGCTCCATATAACTGGGCTCAGCCGGATGATTCAAATGGAGCAGTTCCTATCAAGGATTCTATACTCTATGCTAATGGTTACGATGTAATGACAGCCAAAAATATCTGTGAATATCTGGGTGTTGAACTTGAGATAGTTCAGCTGGATTGGGATTCACTCATTCCTGCAGTTCAGGCCGGAGTAGTTGATGCAGTTATCGCAGGCCAGTCAATGACAGCTGAGAGAATGGAATCAGTTAATTTCGCAGGCCCGTATCTTTATGCAAGTATCGTTTGCCTGACTAAGGCAGACAGCACATATGCTTCAGCTAAGGGTATTTCAGATCTTGCAGGCGGCAAATGCACCAGCCAGTCAGGAACAATCTGGTATGATACATGTCTTCCTCAGATCGAAGGAGCTGATATCCAGAGCCCTGCAGAATCAGCACCAGCCATGATCATGGCAGTTGAATCAGGAACAGTTGATTTTGTTTGTACAGACATGCCGACAGCACAGGCTGCAGTCAGTGCATATTCAGATCTGGTAATCGTTGATTTCTCGGAGTCAGATGACAACTTCGAGGTTTCAGATGAAGATATTAACATTGGTATCTCAGTAGCTAAGGAAAATACAGCACTTAAGGATGCTATTGATTCATATCTTTCAACACTTACAGCAGATGACTTCAACGAGCTTATGGCTTCAGCAATTGAAATTCAGCCATTAAGCGAAGAGTAAGATAATTCAGACAAAATCTAAGAACAACGACGAGGTTGTAACGACTCGCCGTTGTTCTTTATCTCATTGGGGATTTTTAAATGCAAACTTTATTTACAGATATAGCAAGTTTATGGGATAAATACGGCACAGTTTATCTTAATGGTATGAAGAATACCTTGATACTGGCCATAGTTGCAACCGTTATCGGATGTATTATAGGATTTTTGTGCGGAATTCTGCAGACCATTCCTTATACGAAAAATGATAATATCTTCAAGAGAATTATTCTTAAGATCGTAAGGATCATTATTCGTATATATGTTGAGGTTTTCCGTGGAACACCTATGATCCTCCAGGCGGTATTTATCTATTATGGAGTACCTTACTTCTTCGGACATGTATTCGATAGTATATGGGTCGTAAGTATCATAGTTGTATCTATTAACACGGGTGCATATATGGCAGAGTCGGTAAGAGGCGGCATCATCTCCGTTGACCCGGGTCAGACAGAGGGTGCTAAGGCTATAGGCATGACTCATTTCCAGACGATGGTACATGTCATCCTGCCTCAGGCTCTCAGAAATATTATGCCGCAGATCGGCAATAATTATATTATCAATGTTAAGGATACCTCGGTTATGTTTATTATCGGCTTCTCTGATTTCTTCGCAGTGCATAAGATGGTATCAGGTGCTATATTCAAATACTTCCCGTCAGCCTTTCTTGAGATGGGAGGATATTTGATCATGACCCTTGTTGCATCTATACTGCTCAGGATTGTTGAGAAGAAGTTGAAGGGCAGCGACAATTATGAGATGCTGTCGGCTGACCAGCTGGTAATGACTGCAGGAACATACAATACTCCGAATAAGGGAACACCGTTTGATGAGAGAAGTAAGGAATTCCCTAAGGATCAGAGAAATAACAAATATGCGGATATTAATATCAGAAAAAATATCGAGAATAAGGACGTCCAGGAGGTAGATGGAAATGAGTGAACTGATTTTAGAAGTCAAGCATCTGTCTAAAACCTTCGGAACACATGAGGTTCTTAAGGACATTGATTTTAAAGTAAATAAAGGTGATGTAACCAGTATCATAGGTGCGTCGGGAAGCGGCAAATCTACATTGCTGAGATGTATCAATTTGCTGGAGATTCCTACATCCGGTGAGATCTTATACCACGGAGCTGATGTTACTAAGGGTAAGATTAACCAGTCTACATATCGTTCCAAGGTAGGTATGGTATTTCAGAGCTTTAATCTGTTTAACAACATGACTGTACTCAGAAATTGTCTAATAGGACAGGAGAAGGTTGCTAAAGTAAGCAAGGCTGAGGCTAAGGACAGAGCCATGTATTATCTGGACAAGGTCGGAATGACACCTTATATTAATGCACTCCCAAGGCAGATATCAGGCGGTCAGAAGCAGCGTGTTGCAATAGCAAGAGCCCTTGCCATGCAGCCGGAGATCCTGCTTTTTGATGAGCCGACTTCAGCACTTGATCCGGAGATGGTAGGTGAAGTTCTTCAGGTTATGAGATCACTGGCAGAAGAAGGCATGACTATGCTGGTTGTAACCCATGAAATGGGATTTGCCAGAGATGTAAGCAACCATGTTGTATATATGGCAGACGGAGTTATCTGTGAGGAGGGACATCCGAGCGAGCTCTTCACCAATCCTAAAAATGCAAGGACTAGAGAATTCCTGGCGCGTGCGCTGTAGATATGACAGCGTAATTATTCAGAACCATATTCAACATCGTAAGATCCTGTTGCAGGCAGCTTCTTATGATGAAATGAAACAGATACATAGTAATAAAAAGGGAATAGCCTGAGAACAGATGTGTTTTCCGGCGATTCCCTTTTTGTATGCGATGCACATTCCTTAGACTTGTTCTGCTGTGAATGTGATATGAAGTTGATAGTTCATCTGCTTCTGCTTAATTATTCAGCATCCTACGGATGCATATCCGCATTCGCAAAATCGTTGCTGCGCAACTTTACTTTTGCTCATGTGGATATCTCACCAGGTAAAATTTCAAAATCAGCTTAAGAAAGACAAGCATTTTACACTAAATTTACAATATCAGGATTTTGCATTTTACCTTACTTTTTTAATATTGCCAACGTAGGAAACAAAAGGTTTATAGATAAGAAAGGACAAAGAAAATCCTATGAAGAAATTAATGAAAAAAGTAGCAGCTATCGGTCTTGCAGCAGCAATGACAGCAGCATTCGTTGGATGCACATCAGCAGCAGAAGAAACAACCCCAGCATTAGAAGTAAACACAGAACTTAAGGGAACGATCACACTGGCAGGCAGCACCTCAATGGAGAAACTTTGCGAGGCTATGTCAGAGAGCTTCATGGAAGTATATCCAAATGTTACAGTAACGGTTCAGTATACAGGTTCAGGCGCAGGTCTTGAGTCTCTGGCAGCAGGAAGTGTTGATATCGGTGATTCTTCAAGAGCACTGAAGGATGGCGAGAAGGAAACAGGCGCTGTAGAAAATGTTGTAGCAATCGACGGAATTGCAGTTATTACAGATAAAGACAACACAGTTAAGGACATCACAAGCGAGCAGTTAACTAAGATATATACAGGTGAGATCACAAACTGGAAGGATCTCGGCGGTGCAGATGAAGCTATCGTAGTAATCGGACGTGAGAGCGGATCAGGTACAAGAGGAGCATTCGAAGAACTTCTCAAGATCGAAGATAATTGCAAATATGCTCAGGAACTTGATTCAACAGGCGGCGTATTAGCTAAGGTTGCAGCAACACCGGGTGCCATCGGATATGTATCACTTGATGTTGTAGATGATTCAGTATCAGCAATTGCTCTTGACTCAGTAGAACCGACAGAAGAGAACATTGTAGCCGGCAAATATTCACTCTCTCGTCCATTCGTAATGGCAACAATGGGTGAAATCTCAGAGCAGAATGAACTGGTTCAGACATGGTTCAACTTCATCGCATCTGAGGCAGGACAGAATGTAATCACAACAATCGGACTTATTCTTCCACAGTAAAGGATGACAACTTATGGATACGAAGGTAAATTCAAAAATATTAGGTGGGCATAAGAGAAAGCTCTCAGAGGTTTCAGCCAAGACAATATTTACGATTTGCGCAGTCGCAGCAATCGCTGCAGTAGCATCCATTACAGTTTATATGATCATTATGGGCGCTCCGGCTTTTGGAAAAGTCGGAGTGCTTGAACTGTTATTCGGAACTGTATGGAAACCGACAGCTGCAGAGCCGTCTTATGGCATTGCCTATATCATACTCTCATCAATAGTCGGTACATTTTTCAGCGTACTGATCGGAGTACCCATCGGACTGCTTACAGCCGTATTCTTAACAGAAATCGCAGGCAAGAGGATATCAGCTGTACTTCAGCATGTAGTTGAGCTCCTTGCAGCGATTCCGTCAGTAATATACGGACTTTTGGGCATGATGATATTGAATCCGCTTATGTATAAGCTGGAGAAAATTATATTTGCAGGATCAACGACACATCAATTCACTGGTGGTGCAAATATGATTTCAGCCATTATTGTACTGGCAATAATGATACTTCCTACGGTCGTAAATGTCAGTGCATCTTCCATACGGGCGGTGCCTCAGAGTATGAAGGCAGCCTCACTGGCATTAGGCGCAAGTAAGATGCAGACAACCTTCAAGGTTACGATCCCGGCAGCCAAGTCAGGTATTCTGACAGGTATTGTGCTGGGTATAGGCAGGGCATTAGGTGAGGCCATGGCCATTAACATGGTTGCAGGCGGCTCAGTTAATCTGCCGCTTCCGTTCAATTCAGTCCGATTCCTTACAACTCAGCTGGTAAGTGAAATGGGATATGCAGAGGGAACTCACAGGCAGGTTCTGTTCAGTGTAGGATTGGTATTGTTCATATTCATCATGATCGTAAACCTGGCATTGATGCGTGTTAAGAAAGGGGCTGAGAAGAATGACTGATCAAATGGCCAAAACTATGACAGGTTCTGTCGGCAATCAAAATTACAGCCTGGGGAGGTCAAACTTAAATACCACCGGCAGCCTTATGGTAAAAAGGCGCAGGCCGAAGGATAAGATGCAATACTTTTTCATCTATCTGTGTGCAGCATTTACGGTACTTCTCATCACGGGCATCATTGTATATGTATTGGTTAAGGGCGTGGGAGCCATTAACTGGGAGTTCCTGACATCGGTAACCTCAGTTCTCAAGGGAACAGTCGGCATAGCAGGAAATATTGTAAATACGCTGATAGTTCTTATATTAACCCTGATAATTTCAATCCCGCTGGGTGTAGGCGCAGCTATTTATCTGAATGAATATGCTAAGCCGGGCAAATTAGTTACAGTAATAGTATTTGCAACAGAGACCCTGTCCGGTATCCCGTCAATTATATTTGGTTTGTTCGGTATGGTATTCTTCGGACAGGTGCTGGGAATGGGATACTCACTGCTTACAGGCTCTCTTACGTTGTTCCTGATGGTGCTTCCTCTTATAACGAGAAATACGCAGGAGGCTCTTAAGACTGTTCCTGACAGTTACAGAAGCGGTGCAGTAGGTCTTGGTGCCGGCAAATGGTATACTATCAGAACGATCCTGATTCCATCGGCAATGCCGGGAATAATAACAGGCATTATTCTGGCAGTAGGACGTATCGTAGGCGAATCGGCAGCACTTCTCTTTACAGCAGGCAGCGGTAAATCCTTACCGGCCAATATCGGGGCGTTGTTTGGCAAGATATTCCAGTCAGGCGGAACACTTACAACTCAGCTGTATTTAAGTGCAACCAGCGAGGGCGATTTTGATACCGCATTTGGCATTGCCGTTATTCTGTTGGTTATCGTCTTCCTGATCAATTTGGGAACTAAGAGACTTATGAGGAAATTTGACAGAACAAGGATGAAATAAAATGGAACAAAATTATAAAATTTCTGTTGAGAATCTGCATTTATACTACGGAGAAAATCATGCATTAAAGGGTATAAATATGAATATCTGTCCTAATGCTGTCACTGCATTTATAGGACCTTCGGGATGCGGAAAATCAACATTTTTAAAGACACTTAATCGTATGAATGATCTGGTTGACAATGTCAAGATCGAGGGCAAGGTGCTGTTGGACGGAGAGGACATCTATGATCCGAGGGTTGATGTAACAATCCTGCGTAAGAAGGTAGGCATGGTCTTTCAGCAGCCTAATCCATTCCCTATGAGTATCTATGACAATATAGCATACGGACCTAGGGTTCATGGAATTAAGAATAAGCATGAGCTAGATGATATTGTGGAGGAAAGTCTGAGGGGTGCCGCAATATTTGACGAGGTCAAGGACAGACTTAAAAAATCTGCATTGGGTCTTTCAGGCGGACAGCAGCAGAGAATATGTATTGCAAGAGCATTAGCAGTTCAGCCTGAGGTACTTCTCATGGATGAGCCTACATCAGCACTTGACCCTATCTCAACATCGAAGATCGAGGATCTTATGGAAGAGCTGAAGAAAAAATATACTGTAGTAGTTGTAACTCACAATATGCAGCAGGCAGCGCGTGTATCGGATTATACAGCATTCTTCCTGTTAGGAGAACTGGTTGAATTCGGTGCAACGAAGAAGATCTTTTCCAATCCGCAGGAGAAGAGAACAGAAGATTATATTACAGGGAGATTTGGCTGATGAGATTAAAATTCGACGAGCAGCTTAAGCAGCTTAATATTGAAATGACAAATATGGGTACCATGATCCAGGAGGCTATCCAGCAGGCAATTAATGCTTTCCTTACTCAGAATACAGCTCTTGCCAAAAAGATCATGGAAGAAGACGAGCAGATAGATCATGCTCAAAAGAGAATTGAGAGTATATGCCTTAATCTCCTGATTCAGCAGCAGCCGGTAGCAAGAGATCTGCGTAATATAACAGCTGCTCTTAAGATGGTTACTGATATGGAGCGGATCGGTGACCATGCAGCTGATATTTCAGAAATAACTATTGCAAGTGCTGATACTCCATATAAATTCAACACAGAATTGATCAAGAAAATGGCAGCTGAAACTATCATCATGCTGCTGCATGCCATAGAGGCATATGTTGAGAAGGATATGGATAAGGCTAAGGAGGTCATTGCTCATGATGATATCGTAGATGAGCTGTTTATTGAGGTCAAGAAGGAACTTGTAGATCTCATGAAGAGCAATCCGGACTACGAGGAGCATGCGGCTGATATGCTGATGGTTGACAAATATCTGGAAAGAATCGGCGACCATGCGACGAATATCGCAGAGTGGGTTATATTCTCTATCAACGGCGTACTGGAGTTGTAAATTTATCAAGCGCGCCGTGAGCAGTGGCGTAGCCGCGTGCACAGTGCATTTATATGCACACCGGGACGGCGCAGACCACTGCGAGAAAACAATCAGCGTAGGCGTTTTCGAGCAGTGGCTGCACGCCGAGGTTCACGGTGTGCAGAGTAACATATTATTAATGCACGCGGCAGAACACGTAATCATTGCGATAAAGTTTTTCGACGTAGGATTTTCTCGCAGTGGACTGCGTCGTCCCGGCGCGCTAATAGATAATCTTGGCCTCATAAGCCCACAGACTGTATATCTTACCCTTGAACGAGATGTCCATGCTGCTGTCGGAACGATTGATAAACAGCAGGATCTTATCTTCCTCTGTAAAGCGTTCCAGAGCAATTACATCATCGTTAACGGGCGTTAGTCTGAAACCGCCTTTCTTAAGGCATGGATGGGAATGATAGAAATCTCCCAGCCATCGGAAATGTTCCAATAAATCCTTATCTTCATTGCCCCACGGATATGTTCGTCTGCAGTCGGGATCACTTCCGCCCATCAGTCCTGCTTCGTCTCCGTAGTAGATATCAGGAACTCCGGGCAGAGCGTATTGAAGTATGGAGAGGGTCTTATATCTGATTTTGGCCAGATTGTATTGATCCGGGCTTAGATCCTGATATGTTATCTTCTGACCGCAGCCATATTGGGCAATAGGATATCCCCCCAGTATATTCATAACTCGTTCCCTGTCATGGCTTCCCAAAAGATTAAGGGCTCCGTAGAAATTCTCCGGCGGGAAATTCTCTGCAATGCTCATAAATCGTTTGCAAAACTCAGCAGCATTGATCTGCCCTGTAATGAATGACAAGGCAGCCATACGAAATGGATAATTCATAGTAGAATCCAGTTCTTCACCCAGAAAATACTCCATAGGCTGACCATAGTTATATTTATTGGTCGGATCATCCCATACTTCTCCCAGCAGGAGTTTGTCTTCCCCCTCTGATTTAACAGCTTTTCGGATTGCTTTGATAAATGAATTCGGAAGTTCGTCTGCTACATCCAGCCGCCAGCCGGATGCACCCAGCCGCAGCCATTTGCGCAAAATACCATTTTCACCTGTTATAAATTCTTCGTACTCCGGATTGACGGTAACAAAATCCGGCATGTCGGCGATGTTCCACCAGCATCTGTATCCGTGACCATCCGGCTGGAATGTAAACCAGGAGCGGTAAGGAGAATCCAGGTGGTTCATTGCGCCCTTTTCGCCGCCTTCTTGATAATATTGATCGTATAAGTCAAAATATTTGCTGTCAGCGCCGCAGTGGTTGAAGACGCCATCAAGTATAATACGGATGCCCCGTTTAAGTGCAGCATCGGCAAGTCTTCGGAAGGCTTCTTCATTTCCTAAGCCGGGGTCTATCATAGTATAATCTGCGGTATCATATCTGTGTGTAGATCTGGCCAGGAATATGGGATTTAGATAGATCACGGTTATGCCGAGACTTACCAGATAATCAAGCTTCTCCCGAATGCCGTCAAGGGAGCCGCCATAGAATCGCCAACGGCATATCTCACCGTTTTTGTCAAATTCATTTACCGGAGGCTGGCTCCAATTAGTTTCCACAACACGTTTTACGCCGCCTCTTGTGTCCGGAAGGGTGCCGAAATTATCAGAATCAAATGCCGAACTTCTGGCAAATCGATCCGGAAATATCTGATAGACGATGGCTTCTTTAAACCATTCCGGCACAGGAGTTTCTCTGTAAACAGTAATCTGAAAGGATGAAGGCGGGCAGTCATATGCCTGTCCTATACCTCCGAGACTGTTAGGATTATTGCCATAGTATACAGTTTTAGAGGCATTTGTCACTATAAAGTAATAGAACAAAGCACACGGGGCTGAGGGCAGGGTTATGGTTGCTGTAAACACAGATAAGACCTGATCCATATCAATCAGGTCTTCTCCGTGTCCTTCTCTCCATAATCTTAATTGTACGCTGTCAGCCTCAGGGGCATATATTGAAAGAGTTATCTCTTCTTGCGTATGACATGCGCCGAATCTGCTTCTGTAGCGAATGTCCTGAGAATCGTGAATTATAGTCATAGCATCTGTTCGTAGAGTTCCTTGTAGATTTTGGCTGATGCCGGCCATGAATAGTCGGCATTCATAGCCTGCGATTGTTTGGCCTGCCATTCGTCAGGTTTGTTAAACCAGACATCAAGTGAGCAGTCTAATGTATATTTCATGTCATCAGCATTAAATGTTATAAATGAAAATCCCTTGCTGTTGTCTACAGTATCCTTAAGTCCGCCGGTTTCACGTACAAGAGGAAGTGTGCCATAGCGCATAGCAATAAGCTGCGTCAGACCGCATGGCTCGAATCTTGACGGAACCATAATGACATCAGCTGCCGCATATATCATATGAGACAGAGCATTGTCGAATTTGATCTGGGCGGAGATCTTGTCAGGATACATGGATGCATACCAGCTGAAGGCCTCCTCGAATTTATGTTCGCCGGTACCCAGTACCACCAGCTGCATGTTGGATTCTGCAATATGCGGCAAGTTATAGGTTACCAGATCCAGACCCTTCTGCTCGGTCAGGCGGCTGATAATGGCATACATCGGAATATCAGGATCCACCTTAAGCCCCAGCATGGATTGAAGAGCCATCTTGTTTTGAGCCTTCTTCTCCTTGCAGTTTTTGAGGGTATAATTGGCGAATTGATATTTGCCTTCATGGGATTCCTGGAGAAACGCATCCGTCTCAGGATTCCATGCTTCATAATCAATGCCATTTAGTATGCCCCTCAGTATCGGCTTGCGGGCATTAAATAGCCAGTCCAATCCTTCTCCGAAGTAAGGAGTACATATTTCGTTGGCATATGTAGGACTTACAGTTGTAATTCTGTCTGCATATAAGCAGGCGCCTAACATGAAGTTGGCACATACGCTGTTAAATCGTCTCTGGCGCAGCTGATTGTCAGCATTGGTATTATTAAGTCCACAGACATCTCCGATAATGAACGGGTCAAATATGCCCTGGAACTTAAGATTGTGAATTGTATATACGGACTTGGTTTTGCTTAATTTGGTCTGCATATAAAATTCACGCATAAACACCGGCGTAAGAGCAGTATGCCAGTCGTTGCAATGGAGGATATCCGGTTCGAAGTCATCTATATGAAGACATGCTTCAAGGCATGCCTTGGAGAAAAATGCCATTCTCTCAGCCTCGTCATCTCCTCCGTATAATTGGTCGCGGTAGAAATATCTCTCACTGTCCAGAAAATAGAAGGTTACGCCCTTGTGCTCCAGAGAAAATAATCCGCAATATTCATGACGCCATGCCAGATCTACATAGAAATAACCGAGATATTGCATATTTTCTACATACTTTTGCGGAATAACAGAAGCCTTAGGCAACATAACCCGAATATCCACAGAATCCGAGCCGGACAGTTCCTTAACCGCTGCCGGCATTGATCCGGCAACATCTGCCAGACCGCCGGTTTTCATAAAGGGATCAGCTTCATAAGCTGTAAATAATACCTGCATCAGATAGTGGTTCCTTTCTTGGCAAAAAATGGAGATTCCTTAGTTCCGTGGATCTTGCTTCCGCTGGTAATAGTTACGCGTTTATCGCAGATGAAATATTTAAGATCAGCACCGCTTTCAACCTCTGTATGCTGCATAAGGACGCTCTTCTTAACTGTGGCACCTTGGGCAATATGTGAGCTTCTGAATATAATGCTGTCTTCTACATCACCTTCAATCGTACAGCCTGCGGCAATGATAGAATTCTTAACTCGGGCTGTCGGTGCGAAGAAGGTAGGACATCTGTCCTGAATATTGGTAAAAATAGTTCCGTTGGAATTAAAGATCATATGATTAGTGGTTTCCTTCAGAAGATCCATGCTGGCTTCATAATAATCAAGCTGAGTATAAATAATATGCTCATAGCCTATAAATTCATAATGCTGAACAGGACATTCCGGTATATATTTTTCCAAAAGCTCAGGTATGCCCATGAAATCAATATTGGAGAACCAATCTACCATATCCCGAAGGAATGAAAGGTCGATGATCATACAGTCCATGAATTCCTTGCCCTTATACAGCATAGTAACAGGACTGGAGGAATTGGCATGAGCCTCGATCATAGGACGGTAATCCATACTATATACTCTGTTTGAAGCAGTCATGAGTACATAATCAGCATTTTCATAAGCGAAAAACCTGAAATTGTCCTTAACATCGCGAAGCAGGAAAATGCTTGATTTGCTTCTTCTTCCATATAAGCTTCCCGGAAGCATGAACAGCGAATGGGTTTTACGTCCGAATCCCCAGGATTTGCCTGTTCCGACGTGGTCGATCAAAGAACGGTTGTTGAAAGGCATAATAAGCCCGACAGTCGAAATATTAGAATTGACCATATTAGATAATGGGAAATCAATAAGTCTGTATCTGCCGGCAAATGGAAGAGCCGACAACGGACGTGTAATAGTTGCATCACTTAATGCATCCGAATAATAATTTGCTGTAATAAGTCCAATTGTTTTGTTCATTTCATTCACCCCGCATATTCGCTGTCAGCACCGATAACCAGGATCTTGCCATCCGGATCTTCTATAACAGAGCCTGCTTTTATGCTGACACCTTCATTAATGATAGCCTTGATTATTCTGCAGTCCGCACCTATCTTAACATCAGGCAGGATAACAGAATCCTTTATTTCGCTATTTTCGCCGACACTGACGCCCGAACTTAGAATTGAATGTTCTACATGGCCGATAATATAGCAGCCGTTGCTTACTATGGAATTGACAACAGAGCCCTTCTTGCCTATGTATTGCGGAGTATAGAGATTGGAATTGGAGAATACAGGAGTTCCCTCTACGAAGAGGCGAAGTCCCAGATTTTTATCCAGCAGGTCCATGTTAGCCTCGTAATAGCTGTCAATTGTTCCTACATCCTTCCAATATCCGTCAAAACGGTAAGGAACAAGCTTTTTGCCCTGACCTAACAGCATAGGAATAATATTCTTGCCGAAATCGTGCTCGGATTTTTCATCTTCATGATCTTCAATGAGAGCTGCACGAAGAACATCCCATGTGAAGATATAGATACCCATGGAAGCCAGATTGCTGTCAGGATTCTTAGGCTTTTCTGAGAATTTGCAGATAGTATCATTTTCATCAACACTCATTATGCCAAAGCGGCTGGCCTCTTCCCATGACACCTCATATACAGCAATAGTAAGAGCTGCATCCGAAGCCTTGTGAGTTGCAAGCATGTCATTATAATCCATCTTATACAGATGGTCGCCTGATAAGATCAGGACATATTCCGGATCATAAGAGTCGATAAAGTCAATATTTCTGTAAATAGCATCAGCTGTGCCGTCGTACCAGTTGCCGCCATTTTCTGTAGCATAAGGCGGAAGCATGGATGTGCCGCCGGTTGCGGAATCCAGATCCCAGGACTCACCGGTGCCGATGTAGCGGTTAAGCGCAAGCGGCTTGTACTGAGTCAGAACTCCGACGGTATCGATACCGGAGTTGACGCAGTTTGATAAGCAGAAGTCAATGATCCTGTATTTGCCGCCAAATGAAACAGCCGGTTTGGCAATCTTTTTCGTTAACACCCCCAAGCGGCTGCCTTGACCGCCTGCAAGCAGCATTGCAATACATTCTTTGCCGTTCATATAAATACCCTCCCTTATTTATGATACGTGTGCCAAATGTCATCAGCATATTCCTTAATTGTTCTGTCGCTGGAGAAATAAGCGGATCTTGCAATATTCATCAGCGACATCTGCCCCCATTTTTCAGTGTCACTGTATATATTGCAGAGCCTCTCCCAGGCTTCGACATAGGAAGAAAAATCCTTTATTACAAAATATTCATCTCCGCGATCCATAAGTGCGTCATAAATTGACCAGAAGCTGATCGGCTTGCCGTAAGCGTCCTTAAGTGTGCCGTCAACCAGCTGATTTATCAGCTTGCTTATGCGCGGATTGGATGAAATCAACTGTCTTGAGTCGTAACCGCCCTGTGTATAATAATTCATGGCTTCATCGGCGGTAAGTCCGAAAATAGTAATATTCTCATCACCAACATGCTCCTTAATCTCAACATTTGCACCGTCAAGAGTACCCAGAGTAATGGCACCGTTCATCATGAATTTCATGTTGCCGGTTCCGCTGGCCTCCTTGCCTGCAGTTGAGATCTGCTCCGATATATCGGCAGCAGGATATATGAGCTGCGCATTAGAGGTACAGAAGTTCTCGATAAATACAACCTTGATCTTCTTGTTTACACGCTTATCGGTATTAACCAGTCTGGCGATCGTATTGATAAGGTAGATAACATCCTTAGCAAATGCATACCCTTGAGCTGCCTTTCCGGCAAATATAAAGGTATAAGGCTGAGACAGCAGTTTTGGATCATCGATCAGACGGTTATAAAGGTCTAAGATCTTAAGTGCAAACAGGAGCTGTCGCTTATAAGCATGGATACGCTTAACCTGAACATCGAATATAGAGTCAGGATTAAGCTCAATTCCCTGTGTCTTAAGCAGATAGTTAGACAGACGGATCTTGTTTTCACGCTTTACTTCACGAAGCTTCATAAGCAGCTCAGGATTTTCCTTATGCTCCTCCAGCTGATCCAGCTTGCGGATATCATGAATCCATTCGCTGCCCAGTACGTCAGTAAGAAGACCGGTAAGACCCGGATTGGCCTGCATGAGGAAGCGTCGGTGGCTGACACCATTTGTCTTATTATTGAAGCGCTCCGGGAAAATGTTATAGAAATCCTTAAATACATCATCTTCGAGGATCTGAGTATGGAGTGATGCAACACCATTGGTTGAATGTGAACCGATAATGCTCAGATTGGCCATTCTGACGACACCATCCCATAAAATACATGTATTTTTAAGGATAGAAGTATCAGTACCGCGTTTGCTCATAAATTCACGGAAACGGCGGTCGATTTCCTCTACCATCATGTATACTCTAGGAAGAAGCGATTGGAACATATCGATAGGCCATGTTTCAAGGGCTTCAGGAAGCACTGTATGATTTGTAAAGGAAATGGCATTTCTGGTAATCTCCCATGCGTCGTCCCATTCCAGATGCTCATCATCAATCAATATTCTTAAAAGCTCCGGAATACACAATGTCGGGTGAGTATCATTGATGTGAATGCTGACTCTGTCAGGAAATGCAGCCCAGTCATCATGACCAAACTGCCTGATATATTCGTTGACGATATTGCCCAGACCGGCAGCAACCAACAGATATTCCTGTCTTAAACGGAGCTTCTTGCCTGTACCATTGGAATCGTCAGGGTAGAGAATACTTGTCATTGCGGAGATCTCACAATACTCTCTCATAGAGGCTGCATAATCTCCTCGGTTAAATGCATCCATATCAATGGTTTCATGAACCGGACGAGCCTCGAAAAGGTGCAGAACACTGATGTGATCACCGCCCTCACCTATAATAGGGACATCGTAGGGAATAGCGCTTACTGCCTGATAGTTCTTGTGTTCATATACCATTCTGCCATTTTCGAAGCGCCTGTCTACATATCCGCCATAGCGGACAATAATCTCGCCCTCGTGTCTGGCATTGGCCCATGGATATCCATTTTCCAGCCATGGATCCGGCAGCTCAACCTGTCTGCCGTCAACGATCTTCTGTCTGAACAGACCGAATTTATACCGAAGTCCGATACCCTCGCCGGCGATGTCAAGAGATGCCATTGAATCCAGAAAACATGCAGCAAGACGTCCGAGGCCGCCATTTCCGAGACCCGGTTCCGGCTCCATATCCAGGAGATCCTGCAGTTCTATACCCAAAATCGCAAGAGAGGCCTTGGCTTCGTCATAAATTCCTACGGTGTATAAATAATTTTCTAGGAGTTTGCCGATAAGAAACTCCATGGAGAAATAGAATACCTTTTTTTGTTTGTCTTTGATAATGTTATCTTCGGTTGTTGCCCTTTTGTAAGCAGCGGTTCTGGTGAGTGTATTAACAAGTGCGGCATACTGCTCAAATGTTGAGCACTCTTCTACAGGCTTGCCATAGAGAGATTTAAGCATTTGAGTATAAATATCTGTAAATCTGCTTGTGTCAATCATCAATAAATTCCTCTGTTTTTTGTGCATTTTGATATTAAAATAGTCTATTTGTTTTAGCAAATAGTATAAACTTAAGTCCATTCTATCATATTTGCATAAAAATACAACGAAAGTTGCCTCTGCATAATTGCGCAAAATTACAGCATAGTTTTATATGTTTTAACGATATGATTGTACAAAACTTGTGCAGCGGGAGGCATAACAGAGCGCTCTATGGTTGCAAGACCGACGACGCGGTATCCGGGATGCTCGAATGGATAAATGTTCACATTGCAGGTGATGCCCTTAAGCACCATTTCCGGCATGATGGCAAATCCAAATCCGTTCTCAACCATAACAAGGGCGGAGAGGTCATCCTCAATATGACCGTTCGAACGATATACGATGTTGTGGTCTTTCAGAAAATTCTTAATGTCTGTATCTACAGATTCCTGCAGCATGATAAATGGCATATCGCGGATTTCGTCGATGTCTATGTATCTGGAGGAATCGCGCTTGGTGAAGGATTTGGGAGTGATACATACAAGAGGATCGTTATACAGCGGTTCAAATGTAAGTTCCTGCGCCGAACTCTGAGATATGAAACTGAAATCGATAACACCGGAGCGCAGCCAGCTGCGGATATCTCCGTATGAACCTTGATAGACATCGACAACAACATTTGGATTTTCCCTTGAAAATGAATGCAGGATGTCAGGAATCCAGTTTGTACATACGGAGGAAAATGTTCCTAATTTAACATGACCGTGCTTGAGTCCTCCCAGTTGGGATACTGCCTGACGCAGGGCGGACTCGCTGTTCAAAACTGCATTTACATAAGGAAGAAGCTCCTTGCCGAAATTAGTAAGGCTGTTGCCTGACCTGCTGCGGATAAAAAGAGACGACCCCAGTTCATCCTCCATGGAGGCAATAGCATGGCTTACTGCGGAGGGGGTGATGTCTAAAACCTTGGCCGCTTTGATGAAACTTCCCTGTTCTACAACGGCCTTAAAAACCTGATATGATAATATTGTCATGATAGAACCTTTCTTTGATCTGTCATAGTATGCTGCAAACAGCGGCACCCGGTAACTGGCTGTCATTTGCTCATTTATCAGATGATTGCTTCAGTGCATATGGTATATATGTAACAATATCACTGGCAGTCATGCCCATTTCACCTAACTGCTCGCCTGCAAGGTCGCCTGCCCTGCCGTGAATAAATACGCCGATACGGGCAGCATCAATTGGTTTATAGCCTTGTGCAGCGAGGGAGGATATTATGCCGGTGAGGCTGTCACCGGAACCACCGGTTGCCATGCCTGGATTACCTGTAGTATTTTGATAAATTTCAAATGCCGGAGCATGAGTAATATTACTGCTGCATGTATGATTTTGCTGAGCTACCAAAGTGCCGGAGCCCTTCAAGACGGCAATACAGTTATATTGCTCTGATAAAGCGCAGACTGCGTTCTTGCGTGAGTCAAAGCCTGCGATTCCTTCACAGGTATGAAGCAGCCTTTTGGCCTCACCTACATGAGGGGTTATGATAACAGTGGCCTTGGAATTGCGGACTTTATCTGAGAGGGCAGTATTTTCCGATATCAGATTAAGGGCATCGGCGTCGAGCAGCAAAATACCTGAGTAATTGTCAATTATATATGTAAGTATTGTCAGAACTTCATGGTTTCTGCCCAGACCGCTTCCTGCGGCAATTGCTGAATATTCAGATAAATTCAGCTGCTCATGCCAGCAAATGCATGTGGCCTCGGGAACATTTATCTGCAAAATCGGAAGAAGACTGGAGTTAAAGCTTGGCAGCAGAAATCTTACGAGACCTGCGCCGCTCTTAAGGGCAGCTCGGCCTGCAAGCACGGCTGCACCTGCCATGCCTTCGGAACCTGCGAATATTAATAATTTGCCGAAATCTCCCTTATGAGAATCAGGGGAACGCTTGAAGAGGGCTGCGGATACGTAGTTGTCGTCTGTATAGATCATAATATTTCCTCGGTTTTGAATGAATAAATCTAATTTCTAAAATGAATAAAACTAAATTACAAGGATATATTATCAATATAGAATTATAAGTCAAGCCCGTCCAATGTCTGCACGGCTGTACGAGCAAGCTCGTCCATCCGTACAGCCGCTGTCCGGGGTTTGTTACACAAAAAGTGGATTGCTTCGCACTTGTGTGCTCTCGCAATCCCCGCCGACATTCGCAATCCGAGCTGTCGCTCTTCTTGCTCATGTCGTCTATCCCGTCCAATGTCTGCACGGCTGTACAAGCAAGCTCGTCCATCCGCGCAGCCGCTGTCCGGGATTTTTTGTCACATCAATTTTAATGACCGACATTATTGAGGCGTGGCGTTTCTGATCAGGGGTTAATCAGCGGGCTTTCGATCACCCAGCAGCTTAATGTAATCATCTTCAATTTGCTCCATAATGAGACGTTTTAGGATGGAGCTGACTGTCTCTTTGTTATAAGCTGCATAACGCTTGATTAGAGCACCGTCCAGATCAGATACTCTAATAGTAATGATCAATTTATCACCACCTCTCTGTCGATGATCCGACAGCAATAATATAGCATATGAACAAGCAGAATTGTTGAATCATGTAACGGAAAAGTTTTTTGATGTAATAAAAAAACGAATGTAGTAGAATGTATGCGTTGACGACAGGCTCGTACAATGGATTTGCCGCTGAACAGGCATTAGATAAGAGGAATTTTAAAATGGCTAAAAATGATGATAAAACAAATGTAATGAGAGTATTAGATCAGAAAAAGGTGGCATATAAGTCATTTCATAAGGAACTGGATGCCACTCTTACCGGAGTCCAGGTTGCGCAAATGAATGGTCAGAATCCTGACCAGGTATATAAGACCTTGGTAACAGTCGGCAAAACTAAGAACCATTATGTTTTCGTGATTCCTGTAGGCTGTGAGCTGGACCTTAAGAAGGCTGCGGCAGCAGTAGGAGAGAAAAACATTGAAATGATTGCACAGAAGGAATTACTGCCCCTCACTGGATACGTTCATGGCGGATGTTCACCTATAGGGATGAAGAAGTTCTTTACCACCACTATAGACAAGAGTGCCGGTGAGTTTGACACGATTATCTTCAGTGCAGGCAAGGTAGGATATCAGGTTGAAGTAAATCCTGCAGACCTGAGCAAAGTGATAAGATTTCAATATGCTGATATTACCGTAAAATGATAGAGATCCCGAAGCGATGCATCACAGCAGTTGCTTATACAGGGGCTGCGCATACAACAGGAAGACAGAAGCTTGATCTGTCCGGCTGCAGACTAACAGAAATATTTATATAACGAAAAACCCGCACCTGTGTGCGGGTTTTATCGTTACAACAATAATAAAGGAAAAAGTGCAGATTGCAATTTGTGAGGTTCCGGAGCAAGGAAAAACCGGAATGCTTTTAACAAGTTAACCGATAATAGTTAGCTGATAACAACTAAAAACATATCGGCTGAGACTTCTTGAGACAAGTCTCCATGTCATTAAATCGTCTCTGCTTGGTTAGCATTGGCTAACTCTGGATGTATTGTACATTCAATGTTACAATATGTCAACAACATTTTTGATAATTTTTAAAAATAGTAAATGTTGTAATTTTTGGTGATAATGGATATACTATTCCTCAGGCAGGCGACAGTTGGTTGTGCAATAATTTGGCAGCCTGCGCTTAAGAGAGAGGGAAATATGAACGAAGAAATCAAGAAACTGATTGAAATTTTAGTTGACATTAATGAAGACGTGGATTTCGAACATGAGAAAGCACTAGTAGACGATGGTCTGATAGATTCTTTCGATATTACATCCATCATCACTGCGCTGGATGAGGAATTTAACATTCGTATAGAAGCATCTGAGATTGAACCGGAGAACTTCAACAGTGTTGAGTCAATACTTGAGACTGTTAAGCGTTATCAGGCTAAGAGATGACACGCAATGTTTTAGACTGGCTGGAGATATCTGCACAGCGCAGGCCGAATGCTCCGGCATTTAGAGGCAAAGACTCAGAAGTTACATATTCACAGCTGAATTTAAGATCTAAGCAGATCGGAAGTTTCCTGGCACATGAGGTTGACAGGCAGACCGGGGTTCTTTTATTTATGGATAAGGGACCTTTATGTTTGTGCGCCATGCAAGGAATAGTAAGGGCCGGATGCTTTTACACGCCGATCGATCCTGCTATGCCGAAGGAAAGGATGAAACTCATAGTTTCCGTCCTTCAGCCGTCATGCATCATCTGCAGCGGTAAGCATGTGGATATTGCCAGGGAACTGGCTGATGTGAAAGTATTTGCCGAGGAAGATATTCCGTGTGAGATTGATGAAGACGCATTATCAAGGATACGGGAGCAGCATCTGGACAATGATCTTCTGTATGTGCTTTTTACCAGTGGTTCTACAGGGCTTCCTAAGGGAGTTGCAATAACGCACAGAAGCGTTATTGATTTTATAGACTGGACATCATCTACCCTTCCGGTGGATGAGACATGCATATTTGGCAATCAGGCACCTCTTTATTTTGACAATTCCGTACTTGATATATATACATCTATCAGAATTGGCGCATGCGTAGATTTTATTCCGGCATCGCTGTTCTCGTTTCCGGGCAAATTATTAAAATATATAGAGGAGCGCGGCATAAATACGCTGTTCTGGGTTCCGTCTGCACTGGCAAATACGGCATCAAGCGGAGCATTTGAGCAGACTGTACCGGCACTTAGAAATATATTCTTCTGCGGTGAGGTTATGCATTGCAGTACGCTTAATATCTGGAAAAAATATCTTCCTGATGCTGCGTATGTTAATATGTACGGCCCTACGGAAATAACAGATGTATGTGCATATTACATAATTGACCGGGAATTTGCTGATACGGATTCGCTTCCGATAGGCAAGGCTTGTGCTAATACCTGGGTCGGCCTTATAGACGGCGAGATCTGCGTAGGCGGAACGTGCCTGTCACCGGGGTATTATAATGCTCCGCAGAAGACTGCAGAGGTATTTGTCCAAAATCCGTTAAGACCTCAGATAAGAGAGATCATCTATAAAACGGGAGATCTGGGCGAATATAATGACCGAGGTGAGCTGATGTTCTTAGGACGCAAGGATTCACAGATCAAGCGTCATGGATACAGGATCGAGCTGGGCGAGATAGAGACAGCATTAAGCAGCATTCCGGGTATCAAGAAGGGCTGCTGTTTGTTCGACAGTAAGACCGAGGACATCATAAGCTTTTATACAGGCGAACCTGACGAAAAGGAAATTACCAGAGCTCTCAAGAAGAAGCTCCCTAAATATATGTTACCCGATATATATGTTCATAAAGATTCTCTCCCCGAAACCGGTAACGGAAAAATGGACCGTGTCCGAATAAAACAGGAGTGGGAAAATGAGCATACTCTCAATTGAGTTCGTAGCGTTTGTTTTAGCTGCGGTTATTCTTTATTACATTATACCTCTGAAACACAGGTGGCTGGTTTTACTTGCAGCCAGCTGTGTTTTCTATGCATTGTCAGGCTGGCAGGGCTGCATATGGCTGGCACTTGTGACAGGCATTACTTTTCTGTCATCAATTCTGCAGGAATATCTTATAAACAAAGAAAAGGAAATCTCCAAAATAGAAGAAGCTATAAGGGAGGCGGCTAATGAAAATGGCAGCGGGCATTATATTCCCCGGCTGCCGGAAAAAGGCTGGTTTTCCTGCAGCCGCAATGCCAAAAGGCTCAGGAAAATTGTATTAGCGATTTCTATTATATTGCCATTTGCGGCAATGGCATTTACAAAATATTATGACTGTCTGCGGGCATGGATTACTTCAATGCCGCAATTGAGTCTTATAGTGCCGCTAGGATTATCATATTTTACTTTCCAGAGCGTGGGATATATGGTGGATATTTACAGAGGCAAATATGCAGCCGAAAGGAATCCGCTTAAATATCTTCTCTTTGTATCCTTCTTCCCGCAAATGACTCAGGGACCTATCTCTACATATCCGCAGTTAATGCCGCAGCTTGTTAACGGAAATAAATTTGACCCGGATAATTTTGTCATGGGTGTGCAGCTGGCATTATGGGGATTTTTCAAGAAAATGGTCATAGCAGACAGGCTGGCATTGGTTACCGATGTTATAACACCTGATTATAAGGGCTGGTTTATTATTCTGTCGGTTATCATTTATTCTGTAAGGTTATATGCTGATTTCTCCGGAGGAATGGATGTTATAAGAGGAGCAGCCAAGATGATGGGTATAGATATGGCTGAGAATTTCAGAAGGCCATTCTTCTCGCACAGCGTGGCTGAATATTGGCGTAGATGGCATATAACGCTTGGAACATGGTTCAGAAGTTATCTGTTTTATCCGATTACAACCAGCGGATTCGGCTTGATGCTGAGCAAGGCAGGCCGCAAGCTCTTCGGTAAGAAGGCTGGCCGCGCGCTGCCGGCAACAGTTTCAACTATTATCATATTTTTCCTCATAGGCATATGGCATACAGCTAATGGCAATGCGCTAATATTTGGTCTGTACTTCGGTCTTACCATGGGAATAGAGCTGCTGTTAGATCCAGCATTTAAGAAGCTGAAGAAGAAACTTCATGTAAATGAAAAGAGTCTGGGCTGGAAAATATTTACCATGGTTCGCACATGGATATTGATACTTATTCCTCAATACTTTGCATTTACATCGGGCCCGTCGGTAGGCTGGCAAATGCTTGTCAATTCCTTTAAGAACTGGAACTTCCATAATCCGGCGGTTCAGTTCACCTCGGCAATGACAGCCCTTGAATGGTATATAGCGGCAGGGGCCTGTGTAATACTTCTGGTGGTTGATATTATCTGCGAGAAGAAACCTGATCTTAATATGAAACTGGCCAAGGGTCCGTTCTTCGTAAGATGGCCGATCATAATCGTGCTTATACTTATTGTGCTGATCTATGGCTGCTACGGAACAGGCTTCGATGCATCGGCATTCTTGTATACACATTTTTAAAAACACAGCAGGTAAGCCTGTCCTATATATGACGAATGCCGGATCACAAATACAGCATTTGACAGGGCATGGCAGAGAAAAGTGATTGAGAATGGGTTTAACCTGGAATAAGGGTAATTAAGTTCGAAACAGCAGATGCGGCTGCAAACAAATTTTGCATAATAGAAAATAGTGATATGGAAAATAAAAAGGAAATCAAGGAAAACAGAAGAAAGAAGCTGTTCTGGGTAAGACTTGCAGCATTTGTGGCAGTTATGCTGATGCTACTTACTTATGTTATCTATGTTCTTACGCCGAAATACCCTTACGGAATATGTGCATTATATAACTATTACAGTATACCTGAGGGCAACATAGACGTGCTGGCAATAGGAACCAGCCTTACATACACGGATCTGAATACTAATATCCTGTGGGATGAATATGGAATCGCATGTTATGATCTGGCCACGGCTGAGCAGCCATATTGGAGTACATATTTTTATCTTAAGGAAGCTCTGAAATATCAAAAGCCTAAGGTGGTTTTATTAGATCTTAAAGCAATAACCTATCTTGATGACAGAGTTGACAGAACAAGGACTGTGTTGTGTTCATTTGGTCTTCTTAATCCGATCAGCAGGCTGCAGTGCATATATGAATGCGTCGAGCCGGAGGAATTCCTGGGATATGCATTGGCATTTCCTCAGATTCATACCAACTACGTAAGCCGGACCTGGTCAGATTTCAATATTCCGCCGTCATACGGAAACAGGGGCAGCAGCTGGAAGGGCTATATCGAGAAAGATGAGACTGCAGCTCATGACGAACCTAATATTGACTATACATTCAGAACCGCTAATTATGTAAATGAACATGAGATAGAATACTTCGAAAAGATCCTTCAATTATGTGTTGATAATGACGTAACTGTTCAGCTGATCGGATATCCTAATGCCGACTATAAGCATGATCACCTGTATTATTGCGCTGCATTTGAAATTGCAGAAAAATATGGCATAACCGGAATCAATTACAACCTTCCGGAAAATTCCGTAGGCATAGATTATCAGACCCAATGTGCAGACTGGCAGCATCTAAATATATCCGGCAGTGTTAAATTCACAAGAGCATTAGGCGAAGACTTGAAGGAAATGTATGATCTGACAGATCATAGAGGTGATCCTGCTTATGCGTCCTATGATGAATGTGCGAAGAAGTGGTTCTCAAAATATCCGGGATACAGGAAGATATTGTACTAAATATTTTGGAAAAGCTGACTTAAGGTGAGTATTGAATATGGACAGCGCAGGAAGATACAGCAAGAAAACCTCCAGAGGACAGATAAGGAGGAGCAGTGTCTGTGCTGTTCTGTGGTGTATGATATCAGTTTGATGAATTTGTTGTTTCTGCGCGTCTGATATATGAGGCAGCTGCGGAAAAAGTGCATTGAGAGGATACAAAATTGATTGAAATAAACGGCCTTTGCGTTCAGGTCATACGAAGCAGACGAAGAACAATATCTGCAGAAATAAAAAATGGTGCTCTGGTAGTCAGGGCACCTCTTATATGTTCGGATTCAGAGATTAGGCAATTCGTACAAAAGCACAGACAGTGGATAGAAAAGCATCTCGCCATGGCAGATGCGCAGAAGAATAATGCAGCCGTACAGGGGGCGCTTACGATAGAGCAGATAGAGGAACTGGGACAAAAGGCTGTGCAGGTGATCCCGGAGCGGGTGAGATACTATGCACCATTGATAGGCGTTACATATGGCCGTATTACCATAAGATGCCAGAGGACAAGGTGGGGGAGCTGCAGCAGCAAGGGGAATCTGAATTTCAATTGCCTTCTTATGCTGGCGCCGCCTGAAGTGCTGGACAGTGTAGTTGTGCATGAACTGTGTCACAGGAAGGAGATGAATCATTCGGGCAGATTCTATGAAGAAATACTGAGGGTATATCCTGAATACTATAAGTGGCATGATTGGCTGCGTGAAAATGGTGAGATGCTGCTTAATCGGGCTCATAGGAATTGTTAGAAATGCGGAATCAGCATGGAATGATATAATAAGGTGTATGCCAATTACAATACCAAAGCACGAACCAATCAGGAAAGTATATGTGGAAATGATGCAATGTTCTCAAAATAAAAGAGCGTGCAGATTTTAGAGTTGTTCTTGACAAATGCTGAATAGTTCTGTAGAATACGTTTTGCATTGCCGTTTGACGATGTGTAATTTAATAGAAGTCTTACAGACTTTGGACTGATGAGGAGAAGTACTCAAGAGGCCGAAGAGGCGCCCCTGCTAAGGGTGTAGGTCGTTAACGCGGCGCGAGGGTTCAAATCCCTCCTTCTCCGCTATAAATCCACCGTAATCTGAAAAAGATAACGGTGGATTTTTCTACATTCGGGCGGCTGTTCTACAGTTCAGCGATAACTTCTATTTCAACTAATGCATTCTTAGGAAGTGCAGCGACTTCAACACAGCTTCTGGCTGGTTTTCCTGTAAAATATTTCTCGTATTCTGCATTGAATGCGGCAAAATCTGAAATGTTCTGTAAGAAGCAGGTGGTTTTGATAACCTTGGTAAGGTCTGTGCCAGCTGCTGTCAGAATTGCCTCAATGTTCTTGATAGACTGTTGAGTCTGTCCCTCTATAGTTTCCGAATCGAAAGCCCCTGTCTGAGGATTTACACCCAATTGACCGGAGGTGTAGATAAGATTACCAGTCGTATAAGCTTGTGAATAAGGTCCGATAGCTGCAGGAGCTTCTGAGGTATGTATAATTTTCATCGATCGTATTAGTGCCATTACTTGTTTGGCTCGCGAAATTTCATGCGAATTATGAAAATGGCACATCTCCTTTCTGTTTGCGGATAGAATATCACAGAAGGCAGCATTTGTTAAATGTCGATTGCAATGAATCATGATATGAATAGGCAGCCAGCATATGTTATAATAAAACCCGGATCACAATTTGTACATCGGCAGATTGCTGTCGATGTACTAAGATATACAGAAAATAAATTGCAGGCGCCAAAAGGCTGCTGCAATCATTGAAGGAATTGCACATGAAAGTATGTAAGGTATATAAAAAATGCGGCGGCTGCCAGTATCAGGGCGTGGAATACTGCGAACAGCTGCGTAAGAAACAGGCATTTGCGGCGAAACTGTTAGGAAAGTATGGCAAGGTATCTCCTATTATCGGAATGACAGAGGAAGATGAACAGACATCAGAAATATCAGAATGCGGTTCAGATAAGACCAGAGGTATACAGCTGCATTTGCCGGAAGCTGCTTACTACAGAAACAAGGTTCATCATGTGCTGAGTCTTGACAAACAGAAAAATATAATATCTGGCAGCTACGAAGAGGGAACGCATAAGGTTGTACCTACAGATGAATGTATGCTCGAAGACCGGGACTGCCAGAGAATTATAGGGACTATATGCAGGCTGGCAGCTTCGTTTAAACTCAAAATCTATAACGAGGATACACGATATGGCCTTCTGCGCCATGTGCTGATAAGAAAGGGATTTAAAACCGGTCAGATAATGGTGGTACTAGTAGCAGCGTCTGCGATAATCCCTTCTAAGAATAATTTCGTCAAGGCACTGCGTAGGGAACATCCTGAGATTACAACTATTATCCTTAATGTAAATAACAGAGGAGACAGTATGGTATTAGGCAACAAAAACATACTGCTGTACGGAACCGGATATATTGAAGATGTGCTGTGTGGTATGCGGTTTAGAATATCGTCGGACGCATTCTACCAGATAAATCCAATACAAACGGAAAAACTATATAAGGCAGCAATTGATATGGCTGAATTGCAAGGCACAGAGAGTATCATCGATGCTTATTGCGGCATAGGCACAATAGGATTGAGTGCAATTGGTCTTGCGAGAGAGAAAAAGGACCTGAAACTTACAGGAATTGAGCTTAATTCAAATGCTGTGAAGGATGCAATATCTAATGCCAGGCTGAATAAGGTGACAAATGCACGGTTTTATGCAGGCGATGCAGGCGAGTATATGGAGAGGTTGGCATCAGCAGGGCAGCGGGCGGATGTTGTATTTATGGATCCTCCCAGAGCAGGGAGCGACAAAAAGTTCTTGAATTCACTTATAAAATTGGCACCGACTAAGATCGTTTACATATCATGCAACCCGGAGACCCAGGCCAGGGATCTGGCTTCCCTGACGGCCAGAGGATATAAGGTTAAGAAAATCCAGCCGGTTGATATGTTCCCGTATACTTCTCATGTGGAGACGGTTGTATTGATGTCACGTATATCTGGTAGTAATAAATAAAATTAAACACAATATGTTGTGAGAAGCTTGTTTTGACAGTATGAAATTAGACTAACTATCATTGCGAACAGCGGTGAAGATGAGTAGCCTAAAACGCAAAAAGGAGGTGAAGCTTCTGGAAAAAGTAGTGCATTGTATCCCGGCCAGAAATA